>JBCCDU010000001.1:0-135741 GCA_039030715.1 Pseudomonadota bacterium
CCCAGTACGTGGTGCGTCTGAGGGCCGGTCATCGCCACAGGCATTACCACCCGATTTTTGAAGGCTTCAGTCACCCCCCCAGTACCAATGCCGATGTTGCCTGAAATGGCATTGCCACTTCGTCGGCGGCCTCTAGATTGGTGTGCAGCGCGGTTTCCTCGATCGAGCCCTGTTTGGTTGCCCGGCCGGAGTTCACATCGACCGCCACAAGCGCCTCGGTCACATCGATCACGATATAGCCGCCGGATTTCAACTGCACGGTCGGCGAGAACATTCCGTTCAGGTAGGTTTCTACCTGATACCGCGCGTAAAGTGGCGTTGAATCAGAGTATTGCTGGACGTTCTTGGCATGCGAAGGCATCAGCATCTTCATGTAGTCCTTGGCCTCGCGATAGCCGGCATCGCCCTCGACATGGATCGTATCGATCTCTTTCGAATAGAGATCGCGAATCGAGCGCTTGATGAGGCTGCCTTCCTCATAGATCAGCGTAGGCGCGATGGATTTTAGCGTCAGGTCGCGCACGCTTTCCCACTGGCGGCTCAGGAATTCATAGTCGCGCTTTATCTCGGCCCGGGTGCGTTCGGCACCGGCGGTGCGCACGATCAGACCCATGCCCTTGGGCACTTCCAGCTCGTCGACAATCTCGCGCAGGCGCTTGCGATCGCCTACATGGGTGATCTTACGACTGATTCCACCACCACGTGCCGTGTTCGGCATCAGAACGCAATACCGACCCGCGAGGCTGAGATAGGTGGTCAGCGCCGCGCCTTTGTTGCCGCGTTCCTCCTTCACCACCTGGACCAGCATGATCTGGCGGACTTTTACCACATCCTGGATTTTGTAGCGGCGGCGGCGCTGCGAGCGGGCGCGGGCGACTTCCTCTTGCAGATCCTCGGCGCCGACGGACTCGACCTCGTCCTTCTTCTCGGCCTCGCCTTCGGGCGCGGTGTCGCCGTCATCCGCATCCTTGCGGCGACGCGAGCGGGTGCGCCGCTTGCGGGCAGGCTTTTCAGCCTCGCCTTCTTCGTCAGGGGTCTCCTCCGAGGCTTCGGCCGGAACCTCAGATTCTTCTTCTGCGGGTGTAGTTTCTTTAGCCTCTTCAGGGGCTTCCGCCTCAGGCTCGACCTTCTTGCGACGACGGCGAGGCTTCTTGGGCGCGGGTGCTTCCGCCTCCTCCGTCGCGGGTTTGATCTCCTCCGAGACGCTTTCATCGTCCAGCCCGGTGTCTTCGGCCATGGTTTTCGGTGGTTCCGGCGTGTCTTCTGCCGATGCAGTTTCAGGCTCCGCTTCGGGCTTCGCGTCATCGACATCCTGCTCCGGAGCTTCCTGTGCGGCTTCTTCGGTCGCAGCGGCGACATCCGTTTCCGGCTCAGCTGCGGGAGTTTCGTCCGCTGCGATTGCTTCATCAGGCGCAACGACTGCCAGGCTATCCGGTCCTGTCGCGTCCAGGGCAGGCGCTTCTTCAGCGCCTCCTTCGGCCCCTTCACCCTCGACAGAGATCACTTCCAGCCCGGCGATTTCAGCCCCTGCTTCGGCTGCCGCAGCCTTGCTCTTGCGCGACCCGCGCGAGCGGCGGGGTTTGCGCGGTTTCTGTTCGGCATCCTCGCGGCTCTCGTCGTCGGACTCTGCGCGGGCGGCTTCGGCCTCCTCCGCCAGCAACGCCTCGCGATCCGCAACGGGGATCTGGTAGTAATCAGGATGGATTTCCGAAAACGCCAGAAACCCATGCCGATTGCCGCCATAGTCGACAAAGGCAGCCTGCAGAGACGGTTCGACCCGCGTTACCTTGGCGAGATAGATGTTCCCGGCGAGTTGGCGTTTGTTGATGGATTCGAAATCGAAATCGTCGACTTTGTTTCCATCGACCACCACAACCCGGGTTTCCTCCGGGTGGGTGGCATCGATAAGCATTTTCTTGGCCATATGTTCCTTGAGCACGGATCGACACCCCCGGACGAGCCAGGTGGTATAAACCCTCGCGTTCTTTCATTGTTTTCAAGCGTGACCGCCTGACATCCGCCTGGCCTGCATCCCTCGGGACGCACTCTCTGGCTTGGGCTTAGATGTGTCAGCGGGGTCATCGCGACTTTTCTCTACGGATGCCTGAACATCAGGCACAGGTGAACTCTCGGCGCTCTCGCGCAACGGTCCGTGCCGGGGCTTTGCTGAGCTGATGGGGATCGGATGCGTCCGCACCAGGATCCACCGGTCTGCCAGGGTGTCGCCTGTTCTCGCCTATTCGACAAACGCTCCATATCGCGGAACAATCGATGCGCGAACATCAAGCACGTCCTGATTGCCGTATACGCCCAGAACGTCATCGATACAATTCCATTCTTACCGACCCTTCGATTATGATAATTCCGGCAGAAGATGATCAGACGGCAAGGCAGGTGGGCAGGCGCGATGAAGCAATTCGTGGTGATATTAGCAGTGTTGCTGCTATGGCCCGTCATCGAAGCTGATGCGCAGGAAAACACGGCTGATACAGATGCCGACGAGACCGCGCCTATTGTAACAGAGATCGACTACGGCACCGATGGCGACCGGTTAAGACTGGCGCTGAAGATGCGGGGCGAGCCGGTCTATGATCTCTTCACGCTGGAGGAGCCCAACAGGCTGGTTCTGGATTTCGAAAGTCTGGAATGGCAGGCGGATCTCACACCGCTGGAAGACATCGATCTGATCGCGGATCTGCGCTATGGACTGTTCCGCCCCGGGCGTATGCGGGTTGTGATGGATCTGGCGCAACCGGTTGAAGTCGAGCGAATATTCATTCGCGGCGCTGACGAGGAAATCGAACTTGTGCTCGATCTCACCCCTACCGATCCCGAAACTTTTGCGTCGCGCGCGGGCTGGCCCGAAGATGCGCGCTGGCAGGGGGAGGAGGCGGTCCCTGTCATGCCTGACCAGGCGTCTAGTGACCTGATTGTGGTAATCGATCCCGGCCACGGCGGCATCGACCCCGGCGCCATCGCAGGTGATCTGTTGGAGAAGGACGTCGTTCTCGAGGTCGCCCTGTCGCTGGCCGAGCGCATCAGTCGCGAACCTGGCTTCACCCCTGTGCTCACCCGCTCGGACGACAGGTTCCTGCCGCTGCGCGCCCGGCTGCGCATCGCGCGTGAGGCGCGGGCGCACATCTTCCTGTCGCTGCACGCGGATGCGATCACCGAGGGAGAGGCAGACGGGATGTCGATCTATACGCTTTCTGAAGAAAGCTCGGATCAGGCGGCGCGTGCATTTGCCGAGCGTGAGAACCGGTCGGACGTCCTTGCAGGCGCGGATCTGGAGGGTGATGCTGACGATGTCACCCGTTTGCTGATCGATCTTGCGCGGCGCGGGACGGGCAGGGAATCGGATAAGCTGGCGCGCTCGGTCCTCTCGGCCATGAGAGGCAATGTGGATCTGATCCGGACACGACCGATACGTCAGGCCGGGTTCTTCGTGCTGAAATCACCGGATCTGCCCTCGATCCTGATCGAGTTGGGTTTTTTGTCGAGTGAGAACGACCGTAAACGCTTCACCAGCACCGATTATGCCGAGCGGGTGGCGGAGGCGCTGGTGGTTGGTCTTCACCGCTGGCGCGCAATTGCCGACCCGGCATTTACCGCCCAGCGTACACCCTGACCTGCAGCCCCGCGGCTCTGGCATTCTGCGCGCAAAGGCGTTAAATCTGCACCCGGGTCAGCCGCGCGGTGGGGATGTGTTTCATCTGTCGGCTTGCCTGCATCGCGGATGGGGGAATAAAATCTGGGCTGTCGCATCGCGAGGATGCGCTGGCCGACAGGCAGATTTCGGAGCGGAGCAGCAACATGACCAGGCTGGTCGCGGGCCTCTTCAGTTTCTTCAGCATTGCTGCCATCTGCGTGGTGGGCGGCATCGGTGCGCTTGTCCATCTCTATGGCCAGGATTTGCCCAGCCATGACGATCTGGTGGACTACCAGCCCAAAATGCTCAGCCGGGTCTATTCCGGCGAGGGGAAAGTCATCGCGCAGTTTGCGCGCGAGAAGCGGATCTTCGCCCCGATAGACGAGGTGCCGGACCTAGTGAAGAATGCCTTTATCTCGGCGGAGGACAAGAATTTTTACGAACATCCGGGGGTCGATGCGGTGGGGATCGCCAAGGCCTTCGTGCGGTATATGCAGGCCAAGGCCAAGGGCCAGGATGCGCGGCTTTCCGGGGCTTCCACCATCTCGCAGCAGGTGATGAAAAACTTCCTGGTCGGCAATGCCCGCAGTTTCGAGCGCAAAATCAAAGAGGCGATCCTGGCGGTGCGCCTGGACGGGGCGCTGTCGAAGGACCACATCCTCGAACTTTACCTGAACGAAATCTTCCTTGGCGCGCGCTCCTACGGCGTGATGGCGGCGGCCCAGAATTATTTCGGCAAGACGATGGAGGAACTGACCCCGGCGGAGGCGGCCTACCTCGCCGCACTGCCCAAGGCGCCTTCCACCTATCACCCGATCCGCCAGCGCGAGCGCGCTGTGATCCGTCGAAACTACGTGCTGGAGGAGATGGCGCAAAACGGCCACGTGCCTCGCGATGTGGCGGAACGCGCCAAGGAGGCCCCGCTCGAGACCCTGGTGGGCCGGGCAGGGCCGCAGGTTCTGGCCGACGCTGACCCAAGCTATTTCACCTCACAGGTGCGCCGCCAGTTGATCAACGAAGTTGGCCGCAACGAACTTTACGAAGGTGGGCTGACGGTTCGCGCGACGTTGGACGAGGATCTGCAGCGCGAGGCCGCAGCAGCGCTGCGCCGTGGATTGGAGAAATACGACCGCCGGCAAGGTATTTACAACGGACCAACAGCACGTATCGAGGATCTGGATGCCGAGACCTGGCGCTTGCAACTCGCGGGCCTCGACGCACCGCGCGACATCGAGGGTTGGTCGCTGGCCGTTATCCTCGGCCTAGACGGCAGGACGGCGCGCATTGGGGTAGAGCAGGATGTCGACGCCGAGCCCGTGACTTTGAACTTGAATGCCGAAAAATGGGTGCGCGCGACGCGCGGCGATAACAATCGGCGCGTCCGGGTGCGTGAGGCCGCGGATCTGTGGGAGATCGGCGATGTCATTCTGGTTTCCAAGATCGAGGATCGCTGGACGCTGCGCCAGATCCCGGAAGTGCAGGGCGCCTTCATGGCGATGGACCCGCATACCGGCCGGGTGCTGGCTCTACAGGGCGGATTCTCCTACGAACAGAGCGTCTTTAACCGAGCTACCCAGGCCCTGCGCCAACCCGGTTCCTCCTTCAAGCCGTTCGTTTATGCTGCCGCCTTGGACGCTGGATATTCGCCCGCGACGGTGGTCCTGGATGCGCCTATCGTGGTGCGCTCCGGCGGGGTGGCGTGGCGGCCCAAGAACTCCTCCGGCAAATTCTATGGCCCGACGCCGCTGCGGGTCGGGCTGGAACGCTCGCGCAACCTGATGACCGTGCGCATCGCCCAGCAGGTGGGTATGCAGCGTGTCGCCGAGTATGCGGAGCGTTTTGGTGTTTACCGCGACATGCCTCACCATCTCAGCTATGCGCTGGGGGCAGGGGAGACGACGCTTTATAACATGGTCGCGGCCTATGGCATGTTTGCCAATGGTGGCAAACGGGTAGTACCGACCTTGGTCGACCGCATCCAGGACCGGCATGGCAACACGATGTTCCGCCACGACCCCCGCGAATGCGATGGCTGTCAGTCCGATCTTCTGGGCAACGCGCCGGTACCGACTCTGTTCGACACCCGCAGCCAGATCATGAGCCCGGTGACGGCCAATCAGCTCATTTCTATGATGGAGGGTGTTGTCAGCCGGGGAACTGCTTCGAAAACCGTCGGCGGGTTGGGCTTCCCGGTTGCAGGCAAGACTGGCACGACAAATGATAGCCGCGATGCGTGGTTTATCGGCTTCTCGCCCAACTTGGTGGCGGGCTGTTATATCGGTTTCGATCGTCCGCGTCCGATGGGCAAGGGCGCTTATGGCGGGACGCTCTGTGGTCCTGTCTTCCGTTCCTTCATGAAGGCGGCGATGGAGACCCGATCCCCGGGCAAGTTCAAGGGCGCCACCGATATGGGTCTGGTCCTGGTCAAGATTGACCGGGACACCGGCGAACGCCTGCCCGACGATGCCGAGGGCGATCATGTACTGGTCGAGTATTTCGCGGCAGGCACCGAGCCGCCGCTCTACGCCTCGTTCTCTCTGGATGCGGATACGGATCTGTTCGGCGGCTATGCCATCGACGATCTGCCTTTTGCGGATGAGGAGGATTACTCCAGCCCAACCGCACAGGTAACCAGCGGGGACGGGTCGTCCGAAAGTGCGGGCAGCAGCACACCGACCCCGACGCCGGCGCCTGATATCGGCCTCGGAACCGGCGGGCTTTACTGAGCGTGCCTCTACCCAATCTGGTGATCTTCGATTGCGACGGTGTTCTGGTCGACACCGAAGCGCGGGTGAATGACCTGATCGCAGGCATACTGATCCGCGCAGGCCTGCCCATGACCGGAACGGCCTGCCGCGAACGCTTCCAGGGCAAATCGACCGAGGACCTTTGCCGCGAGGTATCGGTCTCGCTGGGCCGCGAGATCGATCACGACATTATGCAGCAGGAGATCAATTGCTGCCTTGCCAGCGGCATCGAGGCCGTACCGGGGGTGACGGATCTGGTCGAGCGTCTGATCCGCCTGGATATACCAGTTTGCGTCGCCTCCTCCGGCACCATCGGCAAGATGCACATTACACTTGGACAGACCCGCTTGCTGCCGCTGCTTGGCGATGTGCTTTTCTCGGCAACAAGTGTTGCACGCGGCAAACCGGCTCCAGATCTATTCCTGCATGCGGCAGAGCGGATGGGACATCCCCCCGTAAACTGCGTGGTGATCGAGGATTCGCGCACCGGCGTCCTGGCCGGGGTCGCGGCAGGTATGCGGGTTCTGGGCTATTGCGGTGATCCCTTCACCGATCCAGCACGCCTGCGAGATGCTGGGGCGGAGGTTTTCAGCGACATGCGCGACGCGCCCTCCATGCTGGGCCTGACCGCGCCCTGACCCGCCGGATCTTTACCCGCCTCGCGCTTCCCGCTATCCCTCGGCACCCATCGAACAAGGATCTGACCCATGAAGGCCGAAACTCAGTCCATCGTCGCGGATATCGAGAAATCGCTCGAACTCCTGCGCCAGCGTCTTGGCTGGGAGACGGCGGAGCATCGGTTGGAGGAAATGAACGCCCGTGCCGAGGACCCGGATCTTTGGAACGACCCGGCCAAGGCGCAAAAGGTGATGCGCGAGCGCCAGCGCCTGGCCGACGGGGTCGATGGCTACAAGGCGCTGGAACAGGCGCTGCGCGACAATTGCGATTTGATCGAACTGGGCGAGATGGAGGACGACACCGAGGTCGTTGATGAAGCGGAAGCGGCCCTCGCCGATATCCGCGAGCAGGCCGCCGCCAAGGAGATCGAAGCGCTGCTGTCAGGCGAGGCGGACGGCAACGACGCGTTTCTGGAGGTGCATTCCGGGGCAGGGGGCACGGAAAGCTGCGACTGGGCCTCGATGCTTGCACGGATGTATATTCGCTGGGCTGAAAGCCGGGGCTATAAGGTGGAGTTGCAATCCGAAACGGCTGGCGAGGAAGCCGGGATCAAGTCCGCCACCTATCAGATCAAGGGCGACAGCGCTTATGGCTGGCTGAAGACCGAAAGCGGCGTACATCGGCTGGTGCGGATCTCTCCCTATGACAGCGCGGCCAGGCGGCATACCTCGTTCAGCTCGGTCTGGGTCTATCCGGTGATCGACGATACGATCGAGATCGATATCAACCCTTCCGACATCCGGATCGACACCTACCGTTCCTCTGGCGCGGGCGGTCAGCACGTGAACACAACCGACTCGGCAGTGCGGATCACCCACGAGCCGACGGGCATCGTCGTTACCTCCTCGGAAAAATCCCAGCACCAGAACCGCGAGATTGCGATGAACGCCCTGCGCGCGCGGCTATACGATCTCGAGATGAAGCGCAAAACCCAGGCGATCCAGGACGCCCACGATGCGAAATCCGATATCGGCTGGGGTCATCAGATCCGCAACTATGTGCTGCAACCTTATCAGCAGGTGAAAGATCTGCGGACAAAGCTGGAAACATCGGACACTCAGGGCGTCCTCGACGGCAAACTCGATCCTTTCATGGCAGAAGCATTGGCGCAGGATGTGACGGGCAAGAGCCGGGCCGAGGCGGAAGAGGACGAAGCTCTCTGATCCTCACCAAAGGGTGATGCGCTGCGATTGGCGTCGGCGCATCGGCACCCCCAAGTAATCACCAGACGGCCGCAGGGCGCGGCCAATGGAGGTCAAAATGAAAACCATACTTGCTACTTTGATGATGGCCGTCGCGCTCACATCGGTCCCGGTCGATTACGCGGATGCCAAGCGCGGCGGACGCAGCGACAACGCCGTTACGCAGCAGCGGTTGAAGCTGAAAGCCGAATGGGCCCGTTCGCGCGCAAACGGGGGTTTTCAGAACCCGCTCTCGGCTTTCGTCGATCTGCTGAGCGGCGAAGACACCGGCAACGCGGTCCAGCCGGTTATCGGCAAGGTCCGGCCCGACTCGATCTTCGACAATCACTCGCGCAGCAAGTGGCAGCGGTCGGAATAGCGTCCACACCTCTTGACCGGCGGGGGTGAAAAGTCACACTCCCGCCTATGACGGAAGATGCAGAAATCGATGGGCTGGACGCCGCCGAGGCGGAAGCGGAAATCGCAACGCTGAGCGCGCGGATCATCGCGCTAAACGAGGCCTATTTTCGACAGGATGAGCCGGAAGTGCCGGACGGCGACTATGACGCGCTAAAGCGCCGCCTGATCGCCCTGGAAGCCGCCTTCCCCAATTTACGCAGCCCCGACAGCCCTACCACACAAGTAGGCGCGGCCCCTGCCGAGGGTTTTGGCAAAGTCCGCCATCGGGTCGCGATGCTATCGCTCGGCAACGCCTTCACCGATGCGGACGTCTCGGAGTTTGTCGACCGCATCCGCAGGTTCCTGTCGCTGGGCGACGAACCGATTCCCTTGACCGCCGAACCCAAGATCGATGGGCTCTCGCTCAACCTGCGCTACGAGGGCGGGCGCCTGGTCGAGGCTGCGACGCGGGGGGATGGAACAACAGGTGAGAACGTCACCGCAAACGCCCGTACTATATCAGATATTCCAAATGCACTTACTGGCGAGGTTCCGGAAGTCTTCGAGATCCGGGGCGAAGTCTACATGAGCCACGCCGATTTTCAGGCTTTGAACGAAGCGCAGGAAGCGACAGGCGCAAAGACCTTCGCCAATCCCCGCAACGCGGCCGCCGGCAGCCTGCGCCAACTGGATGCGAAAATCACCGCCAACCGGCCTTTGCGGTTCTTCGCCTATGCCTGGGGCGAGGTATCCTCGCTGCCCGCCGATACACAGTCCGGGGTTCTGGACGCATTCGCTGCCTGGGGCCTGCCGACCAACCCACTGACCCGCCGCTGTGAAACGGTGGAGGACGTGCTGGCCCACTACGCGCATATCGCGGCGGAGCGACCTAATCTGGGCTATGACATAGATGGTGTGGTCTACAAGGTCGACCGGCTGGATTGGCAGGATCGCCTCGGTTATCGCTCCACAACCCCGCGCTGGGCGGTTGCCCATAAATTCCCGGCAGAACTGGCGACGACGATGTTGGAGGGGATCGACATTCAGGTCGGTCGCACCGGCGCGCTGTCGCCGGTTGCCCGCCTGCGTCCCGTCACGGTTGGCGGGGTCGTCGTCTCGAACGCAACCTTGCACAACGAAGACTACATCGCCGGGCGCGGTGCCAGGGGTGAGCCGATCCGCGAGGGCAGGGACCTGCGCGTCGGTGACACGGTGACCGTCTATCGCGCGGGGGATGTGATCCCGAAAGTGATGGATGTGGATCTTTCGCGCCGCCCGGATGACGCGGCGGCGTTTGTGTTTCCTGAAACTTGCCCCGCCTGCGGTTCGCCCGCCCCGCGGGAGCCAGGCGAGGCGGTGCGCCGATGTTCCGCAGGGCTGACATGCCCCGCACAGGCGGTCGAGCAGCTCAAGCATTTCGTTTCGCGCCACGCGTTCGACATCGAGGGGTTGGGCTCGAAACAGGTGGAGGCGTTCTGGGAACTCGGCTGGATCCACGAGCCCGCGGACATCTTTACGCTGAAGCAGCGCTTTGGCGATCAAGGCCAAGAAATCGCGAGGCTTTCCAAGCTGGAGGGCTGGGGCACGAAATCCGCCGAGAACCTGTTCAAAGCGATTGACGACCGCCGTGAAGTCGATCTCGATCGTCTGATATTCGCCCTCGGGATCCGCCATGTGGGCGAGACGACGGCGCGGCTGTTGGCCCGAGTGTACGGCGCCTGGGATGTGTTCGAGAAAGCCCTGCTCGACGCAGGCGAAGACGAAACCGCCCGCCAGGCTTTGCTGGATGTCGATGGTGTGGGCGCGGTCATGGCCGATGCTGCGATTGCCTTTTTCGCCGCCGAGGACAATCGCGCCGCCATTGATCGGCTGGTCGCTCATCTGAACCCACAAGACATGGCGCCGCCGGATACCGCGGGCAGTAAGGTAGCCGGAAAGACCGTGGTATTCACCGGCACGCTGGAACAGATGAGCCGGGCAGAGGCCAAGGCCCGTGCGGAGGCTTTGGGGGCCAAGGTCTCCGGCTCCGTCTCCGCCAAGACGGATATTCTGGTAGCGGGACCGGGCGCGGGTTCGAAACTGAAGAAGGCCACCGAATTAGGGATCGAAACGCTCACCGAGGCGGAATGGCTGACGCTGATCGGCAGTTGAATGCCGCTTGAACTCAGCTTGATTGGGGCGCCATCCCGCGTCAATCTGCCCGCATGGCCCGCCCTGAAATCCTGTTCCCGCTGTTTGCCAATGCGATCACCCTGCCGGGGATCGGTCCGAAAAGCGCACAAGCGCTGGAGCGGCTGGGGATCGGCAAGGTCGTCGACCTCCTGTTCCATATTCCCCATGGCCTGATCGACCGGCGCCAGCGCGACAGCTTGGTGGGTATCGACCCTGGCGAGGTCGTCACCGTTGCCGTCATCATCGGCCAGCACCGACGCGGACGCAGCGAAACCCAGCCCTATCGCGTCGTTGTCGAAGGCGGCGGTCTGCTGTTCGAAGTGGTGTATTTCCGCGCCAAAGCGGATTGGATCGAGAGACTGCTGCCGCAGGGCGAACGGCGTGTGATTTCGGGCAAGGTCGAGTTCTTCGACGGGCGTTTGCAGATGACCCATCCCGAACTGGTGCTGACCGAAGCCGACGCCAAAACCATGGCCCCCTTCGAACCGGTCTATCCCCTGACCCAGGGTTTGGCGCAGCGTCAGTTGCGCAAGGCGGTGACCGGGGCGCTCGGGAAGGCCCCCGATATGCCCGAATGGTTGCGCAAAGATATGTTGGAGCAGAAGGCCTGGCCGTCATGGACAGATGCGCTGCGGCAGATCCACGAGCCGCAAGGGGCGCAGACCCTCGCTCCCGGTGCGCCGGCGCGGGCACGGTTGGCCTATGACGAACTTCTCTCGCATCAACTCGCCCTGATGCTGGCGCGGGCCTCGATGCAGCGGGGCAAGGGGCAGGGCAATGCCGGGGATGGCGAGTTGCGCAAACGCGCCGCCACCGCCTTTGGATTCCCACCGACCGGTGCGCAGGCCAAGGCGTTGGAGCAGATCGAAGCGGATATGCGAAGCGCGTTGCGTATGTTGCGGCTGCTGCAAGGCGATGTCGGCTCCGGCAAGACCTGGGTCGCGCTGATGGCGCTGCTGATCGCGGTGGAGGCGGGCGGGCAGGGCGCCCTGATGGCCCCGACCGAGATACTCGCGCGGCAACATGCCAAAGGGTTGGAGCCCTTGGCCGAAGCCGCCGGGGTCGCGATCACACTGTTAACCGGCCGGGACAAAGGCGCGGCGCGGCGCGAGAAACTGGCAGCGATTGCGGAGGGGGGTACGGGCATCGTCATCGGAACCCACGCGCTGTTTCAATCCAGCGTCGCATTCCATGATCTGCGTCTGGCGGTGATCGATGAACAGCACCGCTTTGGCGTGCGCCAGCGGATGGAACTGACCGCCAAGGCGCCTGCGGGCTGCGATGTTCTGGTCATGACTGCCACACCGATCCCGCGCACGCTGGCGCTGGCGGGATATGGCGACCTGGACATCTCGGTCCTGGATGAGAAGCCGCCGGGGCGCCAGCCGATCGAGACGCGGCTGATCTCGACCGAGCGCTACCTGGACGTGGTAGAGCGACTGGGGCAGGCGATTGCCCGGGGCGACCGGGCCTATTGGGTCTGCCCATTGGTTGAGGAAAGCGACCGCTCCGCCATGATCGCGGCAGAGGATCGGTTCCGCGACCTGCAAACGCGATTTGGCGCGGCCGCCGCCCTCGTCCACGGCCAGATGCCGCCTGACGAGAAAGACGCAGCCATGGCGCGCTTCCAATCCGGCGAGGCACAGATCCTTGTCGCGACCACCGTGATCGAAGTCGGCGTGGATGTGCCGGAAGCCACCATCATGGTTATCGAACAGGCGGAGATGTTCGGCCTGGCGCAATTGCATCAATTGCGCGGCCGGGTCGGGCGCGGGGCAGGGCGCTCCTCCTGCCTTCTGATGTTTTCGCCGCCCCTGGGCGCCACGGCCCGTGCGCGGTTGGAGATGATGCGAGAGACCGAGGACGGGTTTCGCATCGCCGAGGAAGATTTGCGCCTGCGCGGCGCTGGCGATGTTCTCGGAACCGCGCAATCTGGCCTGCCACGCTTCAAAATCGCCGATCTCGAACGCGACACGGGATTGATGGAGGCAGCGCGCGATGATGCGCGCCTGGTGATGCACAGCGATCCGACGCTGCGGGGCGAGCGAGGTAAAGCTCTAAAAACGCTACTATATTTGATGGATAGGGATGCCTCGATCCAGTTGCTGAAAATCGGTTAATGCACTGTGTTTGATTAAAGTTCTAAAAATGTTCTTGTTTTGGACGAGAACATGTGTAGAACATATGTCATCGAACAGGTACAGAACTGGAGGTGACCCATGATCACGATTCGCAAAGCCCGCGCATTCATCAAGACTGCCCCGGCAGAGGCGCTGTCGGATACGCTGGGTCTCGGTGCTATGTGTCTGATGATCTTCGCAGGTTTCACCGTGCCTGCATTTCTCTGATTGTTTCGCCTGCGGTCCTGGGGCGCGCGTGACGTCATCCCCGTAACGCAATCGGCAGGCAGTGTCTGATCCACGTGCCTGCATGTCGGTTGAGCCCTAAAGGAACGCCACCTGCCGCCCGCTCGCTCCCTCGAGCCGGGCGGCTTCTTTCATCCGGATTTGTCCTGATCCATCCGTTCGCGCACAGCACAGACCGACGCATAGGTGGAAACGCAGTAGGGCACGCAATAGGTCAGGATCATCTTGATCCAGTCCGGCGCCATTCCGGCAACGATCCGGTCTCCCTGATTGATGATCAGCAGAAGCGTCCCGACAATCACGGCCACCTTGGCAGAGCGTTTGACCACGGATTTCCGCCTGGCGATATCTAGGAGGGTCTCTGTACTATCCGGCATCTGATAATCTTGGAATATATATTATGTCAAATTATCGCGTGATAACGCGTTATGCCTGAGCGTTGCGCCACGAATGCCAAAGTCCTTTTGCAACTGTGCTAACTCTTTCTCGGTCATCTCGGCGGTTATCTGCACATGGGTTTCCGTATCCTGACGATCAAGGATGGTCCCATGGGCATAGATCCAGGAAACCGCCGCACCCTGATCATGATCGAGCTTGAACTCCAACCTCTGACGCTCCGGATAAAGCCTACGCTCGATTTCAGCCACCAACGCATCGCATCCTTCTCCCGTCATGGCTGAGATAGCGAACACGTTCTCGCGGCGCTGACGCGCGTTGTTCTGAGCCTGGCGGGTATCGCTGTCCAGAAGATCGATCTTGTTGTGAACCTCCAGTACACGTGCATCGTCCTCAATACCCAGCGATGCCAGCACCTGAGTGACATCCTCGGCCTGTGCATCGCTTGTTGGACTGGCGATGTCGCGGATGTGCAGAATCAGATTCGCCTCGACCACTTCCTCCAGCGTGGCGCGAAACGCAGCGATCAGTTCGGTCGGCAGGTCCGAGATGAAGCCCACGGTGTCGGACAGGATCGCCATGCGTGAGGATGGCAGTGCGACGCGGCGCATCGCCGGGTCGAGTGTGGCGAACAGCATGTCTTCCGCCATCACATCTGCTTCGGTGAGCCGGTTGAACAGCGTGGATTTCCCCGCATTCGTATACCCAACCAATGCGGCGATCGGATACGGGGCGCGTTTGCGGGCATCGCGGTGCAGATTGCGGGTGCGTACAACCTTGTCGAGCTGACGGCGCAGACGGCTGATCTTGTCGTTAAGGATGCGCCGGTCGGATTCGATCTGCGTCTCACCTGGGCCGCCCATAAACCCTGCCCCGCCCCGTTGACGCTCCAGGTGGGTCCAGCTGCGCACCAGTCGGCTTTTCTGATAATTGAGGTGCGCGAGGTCGACCTGCATCACGCCTTCGCGGGTCTGAGCACGGGCGCCGAAAATCTCCAGAATCAAGCCGGTGCGATCCAGCACCTTGACCTGCCAGTCACGCTCGAGATTGCGCTGTTGCACCGGGCTCAGACTGGTGTTCACGATGACCACGTCGATCTCTCGTGCGGCGATTTCGTCGCCGATCTCGGCCACTTTGCCGGGACCCAGATAGGTCGCGGGATGACGCTTGGCGAGACTTATGGAATGGCCGTCCGCCAGACTGAGATCGATGGCGGCCGCGAGGCCCATCGCCTCTTGCAACCGCTCCTCCGGCTCGATGCTTGGGGCCTGGCCGGACTTCACCAAAGGATCCAGGATCAGCGCCCGGGTCAAATCGCCCACCAGCGCGCCGACAGGATCACTCGGAGTCGCCCTCGTAAAGACTGAATGGCTGTGCGGGCATGATCGTCGAGATTGCATGCTTGTAGACGAGCTGCGACTGGCCATCGCGGCGCAACAGCACACAGAAGTTATCGAACCAGGTTATCACACCCTGCAGTTTCACACCGTTCACCAGAAACACCGTGACCGGGACTTTCTGCTTGCGGACGTGATTGAGGAAGCTGTCTTGAAGGTTCTGTTTCGGCTCGGCCATCATTTTTTCCTTTATTGCAGCCGTTTAGGCGGTATGCACCAGTTTGATACAACCTAGGTGGTAATTGTGCGCAAAATTGGGCGGCTTACCAGTGCTTTATGGTCGCATTCTCGTTTCTTCTCCAAGTATCGAGATTTGCGAGTGCGATCAGCGCCAAAACCTCGATGCGACCCGCAATCATTGCCAGCGCCAGAACCACGCGCGCAGGATCGGTGAGGTCTGCGAAACGCAGTGCCTCTTCGGAGACGATTGTCAGAACCGGGCCGGTATTGGACAAGGCCGCCGTGGCGGCCAGCAGCGCGTTCTGGAAACCCATGCCAGTGGCTGTCAGCCCAAGAACCGTCAGCAACAGCGCCATGAAAAACAGCATGACAAAGGTCCACGCAATTACCGCGCCGCGCCGCATGATCCCGCGCATGCTCGCGCCGACGCCGATGATGGAGTTTGGCTGCGCTATACGCTCCAACTCGCGAAAACCGTGGCGGATCAGGGCGTAAGCACGGATCAGTTTGATCCCGCCGGCAGTCGTCGCCGCGCCGCCGCCGACCGCGCAGAACCCCAGCAGAACCAGGCCGGGATTGGCCAACCCGCTCCAGTCGCGCGCAGTGGTCCAGGAGGCGCTCTCGAACCCCGTCGTGGTCAGGAATGACAGGACCGTGAAGATGTTGCCCCAAAGCGCGGCGAAGACATCCGTGACCGGCTCCTCCACATCGATGGTCAACGCGCCGACCCAGTGGCGCCCGAACAGGATCAGCGTCGCCAGCGCGACCAACCCCAGGAGCAGGCGCAGTTCGGGATCTTCGAACCACTTGCCGCGTCTTTGTCCGCCCTCGCTTGCATTGCCATAGAAGACCCTAACCGCTGCAATCACCAGGAAGACCGCCGCAAAGGCTTCGGCGACGAAGCTGTCGGTGCTGGCCAGACCGCCCGCAACCGGCGAGATGCCGCTAGTCGCCAGGATTGACATGGCGTGGACAGTGCTGAGCAATCCCCCCTGCCCCAGCAAATGGAAGATCAATGCCAGCGCGGCGGTCAGTCCGGCATAAATCGGCAGGACAACGCGGATCGCCCTGACCAGGCGGCGTGACAGTGACGGCGTGGCCGCACCGAGCGCAACAACCTGCTCGCTGCGCACGCCCACATCGCGTGCAATCGTTCCGCCGACTTCGAACCCGCCCAGCCGTCTGGGCGCCAGAATGGCATAGGCGGCGACCAGGGTGATCAGCCCGCCATACCAGCCCATCAGCCCACGCCAGAGGTGAACAGCATCCGGCACCGAGGCGAGGTTCACATAGATCGACCCCCCAGTGGTGCTGAGCGAGGCCACCATTTCGAACCAGGCGCCGACCGGCCCGATCGCCGGGGTGATCATCGTAACCGGGATCGCGGCGAATACCGGCAGGATCAGCCAGCTCAGCACCAGAAGCGCCAGCTCGCGTTGTGCCGAAACCTGTGGCCGTGGCGTCGCGGTCAGGCCCAGAATGCCCGCAATCGTCAGCACGAAGATGATGGAGTAAAGAAAACTGCGCCCGGACCGCCAGTCCGATTGATAGGCCCCCAAGACCATCGGAATCACCATCAATAAGGCCAGGATGACCAGCAGCAGCGACAGCAATGGCAGGCGGAGCAACATGGGCCTCAGAAGAACTCCATGCTGACGCGGAAGAGGCGTTCGACCCCGTTCACCGCGCCGCGTTCCGCAAAGACCACCAGCTGAGCGCCAACCTCAATCATCGTGTCGCCGCGCGGCATCTCAAGCCTGTCGCCGCTGCGGATGGCGCCGACCAGCGCGCCGGAGGGGAATTTGACATCGCGGATGCGTTTGCCGGCGATGGGCGAGGTTGCCATGACCTGGGCCTCTATCACCTCCGCCTCTCCTCGACCAAGGGAGTAGACGGACCTGATCCGCCCACGCCGCACATGGCGCAGGATCGAGGACACCGTGGTGGCCCGTGGGTTGATGAGGGCATCGACGCCCAAGGGCGCGGCAATCCGCTCGAACACCGGTTCTTTCGAGAGCGCGATTGAGATCGGGCACCCCGCCTGCTGGGCGAGAGCGCAGGAAATCAGATTGGTCCGGTCGTCATCGGTCAGGGCGACGATGGCATCGGCCTCGCCAAACCCCGCCTCGTTCATCAGATCGGCGTCCAACGCGCTGCCATTCAGCACGATTGTTCGTTCCAGCGTATCGGCGACGAACTCCGCTCGTGCCTGGTTCAACTCCACCAATTTGGCACGCAGGCCCGGGGTCTGCTCGACCTCCTGCGCGACTTTCAGGCCAACATTACCAGCGCCGACAATGATCATCCTTTCCACGTTCAAGTTCTCGCGGCCGAATATACCGATGGTGCGGTCGCGATCCTCGGTCGCGGCGACGCAGTACACCTCATCATCCGCAAACAGTTGATCATCGCCATGGGCGGTGAAAACCTGCCCCTCGCGGCGGATTGCGACGACCAGAGCGCGCAGGGTCGAGAACAGCTCGGTCAACTGGCGCAGCGGCGTGTTCAGGACCGGGCAATCCTCGTCAAGGCGAATGCCAAATAGCTGCGCCTCGCCCCCCAGAAACGGCTCGATATCGAAGCAGGCGGTGGCCGAGAGGCGACGCAGAGCCACCCGCGCGATCTCGGCCTCGGGCGAAATGATCACGTCAATCGGCATGTGGTCGCGCTGGAAGAGATCGGACCACTCGGCTTCAAGGTAGCTTTCGGTGCGCACCCGCGCGATCTTGGTCGTCACATCAAACACGGAATGCGCCACCTGACAGGCGACCATGTTGACCTCGTCAGTCGAGGTCGCGGCGATCAGCATGTCGGCATCCCGCGCCCCTGCCCGCGCCAGCACGTCGGGTTGCGAGGCGAAGCCGACCACGCCGCTGACATCCAGCGCATCGGTCAGGCGGCGCACCAGCGCCGCGTTATTATCGATGACGGTGACAGAGTTGCCCTCGCTGGAGAGTTGGCGAGCGATCTGGTGGCCCACCTGCCCGGCACCGCAGATAATGATTTTCATGGCCGCCTCAGCCTTCGCTCGTCACGGTCTCACCTTCGGATTCGTCGTCCTCGTTGCCAAGAACGGCGACCCTGACGCCGCTGCGCGAGGTGGTGACAACGCCCAGCATCTTCAGCTTGCGATGCAGGGCAGAGCGTTCCATGCCGACAAAGCTGGCGGTTTTCGAGATATTTCCCCCAAAGCGGTTGATCTGCGCGATCAGGTACTCGCGTTCGAAAAGCTCGCGTGCCTCGCGCAAGGGCAGGCTGGCGACCAGGGCCATGACGCCACCCAGCCCGACCTCTCCCGTATCGGCGGTGCCATTGGAGGGCAGCTCGTCCGCCTCAATCGGCGTTCCGGCTTCGCCCAGAATCAAAAGCTGTTCCATCAGATTGCGCACCTGGCGCACATTGCCTGGCCATGTCCGGGTTTGAAGGGCAGCGACGGCGCCCTCGGTCAGCTCGCGCCGGGGCAACCCCTGCTCCTGCGCGAAAATATCCAGGAAATAAGCGCCCAGTTCCGGGATATCCTCGCGCCGCTGCTCCAGCGAGGGCACCTCGATCGGCACGACATTGAGACGGTGGTAGAGATCCTCGCGAAAGCGCCCGGCATCGATCTCCGATTGCAAATCGCGGTTGGTCGCGCTGATCACGCGGATATCCACGCGAACAGTGGTGGTGCCGCCCAGCCGCGTGAAGGCCTGGTCAACCAGCACGCGCAGGATTTTCGACTGGGTGCCCATCGGCATGTCACCGACCTCGTCGATGAAAAGCGTGCCGCCATGGGCCTTCTCGATCAGCCCGGTGCGGATCGTCCCGTCGGAGTTTTCCTGACCGAACAGAACCTCCTCCATCCGGCCCGGTTCGATCGACGCCGCGTTGACCACGGTAAACGCCTGCTCCGCGCGATCCGACAAGCGGTGGATATGGCGGGCCGACACCTCCTTGCCGGTCCCTGCCCCACCGGTCAGCAGGATGCGGCTGCCGCCTTTGGCCACACGCTCCAGCTTCTGGCGCAGCGCATTCATGGCAGCGGAAGATCCCACAAGGTCTGTCGCCCGCTCTCCGGCATGACGCAGGCGCGCATTCTCGCGGCGCAGGCGGCTGGCTTCCAGTGCACGGCCCACGACCACCAGAAGCTGATCGATATTGAAAGGCTTTTCGATGAAGTCATAGGCGCCCTGCTTCACCGCTGCGACAGCAACCTCGATATTGCCGTGGCCGGAGATGATCACAATGGGGATGCCGGGATTGTCGCGTTTAACGGATTTCAGGATCTCGATCCCATCCATCCGACTGCCCTGAAGCCAGATATCCAGAATGATCAGATCAGGCGCCTGCGTTTCGATTGCCGTAAACGCGCTGTCCGCGTCATGGGCTGTCCGCGAGCTGTAACCTTCATCGACCAGCAGTTCCGAGATCAGATCCCGGATATCGGCTTCGTCATCTACGACCAGGATGTCAGACATTGGGCTGTGCCTCTTTTCTTCAGGTCTCTGCGGTGTCTTTTGCGGCCGGGCGAAGCAACCGCATGGTGATTTCGGCCCCGTCGAGGCCGGCGTTTCCTTCGGCGTTGGGATCGGCATCGGCGAGCGTCAACTCGCCGCCATGCTGCTCCACGATCTTGGCAACGATTGCTAACCCCAGACCAGTGCCCTTGGCGCGCTTGGTTACATAGGGGTCGGTCAACCGGTCGCGGTCGGCCTTCGGCAATCCAATCCCGTTATCGGTGATCTGGATGCGGATGTTCCGCTGGCTCTCCAACACGTCAATGGCAATGCGCCCAGGCCGGGTGTCGCCTTTCTCGTGGCGGCTTTCGATCGCGTCGGCTGCGTTCTGCAGCAGGTTGGTCAAACATTGATTGATCAGGCCACGGTCGCAATTCACGGCCAGTCTTTGCTGCGAAATCCGGTTCTCATATGCGATCTCTGGGCGTCCCTCGCGTTGCAGCACCAGAGCTTCCTCGATGAGGTCGATCAGGTTCTCTTCCTGCATCTCCGGCTCGGGCATTCGGGCGAATTTCGAGAACTCATCGACCATCCGGCGGATATCGCCTGCCTGGCGGGTGATGACATCGATATACTGCTCGAAATTCTCGCCCTCTTCGCCCAACTGGACCACGTATTTGCGGCGCATCCGATCAGCGGAAAGCTGGATCGGGGTAAGCGGATTCTTGATCTCGTGCGCGATGCGCCGCGCCACATCCCCCCATGCGGCCATGCGCTGGGCCGAGGCCAATGCCGTGATGTCGTCGAAAGTCAGCACAAAGCCCTGCGAGGAGTCGTCGGACGATTTGGCCGCAACGCGCGCCAGAAACTCGCAGGGTTGACCTCGTTTGGTCATGCGTACCTCGCCCCGGGCACCTGCGATGGGGCTGCGCGCCGCCTCGTCGATCAACGGCTTGAACGCGGGTAGTAACGTGTCGAAGTTTTGGTCCAGCATCGCGCCCACATCGGTGCCCAGCATGTTGGCGGCGGCTTCATTGGCCAATTCCACCCTGCCCTCCGCATCGAGGCCCACGACGCCCGCAGTTACGCCTGACAGCACGGCCTCGATGAAGTTGCGGCGCAGCTCGGTCTCGTCCCGTGCGCGGATCAGGGCATCGCGCTGACCTTTGACCTGCGAAGTCATGCGATTGAACGCGCGGCTGAGCAGTGCGATCTCGTCGTCGCCACGCTCCTCCTTTACCCGAATGTCGAGATTGCCGAGACCGATCTGCTCCGCCGCCCCGGCCAGGCGCCCCACGGGCCGCGCCAAGCGCTCCGCAAACCAGAGGCCCAGCAGAATAGCCGACAGGATAATCACCAGCGCTATGATGAGATAGAGCACGGCATAGTTGATCAGGAGCGAGTCCCGATCGGACCGGAGCTGGTCATAATACTGCTTGGTCTCGCCTGCATCATCGAGCAGGCGCAGTACCTCGCCCTGCACATCGCGCGTAACGTAAAGGAAAGCATCCGCGAAATTCCGCAGATGCACCAATGCGCGGATCTCACCGTTCAGGTTATCGTCGATCAGCACCGTCTCGCCCTCGAGCGCGAGGTCGAGCTGCGCCTGGGTCGGCGCTTCGAACGTGAAGAGATAGCTGAACTCGCCCCGTGCCAAGATCTGCAGATCCGAGGAGAACAGAAAGGTCTCATCCAGATTACGCCGGATGGACTGTTCGCGAATATACTCGCGCATCTCATCCGGCGATAGGCGGCTGGCGGCCTGATTGAGCTCGTTGCGCATCAGTTCGACATTCTGCAGCAGCGAACTCAGATGCTCGCGCTCATAGGCTTCGGCGGTGATCAGCGAGTTGTTGATGATCCGCCCGACGCGTTCGGAGAACCAGCGTTCGATGCCAAAATTCAGCATAAGCGTGGCGAAAATCGCAACGATCACTGTCGGCAGGAACGCGATCAGCGCAAACATGCCGGTTAGGCGCATGTGCAATTGCGACCCGGCGGAGCGTTGCCGCCGCGCTACCAACACAGCGGCGAGGCGAATGCCGATCAAAGCCGCAAGCGCCAGGACATAGCTGAGATTGACGATGAAAATCACCGTCCGCAGCACGCTGCGCTCTACGCCCAGACCGCCCTCGGCCCCGGTTTCCAGAAGGACATAGCTGCCCGCGGCCAGCACCAGCCCAAGCAGGATGAAGGTCCACATCCAGGGTCCGAAACGGAAACCCATGCTCAGAAAGCCGCGCCCGTTCCCGCGCACGGCTGCAGGCTCTGCAATGGCGTCGATGCCGGTCAAGCGCTGTCCATCTGCTCTGATGCGCCGTGCTTCCACTAGGCTCAGGCACCTAGGGAAGCTGTTGCTTTTCTACATCAGTTTCTTGCCGCGTGTGACGGGTATGTCAAGTTCCCGGATCTTTTTTCTCAAAGTATTCCGGTTGATGCCCAGCAATTCCGACGCTTTGACCTGGTTGCCGCGCGTGGCAGACAGGGTGAGGGCGATCAGCGGCAGCTCCACTTCGCGAAGGATTCGGTCGTAGAGGCCGTTGGGCGGCAGCGTGTCGCCATGCATGTCGAAATAGCGTTGGATATGCATTTCGACCGCGGCGCTCAGCGTACGGCCCTCCGCCGTGGCCAGGCTTTCTTCCAGCAGCGCGGTGCTGGCGGGGCTCAGTTCCTCCTCGACGGCGCTGGCGGGCACAGGGTCTTCTGGTCGCAATGCCGCGATGCGTTTCACGACATTCTGCAACTCGCGCACATTGCCGGGCCAGCTATGTTCCTTCAGGCGCACAAGGGCTTCGGCCGAAAAGGTTTTGGCTGGCAGCCCCGATTGCTCCGACTCGCGCAGAAACGCGCGGGCAAGGTCCGGGATATCGTCGATCCGCTCGCGCAGGGGCGGCAGGCGCAGGGGCACGACGTTGAGGCGGTAATAGAGATCCTCGCGGAACCGCCCCTCATTGATCATCGTGCGAAGGTCGCGGTGCGTGGCTGAGATGATCCGGACATCCGCCTTGCGTGCCGCGCGCCCGCCGACGGAGGTAAACTCCCCCTCCTGCAGCACGCGCAGCAGGCGGGTCTGGGCCTCAGCCGGCATGTCGCCGATCTCGTCCAGGAACAGCGTGCCGCCCTGCGCCTGCTCGAACTTGCCCATCACACGCTCGGTGGCGCCGGTGAAGGCGCCCTTCTCGTGGCCAAACAACTCGGATTCGATCAGCTCGCGCGGAATTGCAGCCATGTTCACCGCAACGAACGGCCCGCGTGCGCGCTGGCCGAAATTGTGCAAAGCGCGCGAGACCAGTTCCTTGCCCGTTCCACTTTCGCCAGAGATCATCACCGTCAGATCGGTATGCATCAGCCGCGCCATAACGCGATAGACGTCCTGCATCGCCGGGCTGCGTCCAATCAGCGGCAGATTGTCGTCGCGATGATCGCCCGGGGCCCGGGGCTGCTCCACCCGCCGCGAGTCATCGAACGCCTTCTCGACGGTCGCCAGCAACTCCTTCAGATCAAATGGTTTCGGCAGATACTCATAGGCGCCGACCTCCGCCGCGCGGATCGCCGTCATCACCGTGTTCTGCGCGCTCATCACCAGAACCGGCAGGTCGGGGCGCTTGCGCCGGATCGCTGGAAGAAGGTCCAGCGCATCCCCATCGGGCATATGAACATCAGTCACGACGATGTCGCCTTCGCCCTGCTCGACCATCGACCACAGACTCGACACTGTACCGGTGGCGCGCACCCTGCAGCCGATGCGGTTGAAGGCGCGCGTCAATACTGTGCGGATCGCCCGGTCATCGTCGGCCAGCAGGATGGTTGCCCCCTCGATCATGCCACAAGCTCCCGCATCGCAGCGCTGGAGGCCACCGGCAGCCGAATCGAGAACCGGGTCCAGCCAGGTTCGGACTCGCAACTGATCACCCCGCCATGGTCGGCGATGATTTTCGACACAAGCGACAGTCCCAGCCCGTTGCCGGAGCCTTTGGAGGTCACAAAGGGTTCGAATATGTCACGCAGAATGTCGTGACTGACGCCGACGCCATTGTCGGTGATGCGGATTTGCAGGGGTAGGCTTTCGTGGCGGCCCGAGGGGGTCATCACCTTCATCCCTGCGCGATAGGCGGTTTGCAGCGTGATTGTGCCCCCAACCGCGGGCGACGCCTCGGCCGCATTCTTCAGCAAATTCATGAAAACCTGCATCAGCCGGTCGCTGTCGCCCATGGTCGGAGGCAGCGAAGGGTCGTAATCCTCGATAAACCGGATATGCGAGGCGAAACCCGCCTTTGCGGCACGGCCCGCGCGATCAAGCACGTCGTGGATATTGACCGGGCTCGCGTCAACCGGTGCGACATCGCCGAATTGCTCGAACCCGGTGATCAGCTTGCCAATGCGCTCGACCTCCTCGGCGATCAGTAGGGCCAGTTCCCGATTGTCGTCGTCGGCGTGCATTTCCAGCAATTGCGCAGCACCCAGAATGCCGGCGAGCGGGTTCTTGATCTCGTGCGCCAGCATCGCCGCCATGCCCGAGACGGAACGCGCCGCCGCCCGGTGGTTCAACGACCGGTCCATGCTGGCCGCCATCGAGCGGGGATGGATCAGCAGGATCACCTGATCAGCGTCCTCTGCCAATGGGGCCGCCATTACATCGACCAGCCGCGGCGGGCCATCGGGCCAAGTTAGTTCGTAGTCGTATTCGCCGGTACTCAGCCCCTGTTCGCGCACCCGCGAGATCACTTCCTTGATGCGGCTGTTCTCGCCCAGATACCGCGTCAGCGGCTGACCGGTGAGTTGCTTTGCCGAGATGTCGAGGAACAGCTCCGCCGTGCCATTCAGGGCGGCAATTCTGTAATCGGGATCTACAACCAGCGCCGGGCTGGGTAAGTTCTGCCACAGCAACTCAGATGGAAGCGGGGCGCTCATGCAGCCTCCTTGCACTTGACCAAATCAGCGTCGAAGAACCTGCGGATGCGATCCATGACCAAGTCGGGGTCGGTCTCGCGGATGGCCGCGTCGCGCAATGGACGGGCATTCGCCAGCGGATTCAGATAGGCATCGAGATGCTTGCGCGCCGCCCTTGTGCCGTTCTCCTGCCCATAGAACTCCAGCATCGCCCGGTAGTGGCGGAGGATAATCGCTCCCAACTCGGCGCCCTCCGGCGCTTCGGGCACTGGTTGGCCTGCCAGTCCGGCTGCAATCTGTGACAGCAACCACGGTCTGCCGCGTGTTCCGCGTCCCACCATCACGCCCGCCGCGCCGGATTGCGCCAGCGCGGCACGGGCGCTTTCCAGATCCACTATGTCGCCGTTGGCAATCACCGGCACATCCACGGCCCCTACCACGCGGCGGATGGCCAGCCAGTCGGCCTGGCCCTTGTAGAATTGACAGCGCGTGCGCCCATGGATGGTGATCATCCGAATGCCCGCCGCCTCCGCCCGCTTCGCGATATCGGGGGCATTCATCTGGGCTTCGTCCCAGCCAAGCCGCATTTTCAGGGTGACGGGGATATCGACTGCATTCACCACCGCCTCGATCAAGCCAAGCGCATAGTCCGGGTCGCGCATCAGGGCCGAGCCGGAGGTGCCATTGGTCACTTTGCGCGCAGGACATCCCATATTGATATCGATGATCCGGGCACCCTGCCCGGCCAACAACTTCGCTGCCTCCGCCATCCAATGAGCCTCGCGCCCCACGATCTGGACAGAGGAGTTGAGGGCACCTGCCGCGATCTCGGCCTTCGCCTGGGTTGTGGGGTGCGCGGCGGTCAACTCGCGGCTCGCCACCATCTCCGACACGACCAGACCGGCGCCGAACTCGGCAACCAGGTCGCGGAAAGGCCGATCGGTCACACCTGCCATCGGAGCGAGCAGAACTGGAGAATTGATCTCGATTTCGCCAATCTTAAACATGCCCTGCCCACCGATTGTGCATCTGCACACTTCACTAATCGGGGGGCTTGCCGCATTCAAGAGGGATCACTAGACAATCGCCAGTTTTCGCGGAGCCCCATCATGTCCATCGCTGTCATCATCGTCGCCGCGGGCAAAGGTCTGCGCCTGGGCGGTCCGGTGCCCAAGCAGTATCAGCGGCTGGGCGAGGACATGGTACTCACGCACACCCTGCGCCAGGCGTTGAACAGTCGGGCAAAGTGGGTGCAGGTGGCCATTCACCCCTCGATGCGCGAACTTTACGGGGAGGCGGTGGCTGACCTGGCCTCACCCCGCTTGCTGCCCCCGGTGGATGGCGGCGCAACACGTGCGGACACCGTGCATCTGGCATTGGAGGCGCTAGCCGCGCGCGGCCCAAAGACCGTCCTGGTGCATGATGCGGCGCGACCGTTCGCCACTGCCGCCCTTTACGACCGCATTGCCGAGGCTGCGGCGGATGGCGGCGCCATAGCTGCCGAACCGGTGGTAGATGCCCTCTGGAAGGAATCGGAGGGCATGGCCGATACCCCTGCCCCGCGCGCGGGCCTCTGGCGCGCGCAGACACCGCAAGGTTTTCCGTTCCTGTCGCTCTTGGAGGCACACCGAACCGGCACCGGAGACGCGCTCGACGATGCCGAGGTTTTCCGTCAGGCAGGGCACGGCGTGCGTCTGATTGCCGGCGAGCCAGAGAATTTCAAGATCACCACCGGGCCGGATCTGGACCGTGCCAAACGGCTGACTTCAAAAGGGGAACGTACGATGGAAACCCGTATGGGCCATGGCTTCGACGTGCATCGGTTCTGCGAGGACGATCATGTGATGCTCTGCGGTGTCGAGATCCCGCACAGCCATGGCCTCTTGGGTCATTCCGACGCCGATGTAGGCCTGCACGCGCTCAGCGATGCGCTCTATGGCGCGATGGCTGAGGGGGATATCGGCACGCATTTCCCCCCCTCCGACCCGCAATGGAAGGGCGCGGAGAGCCATATCTTTCTATCTCACGCGGCTCAGATGGTGCGCGATAAAGGTGGACGGGTTACGCTGCTGGACGTCACGCTGCTCTGCGAGGCACCCAAAATCGGTCCGCATGCCTCTGTCATGAAAGCGCGGGTGGCAGAGATCGCCGGGATCACGCCCGACCGTGTCTCGATCAAAGCCACGACGATGGAGCGCATGGGTTTCGTAGGGCGTGAGGAAGGCATGGGCTGCATCGCAACTGCAACCATCGTTTTGCCCTCATGATCAAAGCGTTCGTCACGTTCTTTTATGTGGGTTTGATGCCCAAAGCGCCCGGCACATGGGGATCGCTCGCCGCCATCCCATTCTGCTGGCTGTTGCACGGGCTGGGCGGGTTCCCGCTGGTCTTCGCCGGGACGCTGATCTGCTTCGCCGTCGGCCTCTGGGCCTCGCACCTCTATTTGGCCGGTCAATCTGCCGATCCATCCGAGGTGGTGATCGACGAGGTGGTCGGCATGATGATCACCCTCTGGCCGCTCTCCTTCGGGCTGATGCAGGCAGGCAGCGAACCGTGGGTTTTTCCCTGGCCGGGATGGGTTATCGGTTTTTTGCTGTTCCGATTTTTCGATATCGTGAAGCCGCCGCCGGTGCGCTGGTTCGACAAACCCGGCGCTTTGGGTATCATGATGGATGACGTGGCAGCGGGCGTGATCGGCGCCCTGCTCGTTTGGGTGGCAGCACAGGTGGCGCATGGCGGGGTCTGACACACTGGCGGTCGAGGTGTTGGAGGCCTGCAAGGCCACGGGTCTCATGATCGCGACGGCGGAAAGCTGCACGGGCGGGATGATCGCGGCGGCTTTGACTGATGTTCCAGGATCTTCAGCAGTGGTTGAGAGGGGCTTCGTAACTTATTCCAATTATGCGAAGAACCAACTTCTTGATGTACCTATTGAGATCATCGAGGACTCAGGCGCTGTTTCCGAAGCCGTCGCGCGGGCGATGGCGGAGGGGGCGCTGCAGCACTCGCTTGCAGATATAGCGGTCGCGGTGACGGGTATAGCGGGTCCTGGTGGCGAGACGGAAAGCAAACCCGAAGGACTGGTCCACTTCGCTTGTGCCCGGCGGGGGCGTGAAACCGTGCATCAGCGGATCGAGTTTGGCGCGCTTGGCCGGGCGAATGTGCGCGCGGCCTCGGTCGAGCAGGCGCTCAGAATGGTGCTCGCCGCCGTTTGACGGCGAACAGCCCTTAGGTCAGGCCGGAATGCGCAGCATCTGGCCGGGATAGATCTTGTCCGGATGGCTCAGCATCGGCTTGTTCGCTTCGAAAATTTCCTCGTAGCGAGCGCCGTTGCCCAGATGTTTGGAAGAGATCGCCCAGAGCGTATCACCCTTCTCCACCGTATGGAAAACCGGCTCCTTGGCGTCGGGGGCGGTAATATCCTCCTCGACAGAGCCGATCCCTTCGACATTGCCGGCGGCGAGGATGATCTTCTCCTTCACCTCCTGACTGACGGCGGAGCCTTTCATTTTGACGGTATCGCCGTCGACTTCGATCTCGACCCCGCTGTCATCCAGGCCCAGTTCCTTGATTTCGGCTTTCAGTTGATCGGCCGGACTATCGCCGCCGATTCCAAGCGCCTTGCCTGCGCTTTTCACAAAATTCCACAATCCCATCGTCATGTCCTTTGTCTGGTGGTGGGAGTTTGAACTTGCCAGCCGGGGATGGCCAGCGAAAGGCAGAATTGCGGCCTGATCGGGTCTCTGCTCACACCGTTGGGGCGTAAAGCGTCTGGGCACGCGACTCGAATGCACGCACGATCCGCTGCATCGCCTCGCCAAAGACCACTCCGATGATCGCCTGCAAGGTGCGGGATTTGAATTCGAAATCGACGAAGAAGTCGACCAGGCAACCTTCGCCATCAGGCGTAAAGCGCCAATGATTGTCTAGGTAGCGAAACGGCCCGTCCAGATAGGCGACATCGATGGTGCCTGCCTCGGGGTCCAGGGTCACCCGGCTGCCGAACCGCTCGCGGAACACTTTGAACGAGATCACCAGATCCGCGTTGACCACGCCCTTTCCGTACTCGTCCCGCTCATCCGAGCGGATGCGGCAAGCCGAGCACCACGGCAGGAACTGCGGATACTTCTCGATATCCGCGATGAGCGCGAACATCTGTTCGGCGCTATAGGGCATACGCCGCTGCTCGGTATGGGTTGGCATCTTGCTCCGCTAGGCTGGTCTCCACCGGGGGCGGATGTAATCAATACACTAACGAAAGAAAACCCCCGGTTACCGAAGACACCTAGCCGCCGGTTTTCGCCAGCCGCGCCTCGCGCAGACGCTCGAAGTCGTCGCCGGCGTGATAGCTGGAGCGTGTCAGAGGCGTGGCCGAGACCATCAGGAAGCCTTTTGCATAGGCCGCCTTCTCATAGGCTTCGAACGCCTCCGGCGTGATGTAATCCGCAATCGCGTGGTGTTTCTTCGTCGGCTGCAGATATTGGCCGATCGTCAGGAAATCGACATCCGCGGCGCGCATATCGTCCATTACCTGCAACACCTGCTGGCGCGTCTCGCCCAGACCCACCATCAGCCCGGACTTGGTGAACATCCTGGGCGCTTGCTCCTTCACCCGCTGCAACAGGCGCAGCGAGTGGAAGTAGCGCGCACCCGGGCGCACTTCCGGGTAGAGGCCCGGCACAGTTTCCAGGTTGTGGTTGAAAACGTCCGGTCCTGCCGCGACCACGATGTCCAGGGCGCTGTGATCGCATTTCAGGAAATCCGGCGTCAGAACCTCGATCGTGGTCTGCGGGCATTTGCGGCGGACGGCGCGGATCGTCTGGGCAAAGTGTTCCGCCCCGCCATCCTTCAAGTCATCCCGGTCAACCGAGGTGATCACCACATGGTTCAGGCCCAGCCGCCCGACGGTCATGGCGACCTTGCCGGGTTCGAACGCATCCAGTGCATTGGGTTTGCCGGTCGCGACATTGCAGAAGGTGCAGCCACGGGTGCAGATCTCGCCCATGATCATCATCGTGGCATGGCCCTGGGACCAGCACTCACCGACATTGGGACAGCCCGCCTCCTCGCAAACCGTGACCAGCCCGTGTTCGCGGATCGTATCGCGAGTTGCGCGATATCCGGCGCTCGAGGGCGCCTTGACCCTGATCCAGCGCGGTTTGCGCGGGCTTTCATTGTCGGGCCTATGGGCTTTCTCCGGATGCCGTTCGGCTGGGATGGAGAGATCGCGCTCGGACATATGCAACTCCTTTGCGCCAATTATAGAGCGCCAACCAACACTGCGGAAGGGGGCGAGATGCCCTATGCGAGCCTTCAAACCGGGTTTGCAGTCACGGCAACTCGCGCACCGGTGATCGGTATTGATTTCACGTTTACGCAAAAATCCGGAAAGTGATTTGTGGTCACTTCGGCATCCAGTCACACAGAAGTGGCTGTCCAAACTCAAGGGGAACACCATGAAAATGAAGTCCGCCGCCACGCTCGCGCTCGCAGCCATGATGGCTCTGGGCGCCTGCGCCCAGCAAAATACTGCCGCAACTTCTGCTGCGCCGACCGCTGGCATCGTCCTGAACGGTCAGGAATTGCGCACCGCCAAGGGCTCCTTCGTCGGGAAAAGCAAGCACATCACCACCGGCCATGCCTCGATTGCCCGCCTCGACGGCAAGTGGGTGGTGATCCTGGAAGACGATTTCACCTTCGACGGGGCACCGGACCCGCATGTGGCGCTCGGCGCGAACGGTTATCGCAAGGATGCGTCGCTGGCGCTGCTCAGCTCCAATACGGGCCAGCAGGTCTATGCCATCCCGGCCAGCCTGGATGTCGCCGATTTCAACGAAATCTGGATCTGGTGCGATCAGTTCTCGGTCCCGCTGGGCAAGGCTTCGCTGGAATTGCTCTGACCGCTAATCTTCCGGGCCGGAGGCATAGCCATATCCGGCCCGGAACTTTTCGATGACCTTTGCCATCTCGCCTTGATCGAGTTCGGGTGGTTCGCCAATCGCCAGCGCAGCGAGATACTGAGCCGCGAGGGTTTCCACCTCGACGGCTATTTTCAGTGCTTCGGCCAGATCCGCACCGCAGGCGATCATCCCATGATGGGCCATAAGACAGGCCTTGCGCCCTTCCAGCGCCCGCAGCACATGATCGGACAGCTCCTGCGAGCCGAAAGTGGCGTAGGGCGCGCAACGGATATCCGTGCCGCCTGCAATCGCGACCATGTAGTGAAACGCCCCGATCCCGCGGCCATGCACCGCCAGTGCCGTGGCCTGGATCGGATGGGCATGCACGATTGCTCCGATCTCTGGCCTGTTGGCCAGAATATCACGGTGAAATCGCCATTCGGAGGATGGCGCAAGCGCCCCCTCGGCTGTTCCATCGAACGCCATCCTCACCATCTGCTGAGGCGTCATCGCGTCATAGGCGATGCCGGAGGGGGTGATCAGGAAGCCCTGCGCCTCCCGGGCCGAGACATTGCCAGAGGTGCCCTGGTTCAGGCCGAGTGTGGTCATCGCACGCGCGGTCGCGAGGATCTCGCCCGCCAGGTTCGTTCCAGGGTCAGGCATTCGGGAAAAGCTCGCGCAGCTTGCCGGGATCGGTGACCCCGCGCTCGGTCACCAGACCTGTCACCAGCCGCGCAGGTGTCACGTCAAAGGCCGGGTTCCGCGCGGGCGAGCCGGGATTGACCACTCGGGTGGTCACCACGCCGTCATTCAGCAGACCCGCAACATCGGTCACCTCCGCCGCAGCACGTTCCTCAATCGGAATATCCGCGCCTTTTTCAGCTTGCCAATCGATGGTTGGCGAAGGAAGGCAGACATAGAACGGCACCCCGTTGTCATGCGCCGCCAATGCCTTCAGATAGGTGCCGATCTTGTTGGCGACATCGCCATTGGCGGCGGTCCGGTCGGTGCCGGTGAAGCAGATATCCACCTCGCCCTGCTGCATGAGATGCCCGCCCGCGTTGTCGACGATCACCGTATGGGGCACACCGTGCTGGGCAAGCTCCCACGCGGTCAGATGGCCACCCTGGTTGCGGGGGCGCGTTTCGTCGACCCAGACATGCAGGTCGATCCCAGAATCATGGGCCTGATAGATCGGGCTGGTCGCCGTGCCCCAATCCACCGTCGCAAGCCAGCCCGCATTGCAATGGGTTAGCACATTCACCCGTCCCTTGCGCTTCGCGATTTCGGCGATCAGGGACAACCCGTGGGAGCCGATTTGGCGGTTGATCTCCACATCCTCTTCCGCGACCTCGCCTGCGCGGGACCAGGCTGCCCCAGCGCGCGCCTCGGGGGGAAGCTGCGCGAGACGCGCGAGCATATCCTCCAGCGCCCAGCGCAGATTGACCGCGGTGGGCCGGGTCGCCATCAGCCGCTCGGCCGCCCCGACCAGGTTGGCGTCGGAGGGATCGGCCCGCATCGCCAGCGCCATGCCATAGGCCGCCGTCGCCCCGATCAGGGGCGCCCCGCGCACCAGCATATGGGCAATCGCGCGACAGGCCGCCGCTTCGTCCGTCAGCTCGCAAGTCTCCAGAGCAAAGGGCAACTTGGTCTGGTCGATGATATGAACGCCATCGCCTTCGACCCAGATTGGACGCCAGTTTCGACCATCGACCTTCATGATGTCCTCCCGACCATTCGGTCGAGACTAGGCACCGGCGCGCCGCCCCTGTCAAATGCTGTCGCAGGAAGAAAAAGGGTGAGGCCGCGAAACGTTGGTTAGGGCTCCCCCAGCGTCGCCAAGCAGCCGGGGGAGCGCCCCCACCATCGTTCTCGCTTCCTCGTTCGCAAGTTAAGCGGAGAGATAAGGTAAAATTGTGGCGGCGCGCCCGGTTTTGTGGCGAAAGCCGGGGAATGAAGTTCCATACCGGGGCATCGGTTGATTGTCGGGGGGGGGTAACCCACCCGGCGCGCAGCAACGCCGCAACACCGGGCCGGAAACGATCAGGGGACTGCTCACCTACGCGGGATACAAGACAAACGCGACGCAACAACAAACAACTCAACCACAAGCAAAATCGCAGACGCGCACTTACAAGACTGTGACAAACGTCACTTTGCCTCAATTTTTTAGCCGGGCGCTGTGCCCTGTTCGGCCAGTGGCGTGCCAATCGGGGATTGATTGGCCCGATCCGGGCCGATAAGCCCCTGCCATGGTCGAGAATGTTCACATCATCGGCGGCGGAATGGCCGGCTCAGAAGCCGCCTGGGCCTGTGCCCGGTTGGGCGTGCCAACCGTGATTCACGAGATGCGCCCGGACAAAGGCACCTTTGCGCACCAGACTGACGGTCTGGCAGAACTTGTGTGCTCGAACTCCTTCCGTTCGGACGATCATACATCCAACGCGGTGGGCGTGCTGCACGAGGAGATGCGCCGCGGCGGCTCCATCCTGATGGAGATGGCAGCGCATCATTCGGTCCCTGCGGGCGGTGCGCTGGCGGTGGATCGCGAGGCATTCTCCGCCGCCGTCACCGAAAAGCTGTTGGCACATCCGCTGATCGAGCTGGAACGGGGCGAGATCGCGGGCCTGCCGCCTGCCGATTGGACCAATGTGATCGTCGCTACCGGTCCCCTCACCTCCGACCCGCTGGCCGAGGCGATCCGCGCATTGTCGGGCGAGGAGGCGCTGGCTTTCTTCGACGCCATCGCCCCCATCGTCTATGCCGACAGCGTGGACATGACAAAGGCCTGGTTCCAGTCGCGGTACGATAAGGGCGAGACGGAGGAGGAGCGCGCGGCCTATCTCAACTGTCCGATGGATGAGGCGACATACAACGCTTTCCTGGATGCGCTGCTCGCCGCGCCGAAGACTGAGTTCAAGGAATGGGAGGAAAACACTCCCTATTTCGAGGGCTGCCTGCCGATCGAGGTGATGGCGGCACGCGGACGCGAGACCTTGCGCTATGGTCCGATGAAGCCGGTGGGGTTGACGAACCCTCATCAGCCCACGGTTAAAGCTCATGCGATTGTTCAGCTTCGGCGAGACAACGCGCTGGGAACGCTTTATAATATTGTTGGATTTCAAACGAAGATGAAATACGCGGCCCAGGCGGAGGTTCTGGGGATGATCCCGGGGCTGGAGCAGGCCCGCTTCGCCCGGCTGGGCGGGATCCACCGGAACACGTTCCTGAACTCTCCGCGCCTGCTCGACAGCGAGATGCGGCTGAAGGCGCAACCGCGCCTGCGTTTCGCGGGGCAGATCACCGGGGTAGAGGGATATGTCGAGAGCGGCGCCATGGGGATGCTGGCGGGGCGCTTCGCAGCTGCCCAGGCGCGGGGGCGAAGGCTCGACCCGCCGCCCCCGGAAACCGCGATGGGGGCGCTCCTCCACCACATCACCGGCGGGGCAGAGGCCGCGACCTTCCAGCCGATGAACGTGAATTTCGGCCTCTTCCCGCCCCTGACCGAGGATATACGCAAGGGCCGCCGGGGCAAGAAGGCCCGCGCCGAGGCCTATGCCACCCGGGCCTTGCAGTCCGCGGATACGTGGTACGCTCGAACCGATTCGTAAGAGATGCCCCGGCCAACAGGGGCACGGGGGAGGAATGCCAGCAGACGACGAGACAGAAGAGATCACCAATGGCCTGAAACAAGCCTATGGCTTGGAGGGGGCAGAGCAGGTCGGCCAGTTCTACACCAAATGGGCGGCGGGATATGACGACGAGGTGGCCGAGAACGGCTACATCACCCCGCAACGCTGCTCGGCCGCGCTGGCTCAATTCGCTGACGACAAGACCGCGCCGATCATGGATCTGGGTTGTGGCACGGGCTTGTCGGGCCTGGCGCTGCGCGAGCATGGCTTCACCTGCATTGATGGGTTCGATCTGTCGCCTGGCATGCTGGAGAAGGCGCGCGCGAAGCCCGATGTCTATCGCGATCTGGCGATCTGCGATCTGTCACAGCCCCTTGAGATGCCTGACGACATCTATCGGAACGCTGCCGCCATCGGGTGCATCTCGCCGGATTACATGCCGCCGACGGTGCTCGACGAGATCCTGTCGAAGCTGCCGAAGGGTGGATGCTTTTCATTCTCGATCAACGATTTCTCGGCCAAGGACGGAACGATCGAGCGTCATATCGGCGAGATTTGCGATTGCTGGGCCGCCGAGATGCTGTTCAAGGAATATGGCGAGCATCTGCCCGGCACCGGCCTGAAGGCAACCGTCTACGTCCTGCGCAAAACCTGAGTTACCAGCGCCCGGTTAGCGACCACCCCAGCAACCGCATCGTGCCACCCCGCGCGAGCGCACTGCGCGCGTCGGTAAACTCGAAATCCGGCGCCAATGCCATCTCCAGCACCGCATCGGCCCGCCAGCCGAGGCGCAGAACGGGTTTCAACCGCTTGGGCACGCTGTTTGCTCGGGACTGCTTCAGGTCGGTCAGTGCCCGATCGGCCAGGCCCGCAATAGTTCTGCGGGCGGTCTCCGTGGTCTCGCCTCGCGCCAGGGCCGACCGGTCGAGACCGGCCAGCGGCAGCAGATAAAGCCCCTGTCTCGCCATCGCCACGGCGTTGCGGAGCGCAAAGGCCAGCGCCATCGCGGGGCCCATAGCCTGTAGGCTAGTATGCTCCGCCACCCCGACGGCCTGCGCGCCCAGTCGCAACAGCGGGGTCACGCGCATTGCCTGCCATTGCGCGAAACACTCGGCTGTGAGGGGCGTCTGAAGCTCGGCCTCACGCGCATCGATCAGGGCGGTCAGATCTGGCTTGGAAAGGCCGCGCCGCACGAGGAGATGGGTCAAAGGGCCGACAACCTCATGCGCGCGCGGGTCAGTCTCGGCGCCCATCTCGGCAACCACGTCGCGCCACCATTGTAGTCGCATCGCGGCGATCACGGGTTCGGAGGCGCGGGCGGCCGCCTTTGACAGTTCGATGTCGAAGGCGATCAGCACCATGAGATCCGTGCGCAGTGGCTCTGGCGCGAACATTGCGGCGCGGTAGAGGTCGGGGTCCCCCTCGCTGACCAGCGAAGCGCACCGGTCGGCGTCAGCCATGCGAGGCCGGGGCGCCCTCGCGCAGCAATTTGGTGACGATGGCGTCCTCCAATGCCTGAAAACTGGCATCGACTATGTTGGGCGAGACCCCCAATGTGGTCCAGACAGCGCCCGTGTCATCAGCGCTCTCCAGCAGGACGCGGGTCACGGCTTCGGTCCCATCACCGATGATCCGCACCTTGAAGTCGGTCAGGCGCAGATCCTCGATATGGCTCTGATATTGGCCAAGATCCTTGCGCAATGCCTTGGCGAGCGCGTTGACCGGCCCCTGATCCTCGCGGCTGACGGGATCGAGACTCTCGCTGGCCGAGATCATCCGTTCGCCGTCCAGATGGACTACGACAACAGCCTCGGAGGCTGTCACCCGCTCGCCATTCGCATTGAACCGCCGTTCGATCGAGACGCGATAACGATCGACCGTGAAGAATTTCGGCAGCAGGCTCAGATGACGCCGGGCCAGAATGTCGAAACTGGCCCCCGCCTGGTCATAGGCCCAGCCCTGATCCTCGCGCTCCTTCACCAGCGTCAGCAATGTGCCGAGGCGTTTGTCGTCCTTCGCCACTTCTATCCCCGCCTCAGCCAGGCGGCGCAGCAGGTTCGACCGGCCCGCCTGGTTCGACATCGGGATGATGCGCTCGTTCCCCACGGCCTCCGGCGGCACATGCTCGTATGTGGTCGGGTCCTTGACGATGGCCGAGGCATGCAACCCCGCCTTGTGCGCAAACGCCCCCGCACCGACATAGGGCGCCTGGCGGTTGGGCGTGCGGTTCAAGATCTCGTCCAGCATCAGCGAGGCCTTGCGCAGGCCGGGCAGACTTTCCGCCTTCACGCCGGTCTCGAACCGCTCGGCGTAATGCGGCTTCAGCAGCAGTGTCGGGATCAGCGAGGTGAGATTGGCGTTGCCGCAGCGCTCCCCCAACCCGTTCAGCGTGCCCTGGATCTGGCGCGCCCCGGCCTCCACCGCCGCCAGGCTGCCCGCCACTGCCTGTTCGGTGTCGTTGTGGGTGTGGATGCCAACATGGGTTCCGGGGATGCGATTTGTGACTTTTGTCACAATATCGGCGATCTCGCCCGGCAGCGCGCCGCCATTGGTGTCACAGAGGACGACCCAGCGTGCGCCACCCTCCATCGCCGCGTCCAGGCAGGCCAGCGCATAGTCGGGATTGCCCTTGTAGCCGTCGAAGAAATGCTCCGCATCGAACAGCGCCTCGCGGCCGAGGCTGACCAGATGCGCAACGCTCTCGCGGATATTAGTGAGATTTTCCTCCAGCGTGATGCCGAGCGCGGTTTTGACATGGAAATCATGCGACTTCCCGACCAGACAGACGGATTTGGTGCCAGCATTGACCACCTCCGCCAGCACATCGTCATTGGCGGCGGACCGCCCGGCGCGTTTGGTCATGCCAAAGGCCAGGAACGTCGCCCGGGTCTGTGGCGCCTGGGTGAAGAACTCGCTATCGGTCGGATTGGCGCCGGGCCAACCGCCTTCGATGTAATCGAGCCCCAGATCGTCCAGCGCCCGCGCGATCTTCACCTTGTCCGCGACCGAGAAATCGACGCCCTGGGTCTGCTGCCCATCGCGCAGGGTGGTGTCGAAGAGGTAGAGGCGTTCGCGGGTCATAGCACACCCCCTTTGGCCCGGCCCCGCCGGGCCGCGCCCGACCCTCCCCCCGGGAGGGCGCATGGCGATGTCGCGCACAGTAAGAGCGTTGTTGATGCTTTAAAGCACTGCGCCCGCCGCATCTCGGCAAAGCGCCCACCCAGGGTCGGGCGCGTCCCTCCCTCGGCGCTCATTTAAGGGCCTCCAATTTGCTCGCATCAAAATCGGAACTCAATTCCCAGACAGTGCCGTCGCCCGTGTCTCGCAAGACGACACCGGCGCTCGCGAGGCCATCTCGTATAGCATCGGCGCGACCGAACTCTCGGGCGCGCTTGGCATCCGCCCGCGCCCGGACAAGGCTCTGTATGAGGGTCTCGTCATAGGCGTCTTCGATATGTTTGTGGATGATCATTCGCTCGCCCTGAAGCAGCCCAAGCATGGCCGCTCCGGCGCGTAGCGCAGGCATGTTGTTGGCCTTGTAGAACTCATTGAGAGCCATGAGCGCAGCATGAGTATTGAGATCATCTGCGAGCGCGTCAACGAACTGGATCGGCGGCAGGTGCTGGGGGTCGTGCTCGTACACAGCATCCGACCAACGGTCTATGATCGTCGTTGCCTCCTCGACGCGCCGGTCGGTCCAATCCAAGGGCGAACGATAGTGGGTGGATAAGAGCAGATACCGGATGACCGATCCCGGAATACCCCGATCCAATAAATCCCGCACCGTGAAGAAGTTGCCCAGCGACTTGGACATCTTCGCGCCCTCCACCCGGATCATCTCGTTATGCATCCAGACATTGGCCATCGTGTCGCGGTCATGGGTGCAGCAGCTTTGGGCGAGTTCGTTTTCGTGGTGAGGAAAGGCGAGGTCGATGCCGCCTCCGTGAATATCGAAGACTTCGCCCAGCAGCTCACGTGCCATGGCGGAGCATTCGATGTGCCAGCCTGGGCGACCCCTGCCCCAGGGGCTCTCCCAACCCGGCTGGTCGCCGGTCGAGGGCTTCCACAGCACAAAGTCCATCGGGTCGCGTTTGTTGGTCGCGACTTCGACCCGCGCGCCTGCTTTCATCTCATCCAGCGAGCGCCGCGCAAGTCGGCCATACTCCGCATAGCTGCGCACATCGAAGAGCACATGGCCGTCGCCATCGTCATAGGCATTGCCCTTGGAAATCAGCTCCTCGATCATCGCGACCATCTGGGAAATGTATTCGGTGCAGCGTGGCTGATGATTGGGGCGCAAGACGCCCAGCGCATCCATATCCTCGTGATACCAGCCGATAGTTTCATCCGTGATTTCACGAATGCCACGCCCGGTCTCCGCCGCGCGGGCGTTGATCTTGTCATCCACATCCGTGAAGTTCCGGACATAAGTCACGTGTTCTTCGCCATAAACATGGCGCAGCAGACGATAAAGGACATCGAACACCACGGCCGGGCGCGCATTTCCGATATGGGCGCGGTCATAGACGGTGGGGCCGCAGACATACATCCGCACGTTCTTGGGATCGATGGGGGTGAACACCTCCTTCGTTCGGGTGCGGGTGTTGTAGAGCTTGATCTCGGTCATAGCGTCCTCGCGCAGGTCTCCCGCGGCGGGCTAGCATGTCAGAGTTCGATGAGGAACAGAGAAACCGCCGCGGACGAATGTCAGCAGCTAATGCAGATCCGGCAGATGCAGGTTGCAGTTTTCATGACGCGTTCATCGCGCCTCGCGGTCGGGATGTCAAGGCACGGGCGCCAGCCGGGCACGGCCCAGCGGCGTCGAGAAGCGTTCGCACCAGATATAGACCGTGCTGAACCCCGCGCGGTCGATGCGTTCCGGGACAGGATAAAGCTGTGCGCCCGTATCCGATAGCAATGGTCCGATCAGGCCGTCGCGACGAAAGGTGGTCTCGCCCAGCGCGACCCAGGGGTCGGGTGCGCCCTCGTGGACGAAATTCTCCTCAAGCCGGATGAACCATTTGCCGTCGATCCCAACCAGCGAGACATTTCCGGTCACGCGGCCCGAGGTGAAACTGCCGGTGGCCCGCACATCCTGCGCTGCGGCAGGCAGTGCCATCAGCAGCAGGATGGCGAATGCGCCCTTACTCTTTGACCACATAATTCGCGCCGTGGGTCACAGCGGCACCGGCGCGCAGTGCAGCGGCGACGAAGGTTGTCTCGCTCAGTTCCGCATCCGTCGCCCCTGCCTTGCGGGCGGCCTCGGTGTGAATGGTCAGACAGTACTGGCATTGCGTTGTCAGGGCGACGGCGACAGCAATCAGCTCCTTGGTCTTCTTGTCGAGCGCCCCGGCGCGCATCGCCACTTCATCGAATGCCCCGAAGGCTTTCATCAGATCGGGATTGGCTTTGGAAAGGGGGCGGAGTTTGGCGAGTTCTTCACTGGCAGACATGGTCATTATCCTTGGATGGAGACGTCAGGCCGAGGGATCTAATCACTTGCCGGGCCATATACATCCCCGCTCACGGTCTTGGGATCGGCCCCTGCAGCAAAGGCATCAGCGCAGCCATATCCGGCCCCCGCTCGCGTCCGGTCAGGGTTTTGCGCAGCGGCTGGAACAATCCCTTGCCCTTGCGCCCGGTGGCCGCCTTCACGGCACCGGTCCATGTGCCCCAGGTCTCGTCTGTCCATGGGCGGGGCGGCAGCAGCGGCAAAGCCTGGGCGACGAACTCCGCATCCTCCTCGGCTACCAGTGGCTGGGTGCCGTTCAGGCAGAGGTCCCACCACTCTGCCGCCTGGTCCACCGTATCCAGATTGGGCCCGATGGCGGCCCAAAAGGCGGGCGCCGTCTCGGGCGGCACCGGCAGGCGGTGGGCCACGGCGTCAAATGGCAATGCGCGCAAGGTTTTGGCGGAATGCAGGCGTAGCTCCTCCGGATCGAACTTCGTGGGCGTCATGTTGAACTGCCCGGGGTCGAAGGTTTCGACCACCTCCGCCATCGAAGCCAGCACCTCCACCGGCTGCGAGGAGCCGAGCCGAGCCATGAAGCCGACCAGCGCGAGCGGTTCGACCCCCGCCTCGCGCAAATCCTTCAGCGCCAGCGTGCCGAGACGTTTGGAGAGCGCCTCCCCCTCCGGCCCGGTCAGCAGCGAATGGTGGGCGAAGGCGGGTGCGGCGGCGCCCAGCGCCTCGAAAATCTGGATCTGCGCGCCGGTATTGGTGACATGGTCGGCGCCGCGGACCACATGGGTCACCCCCATCTCGGCATCGTCCACCACGCTGGCGAGGGTATAGAGCAACTGCCCGTCGGCACGGAACAGCACCGGGTCCGAGATCGAGGCTGCGTCGATACGCTGTGGCCCGCGGATCAGGTCTTCCCAGATGACTTCGGTCTGATCCAGCAGGAACCGCTGGTGGGGATCACGTTCCTTCGCCAGCGTCGCCTTCTCCGCCTCGGTCAGCTTCAACGCGGCGCGGTCATAGACCGGGGGCTTCCCAGCATTGAGCTGCTTCTTGCGCTTCAGATCCAGCTCCACCGGCGTCTCGAAACAATCGTAGAGCCGACCTGCCCCGCGCAGCTTGTCGGCGGCGGCGTGATAGCGGTCGAACCGCGCCGACTGATGCTCCACCCGGTCCCAGGTCAGGCCCAGCCATTCCAGATCCTGCTTGATCTGATCGGTGTACCGACCCTCCGAGCGTTCCTGATCCGTATCGTCGATGCGCAGGATGAACGTCCCGCCCGCCTTGGCCGCGATCATCCAGTTCATCACAGCGGTGCGTAGATTCCCGACATGCAGGAACCCGGTGGGAGATGGGGCGAAACGGGTGGTGGTCATATTTAGGCTCTAGCGATCATGGATTGGCGTCTTCCCTGCCGCGCGCGCGCATCGCGGTCAAGCATTGGTTACGGTGCCGACGCCGCAGTGGTGCGCCCAAGCCACCTTCACCTGATCAAGAACCACGCGAGGATCGACCGGAACGGCATCGAGACCGATATGAAGGTCATAGGGCGGCATCCCGGCAGCCAATACAAGCGGAGATGACACTCTGCGGTCGCGCCTGAACGCCGCGCGATCCTTGAGCTTAACGAACAGCACCGAATGACGCTTAACAAAACGAATTTCCCCAACGTCGAGTTCGGCTATGTTGTCCCAAGGGATTGTCATACGGCCGCCGAGGATAGACGGCGATGAAAGGCCACGGTCGTCCGCCAGTATCTTCTCACCGCCCCGCGCTTGTCGGAATGCCCAGCGGCTGAGTATGTAAAACAAAGGTATGCCCAATACTCGCAATCCGACGCCAAACACGCCTGTGCTCATCTGCCGTCCACTGAAAATATCAAACGACAATGTTATGAAATCCAGAATACAGACCGCCGCGCAGAACCATCCATACTTACGAAAGCGCATGATTGGTTGTTGAATGAACTCGACTTGGGCCATCATTCGACCATCCTCGGTCCATGAAGGGAAACAACTCAGCGCAGGTCCTTCAAGCGCTGTCGATACGATTGGTTCAGGCGGATCGCCTCAAGCCTCTGGGCAATCTTCAGGGGATCGCCTTCGATCTGAGCTGAAAGGATCCGCATAGACAGGCGGGGTTTCAGCAGCAGTTTTCCGATCAGCGTGGTGCCTGAAACACCTCTCTTGAAGTCTATCCGGATGGCTTTGCGCGTTGCCTTAATGGAAGAGATGTTATCCCATTCTATCGGTTCGGTCAGGTTTTCATAGCGAGCGCGGAGATAAAGACCGTGCCCGCTTGCCCGGATGCGCGGGTCCGAATGGGCGATCTCCAACACCATCAAACCGCCAAAAATCCAGAAGCTCACAATGAAGATAATGGAGAGCAGCGTCTTGTCACCCGACACGTCGCTCATCAATACGATCAGTAAGGTCGTCATCATGAAGAGGTTCAGGCATGACATCTGGCGTTCTTGCCGCACCTTCAGCAAAATCTCTTCTTGATCTTCAATCAACTTCGATCTCTCCAGCGGTTCACAATCGGATATCGTCTATCCAGCCAGAATGCCCGATGGGTCAGCTTCACGCCAGGGGGTGATTGAAAGCGCTTGTATTCGTTGATGTAGAGCAGGCTTTGCACCTGCATCACGGTCTCTCGCGCGAAGCCTTTGGCGATGATCTCCTCGGTCGAAAGCTGCATTTCCACCAGGTCGATCAGGATCGCGTCCAGCACGTCATAGGGGGGCAGGCTGTCATCGTCGCGCTGATCGGGACGCAGTTCGGCGGAGGGGGGTTTCTCGATGATCGTTTGCGGGATCACCTGCCCCGCCGGGCCTTTCATCCAGGGCTCATAGGTCTGGTTGCGCCAGCGCGCTGTCTCGAAGACACGGGTTTTGTAGAGGTCCTTGATCGGATTATAGGCCCCGTTCATGTCACCATAGATCGTGCAGTATCCGACCGCCATTTCCGACTTGTTGCCGGTGGTCAGCAAAAGCTCGCCGAATTTGTTCGAGAGCGCCATCAGGTAGACACCGCGCAGACGCGATTGGATGTTCTCCTCGGTCGTGTCGGCCTCCAGCCCCTCGAAGAAGGGCGCCAGCCCCTGCCCCACGGCGCTGACCGCGCCCGAGATCGGCAGATCGCCATAGGTCACGCCCAGCGCATCCGCACAGGCATGCGCATCGCTTAGCGAACCATCGGATGTGTATTGCGAGGGCAGCATCACGCAGCGCACGTTCGAAGGCCCCAGCGCATCGGTCGCGATCGCCGCGACAATCGCCGAGTCGATCCCGCCGGAAAGCCCCAGCAGAATCTTCGCGAAGCCCGATTTCGTCACATAGTCCCGGGTCGCCTCGACCATGGCGCGGTAATCGGTTTCCGCATCGCCCGGCACCGGGCTCAGAGTACCAGCTTCGATCCGCCATCCGTGATTGGTTGCCCGCGCCGTGACCGGCTCCAGCGCCTCCTCGAAGAACGGCATCTGCACGGCCAGGGCCCCGCCCGGGTTCAGGGCGAAACTGCCGCCGTCGAAGATTTGGTCGTCCTGCCCGCCGATCAGGTTAAGATAGATCAGCGGCAGCTTCGTCTCGACCACACGGGCCAGCGCGACCTGCATCCGAATGTCGTATTTTCCCCGGTGATAGGGCGAGCCATTGGGCGAGATCAGCAGCTCCGCCCCCGCTTCCTCCAGCGTTTCCACCACGTCGGGAAACCAGATATCCTCGCAGATCGGAAACCCGACGCGGCAGCCCGCAATCTCGATGGGACCGGGCGCTGGGCCCTCCAGATACAGCCGTTTCTCGTCGAAGACACCGTAATTCGGCCGGTGATGCTTCAGGAACTGCGCCCGGATCACGCCGTCTTGCAACAGGTGATAAGCGTTGTAGGCCCCCGCATGATCCTGCCCGGGCTCGGTCGTCTCGCCAAAGATCGGCGCGCCGATGGCCAGTGCGGTCCCGCCGGGTGCGGTCTGCGCCGCCAACACGTCCAGTGCCGACTGGATGTCGCGCAGGAAAGCTGGGCGGACCGACAGATCCAGCACCTGATAGCCGGACAGAAACATCTCGGGCAGCACCACGAGGTCGACGCCTTTGGCTTCTCCCTCGGCCAGGGCGCGGCGCGCCAGATCCAGATTGCCCGCGATGTCCCCTGCCACCGGGTTCATCTGGGCCAGAAGCAGCGAGAGCGGCGCGTCGGTCATCAGGGGTTCCTTCGGTCGTTGGACTTTCGCTTACGCCTGCGCCGGGCGCAGCGCAAGCATGGCCGTGTCAGGCTTTGCCACTCTTGCGACACAAGTGATTGTCAGATGCTTCCCAGCAACTTAAGGTCGCGACCTGCAAGACCGGGGAGGGGCTGTAACCGCCCGAAAGGGAGAGGACTGGAGACGATGAGGAAAATACTATCGGGCGGACTTGTCGGCCTGCTGATGGCCGGATGCGCGGTGGCGCAGGAGAATGGCAGCGATACCGGCGGTGCAACCGGAACAGCCACCAAGGAGTACGATTCCGGCGCGATCTATCAGGGTGAATTCCGCGACGGGAAGCAGCACGGCCAGGGTACCTACACCGCGCCCGACGGGTATGAATATACCGGCAACTGGGTCGATGGCGTCATCCAGGGACAAGGCAAGGCCAAATTCCCCAATGGCTCGGTCTACGAGGGCGAGTTCAAGGAGGGCGTGCCCCACGGCACCGGCAAGATCGACTATGCCAATGGCGGCTCATACGAGGGCGAGTGGGTTGACGGCGTGATCGAAGGCACGGGCGTCGCCGTCTACGCCAATGGCATGCGCTATGAGGGTGAGTTCAAGAACTCGGCCCATCACGGCACCGGAAAGATGATCCGCGAAAACGGCTATGTGTACGAGGGTGACTGGAAAGAAGGCGCCCAGCACGGTCAGGGCAAGGTCACCTATCCCGATGGTGCGGTCTACGAGGGCGGCTTCATCGACGGCCTGCGCCAGGGCAAGGGCGCGATCACCCTGCCCGATGGCTTCGCCTATACTGGCGACTGGAAGGCCGGTCAGATCACCGGCGAGGGTGCTGCCGTCTATGCCAACGGGGACAAGTACGAAGGCAACTTCGTAGATGGCAATCGCGAGGGCGAAGGCAAAGCGACCTATGCAAATGGCGACATCTACGAAGGCAGCTTCGCCGCGGGCGAGCGCGACGGCACCGGTAAATTCACCGGGGCCGACGGCTACATCTACGAAGGCAACTGGGTTGCCGGTCGGATCGAGGGCGCGGGGGTGGCACGCTATCCCAACGGATCGACCTATGAGGGCAGTTTTGCCAATGGCACGCCCAATGGCGAAGGCAAGATCACCTATGCCGATGGCGGCACTTACGAGGGCACATGGCAGGATGGCGTGATCTCGGGCGAAGGGGTCGCGAAATATCCCAACGGCTCCGTCTATGAGGGCGAGTTCGCCGATGCGAAACACCATGGGCAGGGCACGATGACCTATGCCGACGGCCATATCTATGCCGGGACGTGGGAGAACGGCTTGCAGACCGGCCAGGGCAAGCTGACCTATCCCGATGGCGCGGTCTATGAGGGCGGTTTCGACGGCGGCAAACGCCAGGGCGAAGGCGAGTTGGTCCTGGCCGACGGCTTCACCTATACGGGCGGCTGGAAGGCTGGCGAGATCCATGGAGAGGGCACGGCGAAGTACCCCAATGGCGACGTCTACAAGGGCAACTTCGAAAACGGGCGCCAGCATGGGTTCGGGGTCATGACCTACGCCTCTGGCACAGTGTTCGAAGGTGAATGGTTCGAGGGTCGCCGGGGAAAGCCAAAATCGGAGTGATCTCAGCCACAATCAAAAATTGAAAACGCCCTGATCCGGCATCTCCGGACCAGGGCGTTTCTGTGTTCAGTCTGCCCCTCTCAGCCGGGAACGATGGTCTGGTCCAGCTTGTGATCCACGATCTCCACTGTCCGGTCGATGCCGGGATGGGGCATGCCCAGACGGTGCGAGATCAGCTTTACCAGCAGATCAACCCGCTCGATAAACGGCGCACCTGCGGACACGGCGCGGGCGGCGGAGGACGGTTTCAAAAGGCTTTCCGCAGCTTTGGCGTATTTCTCGAACGGCACCTGATCGGCGGGGTCGGCCCCCAGTTTCTGGGCCACCGCATCGACATGGGCATAGATCCCGCGCGATGCGTCCAGGTCTCCATGCACCGCATCTCGGATCGCCTGGGGTTCGTGTTCCGTGATGCAGCGATAATTGCCGGTCAGCAGCATCGACCATTTGGCCAGCGGCACGAACAGCGAGTCGAAGACGCGCAGTTTCACCGGCACGTCCTTACCCTCCAGCGTCACGGCGGCGATATCCGCCTCCAGCTCGCGCAGCATCTTGTTGTGAGCGTCATCCTCGAATGCCGCCGCCTTAAAGTTCGTCGGCAGACCCACATGCAGCACGTTGGCCGCCTCCTCCGGCGGGCGGAACGCCTGCGGATCGGGCGAGCAGAGGGTGACGAGACCCGGCTTGAACCGCTCCCACACTTGGGCGTTGGTATAGGCTTCTTCCAGATCCGCGTCGGCCAGCGAAGGAATGCGTTTCAGATAGGGCAAAGGCGGCATGTTCATGATCGAGAGGCAGGGCAGCCCGGCCTCGGCGATCTTGATCATCAGCACGCGGATCGTGTGATTGGCGTATTGCGGTTCCTGCATCGCCAGCCCGACCATGTCATAGCGGCTGACATCCACATCCTCCGGCGGGCAGGCATCGACGGTGCCGGGCAGATCGCGCGAGAAGATCGCGCGGTGAACGGCCTCGTCGCGCAGCTTGATCCGCACCTCGGTTCCGTCGCGATTGATCAACTCGGCCGTCTTGGACCGGCAGACCAGCGTGACGTTGTGCCCGGCCATCAGCAGCTTGGTGGCCAAGAGCGAGCCATAGGATGCGCCGAGAATCAGTATGTTATAGGCCATGCTGCCCGTCTCCCTCTTCATTCCGCCCGATCGATTTCGGTGGTTCTTTACTGTCTGAAACACCGCTTGAGAAGAACAATAATTGCGCGAGCGTTTCGGCGTCAGGTCGAGCAGATTTGGTATGGTTTCGGAAATCTTTTCGAGTATGCTGCGACCATGGTTCTGATGTCGCGCATTCCTGCCCGCCTTGGGCTCCTCCTGCTTAGTCGCCCCTGAGGGCGCCGGGATTTGCGGCGCGCGCGCTCAGGGGATTGTGATCTTCGCGCCGCCTGAACCCAGACCGACATCCAAGTTCATGGAATCAGTGACATGACCGATCAGACATCCGCGCATGAGCGCGTGAAAATCTTCGACACCACCCTGCGCGACGGCGAGCAATCACCCGGCGCCTCGATGACCCTGGACGAAAAGCTTCAGATCGCCACGCTTCTGGACGAGATGGGCGTGGACATCATCGAAGCCGGCTTCCCCATTGCCTCCGAAGGCGATTTCGAGGCGGTGACTGAAATCGCCAAGATCTGCAAAAGCTCGGTGATCGCAGGCCTGGCGCGCGCCTCGACCAAGGATATCGACCGTGCGTGGGAGGCGCTGCAACACGCGGCCAAGCCGCGGATCCACACCTTCATCGGCACTTCGCCGCTGCATCGCGAGCATCAGCTTTCCATGACCAAGGCCGAAGTGCTGGACAAGATCGCGGCGACGGTCGCCCATGCCCGCAGCCTCTGCGAGGATGTGCAATGGTCGCCGATGGACGCGACCCGGACCGAGAACGACTACCTCGTCGAAACCGTGAAAATGGCTATAGCCAACGGGGCGACGACGATCAATATCCCCGACACCGTGGGCTATACCGCACCGCGCGAAAGCGCCCAGATCATCCAGATGCTGCGCGATGAAATCCCCGAAATCCACGACTGCACCATCGCCACCCATTGCCACAACGACCTGGGCATGGCGACGGCGAACAGCCTCGCCGCGGTCGAGGCCGGGGCGCGCCAGATCGAATGCACTATCAACGGTCTGGGCGAGCGTGCGGGCAACACGGCGCTGGAGGAGGTCGTGATGGCCCTGCGCGTCCGCCCTGACATCATGCCCTTCAAGACGGAAATCGACACCACCCGGATCATGCAGGCCAGCCGCATCGTTGCGGCCGTTTCGGGCTTTCCTGTGCAGTACAACAAGGCCATCGTCGGCAAGAACGCGTTTGCGCACGAGTCCGGCATCCACCAGGACGGCATGCTGAAACATGCCGGCACCTTCGAGATCATGCGCCCGGAAGATGTGGGCCTGACCGGCACCTCGCTGCCGATGGGCAAGCACTCCGGGCGTCATGCCTTCAAGACCAAGCTCAGCGATCTGGGTATCGATCTGGGCGCCAACGCACTGGAGGACGCCTTCGTGCGCTTCAAGGCGCTGGCTGATCGCAAGAAGGAAGTCTATGACGACGACATTGTCGCGCTGGTGGAGGAAAGCACGGCAACTGCCTCATCTGAGAGGATAAAGGTGAAATTTCTCCGCGTGATCTGCGGGACGGAGGCGCCGCAATCGGCGGATATCATCCTTGAGATCGACGGCACAGAACACTCCACCACCCAGCAGGGCGATGGACCGGTGGATGCCGCCTTCAATTGCGTGAAGGCGCTTGTGCCGCACGAGGCGGAACTGGATCTATATCAGGTCCATGCAGTGACCGAGGGAACCGACGCCCAGGCGACCGTTAGTGTCCGGCTGGCGGAGGGGGGGAAGATAGTCACAGCCCAAAGCTCGGACACCGATACCGTGGTTGCAAGCTGCCGCGCCTATGTCCACGCGCTCAACAAGCTGCTGGTTCGGCGCGAAAAGTCAGCGCCGGCGGAGACGATTGCCGTCTGACCCTGGCCACGGCGCAACGCCAGGCGCCCCGCGAAATAGGGCGCCTAGCCTCAAACGCCCGATTTCGCAGTCATGACGCAATGCGAGCGGATTCCGGACATTTTCTACCGATACCGGGCATTTTGCGTCATTTCCGACCCGCACCTGCGGAAAACGCACGGGGTTTCTCTTTGCGTGCCGGGCAGCGGCGTTCTATAAGCGGCTGAAAGGCGGGAAAACGCGCCAACGGCAGACAACAGGCGGCAAGCGACAGGCAATCGATCAGTTAGGGGCTTAGGCTTTGATGGGCAGGATGTTCGGCTTTATCTCGAATGATATGGCAATCGACCTCGGCACGGCGAACACGCTCGTCTATGTCAAGGGCAAGGGGATCGTGCTGAACGAGCCTTCCGTCGTCGCCTATCAGACCATTAACGGCAAGAAAGAGGTCAAGGCGGTTGGCGAGGATGCCAAGCTGATGCTGGGCCGCACGCCGGGCAGCATCGAGGCGATCCGCCCGATGCGCGACGGGGTGATCGCGGATTTCGATGTCGCGGAAGAGATGATCAAGTACTTCATCCGCAAGGTGAATCCGAAATCGCCGTTCTCGAAGCCCAAGGTAGTGGTCTGCGTCCCCTATGGCGCGACCGCGGTGGAGGAACGGGCGATCGAGCAATCCGTGATCTCGGCGGGTGCCAGTCGCGCCTATCTGATCCCGGAACCCATTGCGGCGGCCATCGGTGCGGGCTTGCCGATCACGGAACCCACTGGGTCGATGGTGGTCGATATCGGCGGCGGCACGACCGAGGTGGCAGTGCTCAGCCTTTCGGACATCGTCTACGCCCGGTCCGTGCGCGTCGGCGGCGACAAGATGGACGAGGCGATCATCAGCCATATGCGCCGCCAGCACAACATGCTGATCGGCGAGTCGACCGCCGAGAAGATCAAGAAGCAGATCGGCTGCGCCAAACTGCCCAGCGACGGCATTGGCGAGACGATGGTGATTCGGGGCCGCGATCTGCTGAACGGCGTCCCGAAGGAGCAGGAGATCACCCAGGCCCAGATCTCCGAGGCCCTGACCGAGCCGGTTCAGCAGATTGTCGAGGCGGTGATGGTGGCGCTTGAGGCGACACCCCCCGATCTCGCCGCGGATATAGTGGATAACGGTGTGATGCTGGCGGGTGGCGGGGCTCTGCTCGGCGATCTGGATCTGGCACTGCGCGAACAGACGGGGCTGGCGATCTCGGTGGCGGAAGAGCCGCTGCACTGCGTCGCCCTGGGAACGGGCCGGGCGCTCGAACATCTCGACCGTCTTGGCCATGTGATGAAAATCGGCGTCTGAGGAGCCGTAATATGCGCCCTGCCTCCGATCAGAAGGACGGCGCCTTCACCCGCACGGTGAACCGGATTCTGCTGGGCTTCGTGGTCCTGGCCTGCCTGGTGCTGCTGATCCTATGGCGGATGGACAATCCGCGCGTGGAACGGCTGCGCATGGCGCTGGCTGACCGGGTGCTGCCCTCGATGACCTGGGTGGGCGAGCCGATCCACTTTGCGTCGGAACTGACCCGAGATTATCAGAACTTCTTTGCGGTCTACCGCCAGAACAGGGCGCTGAGGCGCGAGATCCAGCGCCTGCAGGCCTGGCGCGAAACCGCGCGGCAGTTGGAGGAGGAGAATGCCCAGCTCCGCGCGCTCAACAACGTCCAACTGGCGGCCCAGACCACGTTTGTCACCGGCGATGTGATCGCCGACAGCGGCGGACCCTTCCTGCAATCCGCACTGGTCAACGTAGGCGGGCGCGACGGGGTGCGCGATGGATCCGCCGCCGTCGATGGCAGCGGTCTGGTGGGCCGGGTCGTGGGCGTGGGCGATCGGGCAGCGCGGCTGTTGCTGCTGACGGATTTCTCCTCTCGCGTGCCTGTGGTCGTTCAACCTTCGGGCCGCCGCGCGATCCTGACCGGCGATGGAACCGAGACACCAAAGCTGCAATTCCTGGAAAGCGCCGAGCGGGTAAAACCCGGCGATCTGATCGAAACTTCGGGCGATGGCGATGTGTTCCCACCGAACCTGCCGGTCGGGCGCCTGGTTTCGGCGGGCGGGTCGAACTGGCGGGTGGTGCTGGCCGCGAATTATTCGCGGCTCGAATTCGTGCGATTGCTGCGCTACACGCCGGACACGCAGATCGATCGGCCGGGCGGGCTGATCCTGCCGGGGATCGAGCGGTCGGCCGTGGACGACCTTGCGCCCGATCCCGGTTTATTGGCCGAGTGACGCGCGATGGAACTTGACCGCGAAAACTTATTTCTGGTTCTGCGCATGGTGTTTCTGGCCCTGCTCGGCTTCCTCGCGATTTTTATCGAAGCGGCGCCGGTCAGTCTCTCGGCCACTGCCCTGCCCTCGCCAGACTTGTTGCTCTGCGTGATGGCCTATTGGGCACTGCGGCGCCCGCGCTCCACCCCTGTGCTGTTGGTCTTTGGGCTTGGCCTTTGCCGTGACCTGCTGACCGATGCGCCGTTGGGGGCCGGTACGCTCTCGCTGGTGCTGATGGTCGAATTGCTGAAGGAGTATCGCTGGTGGATCTCCAGCAGACCCTTCATCGTCGAATGGCTTTGCGTGGCGGCGGCAGCGCTGGGCGGGTTGATGCTGCAATGGCTGCTGCTGACAATCACGCTGGGCCAACCGCCCTATCTGGGTCAGCTTGCCACGCTGGCGCTTCTGACCGTGATTGCCTATCCGGTGCTGGGTCTGATCTTCCTATGGGTCTTCCGCATCGGCTGGCGGCCCAGTGATCGCAAGGGGCAGACGATATGAGCCGCCGCTTCTCGCTCTTCACCAACAGTGCCGATCAGGAAGGGCGCGAAGGCGCCCGTGCCTTGACCCGTCGCGGCGCCATGGTCACCGGCGTCCAGCTACTGATCGCCGGCAGCCTCGCCTGGCGGATGCGTCAGTTGCAGGTGGTGGAAACCGAACGCTATCGCGTGCTGGCCGAGGAGAACCGCATCAACCTGCGCCTCATCGCCCCATCGCGCGCGCAGATCTTCGACCGCAACGGCAAGCCCCTCGCGGTCAACACCAAGAATTATCGCGTCGTCATGATCCGCGAACAAACCAGCGATGCCGAGGAGATGCTGGATCAGCTCGGTCGTCTGATCGAGATCCCAGAGCGCCAACGCCGCCGCGTCCTAAAGGAAATCGCCGCGAAGAGCGCCTTCGTCCCGGTCGCCGTGGCCGAGCATCTGACTTGGGAGGAGTTCTCGAAGGTCAATGCCAACGCCCCTGCCCTGGCCGGCATCCAGCCAGAGGTGGGATTGTCACGCTATTACCCCCATGGCGATCTGACGGCGCATGTGGTCGGCTATGTCGGCCGGGTCAGCCAGCGTGATATCGATGCGCAACAGGAACCCGATCCGGTTCTTCAGATCCCCGAATTTCAGATCGGCAAGACCGGAGTCGAAAAAGCGAATGAGGGTTTGCTGCGCGGCCAGGCAGGGTCCAGCCGGATCGAGGTCAACGCCGTCGGTCGTGTGATCCGCGAGTTGGATCGCAACGAAGGGATCGCAGGCTCCGACCTGCACCTCACGCTGGATCTGGCCCTGCAGGACACGGTTCAAAAACGCCTCGGCAACGAGAGTGCCGCCGCCGTACTGATGGACGTGCAGAACGGCGACCTGCTGGCGCTCGCCTCCAGCCCGACCTATGATCCAAATCCGTTTGTTCTGGGCATTTCTCACAAACAATACAACGCACTGCGCGAGAATGATCACAGACCGCTTCACAATAAATGGGCCTCAGGCATGTATCCGCCGGGTTCGACCTTCAAGATGGTGGTTGCGCTTGCCGCGCTTGAGGCCGGTGTCGTCGCCTCCGGCGAGACGGTCTATTGCCCCGGCCACATGAAACTCGGCAGGCGCAAATTCCATTGCTGGCGGCGCGGCGGACATGGCTGGGTCAATCTCAACCGCTCGCTCGAGCAGTCCTGCGATGTCTATTATTACGAGATCGCCCGGCGCACCGGGATCGAGCGTATCGCCGAGATGGCGCGGCGTCTGGGCTTGGGCGTTTCGCTCGATATCCCCTTCACCTCGGTCCAGAAGGGCCTGATTCCAACCAAGGACTGGAAGCGCAAGGCGCGCGAGCAGGAATGGCTGGTGGGCGACACGCTCAACAGCGGTATCGGCCAGGGTTTTGTGCTGGCGACGCCCTTGCAGCTTGCGGTGATGACAGCCCGCATAGCCTCCGGCACCGGCGTCCAGCCGCGCATGATCCGTGCCGTGTCCGGCCAGCCGGAGGGGGTGCCAGACGCCCTCGATCTCGGTATCAACCCCAAACATTTCGACATCGTGCGCCGCGGCATGTTCAATGTCGTGAACTCGAAACGCGGTACGGCGCGGCGCTCACGCATCGCCGAGAATGTGAACGCCATGGCGGGCAAGACAGGCACCAGCCAGGTGCGCAACATCACGGCGGCCGAGCGTGCGCGCGGCGTCTTCAAAAACGAGGATCTGCCGTGGGAGCGGCGCGATCACGCGCTCTTCGTCGGATATGCGCCTTATGACAACCCGCGCTACGCGGTGTCGGTGATCGTGGAACATGGCGGCGGCGGGTCCAAGGCAGCGGCCCCGATTGCGCGCGACATCCTGGTGCGTGCGCTCTATGGACCCGAGCCGCCGGACCGGGCCTATCCCGCCGGCCAGGCGCCGCCGCGCCCGCCGGCCGAGCCGCCTTCGCGAGTGCCGACGTGAAGCTCGCCCCTGTCGCGACCCAAGCCAAGCACCTGACGCTGCTGCAGAAAATCCTGCGGCTGGACTGGTCTTTGCTGCTGGTGATTTGTGCGGTCTCTTCGATCGGCTTCCTGATGCTCTATTCGGTCGCCGGGGGAAGTTTCGAGCCATGGGCCGGACGCCAGATGACCCGGTTCGGCATCGGCATGGCGCTGATGCTGATGATCGCGCTGATCAATATCCGGTTCTTCCGATGGTTCTCGCCCATCGCCTATATCGGGTCGCTGCTGCTGCTGATCGCGGTGGAATTCGTAGGCACCACCGGCATGGGCGCCCAGCGCTGGCTGCCGATCGGGCCGCTGCAACTTCAGCCTTCCGAGCTGATGAAGATCGGCCTCGTGATGGCTTTGGCCCGGTTCTATGACTGGCTGGACCGCGATCGGGTCAGCCATCCGCTCTGGCTGATGCTGCCGCTTGGGCTGATCGCGCTGCCGATGATGCTGGTTCTGAAGCAGCCCGATCTGGGCACGGCGATCCTGCTGGGGGCGGGCGGCGCGGTGGTGATGTTCCTCGCGGGCGTCTCGCTCTGGTATTTCGCGGCTGTGGGGGCTTTGGGGGGCGGTGCCGTCTGGCTGGTCATGGCCAGTCAGGGGACCGACTGGCAGATCCTGAAGGATTACCAGTACCGCCGGATCGCGACCTTCCTGGATCCGGCATCGGACCCGCTGGGGGCGGGGTACCACATCACCCAATCGAAGATCGCCATGGGCTCCGGCGGCGTTTCGGGCCGCGGTTTCATGCAGGGAACTCAGTCGAGGCTGAACTTCCTGCCGGAGAAGCATACCGATTTCATCTTCACCACCCTCAGCGAGGAGTTTGGCTTTTTCGGTTCGCTCTCTCTCCTCGGCCTTTATGTCGCCGTGGTCGTTCTGGGTTTTGTGTCGGTTGCCCGGAACGCGGACCGGTACGGCTCGCTGCTGGCCGGGGGGCTGATCGCCACCTTCTTTTTCTACTGGGCGACCAATATGGCGATGGTGATGGGACTGATCCCGGTTGTGGGCGTGCCGCTGCCGCTGGTCAGTTACGGCGGCTCGGCGATGTTGGTCTTGCTGATCGCCTTCGGTCTGGTACAGAGCGCTCATATCCACCGCCGGTAAGAGGCCCCGATGATCCAATTGCTGTTTGCGGGCGCTCCCGGCTCGCGCGAGGCCTACAAGGCCGCCCTGACCCATGCGGCCGAGCAGGCGGCCCTGCCTGTCTCGCTCCATCTAGACCCGGTCGACATCGCGCCGGAGGAGGTCGACTATCTGATCTTCGAGGGCAGCGGACCGGTTCAGGATTTCACGCCGTTCACCCGTCTCCGCGCGGTCCTCAGTCTCTGGGCCGGGGTCGAGGCCGTTTTGCGTTGCGACCCGGAACCGGACTTGACCGTGGTGCGAATGATCGAAAGCGGGCTGACCGAGGGGATGCGCGACTATGTCGTCGGTCATGTCCTGCGCCATCATCTGAACATCGACCGCTATATCGGCGCGGAGCCCATCGCGGCATGGGAAAAGGACGCGCCGCCCCTCGCCCGCCATCGCAGCGTTGGTGTTCTGGGTCTGGGCGCTTTGGGTGCCGATTGTGCGACGCATCTGGCACGGCACGGCTTCCGCACCCTGGGCTGGGCGCGCAGCGCAAAGCGCATTCCTGGGGTTACCTGCCTGCACGGTCCGGACGGGCTGGACGAGATGCTGCGCCAAGCGGAGATCCTGGTGATCCTGCTGCCTCACACGGCAGAGACAGAACGGCTGGTGAACGAGGCGCGCATCGCCCTCCTCCCCCCGGGGGCCTGCATCGTGAACGCAGCGCGCGGGCCGATCCTGCAACACGACGCAGTTCTGTCGGCGCTGGACAGCGGACAACTTTCCCATGTGACTATGGATGTGTTCGATATAGAGCCGATGCCCGCCGATAATCCCTATTGGGCGCATCCGAAAGTCACCGTCACGCCGCATATTGCCTCCGTCACCCGGCCCGCGACGGCTGCTGAGGCGATCATCGCCAATATTCTGCGCGATCAGGCGGGTGAGGCGATGATTGGGATTGTGCAGCGCAAACTCGGCTACTAGGTAGTCCGGGGAAGCGTTGCGGGGACCGATGGCCGAAAAACAGAAAGATCAAAAGGGAACACCGAGGGTCGCCCGGCGCGGTCCGCGGTTTTGGTCGCGCATGCGCGCCAATTTCCTGACCGGGCTGGTGGTCGTCGCGCCGATCGTCATCACGATCTATCTGACTTGGACGATCATCACCTTCATCGACGCCCAGATCGTGCCGCTGGTGCCGTCGATCTACAACCCTTCGACTTATCTGAATGTCGACATTCCGGGCTTCGGGGTGATCGTGTTCCTGTTCTTTACGGCGTTTGTCGGCACGCTGACACGCCGGGTCTTTGGCCGGCAACTGATCCGCTGGGGCGAGGGGATCATTGACCGCACGCCGATCATCCGCTCGATCTATAACGCCATCAAGCAGATCGCCGAGACGGTCTTCAGCCAGACGCAAACCTCGTTCTCCAGCGCCTGCCTGGTCGAGTATCCGCGCCGGGACATCTGGGCGGTCGCTTTCGTCTCAACGGACACGAAGGGTGAAATCCTGGAGAAAGCGGACGAGGGCGACATGATCTCGGTCTTCCTGCCGACCACGCCGAACCCGACCTCGGGTTTCCTGTTGTTCGTGCCCAGGAAAGACGTGCGGATGCTGGACATGTCGGTGGAGGATGCGGCGAAGTTGGTGATCTCCGCCGGGCTGGTTACGCCTCCCACCAAGGCCGAACGTCTGGAGGAGCAGCGCAAGGCCGAGGAGCGCAAGAAGGCCCTGGCCGCCCGCGCGATGGCGAAGAACGGCAATGGCGGCAATGGCAATGGTGCGCGTTGAATGCTGACCGCCGGGCTGACCGGATTTGCGAGCGGATTCTCGCTGATCCTGGCCATCGGGGCGCAAAACGCATTCGTGCTGCGCCAGGGATTGCTGAGGCAGCATGTATTCTGGGTCTGCCTGGTCTGCGCGCTGTCCGATGCGATTTTGATCACAGTCGGGGTCGGCGGTCTCTCGACCATCACCGCCATGGCACCGTGGCTGGAGGGTCTGCTGATCTGGGGCGGTGCCGCTTTTCTGATCGTCTACGGCCTGATGGCAATCCGCCGGGCGATGTCGCCGGAACGAATGGAGGCCGCGCGCGAGGGGGCGGGCACCCTCTCGGCGGCGATCCTGACCTGCCTGGCGCTGACCTGGCTAAACCCGCATGTCTATCTGGACACAGTGGCGCTGATCGGCGCGATCTCGCTGGATTTTGAAGGTCAGGCCAAGATCGCCTTCGGCACGGGTGCCGTCTTGGCCAGCCTCGTGTTCTTCTTCGGGCTCGGCTACGGCGCGCGGCTGCTTCAGCCTATCTTCGCGCGGCCACGCTCGTGGCAGGTGCTGGACGTGCTGATTGCACTGGTCATGTGGTCGATCGCGGCCAGCCTGATCGCCTCGGCGCTGTAGGAGCTACTCCGCCCACCAGCGGGCTGGCCCCGCGGCCCAGCCCCACCAGCCGTAAAGCGTCTGACTCTCCGGTCGGTGCAAATCCGGCGTATGGGCCAGCCGATCGGTTGGAAGCACGCCGAACGGGATCACATAGATCCCGGCATTCAGAACCCGGTCGAGCGCGCGGACGGCGGACTGGAAATCCTCCGTCCCCTCTGCTGCCAACAGCGCGTCGATGGCAGCGTCCACCGCGGGGTCGGCCACACCCATATAGTTGCGTGTCCCCTCCAGCTCGCGGCCCGAGGAGTGGAAATAGAGCCGCTGCTCCGTACCCGGGCTCAACGACATGCCCCAGCGATTGACGATCATGTCGTAATCATAGGTCTCGCGCCGCTGCTGGTACTGCGCCTGATCCACACGTCGTACTGTAGCCGCAATCCCCAGCCGTTCGAGCTGTCTGGACCAGAGGCTGGCCAGCGTCTCCTGCTCGGTCCCGCTGGTCAGGATCTCGAAAGCCAGGGGTTGGCCGTTCTTCATGCGCCTGCCATCCTCGATCACCCAGCCCGCTCCGTCCAGCAGGCGCCCCGCGGCACGCAGGGCACGGCGGTCCCGGCCCGAACCATCGCTTTTGGGCGGACGCCACCCGTCCTCCAGGGTTCCGTCCGGCAGATCGAACCCTTCCAGGATCCCCCGCTCGGTCGCACCTGCCGGTCCATCGAAGCCCAGCGGAGAGTTTCCAAACGCGCTCTCGATCCGCTGGTAGACGCCGCGATAGAGGCGCTGGTTGATCCACTCCCAATCGAAACTCAGCGCCAGCGCCGCGCGCAGATCCCGGTCCGCGAACACCTCGCGTCTGGTGTTGAAGACAAAACCGCGCAGACCGGTCGGGCGCTGATGGGTCAACTCATCACGCAGCAGCTTGCCCTCGCGCACCGAGGGGATGTCGTACCCCTCCTCCCACCGCACCGGATCGTAATCGGCGTGGAGCGAGATGGCCCCGGTCTTCACCGCCTCCCAATAGGCATCGTCGTTGCGGAAATACTCGATCCGAACCTTGTCGAAATTGTAGAGCCCGCGATTGACCGGCAACTCCGCCCCCCACCAGTCGGGGTTGCGCTGAAATTCCAGAAACCGCCCAGCCTCGTGATCGGTCAGGATGTAAGGGCCCGAGCCTACGGCCAGCACGCTGTCGCTGTTGACAAAGTCGCTGTCTTGCCACTGATCGCGCTTCAGGATCGGGCGCAGACCCATGATCAGCGGCAACTCGCGATTGGGTTCGGAAAAGTCGATCCGGACGCGCGATGGCCCGGTCGCCTCGATCTTCTCCACGGATGCCCAAGCATTGCGATAACGGGGATGACCGCTGGTTCCCAGTGTCTCCATCGACCAGATCACATCCTCGACGGTCACTGGCGAGCCATCGGAAAACCGGGCATTCTGGCGCAGTGAGAAAGCCACCCAACTGCGATCCGCCGGGGTCTCCACGCTCTCGGCCAGCAGCCCGTATAAGGCGAATGGCTCATCCCAATTGCGCGCGAGGAGGGATTCGCCCATCAGGGCGCGAACCTGCCAGGGCGCGCGCCCTTTCAGGATATATCCGTTGAGGCTGTCGAAGCCCCCAACCTCGCCCATCACCAGCTTGCCGCCTTTGGGCGCTTCACGATTAACATAAGGAAAATGTTCAAACTCGCTGTCCAATTGCGGTTTTCCGTGCATTGAAATGCCATGTGCCGGCTCAGCCGACGCAAAACCGCCGGTTTCCTGCACAATATCGCAGATCAGTGAGGCAAAAATGCCCCACAGCAGCAACGCCACCGAAGTCAGAAAACGTTCACGTAAATTGCACTTGTAGCCGGGCCGGGGATTAGGTAATGTTTCTCCACTGCTCGATAGGTTTCTTGCCTGTATGAAACCTGCCTCAACACTTAAAGCGTCTCCTTCGGGAGACGCCTTTTTTTTGTGTTGATGACCATTACGATGGCGTGCGGGCACATCTGCTGAGTTGATCATTTGGTGACTTTCCGTCGCTCGTTTTTTGTGCGATGCAACAATAGCGTTTGCATTTGAAGACTGCTCGCGCGCAGTCTTGCCCATGAAGCCACGAAAGGAAAGGCAGGCAATGTCTCTCACAGGAAAAACCGCGGTCGTCACGGGATCGAACTCGGGCATCGGCCTGGGCGTGGCGCAGGAGCTGGCCCGGCGTGGCGCGAATGTGGTGCTGAACTCCTTCACGGACAATGACGAGGATCACAAACTGGCTGACGAGATCGCGGCGGAGACGGGATCAGGCGCCAAGTATATCCAGGCCGACATGTCCGATCCGGAGGCCACCCGCGCCCTGGTCACCAAGTCGGCGGAGGCATTCGGCAGCGTCGATATTCTGGTCAATAATGCGGGCATTCAGTTCGTCAGCGGGATTGATGAGTTTCCGACCGCCCGTTGGGACGCGATCATCGCGATCAACCTGTCCTCCAGCTTTCACACGACGGCGGCCGCGCTGCCTCTGATGCGCGAGCAAGGATGGGGGCGGATCGTCAATATCGCCTCCGCCCACGGGCTGACCGCCTCGCCCTTCAAATCCGCCTATGTCGCGGCCAAGCACGGGGTTGTGGGGCTAAGCAAGGTTACCGCGCTGGAAACCGCGCAGGAGCCGATCACCTGCAACGCGGTCTGCCCCGGCTATGTCCTCACCCCGCTGGTCGAAGCGCAGATCCCCGAGACGATGGAGAAATACCAGATGGACCGGGACACCGTAATCAAGGAGGTGATGCTGGAGCGTCAGCCGTCGAAGGAATTCGCCACGACCGAGCAACTGGGCGGTACGGTGGCGTTCCTGTGTTCGGACGACGCGGCCCAGATCACCGGCACGACCATAAGTGTCGATGGCGGCTGGACGGCGCTCTGACCCATGGCCTGGGGTCACCACGACAAGACGGTCAATCTGGCGCTGCAGGGCGGTGGCGCCCATGGCGCGTTCACCTGGGGCGTGCTGGACCGGCTGCTGGACGAGCCCCGCCTGGGGTTCGAGGCAATCTCGGGCACCTCGGCAGGCGCGATGAACGCCGCGATGGTCAAGACCGGCTATGTCGAAGGCGACAATGCCGGGGCCAAGGAGCGGCTGGATGCCTATTGGGGCGAAATCCGCCGCCAGTCGCTGCTGAACGTCAACCCGGTGCGCGATTGGCTGAAGCTGTTCTCGCCAGGTGCGGCCCAGATCGCCGAACTGGTTTATTCCTCCCCCGCCTATCTGACCCAGGATTTCATCCAGCGGAACCTCTCGCCCTATGACTGGAACCCACTGGATCTCAATCCGCTGCGCGATCTGCTGGACGACCTGATCGACTTCGATCTGGTCTGCCGCGACTGCAATCCGCATTTGCATGTCTGCGCCACCAATGTGCGCAGCGGCAAGATCAAAGTGTTCGACGATGCCGACCTGTCGGTGGATGTGATCCTGGCCTCCGCCGCCCTGCCCTTTCTGTTCAAGGCGGTCGAGGTAACGGGCGAACATTACTGGGATGGTGGCTATATGGGGAACCCGGCGCTCTACCCACTGTTCTCGGCCAAATCCAAGGACATCGTGATCATCCACGTGAACCCGATCGAGCGTCCAGATGTGCCCACCCATGCCCGGGATATCCTGAACCGGGTGAACGAGATCAGCTTCAACGCGACCCTGTTGCGCGAACTCCGGGCCATCGATTTCGTCAACCGGCTGATCGAGGACGGGCATCTGACCCAGGCGCAAAAGCGCGATCTGCTGATCCATTCGATCCGCAACGACCCGATCATGGCGGATCTGAACGTGGCTACGAAGCTGAGCCCCGAGCCGGAATTGCTGGACTACCTGAAGGAGGAAGGGCAGAAGGCCGCCGACGCCTTCCTGACCCGGCACTGGGGCGATCTGGGCCAGGATTCCACGGTCGACCTGCGCGCGATGTTCGAGTAAGCGTCACAAATCCGTCGCCAGCGGCGGGTATCGAACACTCCGTTTCGGGGGACCGGCATGTTCAACGTTCTCGTGCTCTGCACCGGCAATTCGGCCCGTTCGATCCTGGCCGAAGCGATCTTCAACCGCGACAGTTCCGGCTGGCTGCGGGCGTTCTCGGCCGGGTCCAATCCCACGGGCCGCATCCATCCCGACGCGATGCGCCTGCTGAAGCGCCGGGGCATCTCGACCGAAGGCTATCGCTCGAAAAGCTGGCACGAGTTTGCGGCCCCAGGCGCACCGCGCATCGATCTGGCGATCACGCTTTGCGCCACCGTCGCGGGCGAGGTCTGCCCAGCATGGCCCGGCGCACCAATGCGCACTCATTGGGGCATCGACGACCCTGCCGCCGCGCCGCCCGATCAAATCGACCTGGCCTTCCAGTCGGCCTATCACCTGCTCTCCGCCCGGATAAACGCCTTCCTGGCGCTGCCTTTCGAAGACCTGGACGGCATGCGGCTGCAGGGAGAGCTCGACCGAATCGGCGAGGGGTGAATGCAAACCTTGCGTGAACTGTCTGCCGAATTCCTGGGCACGCTGTTTCTGCTGACGACCATTGTCGGCTCCGGCATCATGGGCGATGCGCTGTCCAGCGGTGCCGTGGGCCTGGCGCTGCTGCCCCACGCCATCGCGATCGGCTGCATGCTGTTTGTTCTCATCACGCTCTTCGGGCCGGTCTCGGGCGCGCATTTCAACCCCGCCGTGACCCTGGTCTTTGCACTGCGGGGCGATCTGGCGGCGGCAAAGGCAATCGGCTTCATCTGCGCTCAGATCGCGGGCGCAATCTGCGGCACGCTGCTGGCACATCTGATGTTCGATCTGCATTTGCTGCAAATCTCAGAGAAGCTGCGCAGCAGCACTGGGCAATGGGTGGCGGAGGGGGTGGCGACCTTCGGCCTGCTGTTGGTGATCCTGGCGGGCCTGCGCGTGAAACCCCAGGCCATCCCGGCCATGGTCGGGCTCTACATCACCGCGGCGCTCTGGTTCACCGCATCGACCTCTTTCGCCAATCCTGCGGTCACGGTCGCCCGTGCGCTGACCGAGACCTTCACCGGCATCCGGCCCCAGGATGTCTTGCCCTTCATCGCGGCCCAGACTGCCGGGGCCGTGCTGGCATTGCTGGTCGTTCCGCTGATCTGGGGCCGGGACCGCGCGTCAGAGCGACGTGACCCATAGGATCACCGCATCCTCGGGCGACACCGACACCACACAATGCCCCATCGCCGCGTCGTAATAGGCGCTGTCCCCGGTCGCCAGATCCACCGGTTCGTAGAATTCCGTCATCAGCCGGGCGGCACCTGAAAGAACCAGCAGGAACTCCTCGCCATCATGGCGCACCCAGTCCGAGAAGTCCTCGAACCCCCGCGCCCGGATCGTGGTGCGATAGGGCAGCATCCGCTTGCGGCTGATCTCGCCCGCCAAAAGCTCATGCTCGTAGGTGGTGGTGATATGCTCGCGCCCCTCGCCTTGCCGGGTGATCGCGCGCCGGCCCGTAACCCTGTCATTGACCGGCGGGGTGAAAAGCTGTGGCACATCGATGCCCAACCCATGGGCGAGCTTCTGAACCGCGTCGAAAGTCGGCGACATCTGTGCGTTCTCGATCTTCGACAAGGTCGAGCGCGCAAGACCGGCCCGCCGCGCGGCCTCCTCCAGCGTCCATTCGCGCTGGTGGCGCAACTGGCGCACCCGCTCGCCCAGTTTCAGGGGCTGTGCCTCGGCGGCGCCATCGGCAGCGCGTGCGATGCTGAGCAGGCTCTCGGCTTGCTCGGTCGATGGCGTGTCGGCGCTGTTGTCGCTCATGGGTCCCCCGGGGCAAGCGGATTGAAAGCGGCAGGCGAACCTGTCAGGCTCGGCTCCCTTGCCACATCCAGCCGAACCAGTCCAGATGCCGCCCCTCCCCGTTTCCCTCTATGACGCAGGCCCGCCGCCGCCCTGCCCGGAGCGATTCAATATGGCCGCGTATGTAATGATGGCCGGACGAGAGACGCCAAGGAAAACCGCTCTGAAGGTTCTGGATGGCACCGGCGAGGTGGTGGAGGAATGGCGCTTCGCCGATCTCGACCGCGCAATCATGGGCACCGCCGCGGGCCTGCGCGCACGCGGGCTGCAGCCCGGCGAGCGTGTGGCCTTGCGCATGGGCAACTTGTCCGATTTCCCGATCCTGTTCTTCGGCACGATTGCGGCGGGCGGCATTGCCGTCCCTACATCGGCCCAGCTTACCGAGCGGGAATTCCACAAGCTGGCCCAGGACATGACCCCGCGCCTGATCGCCATCGCCGACAATCTGGCCCTGGAGCGGACACCGACGGGGGCCGAGATCCTGCCGCAGCCGTGCTGGCAAACGCTGCGCGGCGCCAAGCCGCTGGAAGAAACCGCACAGACCGGGCCAGACGATCCGGCCTATCTGATCTACACCTCCGGCACTTCGGGCCGGCCCAAGGGCGTGCTGCATGCCCAGCGCGCCGCCTGGGCGCGGCGGATGATGTGGGCGGGCTGGTACGGGCTCGGCGCGACAGATGTCATGTTGCATACCGGCGCGTTCAACTGGACCTACACGCTCGGCACCGGCCTGACCGATCCCTGGGCCGCGGGGGCCAGCAGTCTGATCCATCGCGGCTCGGTGGATCCGACCGACTGGCCCGATCTGGCGGCGCGTCATGGCGCGACGATCCTCGCGGCCACGCCGGGCCTTTACCGCCAGATGCTGCGCGGGGATGGCGACCTCTCTGGCAGTTTCGCGGCCCTGCGCCACGCCCTTACCGCAGGCGAGCAGATGCCCCAGGCGCTCAGCGAAGCCTGGCGCACCCGCACCGGCAGGCCGGTCTACGAAGCGCTCGGCATGTCCGAGATTTCCACCTTCATCTCCAGCAGCCCAGACACGCCCCCGCGTCCAGGCGCCGTGGGCCATCCGCAACCGGGGCGCAGGGTGGCGGTGCTCGCCGGCAATGCCCCGGCTGCCATAGGCATTGAGGGAGACCTCGCCGTCGCGCGCACCGATCCCGGGCTGATGCTCGGTTACTGGAACCAACCACGGGAAACGGCGGCCTCGCAGCGCGGCGACTGGTTCATCACCGGCGATCTCGCCCGGATGGACGCCGAGGGCTACATCACCCATCTCGGCCGCGCCGACGACGTCATGACCGCGCTCGGCTACCGGATCAGCCCGGGCGAGGTCGAGGAGGCGCTCTCCACCCACCCCGCGATCGCCGAAATCGCGGTTACCGAGGTCGAAATCCGCGAAGGCCTCCGCCTGATCGCCGCTTTTATCGTCGCCGACGGCGCCTGGCCGGGCGAAGACGCCCTTGCCGACTACGCCCAGACCCGCCTCGCCCGTTACAAATGCCCCAGGATCTGGCAACAGGTCGCCGCCCTGCCCCGCACCGCCAATGGCAAGCTGCAACGGCGCAAACTGGCCCTCGACACTTCAACCAAGCCCTGAGCGTTCCATGACGCGTCAGGCCGCAGCCGAGGCCCTGACAGGCCCTTGCCTGTCAGGGGTGTCGCGTCTTGTCCGGCCAGGGCAAGTCCGTTTGGCTCACCTTCGAGTGAAGCTCCGGGGGTTTTCATCGCGAACCCGCGCGCCTACATTCCTCCGATGATACAGCTCGATGTAATATCCGACCCGATCTGCCCCTGGTGCTATATCGGCAAGGCCAATCTCGACCGCGCCATCGAGACGACGGGCCAGAACCCCTTCACCATGGCCTGGCGGATCTTCCAGCTCAATCCGGATATGCCGTTGGAGGGGATGGACCGCAAAACCTATCTCGAACGCAAGTTCGGCGGGCCCGAGGGCGCGCGCGATGTCTATGGCCGGATCGAGGGGGCAGCGAAATCCGCAGGCCTCGATGTCCGGTTCGACCGGGTCGCCCGCACGCCCAATACCTTCGACGCCCATCGCCTGATCCGCTGGTCCCAGACCACCGGCACCCAGCATGCGGTCGTCAACCAGATGTTCCGGCGGTATTTCGAGGACGGCCAGGACATCTCGGACCGCGCGATCCTGCTCGACATCGCCGACAGCGCAGGGATGGAGCGTGACGTGGTCGCCCGCCTGCTCGACAGCGACGCCGACCGCGAGGAGTTGCAGGCCGAGGAAGCCACCGCTCGTCAGATGGGCGTCACCGGCGTCCCCTGCTTCATCATCAACGGCCAGCACGTCGTCCAGGGCGCACAGGACACCGCGACCTGGGAGAGGATCATCACCGAGCTTTCCGCAAGCCTCGCCAACAGACAGGAGGTTTCCTCATGAACATGCTGATGGATACACTTGGCGAATTGTCGTCGTCCTATATCGCCTGGCTGGGCGTCGGGTTCCTGGCGTTGATGGCCGCGCATTCCTATTATCACTGGCTGAGTTGCCCTTATCTCTGTCAGAAGCATGACATCTCGGTTGACGAGGCGCGCGAGGCAATCGATCGCCCGATTTCCGCCGGGCCGCGCTTTCTGCTGTCGATGACACTCGGCATTGCCGCCACAATCGCCGGGCTCTTCCTGCTGCACCGCGCGATCGAGCCTGGCGTCGCCTTCATGCTGATCGTTGCCGGCCTCGTCGTCATGCAGACCGAACCCATCCGCTTGCAGTTGCGCGACTCGGTCGCCCGGCTCGTGGCGGCCAGCACCGGGCCGGAGGAGACGCAGGCCGCTGCCCTCGACAGTCTGAGGACCAGCCATCTCTGGCTGGTCTCGGTTCACTTCATCATGCTGTTCGCGGTGATCGCAGCGCTTCTGGTGTTCTGAGCCGATCCCCGATCAGGCGGCCGCCAGGTTCTGGCGGCCATGGGTGGCCTGCAGGTCGATATCCGGCCCGTGCGGCACCACGCCAGTCGGATTGATCGTTTCGTGGCTGGCATAATAGTGGAACTTGATGTGGTCCATCCGCGTCGTCGCGGCGATCCCCTCCATCTGATAAAGTTCCAGCATGAAGGCCCAGATCGCAGGATAATCCTGCAGCCGCCTCAGGTTGCACTTGAAATGCCCGACATAGACCGGATCGAAGCGCACCAGCGTGGTCCATAGGCGCCAATCCGCCTCGGTCAGCGTCTCGCCCATCAGATAACGGTTTCCGGCCAGATGGGCCTCCAACTCGTCCAACTGCGCGAACAACGCCACCACGGCCTCCTCATAGGCTTCCTGCGTGGTGGCAAAACCCGCGCGATAGACGCCGTTATTGACCGCGCCATAGATCTTTTCGTTCCAGGCGTCGATGCCGTCGTGCAATCCCTCGGGGCAAAAATCGCGACTGCTGCCGGTGACCCCATCGAAGGCGCTGTTGAACATCCGAATGATCTCGGAGCTTTCGTTCGAAACGATCTTTCCGGTCTGCTTGTCCCACAGCACGGGCACCGTCACCCGGCCGGACACGTCCGACACCGCACTGGTATAGACCTGATGCATGAACTGATGGCCCGACAGCGTGTCGCCCGTCGCCCCGTCGAAATCGGTCTCGAAGGTCCACCCGTTTCCCTGCATCAGCGGATGCACGACCGAGACCGTGATATGATCCTCCAACCCCTTCAGCGCGCGGAAGATCAGCGTCCGATGCGCCCAGGGACAGGCATAGGAGACATAGAGGTGATAGCGTCCGCTCTCGGCCTTGAAGCCGCCCTCGCCGCTCGGCCCCGCGCTGCCATCGGCGGTGACCCAGTTCCGGAACTTCGCCGTGTCACGCTGGAAGCGACCGTCATTGGCCTTGGTGTCATACCATTTGTCATGCCAAACGCCGTCGATCAGTAAGCCCATAGTGTCCTCCATTTGCTACCATTTGCGACTTAGGCCGCCAATCGCCCGAAAACATCCGGCGGTGCGCGAAGATATTGTTGCGCTGACTGCAAAACCGGGAAATGTGAATGGGTGCGCAGCAAGTCCCTCATCCAGACAGTCTCGGTCCATGCCGAAGGCGAGGTCGGCGACGTGATCGTCGGGGGCGTCGCGCCGCCTCCGGGAAAAACCCTGTGGGAACAGTCGCGCTGGATCGCCAGGGACGAGAGCCTGCGCAACTTCATGCTGAACGAGCCACGGGGCGGCGTCTTTCGCCATGTAAACCTGCTGGTGCCGCCCAAGGACCCAAAGGCGGATGCGGCCTTCATCATTATGGAGCCGGCGGACACCCCCCCGATGTCGGGGTCGAATTCGATCTGCGTGGCCACCGTTCTGGTCGAAACGGGTCTGGTCGAGGTGACCGAGCCCGAGACCGTCCTGCATCTCGAAGCGCCCGGCGGGGTGGTCGAGGCGCGGGTCAAAGTCGCGCATGGCAGGGCCGAGCGGGTGAGCATCACCAACCTGCCCAGCTTCGTCGACCAATTGGACATGACGCTGGAACTGCCCGGCTTCGGCAGCATCCGCGTCGACACGGCCTATGGCGGCGACAGCTTCGTCATCGCGGACGCCGCAGCACTTGGATTTTCCCTCGTCCCGGACGAGGCCCGTGACCTGGCCCGCCTGGGGGTCGAGATCACAGCCGCTGCGAACGAGCAGATCGGATTTCACCATCCGACCAATCCCGAATGGTCGCATCTGTCATTCTGTCAGTTCGCGGGTCCGCTGACCTGGCAGGACAGCACGCGCAGCGGGCGCAGCGCGGTGGTGATCCGCCCCGGCAAGATCGACCGATCGCCCACCGGCACCGGGTGTTCGGCACGCCTGGCGCTGCTGCATGCCCGCGGCCAGATCGGGGTGGGAGAGCGCTTCATCGGCCGCTCGCTGATCGACACGGCGTTCGACTGCCGCATCCTCGCCACCACCAAGGTCGCAGGACAGCCCGCGATCCTGCCGCAAATCAGCGGACGCGCCTGGATCACCGGCACCCATCAGCACATGCTGGACCCCACCGATCCGTTTCCCCAGGGCTATCGCCTGTCGGATACCTGGCCGGGCGCGACCTGACCGGCGCCGGTTGTGCCATTCTCGGGCAAATCCCGCCAAACCGCTTCGATTTTAGATATCTGTCTGCGCGACCTTAGGGGTCTCGTAAGGCTCCCCCGACTAAATCGAGCCCGCCAGCAGACTGCGGGGATGCCGATGAAGTGCTTGATCGTAGAAGACAATGGGGAGCTTGCCGATCTCTGGCAGATCGCGCTGCAACGCGACGGGCACGAGATCGACCGCGCCTCCGATCTTGCCGAGGCCACCAAGATCCTGCGCTTCACGCGCTACGATATCGTGCTGCTCGACTTGATGCTGAAGGGTGAAAACGCGATCAGCCTGTCCACTTTTGTGGGATACACATCGCCTTCCGCCAGGATCGTGGTGATCACCGGATCGTCGATGTATCCGCGGGGCGAAATCTTTCGCGACGCCGCCAATGTCGCCTATGTCCTGCGCAAGCCAGTGCCGCTCTCGGATCTCTCGACCTGCCTCGCGCATCTGGAACGCACGGCGGCGCGGCAGGACAGGCCCGTCCAGCACGCACCCAAGGCGGGCTAGTGGATCACGGCCTCCAGGCTTTGCTCGATCTCCACACTGGTATAGGGCTTGGTGATGCATTTCAGCATCCCGGCCGAGCGATAATCGACCGCCGCCGACCGGTTTGAATTCGCCGTGACCGCGATGATCGGGGCATTCTTCGACGCGCCGGCCCCGTCGCGGATCACCCGTGTCGCCGAGAGGCCATCCAGCTTGGGCATCCGGATGTCCATGAAGATGATGTCGAACTCCTGCTCCTCGGCGTAATCGACCCCCTCCTGCCCGTCCTTGGCATAGACGATCTCGCAGCCCAGCCGGCGCAGGATGGTTCCAAGAAGCTGCGCGTTGGCGTCGTTGTCCTCGACAATCAGACACCGCAGGCTGGGGGCCTTCAGCGTCTCCGCCAATTCCGGTCCCTGCCCGGTCTCCAACAGCGGGCTATAGCTTTCGCGTTTCACCGGCACGTCGAAATAAAAGACCGAGCCGCCACGCGCCGCAGGCATGTACCAGACATGGCCGCCCAGCAGATCGGAAATCCGCTGCACGATCGACAGACCCAGGCCTTTGTTCCGGCCGCGGCCTTCGCCCCGGTCGCGCTGCACGTCCTGGAACAGGTGCGCTTGCATATCGTCGTCGACACCGCGTCCGTCATCCTCGACCGCGAAGCGCAGCGTCTGCTCCTGCTCGCTCTCGCCAACCAGTTCGCAGGACAACAGGATCGTGCCCGACTCGCTGTATTTCACCGCGTTCGAAAGATAATTCGTCAGCACCTGCTTGATCCGCAGCGGGTCCGAGATGCCGGTCTGCCGGATCCGTTCATCGAAATTCGAGAAGAACTTGATCCCCTTCTCGCGGATCGGCTGCGCCCATTCCTGGCGCACTTCCTCGAACATCTGGCTCAGATCGAACAGCGTCATGTCGATTGGCATCTGACCCGAATCGATGCGCGAGAGATCCAGCACATCCTCCAGCATCTGGCTGAGCTGGCGGTTCGAATTCAGGATGATCTCCAGATACTGCTTGGTCGTCTCGTCCTCGGTGCTTTCGTGCAGCAGTTCCGAGTAACCCTGGATGATGTTCAGTGGGGTGCGCAACTCGTGGCTCATCGACGCGAGAAACTGGCTCTTGGCTTCGTTCGAGGCACGCTCCGCCTCGCGAGCCTGCCGCAACTGCGTGACAACATTGGTCAGATCGAACATGATCGCCAGCGATTGCTCGAACGCACCATCTTCGCCATGAATTGCGATGGCCGAGAGTGCCACCGGCATCATCTCGCCGGATTTCTTCACGAACTCGTATTCGACATCGGCGGAATAGCCCCGTTCGCGGAAGAGACGCAGTTCTTCCAATGCCCTGGCCTGCGAGCGCAGCGAGAGGAAATCCGTCGACGGACGCCCCAGCACCTCGTCTTCGCTATACCCAAGCGCCGCCAGCCAGAACCGGCTGACGCGGATCAGCGCACCGGTCTCGTCAATTGAATGGATCATCAGCGGCGCGAAGTCATAGAGCTCGTCGTAACGGCCCGAATATTCCGGCCTGAGCATCGTCGTCCGTAGAAGGTCGAGAAAGGTGCCGGTCATAGCGCCCCCAAGAGGTTACTGGGCTTATCAACCATATGGAGATCTCGATGTTAACATTTAGTTAATAAATTGATTTTGAACTTATCCTTTGGCATTCGCAAGTCTCGCCAGATCGCGGGCGACGACAAAGGCGCCATTGACCCTGTCCTTGTCCGCCCGCCAGTCGCGCCGGATCACCAGTTTGTTGTCGCGGATCTTGGCCAGGCCACGTTGATCCTGCAGGAAGTCGACCAGCCCCGCCGGGTTGGCATATTTGTCCCCCCGGAACTGGATCGTGCAGCCCTTGGGCCCAGTATCCATCTTCTCGATCCCCGCCCGGCGGCACATCGCCTTGACCCGGACCACGCGCAGCAGCAGCTCTACCTCGCGCGGGGGCTTGCCGAAACGGTCGTGCAGTTCGGCGGCAAAACCTTCCATCTCGGCGCGCTTTTCGAGGCCTGACAGTCGGCGATAGAGGCCTAGTCGCACATCAAGGTCCGAGACGTAATCGTCTGGGATTAAAACCGGCACCCCCAGATTGATCTGCGGCGACCAGCCTTCGTCCTCCTCGACCGCGACGCCGCTCTCGCCCGCCCTGATCTTGGCAATCGCCTCCTCCAGCATCTCCTGGTAAAGTTCGAAGCCCACCTCGCGGACGTGGCCAGATTGCTCTTCGCCCAGCAGATTACCCGCCCCACGAATGTCCAGATCGTGACTGGCCAGGTTGAACCCGGCGCCAAGCATGTCCAGCGAGCTCAGAACCTTCAGCCGCCGTTCTGCCTGCGGTGTCAGTGGTTTGCGTGGCGGAGTTGTGAAGTAGGCATAAGCGCGAAGTTTCGAGCGTCCGACCCGCCCGCGGATCTGGTAAAGCTGCGCCAGCCCGAACATATCCGCCCGGCTGACAATCAGCGTATTGGCGGTCGGGATGTCCAGCCCGCTCTCGATGATCGTGGTCGAGAGCAGCACATCGTATTTGCCGTCATAAAAGGCGTTCATCCGGTCATCCAACTCGCCCGGTGCCATCTGACCATGGGCGACGACGACCGAAACCTCCGGCACCTGTTCGGCCAGAAACGCCTCCGCCTCGGCGATGTCCGCGATCCGGGGCACCACGAAGAACGCCTGACCGCCGCGATAACGCTCGCGCAGCAAGGCCTCGCGCACCACGACTTCGTCGAACGGGCTGACATAGGTGCGCACGGCCAGACGGTCGACGGGGGGTGTCGCTATCACCGACAACTCCCGCACCCCGGACATCGCCAGTTGCAGCGTGCGCGGGATCGGCGTAGCGGTCATCGTCAGCACATGCACGTCCGACCGGAGCGTCTTCAGCCGCTCCTTGTGTTTCACGCCGAAATGCTGCTCCTCATCGATGATCATCAGACCCAGATTGCAGAACTTGACCTGCTTGCCCAGCAGCGCATGGGTGCCGACGACGATGGAAATCTCGCCGTTTTCCAACGCTTTGCGTGTGACAGAAGCCTCCGCCGGCGGCACGAAGCGCGAAAGCTGGCGCACCCGCAGCCCCGTGCCCTTGAATCGCGTCGCGAACTCCTTGGCATGCTGACGCGCCAGCAACGTGGTCGGCGCGATCAGCGCCACCTGCAACCCGCTCGCCGCCGCGACATAGGCCGCGCGCAGCGCGACCTCGGTCTTGCCAAAGCCGACATCGCCGCAGATCAACCGGTCCATCGGGCGGCCCGAGCCGAGATCGGAGATCACCGCCTCGATCGCCGCCAACTGGTCATCGGTCTCCTGATAGGGGAAACGCGCACAGAATTCGGCATAGGCCTCGCCGGGTTCCAGAACTTCGCCCTCGCGCAGGGCCCGCTCGGCAGCGACCCGGATGAGCTGATCCGCCATGTCTCGGATCCGCGCCTTCATCCTCGCCTTCTTGGCCTGCCAGGCGCCACCGCCGAGACGGTCCAGCTCGCCCGTCTCCTGGCCATAACGGCTGAGCAGTTCGATATTCTCGACCGGCAGGTAAAGTTTCGCCCCGCCGTGATATTCCAGGTTCAGGCATTCATGGGGCGCACCCAGCGCCGTCACGGTCTCCAGTCCCAGATAACGCCCGATCCCATGGTCCAGATGCACCACCAGATCGCCCGCAGTCAGGCTCTGCGTCTCGGTGAGGAAATTCTCGGCCCGCCGAGGCTTGCGCGCCCGCCGGATCAGCCGGTCGCCCAGCACGTCCTGTTCCGAGATTACGGTCAGCGTATCGGTCTGGAAGCCCTCCTCCAGCGCCCAGACCAGGCACGAGACGCCCGCGACATCCGACCAGCGGGCAACGGGTTTCGCACCCTCCAGCCCATGGTCGGAGATCAGCCCCATCAATCGCTCGCGCGCACCCTCGGAATAGGAGGCGATCACCACCGGTCCCGCATCCGCGCGGTGGCGAATATACTCGACCAGCTTGTCGAACAGGTTCACCCCCTCCTGCTGACGCTCCGGCGCGAAGCTGCGCCCGGCGCGCCCGCCCGCATCGATCACGCCCGGTCCCAGTGGCAGCTTGCGTGCGGTGAAGCGCCGGGTGGACCGGTCGGCCAGCATGGCCTTCCAGGCCGTTTCGTCCAGATAGAGCATCTCTGGCGGGCATGGTTGATAGGGCACCGCCCCGCGTCCCGCGATGCGCGTGGCCTCGATCCGGGCCTCGTAGTGATCAACGACCATGGCGGCTCGGGCGGCCAGTGCCTCCTCCAACCGATCATCCATGGTAACGGGCGCGCCGGGCAGATAGTCGAACAGCGTCTCCAGCCGCTCATGAAACAGCGGCAGCCAATGTTCCATCCCCTGATGCTTGCGCCCCTCGCTCACCGCCTCGTAGAGCGGATCGTCCCGCCGCGCGGCCCCGAACGTGGCGCGATAGCCGGTACGAAACCGCGTCACGGCCTCGTCTCCCAGAATAACTTCAGAGGCTGGCGCAAGCTCGACCCGCGTCACGGTCTCGATGGTGCGCTGGGTTTCGGGGTCGAACCGCCGCGCGCTCTCCATGACGTCGCCAAAGAAATCCAGCCGGACAGGATAGCTCTCGCCAGGTGGGAAAATATCTATGATCCCGCCCCTTACGGCGAAATCCCCATGCTCCGTGACAGTCGAGGCGCGGTTGAAGCCCATCCGCGCCAGCCAGGCGGTCAGCGCATCGATATCCACGATCTGCGCCGTCTCAGCGATGAAACTCGCCTCGGCCACCGTCGCCGCCGCGGGCAGGCGCTGGGTCGCCGCATTCAGCGTCGTCAGGATCACCGCCGGCCGGTCGAAACCGTCGGCGAGCCCCGCCAGGACCGCCATCCGCTCCGCCGAAATCTCGGGGTTCGGTGACACTCGATCATAGGGCAGGCAATCCCAGGCCGGAAAAACCATCACCGGCAGTTCCGGCGCGAAGATGCCCAAAGCCTCCGCCAACGCGGCAGCACGCGCATCGTCGCGGGCGACATGAATCAGCGGGCCGCCCGTTTTGACGACCTGATCGGCGATCAGCTTGGCATCCCAGCCTTCGGGCGCACCACAAACCGTGACGGCGCCCGGGGCGGTTTCCCCGTGCGTGTTTTGCATATCCATGGCGCGGGAGGTAGCGGAGCGAACCGCCAAATACAACCGCCCTGCCCGTACCCTGCCTGCCGCGATCAAGCCGCTGCGCGCCAGGGGGGCGGGTGGGGGCGGGCGGCGGCTTGGTCGCGGCAGGCGGGGGCTTGCGCGCGCCCATGGCCCATGGCACCAGAGAGAAAAATCACGAGGGACAGCCATGCAGCCACCAGCCCCCTTCCCCGCCCTGCGCCCGCGCCGCCTGCGCCAGGCGCCCTGGATCCGCTCGATGGTGGCGGAAAACACGCTCAGCCCTGCCGACTTCATCTGGCCCTGCTTCGTGATCGAGGGCGAAAACCGCACCGAGGCAATCGAAACCATGCCCGGGGTCGAACGCCTGAGCGTCGACCGTCTGGTGGCCAAGGCCGAGGAAGCGGCAGAGCTGGGCATCCCCGCCATCGCGATCTTTCCCAACACGCCGAACGCCCTGAAAACCCCGGGCGCCGAAGAAGCCTGGAACCCCGACAATCTGGTCAACACCGCCACCCGCGCCGTCAAGGCCGCGGTGCCGGAGATCGGCATCATGCTGGATGTCGCGCTCGACCCTTATAATTCCGACGGCCATGACGGATTGGTCGATGGAGAGCGTATCCTGAATGACGAAAGCCTGCTGGCGCTGGAGAAGCAGACCCTGGCCCAGGCCGAAGCGGGTGCGGACATCATGGGCCCCTCCGACATGATGGACGGCCGGGTCGGCGTGATGCGCCGGGCGCTCGAGGAGAATGATTTCCAGAACGTGACCATCATGACCTATGGCGCGAAGTACGCCTCGGCCTTCTATGGCCCGTTCCGCGACGCGGTCGGCTCGGGCGGCGCGCTCAAGGGCGACAAGAAAACCTATCAGATGGACCCGGCCAATACCGACGAGGCGCTGCGCGAGATCGCGATGGATCTGGAGGAAGGCGCCGATATGGTCATGGTCAAACCCGGGATGCCGTATCTGGACATCTGCCAGCGGGTTTCCTCGGAATTCAAGGTGCCGACCTTCGCCTACCAGGTCAGCGGAGAATACGCGATGCTGCGCGCTGCCATGGGCAATGGCTGGCTGGATGGCCGCGCCGGGATGCTCGAAAGCCTGATGGCCTTCAAACGCGCCGGCTGCAGCGGCATCCTCACCTATTTCGCGCTGGAGGCCGCGAGGGTCCTCAAGGAATGACATACCTGCCGCCTCCCTCGGATGCGGAGCTGATCGATCTGGCGATGGCGTTGGTCAGGCCGCGCAGCCTGAGCCCGACAGCCGAGGCCGGATCGGTGGGATGTGTGCTCGTCTCGGGCAGCAACGCACTCTATCGCGGCGTTTGCATCGACACGGCCTGCAGCTTGGGCTTCTGCGCCGAGCATACCGCGATCGGCGCCATGATCACGGCGGATGAGAGCCGGATCAAAACCATCGTCGCCGTCTCGCATCGCGATGGCGGACGCGTCGTTCCGCCCTGCGGACGCTGTCGCGAACTGATCTGGCAGGTGGATACGCGCAACCGCGACACACGCGTGATCGCAGGCCCGAACGAGGTGGTGCCGTTATCCACTCTCTTGCCCAGACATTGGCTCGACCCCGCAGAATGACCCACCTGCCCGACATATCGCCCGCGAATATCTGGCGCGAGGGCGATGGCTGGATGCTGGTCCATCCGATCCCGCCGGGATGGGAGGCCGCCGTGGGCGACTATTCTGTCCGGAGGCGCAAGTCGCTCAGCAAGATCGTAGGCGACGAGGACGCGCGCGCCGATTTGCTCGCGACCCCGATGCGGGTGGATCGGATCTGCGCTGTGGTGATGGAGGGTCAGGTGGTCGGCTGCCTCTCCTACCGCATGGACGGTGCGGGCTCGGTCCAGCCAATCTGGGCGCGGTATCGCGAGACCTACGGGGCGATCTCGGGCAGTATCCGCTATTTCCTCACTCAGCTCACGCTCTATCGCGGCAGGCCGCAGGATCTCTATATCGAAGGGTATGCCGTCGCGCCCGAGACACGGGGCAAGGGCCTGGGCAAGGCGCTTCTGGAATGGCTGAGCGCCGAGGTCATCCGCCACGGCAAATCCGGTTGGCGGACCGAAATGCCCCAGGGCCACGAAGCCGCCGCCCGGGCCTATGAACGCTTTGGCGCGCGCGAGCAGCGCAAGATCTGGCTCGGCCCCCTGGTGTGGCTTCTAGGGTCGCGGGTGATCACGCTTTACCGCTGGACCCCGCCCGGCGACTGATCCCCTGGCGAAGCGGCACGGAACACCTATCTCTGAGGAGAACAGGAGATCCCGATGCCGAAAAAAAACCACCGCCTGCCTTGCCTGGTCCTTGGCTTTTCCATTGCGCTGAACCTGAGTCCATTCGTCTCGGCCCAAACCAAGACGCTGGCGACGGATGTCGGTCAGGTCGCGGTTGAGCGCATGGTCGGCGGGCTCGACACGCCCTGGTCGCTCGCATTCCTGCCCACCGGCGGGATGTTGGTGACCGAGAGGGATGGCGCGCTGCTGTTCATCGGCGAGGATTGGACCAAAACCAGGGTCTCGGGCGTGCCGGAAGTCTATGCCTCCGGCCAGGGCGGCCTGCTGGACGTGGTCGCCGCCCGCGACTTCGCCGAGACGCGCGAGATCTTCCTCAGCTTTGCCGCCCCACGGCGCAGCGGCACCGCCACCAATCTGATCGCGGCGCGCCTCAGCGACGATCACAGCGCGTTGGAAAATATCCGCACCCTGTTCGCGCAGCCCGAAGACCATGGCGGGCGCCACTACGCCGGGCGCATTCTGGAAGCACCGGACGGCACGATCTTTCTCACGCTGGGCGACCTGGCGGACCGCCCTCGCGTTCAGCGGCAGGACGCCTATAACGGCAAGCTGGTCCGGCTGAACCGCGACGGCACGGTGCCCGCGGATAACCCCTTCGCCAACGGCCCCTACAAGCCGGAAGTCTGGTCGGTTGGCCACCGCAATCCGCAGGGCCTGGCAATGGCGGAGGACGGCACCCTCTGGACCAACTCGCACGGCGCGCGCGGCGGCGACGAGGTGAACCTGATCGAGGAGGGCAAGAATTACGGCTGGCCGGTGATCTCCTATGGCCAGCACTACACCTACCGGACCATCGGCGAGGGCACCGCCAAACCGGGGCTGGAGCAGCCCAAACATTATTGGGACCCCTCCATCGCGCCATCCGGCATGATGATCTATTCCGGCGAGTTGTTCCCGGAATGGCAGGGCGACCTGTTCATCGGATCGCTGAAATTCGATCTGATCTCGCGGCTCGACCACGACGGCGATGCGATCGCTGCCGAGGAGCGCCTGTTCGAGGGTGAGTTCGAACGCATCCGCGACATCCGCGAAGGGCCGGATGGGGCGATCTGGTTCCTCAGCGAAGGGGATGACGCGCTCTACCGCATCACCCCCGCCGAATAGGGTCAGACCCGGCTGGTCACACCCATCTTATAGATCAGGCCGCCCAGCACCCCGCCGGCCAGCGGCGCCACGATGAACAGCCAAAGCTGTGCCAGGGCATCCCCACCGACAAACAGCGCCGGGCCGATGGACCGCGCCGGATTTACCGAAGTGCCGGTGATCGGGATACCGACCAGGTGGATCATCACCAGTGTCAGTCCGATGACAACGCCCGCAAAACCCGTGGTAACCGTACCTTCATCGGTGACCCCCAGGATGACCGTCAGGAAGACCGCGGTTGCCACAACCTCGAAGATCAGCGCCGCCATCATGCCGTACTCGCCCAGATAGCCTGGCCCCCAACCGTTCTGCCCCAGCCCGCTGACAGCCACGTCATGCCCCGCGAGCTTGCCCGTCGCGATCAGATAGACCGCAAAGGCCGCCACGATGGCCCCTGCGATCTGCCCCGCGACATATCCAAGAAAATCTCCCACCTCCAACCGGCCGGCAACCAGGGCGCCGATGGAAACCGCGGGGTTCAGATGCGCGCCCGAGATATGGCCGATGGAATAGGCCATCGCGACGACCGAGATACCGAAGGCGAAGCTGATTCCAACGAAGCCGATCCCGCTGCCTGCAAGCACCGCGCTGCCAACGCCGAAAAAGACAAGGGTGAAGGTGCCGATTGCCTCGGCGAGATACTTTTTCATGACATTCTCCATGACGAACACTGAATCCCACCCGGATCGACAGGCTTACGCGACTTCGCGACCGTAACAAGGCGGAACACGCAAAGCATTGCGACGAACCGGCCGCGATCTGGGGCAAATGGCGCCCGATTGCGGCAGGAAACCCCTTGGCGCTTCCGCGCGACGACGCTAGCGTCCGCGCCATGACACGATTTACCCCTTTGGTCGACAGCCTGCCCGCGACCATCCCCTTCGTCGCGCCGGAGGAGAGCGAGCGCCAGCGCGGACGCCCCTTTGCCGCCAGACTTGGCGCGAATGAAAGCGTCTTCGGCCCCTCGCCCAAAGCCATCGAGGCCATGGCCCGCGCCGCCGCCGAAAGCTGGCAATATGGCGACCCGGCCAGCCACGACCTGCGCAATGCCTTGGCGGACCATCACGCCATCCCGGCCGACGCGATCCGGATCGGCGAGGGGATCGACGGGCTGCTTGGCCTCGCCGTGCGCCTGACGGTGGCGCCCGGCGATGTGGTGGTCACCTCCGCCGGTGCCTACCCGACCTTCAACTACCACGTGGCGGGCTTCGGCGGGCGGCTGGAAACCGTGCCCTATCGCGAGGATCACGAGGATTTGGAGGCACTGGCCGACGCCGCGCACCGGCATGGCGCGAGGCTTGTCTACCTCTCCAACCCCGACAACCCGATGGGCACCTGGCATAGGGCCGAGGCGGTCCAGAAACTGATCGAGACGCTGCCCGCCGATTGCACCCTCTGCCTCGACGAGGCCTATATCGAGTTCGCACCGCAAGGCACCTCGCCCACAATCGATCTGGACGAGACGCGGGTTCTGCGCTTTCGCACCTTCTCCAAGGCGCGCGGCATGGCGGGTTTGCGCATCGGCTATGTCATCGGCACGCCGCCGCTTGTCGCCGGGCTCGACCGCATCCGCAATCATTTCGGTGTCAACCGCGTCGCCCAGGCTGGGGCGCTGGCGGCGCTGGCCGATCAGGCGTACATGGTCGATGTCGCAAGACAGGTCGCGGCCAGCCGCGAGGAGATCGCCCGCATCGCTCGGGCGAACGGGCTGACCGCCCTGCCCTCCGCCACCAACTTCGTCGCGGTGGATTGCGGCGGCGATGGCGCCCTGGCTGCCCGCGTCGTGGCCGAGCTTGCCAATCGCGACGTCTTCGTGCGTATGCCGGGCGTCGCCCCGCTCAACCGCTGCATCCGGGTGAGTTGCGGCCCGGCCCGCGAAATGGCCCTGCTGGCCCAGGCCCTGCCCGAATCGATTCAGGCGGCTTCTGCCTAAATAAGGCAGCAAATTTGGCCCCTGCCTTATTTGAAGCCCTAGAATGTATCATTATGATACAGTTTACGTAGAGTTATCCGCATTTTTCTCGCGCAAGTGGTAAAATAAGGCGTGCATTGGACGAAATAAGGCGGCATTGTGGCAGTGTTCGGATCGGCTGACAGGTTCTCCAGGCTTTGTCGCCATCCGGACCCCCACCCTCCCCGGTTGTTTCGTGTGCTGCAGTTACATTTGCCGCTTGCGGACGCCCTCGCCGTCCGCGGATCCGCGCAGGTTTCTGTCCCGACCCCGGCCAGCGCAATTGATTGCCGCCCGGTGCCCGTCTAGGGTCGCGCCAGTTTTTGGAGCGAGGTTGCCGGATGGCCCATCCCCTGTGCGGAGCGGATCTTGGAACTCTGGCCGCAGTGTTTCGCGCTGGCGGCGCGCCTGACCGCTGGGCCAGCGCGCTGGGCGTCTGGGGCGCCGCCCTGGGCCGCGCACCCCTGTCGACGCTGGAGCATCTGATCGCGACCCCCAGCGCCCCGCGGCACGCGGAGATGCGCCCGCCGATCTTCATCCTCGGCCATTGGCGCTCGGGCACCACGCATCTCTACAATGTCATGAGCCTGGGCGAGTTCGGCTATGTCCCGCCGGTCGCCACGGGCCTGCCCTGGGACATGTTCGGCATCGCCCGCGCCCTGCGCCCGCTGCTCGAGCGCCAGTTGCCCGAAACGCGGTTTATCGACAACATTCCCGTCACGCCGACCAGCCCGCAGGAGGACGAGATCGCGATCGCGAACATGTCGCCCTATTCGTTCTATCATGGCATCTACTTCCCCCGCGCGTTCGACCGCCTGATCGACCGCGGGCTGTTCTTCGATGGCTGCGACCAGTCAGAAATCCAGGCCTGGCAGGCCCGTTTCATCCTGTTCCTGCGCCGGTTGGAGAAACATCAGGGCAAGCGGCTGCTGATCAAGAACCCCACCTACACGGCCCGCCCGGCGATGCTGAAGCAGCTCTTCCCCCGGGCGAAATTCATCCATATCCACCGCAACCCGTTCGACGTCTTCCTATCGATGCGGAACTTCTACACCAAGCTGCTGGCGGAGCTGGCACTGCAGGACGTCCCGCCAGAGGTGGATATCGACGCCACGATCCTGCGCGTCTATGCGCGCATGATGACGACATTCCAGGCCCAGACCGCAGGCTGGGACAGCCCAGATTTTGTCGAGCTGCCCTACGACCTGCTGGACCGCCAGCCGGTCGAGGCCCTGGCGCGCATCTATAATGGTTTGGAGCTGGACGGCTTCGACACCGCCCGTCCCCGCTTCGAAGCCTATCTGGAGGGTGTCAAAACCTTCCGCAAGAACAGCTTCAAGGGCGACCGGGACGCGGTGGACCTGGTCTCGCGCCACTGGGCCCCATGGATCGAGAAATGGGGCTATGCCGTGCCCCAGGCCGCATGAAACGCTGGCTGTTTTCGTTGTCTGGCCTGGTTCTGGTCGCGGCAGCGGTGGGTTGGCTCTGGTGGATCAACCCGCCCGAGGCCATGGCGAGCCGCTTCGGGGCCGATCAATGTCAGCGCATCCAGGTTTTCGCCGCGGAACGCCCGGGCACGGCCGTGGTCGGGATTGAAGATATCGCGGTTCTGGACGATCGGACGCTCGTGCTCTCGGCCCATGACAGGTTCGATCCGTCGCAGCCAAATGGCGGCCTCTACCGTCTGGGCCTCGACACGGTCGCCGACGGGCAAGCCCGGGTCACCGAGTTCCTTCCGGCCGACCTGTTCGATGGCGAGTTGCGCCCGCACGGGATCGCGCTTTCGCCCGACAAGCAACGCATCGCGGTGGTCAACCGGCTGCGCAATGGCAAGGTCGCGCTCGAATTTATTGAGGCGATAGGCTCGGATCGCGCGCGGCGCCAGCGCAGCGTCAACGACGCGTTTTGCCGGGCGAACGATGTCGTCGTGCTCGATGACGAAACAGCCGCCGTCACGCTCGACCGGCGCGCCTGCGATCCGGCTCCGGACGATCTTCTGGGGCTCTGGCCCACCGGCAGGATCGTCCTGGTATCCCTCGCGACGGGCGCGCCGATCCGGTCCAGCGAGGCTTTGGCCTTTCCCAATGGGATAACCCAGACCTGGGTGGCGGAGACGCGCGCCGGGCGGCTGACCGCCTGGGCGGGACCGCAAAGTGTCAATGGCAGGCTGGCAGACCCGATTGCCCTGCCGGGCGGGCCCGACAATCTCACCCGGGACGATGCGGGTGATCTGGTCGTGGCCCTGCACCCCTCGCTCTTGCGGCTCGCGCCCTATCGCTTTGGCTGGATAGATCATGCGCCCAGCCGGATCGCGCGTGTCGATCCCGAAACGCGAGAAGTGGAAATCCTGTTCGACGATCCCACCGGCACGCTATTCTCCGCAGCCACCACCGGCGTTCTCACCGGCGGGCGGCTGATCGCCGGATCGATGCGCGACAGCGGGCTGCTGATCTGCGAGCCGGCATGAAAGTGCTCGTCACCGGGGCCGCAGGTTTTCTGGGCCGCCATCTGGTCGACCGGCTGATGGCCCGGGGGGATCAGGTGCTCTGCTTCGATATCCAGTTCGATCACCCCCTGCCGAATTGGGCCGAGCCCGTGGCAGGCTCGATCACCGATCCGATTGCGCTGGCAAAGGCGATGAAGGGCTGCGATGCGGTGATCCACGGGGCGGCGATCACCAGTCTCTGGACCAGGAACTGGCGGGATTATCACCGGATCAACGTCGAGGGGACACGCACCGTCCTCGATGCCGCCTATGCCGAGGGAGTGCTGCAACTGGTGCATGTCTCCAGCTTCGTCACCCTGATCGCGGGCGCGCGCCAAAGCAGCGGGGCGCCGGACCTGGTGGATGAACGACTGGAGCTGCCCGCAGGCGCGATGCTGGGCCCCTATCCCAGGTCGAAGCGCCTGGCCGAGCTGCTTTGCCGCAACCATCCGCTCGACCCGGTGATCGTATTGCCGACCGCCCCGATCGGCCCGGGCGACCTTGTGCCGACGCCACCGGGGCAGATGCTGGCCGATCTGGCCGGGCGCCGTCTGCCGGCGCTGATCGACTGCACCTGGAACTTCGTCGATATCCGCTCGCTGGCCGACGGGGTGATCGCGGCGATGGACAAAGGACAGCGCGGCAGGCGCTATTTGCTCGGCGGGCGGAACATGAACACGGCGGATCTGGCGGGGCTGTTCGAGCAGGTGGCGGGCGTGGCCGCGCCCAGGGCGCGCGTGCCCCACGCCGTGGCCCTGATGGCCGGTCATGTGGAACAATGCCTCTCCAGCCTGACCGGCACGCCCCCCAAGGGACCGCTTACAGGCATCCGCCTGGCGGGACCGCGCCTGTTCTTCGACCATGGCCGGGCCGCGCGCGAACTCGGCTATAAACCGGCTCCGATCGACGCCGCGATGCGCGATGCGCTCGCTTGCATGCGAGAACGCGGTCGCGTGCCCGCCATGTGAGTACCCCGGCACCGCGCTATCCATTTCGCACATCTTTTCCGACGATTTGCGCCGAGTGCGGCCTGGAGGGAGCCGTCCCGGACTTGATCCGGAACCTCTTGGCCAACCGCGAGAGAGGTCCCGGATCAAGTCCGGGACGGCAAAGCCAGAAGGAGCGGCCGAGCACAGACGCCCAAAGCTATGGCGCGGCGGGATAGACCCGTCCCTTCCATGCACCGCCCCGCCCCGCCCAGTGGCGCCGCGCGGAATCCAGCGTCATCAGCATGTAGAGCAGCGCGGCAAACGGCAGAGACAGGCAGTGCCATGGCGGCATCCCGTAAAGCCGCGCCGTCGGGCGATACGCCACCGACATGGCAGCCCATGCCCCGCCGCCCGCCAGCGCCAGTTGCCAATCGCCCAGCGCCAGACCAACCGCCACGCCGACAGGTGCTGCGAGATAGAGCAGCACCATCCCCAGTGTCGAACCCGCCAGCAGGACGGCCGAGTATCGGAGTTGGGTAAACGCCGTCCGCGCCACCATCGTCCAAACCGATCCCAACGCCCGATTGTCGCGCAGAGAGATCACCGCATCCCGCGCCAGCCCCAGCCAGATGCGATGCCCAGCCTGTTGTACCCGCGCCGCCAGGGTGCAATCGTCGATCAAAGCCCCCCGGATCGCCGCGATCCCGCCGATATCGCGCAACGCCTCGGTCCGCAGCAGCACACAGCCCCCGGCGGCCCCCGCCATTCGGCGTGCCGGATCGTTCACCCACGGGAAGGGATAGAGCTTCTGGAAAAAGAAGACGAAAGCCGGGATCAGCAACCCACCCCAGAGCCCGCGCGCATCCAGCCGCGCCATCAGAGAGACCATGGCCCGCCGATCCGCCTGGGCCTTGGCGACCAGGCGGCGCAGCGTGTCCGGCGCATGCAGGATATCGGCATCGGTCAAGAGCAGGAACGGCGCCGACCCCGCCTCGGCGATCCCGCAATGCATGGCCCAGAGCTTGCCGGTCCAGCCGGGCTCGATCGGCGGCGCCTCCACCACCCGAATCGGACGCGCGCCATCGACCGCCCGCGCGATCTCGCCGGTTCCATCGTCGGAGCTGTCATCGATCAGGATGATCTCGAGCTGCCCCGGATAGTCGCTGGCGGCGTGGGCGCGCAGAACCTCACCAATCGTCGCGGCCTCGTTTCGCGCCGGGATCACCGCGGTGACGTCCGGCCAGGCCTGCGGCTCCGGCGGTTGGCCCAGCCGCTGGTCGGCGCGCCAGAACCCACGCGGGAAGCCACCCCAGAATGCGATCAGGCCAAGCCAAATCGCCAGCGATATCAGAACCACGATCATGCCCCCGGTTACACCGCGCCAGACAGGTCCACAAGATCGCCGCATTGACCAGGTCGCACGATTGCGCGATACGCGTTGCTCGCGCCCGCAGCATTGTCGCGATTGTCTTCGGAAGGGCTTGTCTGTAGGTTGGCGCAAAGGACAGTGAGCCGATGTTAGAGCAGGCCGTGACAGGCACACATACCAGCCAGGCAGAAGCGTCGATCGAGACGCCATCCGGCAAGGGCGCCGAGGACGAGAACTTCCCCGTAGGCTCGCGCCTGATCGCACCGCATCTGCGCCCCCATGTGATGCGCTACTACGCCTTCGCGCGCGGCACCGACGATATCGCCGACAACCCGGATCTGAGCCCGGCGGAGAAAGTGCGCCGCCTCGACCTCTTCGACGCGGGCTTGCAGCCGGGCGCGCGGACGCCAGAGATCTCGACCCGCCTGCGCGACAGCCTGGCGGAGACTGGGGTAGAGATCTCCTGCGCCAGCGACCTGCTGGTGGCGTTCCGGGCCGACGCGACCAAGCTGCGCTACGCCGATTGGGATGAACTGCTGGATTACTGCCGCCATTCCGCCCATCCGGTGGGTCGCTATCTGCTGCAATTGCATGGCGAGGATCCGGCGACGGCGGGGCCTGGCGATGCCCTCTGCGCGGCGCTCCAGGTGCTGAACCACTTGCAGGATATCGGCGACGACCGGCGCAATCTGGACCGGGTCTATGTGCCCGGCGACTGGATGGCGCAGGCCAATGTGACGATCGAGGATCTGGACCGCGATCGTGCGACCCCCGGCCTGCGCCGCGTGATCGACCGCTGCCTCGATGGCAGCGATGCCCTGCTCGACCGCGCGCAACCCCTCGCGGCAATGGTCCGCGACCGGCGCCTGGCGGCGGAGGTTGCGGTGATCCAGCGGCTCGCCCGGCGGCTGGCGGCACGGCTGCGGCGCGAAGATCCGCTCGCGGGCCGGGTGAAACACTCGAAATGGGACCTTGCCCTCGGCATCCTCGCCGGGGCCAGCCGTTTCGCGGGCATCAAATGAACCTCCATGTCGGGCCGCTCGGCACGGGGTTGGAGGCGCTGGCCCCCCTGCCCGCGCCCCCCGGCGTTGCGCCGCAGGAGGTCGCGGCAAGGATCACTGCACGCTCCGGCACCTCGTTCGGGCCCGGTATGCGGCTGCTCTCGCGACCCCGGCGCGAGGGGATGTGGGCGCTCTATGCCTTCAGCCGGGTGATCGACGACATCGCGGACGAGGATTGGCCGCTGGCCGACAAACACCGACTGCTGGACGAATGGCGGGGTGAGATCGCGGCGCTCTATGCGGGCAGCCCGGCCTCGGCCATCGGTCAGGCTCTAGTCGCGCCGGTGGCGGCCTTCGATCTGCCGCAGGAGGAGTTTCTGGCCCTGATCGACGGGATGCAGATGGATGCGGACGGTCCGGTCGTGGCCCCTCCGATGGAGGAGCTGCGCCTCTATACCCGCCGGGTCGCGGGGGCGGTTGGCCTCCTCTCCATGCGCATCTTCGGTGCCTGGCAGGGCCAGGTCTCGCAGGATTTCGGGCTGGCCCTGGCGGATGCGTTCCAGCTCACCAACATCCTGCGGGATGTTGAGGAGGATGCGGGCCTCGGCCGTCTCTACCTGCCCCGCGAGATGCTGGTGCGGGCGGAGATGCCGCTGGACCCCGCCCTGATCCCCGGCCATCCCGGCCTGCGGCAAGTCGGCGCCGAACTGGGCGGCCTGGCGCGGGCGGAATTCGACCGCGCCCGCGCGCTCATCCCCGCCCATTCCCGCCTGGCACTGACGCCCGCGCTGATGATGATGGGGGTCTACGAGACCTACCTGGCGAGGATGGAGGCCGCGGGTTTCGAACGCGGGCTCAACCTGAAACTCTCGAAACGGGCAAAGATCGCGCGCGGCCTCGGCGCCGTACTCTGGCCCGGGCGGGCGTCCAATGGCTGACGGAGCTGTGCATGTAGTAGGCGCGGGCCTTGCCGGGCTCTCGACCGCGCTCCGCCTCGCCAGCCAAGGCCGCAAAGTGCGGGTTTGGGAGGCGTCTGGCCATGCCGGCGGGCGCTGCCGGTCCTTCCACGACGCCCGGCTTGATCGGCAGATCGACAATGGCAACCATCTGGTTCTGAGCGGCAATACCTCGGTCCGCGCCTATCTGGGCCTCGCAGGCGCTTCGGATGCGCTGGTGCCCGCGCCCGACGCGCATTTCCCCTTTGCGGATCTGGAAACCGGACAGCACTGGACCGTCCGGATGAACAAGGGGCCGCTGCCCTGGTGGATCGCAGCACCCGGACGGCGCATCCCGGACACGGGGCTCTGGGACTATCTGCGCGGTGCCGCCCTGGCCCTGGCCCGCCCCGGCACGACCGTGGCCGAGGCGTTGCCAGCCCGCGGCCCGATCTGGCAGCGGTTTTGGGAGCCCTTGACCCTCGCCGTCCTGAACACGACGCCGGAGAAGGGCGCGGCAAGCCTGCTCTGGCGGGTGATGCGCGAGACATTCGCACGCGGCGAGGCGCATTGCCGCCCCATGTTTGCGCCAGAAGGTCTGGGCACGTCCCTGGTCGAACCGGCCCTCGCACGGCTGGAGGCGCTGGGCGCCGAGATCACATTTTTCGCCCCCCTCGCGGGGATCGAGACCGCGGATGGCCGTGCCGCGACCCTGCATTTCAAGGACCGCGACGCCGTGGCACTGGCGCCCGTAGACAGGGTTGTCCTGGCCCTGCCCCCGGCGCGGCTGGGCGCCGTCCTGCCCGAGATGGATCTGCCGCGCGACGAACATGCCATCCTGAACGCCCATTTCGTGGTTCCCGATGCGGCGAAACTCAAGGCGCTGCCACCGTTTATCGGCACCGTGGGCTCCAAGACCCACTGGATTTTCATCCGCGGGGATGTGGTCAGCCTGACCATCAGCGCCGCCGATCAGATGGATGTGCTGGGCGGCGACCGAGAGGCGCTGCTGGGTGCGCTCTGGTCCGAGACCCGCGCGGCGCTGGGGTTGGAGGGCGATTATCTGGCCGGGCGCATCCTGACCGAAAGGCGCGCCACATTTGACCAATCCCCTGCAGGTGTGGCAAAGCGGCCTCGGGCTTGCACACCGCTGAATAATCTCTATTTGGCGGGAGATGTGACCGATACCGGGCTGCCGGCAACAATTGAGGGTGCGATCCGGTCCGGAGAGACCGCCGCCCGGCTGGCCGCATGACGGAATGAGGCGACGAATGGACGGCAGTGACATTGCGGATCCGATCACCCGGACACGGGCGGACCGGCGCGACATAATCCAAACCCAGCGCGAGAAGCTGTGGGATATGCAGCAGGAGGACGGCCATCTCGTTTTCGAGCTGGAGGCCGACTGCACCATCCCCGCCGAATACGTGCTGCTGCGCCACTTCCTGGGCGAGATCGATACCCCGCGAGAGGCGCGGATCGCGCGCTATCTGCGTAGCGTTCAAAACCAGGATGGCTCGTGGCCGCTCTATCACGATGGCGCGGGCAATATCTCGGCGACGGTGAAGGGCTATTGGGCGCTGAAGCTCAGCGGTGAGGATATCGACGCACCCCATATGGCACGCGCGCGCACATGGCTGCTCAGCCAGGGCGGAGCCGCCAATGCCAATGTCTTCACCCGGATCATGATGGCGCTCTACCGCCAGATCCCCTGGCGCGGGATGCCCTGCATTCCAGTCGAGGCGATCCTAATGCCGGAATGGTTTCCCTTCCACATGTCCAAGATCGCCTATTGGAGCCGGACGGTGCTGACGCCGCTCCTGATCCTCTATGCCAAGCGGGCAAAGGCGGTGAACCCGACGGGGATGGATATCCGCGAGTTGTTCATCGTGGACCCGGAAAAACAGAAGACCTGGCAGATCAATCCCACGGGCTCGAAAATCGGCAAGGCGTTCCTGTGGCTCGACAAGGCGCTGCAGAAGACCGAGCCGCATTTCCCGAAGGGCCTGCGCGAGAAGGCGGTGAAGAAGGCCGAGGAGTTCACCCTCAGCCATCTGAACGGCCAGGACGGGCTGGGCGCGATCTATCCCGCCATGGCCAATGCGGTGATGGCGCTGCGGGTTCTGGGCTATGCCGACGATCACCCGGCGATGGTCACCGCCCGCGATGCGATCGAACGGCTGATGATCGAACGGGGCGAGGATATCTATTTCCAGCCCTGCGTCTCGCCAGTTTGGGACACCTCGCTGGCGGCACATGCGTTTCTGGAGGCGGGTCAGCGCGACGACCCGCGCCTGATCCGGGCGCTCGACTGGCTGGCGGAGAAGCAGATCCTCGACCATGTGGGCGACTGGGCCGTGCGCCGCCCCGGCCTGCGCCCGGGCGGCTGGGCCTTTCAGTACGAGAACCCGGACTATCCGGATGTGGACGACACCGCAGTGGTTGCGATGGCGATGCACCGCACGAACCCCGACCGCTATGCCGAGAATATCGACCGCGCCTGCGAATGGCTGGCGGGTATGCAGTCGAAAAACGGCGGCTGGGGCGCGTTCGATCCGGAGAACGAGCATTACTATCTGAACTCGATCCCCTTCGCCGATCATGGCGCGCTCCTGGACCCGCCCACGGTGGATGTTACGGCGCGCTGCATCGGCTGCATGGCACAGGTGGATGCGAAGGCATTTGCCGAGAACATCCAGCGCGGCATCGGCTTCATCAAGCGCGAGCAGGAACCCGACGGGTCCTGGTTCGGGCGCTGGGGCGCGAATTACATCTATGGCACCTGGTCGGCGCTGGTGGCGCTGAAGGGCGCGGGCGAGGACATGTCCCAGCCCTATATCCGCAAGGCGGTCGCCTGGCTGAAGGGGCGGCAATTGCCCGATGGCGGCTGGGGCGAGGGGCTGGAAAGCTATGAGGACTGGGGCGCGGGCTTCGGGCGCAGCGCGACGCCCAGCCAGACCGCCTGGGCCCTGCTGGGCCTGATGTCGGCGGGCGAGCTGGAAAGCGACACCGTGACCAAGGGCGTCGAATGGCTGCGCCAGGCACCGAAAGACGCCCACGGCCCCCGCTGGGAGGAAACCCACTGGACCGGCACCGGCTTCCCCAAGGTGTTTTATCTGAAGTATCATGGCTATCCGGCGTTCTTCCCGCTCTGGGCCATGGCACGCTATGAGGGCCTGCTCGAGTCGAACGACCGTGAGGTCAAGTGGGGGATCTGAGAACAGGTGCGGGGGGAGGTCGCTCCCACCGCCCACCCCGCTCCCTCCCCCCGCACGCGGCGATGGCGGCTCCCGGAAGATGAGCGCCACGCGTCTTGGTATCCTTTGCGGTTTGCAGAGCGAATTCGATGCGCTGCGCCTCTGGCCCCATGACCGGCGGGTGCGGGTCGCAGTTTCAGGTGCGCGCCCGAACCTGGCCGAGGATGGTGCGCGCTGGCTGATCGATGAAGGCTGCACGATCTTGCTGAGCTTTGGCCTCGCAGGCGGACTGGACCCGGCCCTGCAGCCGGGCGAGCCGGTCAGGGCCACCCACCTGCGGGGCCCGGACGGCACTGTCTGGGCGCTGGGCGAGATCCCCCGACTGATGGAAGCCGTGCCTACCGACGCGACGTTGCTTCAGGGCAGCGAAACCATGGTGCTGTCAGCGGCGGAGAAGGCGGCACTACACTCGACCTCCGGCGCGGTTGCGGTGGATATGGAAAGCCACCGGGCCGCGCTGGTGGCGGCGGAGGCGGGCCTGCCGCTCCACGCCCTGCGCGTGGTCGGCGACCCGGCTGAACAATCGCTGCCCGCCTATGTGAGCCAGGCAGTGACCGAAACCGGGCATCCGCGTATCGGCGCGGCGCTCTGGGGTCTGGCGCGCGCGCCCTGGACCCTGCCGGACCTGCTGCGTTTGAAGCGCGATACCGATGCCGGATTGAAGCGCCTGGAGGGTCTCGTCAAGAACGGCGCCCTCGCGGCCCTGCTGCCCGGAGAGAAGGGCCTGCCCGACGGCGGCTGCTGAGGATCTGAATCGACATAGATCCGAGTTAACGGACAAATCTGTCGCGTTTGTCGCGAAATGAATCGCGCCGTCTGTCGCGTAATAGAGCGCGCTTTATCGACCATGCGCTGTGGCGTGCAACGAACAGGGGCCGCGGCGGGGTTAATCCGCCGTCGCCCGACCTTCGGTTCAGGAGTTATATCGCCTGTTACTCGGCCGCGATCTTGTTCAGGCGCGCCATTTCCTTGGCCACGATCCGCTCGTGATGTTCCTCCGCCTCGCGGGCATTGGAAAGATCGGGCTCCGGCGCAAACCGGCCTTCGGTGCGCAAGCCCGACATCGCGAGCTTCAGCATCTTCAGCGGGTTCGAGAAGGCGATATTCGCTGCCGTCGGCTCGTACCCGCAATGGGCCATGCAGTCGGCACATTTCTCATAGTTTCCAGTGCCGTAGAGGTCCCAATCCGTGGTCTCCATCAACTCCGCATACGTCTTCGCATAGCCCTCGCCCAGCAGATAGCAGGGCTTCTGCCAGCCGAAGACGTTGCGCGTCGGCATGCCCCAGGGCGTACAAAGCATCTCCTGATTGCCGAGTAGGAAGTCCAGGAAGATCGGGCTGTGCGAGAGCGACCAGCCTTTCGCGGTGCCGCGGTCATTACCAATCCGCCAAACCTCACGGAAAAATTCCTTTGTGCGCCTGCGGGTTAGGAAGTTTTCCTGATCCGGCGCGCGCTCGTAGGTGAAGCCGGGACTGATCGAGATATTGACCCCCAGCTCGGTGCAATAATCCAGGTAATCCGCCAGTTCCTCCGCCGGATAGCCTTCGAAAATGGTAGCATTGACGTTGACTGCAAAGCCCTTGTCCTGGGCCGCCTTGATCGCCTTCACAGCGCGTTTGAAGACGCCCTTCTGGTCCACCGCCTTGTCATGATGCGCATCCAGACCGTCCAGATGGACGCTGAAGAACAGGTAGGGCGAAGGTTCAAAGAGGCGCAGCTTCTTCTCGAGAAGCAGCGCGTTGGTGCAGAGCGAAATGTACTTCTTACGCTCGACCAGTCCTTTAACAATTTCGCCTATCTCTTTATGAATGAGGGGTTCTCCGCCGGGGATGGCAACCATCGGCGCACCGCATTCCTCGGCCGCCTCCCAACACTGCTCCGGCGTCAGGCGCCGGTTCAGGATCAGATCGGGATAGTCGATCTTGCCGCAACCCGGGCAGGCCAGATTGCATTTGAAGAGAGGCTCTAGCATCAGAACCAGCGGATACCGCTTGTTCCCCTTCAGCTTCTGTTTGGCAATATATGCCGCGACCGCCGCTTGCTGCCTAAAAGGAACACCCACTGCCCATTCTCCTGTCATGCACGTTTCGCGTGCTTTGGCGCTCATATAACGCGATTCGAACCCAAATGCACCGCAGGGCGGCGAAACGCCACCCTGTCGGCTTCAAGCCTGTGTCAGATGCTGTTCTGGCGCATGAAATCCAACAGGCCCTCGGGCCCGCCCTGGTCCAACACGCCGCGGAACTCGTCACGCTTCAGGATGAGGAAGCTGGTGCCCCCAACCATGACGTCGATCACCATATGGCCCCGGTCGCCCAGATCGCGGATCCGCCAGTCCACGGGCAGGTTCTTGCCATTGGCGCGCGGGATGGCAGCGCGCACCAGGATATCCTTGCGCGCGGGCCGGGCCTCGATGATTTCCGGCTTTGCTTCCAGACCCTTGCCGAACTGATTGGCGTAGAGATTCGCCAGGAACCCGGGCAGCAGCGCGCGAAATTCGATCATCTGGTCGGCGGAAAAGCCGTCCTTCTCCGGATCGATCAGAAACCGCTCCCAGATGTCGAAGGCGAAGGAGGATTGCAGCGCCGCGCGCAGCCGCTCCGCCCGCTCGTCCGCCCCGGCCTGGGCCGTCAGGGCGCCATGGGCATCCTCCACCAGCGTGTCGGCGACTTGCAGCGCCGCGCTCTCATCGGCGGCATGCACCGGCAACGCCAGGCCGATGGCCAGGGTGAGGATCGGGATGAGACGGCTTGCAGCCATGGGGCATCTCCATTGTACTAGGCCCGAAATACTGGTCCGGTGGACATGGTATGCCGCGCGGAACATTCAACTCTTGCGGTGGATCATACGCGCAAGCGGGGGGGTCAGGGCAAAACACATTATCACGGTGGCGCAAAGCCCGATCGCCAGCAAAATGCCCATACTGGCCGTGCCGCGATGGTCTGAAAGGCCCAATGTGCCGAACGCCGCAATGGTGGTCAGGGCCGAATAGAACGCCGCCATCGGGGTTGCCGTGTCAAAAACCGACCCCTCCTCGCGCACCCGCAATGCCAGGTGGATGCCGGTATCCACACCGATGCCGATGATCAGGGGCAGGACAATGACATTTGCATAGTTGAATGGGATGTCCAGCAACACGCTTGCCGCCATGCAGACGGCCCCGGCCAGGGCCACCGGCAGAACGATGGCGGCGGTGCCCAGCAAGCTGCGCAGAGTGATCAAAGCCAGCAGCGAGGCACCAAGCCCGGCGATCAGCACCGCCTGGATCATCGCTCGGGAAACCGTGGTGGTCGCTCCCTCGATCTGAGCGGGCGCGCCCGTCGCCTCGGCCATCTGGGCCTGCACGTCGAGCACGAAGGCCGAACGGGCAACCGCATCCCGGATATCGGCCTTGGGCAAGATCTCGACCAGATAACGCCCATCGGCCGAACTGTAGCGGCTGGCGAGCGGTGTGGGCAGCGATTGTTCCGTCACTTCATCCATTTGCAGCATGGCAGAGAGGCGGGCCTGCAACAGGGGAAAACTTGCGAACAGAGCCTGTTCTAGACCGGCTTTGGGCAGGGGATCGGCGGCGCTCGCATAAGCCGTCAGCGCCTCGGCCAGCGCCTGAGCGCCCGCCGACTTGGGGCCACCGGTCAGCGCCTCGGCCAGCCTTTCCGGCGTGATCTGACGGCTTTCGGTCAGATCCTCGGGGCTGCCCTCCGCCGCGTGCTGCAGCGAGGGCCAGGCGAGGTCGAGCAGGTCCAGCTTCTGCAGCTGATCCTGCGGCACCAGATCGCCCAGCCAGATTGCCGTATCGACGGTTTCCAGCCCCTGCAACGTCGAAGCAACTTGAGCCGCCTCCTGCGGCGACTGGGCCAAGACCGCGACACGCAGGGGCGAGAGGCCGGGCTGTGCAATCAGCCAGCCAAAGCTTTGTACCGAGCCGGCATCGGGATCGCGCAGGTTCATCGGATCGGCATCGAAACGCGCATCCACCGCCCACCAGCAGGCCATAACGCCCGCCAGGGCCAGCATCGGCGCGATGACACGCTTGCCCGGCACACCGCCCGCCCGCAAACGGCGCGGCCCCCGCGCCTGCCCCCGCGCGAGGCCGGGGCGCAGGGCCACCACGGCGGGAATCAGCGTGATGGACACGGCAAAGGCGATCAGCACCCCGATCCCGCCGATCAGGCCAAGCTGTGCCATGCCAACGAAATCCGTGGTCGTGAACGCCAGGAAAGCCAGCGCGGTAGAGCCTGCGGCCAGCAACAATGCGGGGCCGATGGAGCGCCCGGTTTCAGCGAGCGCAGGCCCCTGCCCCCGCGCGGCCTTCTCGTCCAGATGCGCCAGAAAATGGATCGCGAAATCGATCCCCAGTCCCACCATCAGCACAATGAAGGCAATCGAGATCAGGTTGAGCGACCCCACAGCCGCCGCGGCGAACCCGGTGGTCAGGATCAGAGTGGCAAGCAAGGCGCCCAGCCCCAGCAGCGCGCGCGCGACCGTGCCAAGCGCGAGCCAGAGTACCAGCGCCACGAAAACCAGCGAGAGGCCCAGCGACCAGAAGATCTTTGCGGTGACGCTGCGCAGTTCCTCGGCGCGCAAGGCCGGGTCGCCGGTAATCCCGATCTCGACCCCCGTTTGCGGTGCGATCCCGGCAATCACCGCCTCGATGGCGCGCAGAGCGGGCTTGGCAGGGTTCAGCAGCGTGTAGTCCAGCGAGGGCGAGATATTGATCACCCGCAGGACGGGGCCTTCCCCCTGCTCCCCGCTGAAGGCGGCGGACCAGCCGAAAGGCTCCGTGCGACCCGCGGCGGCGGCGTCCAGAACGCGGGCCGCTTCTGCATAGATCGTGTCCAGATCCTCGCTACGGTCGCCGCCTTCCGCCAGCCGCCGCGCCTGGTCGATGGCGCTCAGAAACCCGCCTAGGGTCTGGTCGGCGCGCAACCCCGCGATCAGATTCGCGGATTCGCTGATCCGGGTCATCTGATCGCCGAACTCCTCGACACTGAGGTAGAGCATGCCGTTCTGCTGAAAGAAGGGATCGATTGCCGGGGCGAAGACGCTTTCGATACCGGGCGCGTCCTGCAGTTTCTCGACAATCTCGGCTGTGGCCAGATCGGCCCGGTCGGCGTCAGGCGCGCGCACCACCACCAGCATGGCGGTTTTCTGGTCCGGGAACGCCTCGCGCAGTTCCAGCGCGCGCGACTGAAAAGGCAGATCCGGGCTCAACATCTTGCTGGAATCGGTATCGACACCCAGCCCGGTTGCGGCCCATATCGACGCGGCGATCGCCAAAGCATAAGCCCCCAGGACGATCCCCGGCGCCTCCGAAACCGCTGCCACCACCGCACCAACAAGCCGTGCCGCCGGCCCGGAATTCGTCTGCGCCATGCGTCACCTGCCCTTGACCTGCCATCACGATTCCCGCCAGCAGCCTTGTGACCCGCCGACTTTGACCTTAACCTATACGCAGCATTGCGTTTGCGATAGTGACAGCACGTTGCAACGACGGGTATATGGGATTTAGCCGTATGTTCGGTGTCCCTACAGGTGGAGCGAATAATGAAGTCAATCAGTGTGGCCAGGATTTTTGGTGGGCTGGCCATCGCAGCGACGTTGGGCGCGTGTTCGAGCCCCGGACCCGGCGCCCCGATCGCGGAACGTGATCCTTACGAGAATACGAATCGCTTCTTCCACAATGCGAATATCAAACTGGACGAGAATGTTCTGCGCCCCGCGGCGCAAGGATATGACTTCATCACGCCAGAACTGTTTCAGCACATGCTGGGCAATGCCTATAGCCATATCAACACGGTCGGCGACTTCGCCAACTACGTGTTCCAGGGCGATGTCGATGCGGCGCTGGTTGCGCTTGGCCGCTTCACCGTCAACACGATTCTGGGCGCGGGCGGCTTGCTGGACCCCGCCACCGAATTCGATCTGCCGAAAGAGGACACCGATTTCGGCGTGACGCTCGGCAAATACGGAACCGGCGAGGGCGCCTATCTGGTTCTTCCGCTTCTGGGCCCCTCGACCACCCGTGACGCGCTGGGCGGCGTGGTGGATCGTGGATTGGACCCGCGTACCTATGTCGGGATCTTTGTCGACGGAACGGTGGTGGACATCGCGCTGCCCTCCAGTCAGGCGCTGGAGGTTGTGGATGCCCGCAGCCGCAATGCCGATCTGATCGACGATATTCTCTACAACAGCGCGGACAGCTATATCTCGCTGCGGTCGATCTATCTGCAACGGCGCGATGCGCTGATCCGGGGCGAAGATGGCGGAACCGATGCGCTGCCGGATATCTTCGACAGCGAAACCTCTAACTGATCCTCGGGGGCCTTCCAGATGACGATTGAGAATGCCTTTGGCGCCGCGCTGAAGGCATCAGCCTCGCGTACGGAAGACGCGTTGGAGGATTGCCTGCCCCTGGCCGAGGGCTCGCCCGGCGAAGCGGAACTGATCAGCGCCATGCGCTATGCGGTGATGGGGGGTGGCAAGCGGCTGCGCGCGTTCCTCTGCATGGAAGTCGCACGCCTTTTCAACGCGGAGGAGGAAGGGGCGGCCCGGGCCGCGGCCTCGGTCGAATGCCTCCACGCCTATTCCCTTGTCCATGACGATATGCCCTGTATGGATGACGACGACCTGCGCCGGGGCAAGCCCACGGTCCACAAACGTTGGGACGAGGCGACGGCCGTGCTGGCGGGCGATGCGTTGCAGACCTCGGCATTCGAGATCCTGGCCGATCCGGCGACCCATGCCTCCGGCGATATCCGCGCGCAGCTTTGTCTTCGCCTGGCGCAGGCCTCCGGCGCCCTGGGCATGGTGGGCGGTCAGGCGATCGATTTGGCGGCGGAGACCAGCGACGATCCGTTCGGGGCCGAGCAAGTGCGCAAACTGCAAGCGATGAAGACCGGTGCGCTGATCTCCTACGCTGCCGAGGCCGGGGCAATCCTGGGGTCCGCCGGGGCCGAAGATGTCGCCCGGATCCGCACCTATGCGGACGCGCTGGGCGAGGCTTTCCAGATCGCCGACGATCTGCTGGATGTCACCGGCACGGTCGAGGAAACCGGTAAAGCGGTCGGCAAGGATGCGGGTGCTGGCAAGGCGACCTTCGTCGACATTCTGGGGATCGAGGGCGCGCGCGGCCGGGCGGACGAGTTGATCGCCAAGGCGGAGGAAGCGCTCTCGCCCTATGGCGCACGGGCGGAATTGCTGGTGGAGGCTGCCCGCTTCGTGGTCAATCGCCGGTCCTGAGGGTTACTCGCGCAGGAATGCGCCGAAGGCACGGGGGCCGTCGCCCACCTCGATCTCGCCGACGATCTCCAGCGTTAGCGTGTCGATCACACTCAGCGTGTTCGAGAACCAGTTGGCGACATAGACCCGCGTCCCGGCCCGGTTGGCGGCAATCCCCTCTGGATACTCGCCGGTGTCCAATGTCGCGATAACCTGGCCCGAACCGATATCGAACACCGAAACACTGTCGCCATAGCTGTTGGTGACAAAACCGCGCCCAGACGCGAGCGCGACGGCATAGGGACGGTCGCCAACGGGGATGCTGCCAACCGTCTTGCCGGCCTGCAGATCGACAACGCTGACCGTGTTGGACGCGACATTTGCCGTGTAGGCCAGCCGACCCGCCGCATCCACGGTGACACCAAAGGGCCGCTCCCCCACGGGGATCGCCGCCGTTACACGCCAATCCACCAAATCGATCACCGACACCTGATGCTGGTCTCGATCCGCGCTCAGCAGATGCGCGCCGTCCGGCGTGACCGCGAGGCCGGAGGGGCTGTCGCCCACCCCGATCGATCTCGCAACCTCGCCATCGCGTAACTCGTAGATCCGATCCTCGTGCCAATCCGCGACATAGATGGCGGACCCATCCGGGTGGGCCGCGATACCCAACGGACCCATGCCAACGGGAATACGGCCAGCGACGTCGCGCGCGTTCGGGTCGATCAGGGTGACATGCTTGCCTTCTGGACTGGTGACATAGATCAGGCCATCCGGTGCCGCGACCACGCCCGCCGGCTTGCCACCGATGGGCAAGGTCGCCAGGACCGCGCCACTCTCCAGATCCACGATCGAGAGGTCGTCGCTGCCCTGGTTGGTGACATAGGCCTCGCCGGCGAACCCGATGCTTGCCGTCAGCGCGAGCGCGACGGCAAGACGGATCAATTTCCGGCCTCCATTTCCGCCTTCAACGCATCCAGGCCAGTCCGATACACCCCCTTCACCGCCTTCACCGCAGCTTCGTCGTTCAGTTCGGGCGGTGGGCCGTTGTTCGGGTCGCCGCGATAAAACGCGCCGCGCCACTCGACCAGAGAGCCACCGTTCGCACCGTCCTTCACCGTCAGATGCGAGGAATAATTGGTCACCGGCAGCACCTCCACCTCGACGGCCGTGATGCGATAGGAGTAGCTGCGTTTCTCGTCCGAAAACTTGTAGAGCACCTCATCGATGATCGGCCCGTCCTCGGCGCCCAGATTCAGACGGCGGGTGGCATCGATCGCGTTGCCGCCCTGCCCCGTGGTTTTTGCGACGGCGGGATGCCAGCTCATGTCGTCGAACTTGCCGACCCGCTCCCACACCTTGGCGGGCGGCGCATCGATTTCGACGGTGACCGTGACCTTCTGGCGGGTGGGGCCGTGCGCCTCCGCCAGCACTGGCACCGTGGCGAGCGCGAGGCCCGCAAGCAATCCAAGCAGTTTCATCGAGATCCTCCCATCAGTTTTTGGCCCGGAACTGCATTACTCGGCAGCACGGGCGGGGTCAGAAAACCATGCGCGATACAGGGCTTCAACGTCTTCGGTGTTGCGCCTCTCCTCGCGGTCGAGTGGCGAGCGGCGGTCGCGCAGCATCCTTGCGGGGGTATCCCCGATCTCCAGCACCCGGTCGGCCAGCGCCAATGCCTCGCGCCGGTCATGGGTTGTGATCAGGGCGGTGGCCCCGCTCTCAGCCAGTAGACCCCGGATCAGCCCGCGCATCACGCCCACATTCTCGGCGTCCAGCGAGACCAGCGGCTCGTCCATCAGCACCAGGCTGGGGCGCATTGCCAGGGCACGGGCGAGTGCCGCGCGGCGCTGCATGCCGAGGGAGACTTTCTCCGGGTGCTGATCCGCCGCCTCTGCCAGCCCCACCGCGTTCAGCAACTCGCGCGCGCGAGCCATGCCGCCCGAACCGGGGATCAGCGCGATGTTCTGCGCCAGGCTGCGCCAGGGCAGCAGGCGCGGGTTCTGGAACACCACGGCGAGCGCACCCTCGGGCCGTTCGATCCGTCCCGCGAAGTCGGTATCAAGACCGGCGATCAGGCTCAGCAGCGTGGTCTTGCCACAACCTGAGGGGCCGAGCAGCGCTGCGACCTCCCCCTCAGCAAGGTCGAAGCGCAGATCGCGCAGCACCGGGGCGCCTTCGAACGCTTTCTCGGCGATCTCGACGCCAAGCACGCTCACCGGCGCCACCGGTTGGCATGACGCTCCCATGGTGCGATCACGCCATATTCGATGATCTGAACCACCAGGATGAAACCGAACGCATAGGCGAGGATCGCCGCTACATCAAATTCCTGAAAATAGAGGCCGAGTTGGAAGCCGACCCCGTTTGAGCGGCCAAGAAGCTCGACCACAAGCACGATCTTCCAAACCAGCGCCAGTCCATTGCGCGCCGCGACGGCAAAATAGGGTGCGAGCTGTGGCAGTACCACATGACGCATCCGCTGCTGCCACGGCAGGCGATAGACATGGGCCATCTCGTCCAAGTCGCGGCTGAGCTGGCGTGCGCCCTCGCGCAGGGTCACGGCGACATTGGGGATCTTGTTGATGGCCACCGCGGTGATCGCCGCGACCTCGGTCAATCCAAACCAGACATAGCAGAGGATCATCGTCACCAGCGCCGGAAGGTTCAGAAACAGGCTGAGCCACCCGCCAAAGAGCTGATCAGCCCGGCCCGAGCGACCCAGCGCCAGCCCAATGGCCGACCCGATCGCCATGGCCAGCGTGAACGCCGCCAGTACGCGCAGCAGTGTTGCGCCCAGATGTATCCAGTAGCCTTGCGAGGCTTCTCGCAGAAACGCCTGCCAGACCGTCAGGGGATCGGGCAGCACCGGCGAGGCGATGAGCAAGGCCGCGCCAGTCCAAACCAGCGCCAGGCCACCCAGCGAGAGAACGGGCCAGAGCGCGCGCGAAAGCGGGCTATCCATCGCCAACCGGGAAGACGCCACGGTCGAAGGGGCCGGACTTGTCCCGGAAAGCCGCCCCCCCGACCTCGCGCATTACATCGTGCAAGCGCTTCGATGCCTCGGTATCCGCCAGGGTCCAGTCGGCCTGGATGCCAGCGCGGTAGGCCTGGCGCAGCTCCACAAACTCGGCCTCGGTCTTCGCGCGCATCAGCGGGCGCAGGCGGTCCCACTCCGCATCAGAGGATTGCAGCATCTCACCGGCCGCACGAACCGCACGCCGGAAAGCGGCGATCAGCGCCGCGTCGCTGCGCGCGCCATCCCACAGGAAGCCGACCAAAGCGGGCACGGGTTTGATACCCAGCGCTTCCACGGCCTCGGTCACGCCGATCACCCGCTGCGCGCCGCCCGCTTCCAACCGGGCCGCATAGTGCCAATAGATCGAAACCGCCGAGACCCCGCCGATGGTCAACTGGCGGCTCATCAGAGGCGGCGCGCCGAACAGCGCCTGGGTCTCCTCCGCCAGCGCAAAGCCGCAATCCCGGGCGACCAGCGCCTGCAGGATCAGCCAACTTTTGTCCACCGGACCGCCGACCACCCCCACCGATTGCCCACGCAGATCGCAGAGCGTCTCTGGACCCCCGGCGCCCGCGATCAGGGCGCCCAGGGCGCGCGAGTAGGGAAAGAAGCGGTAATCCGAGCCCAGTCCCCGATGGCGCATGGCCCAGACCCAGTCCGAGACGATCAGATCCACATCGCCCGCCTGAAACGCGATGGTGGTGGCGGAACGCCCGGCTAGCGGCACAACCTCCAGCCGGAAACCCTCGGCCCGGTCCAGACCGTTGGCCTTGATCGTGTCGACCAGCCAGTTGACGGTACCGAATTTGAGCACCGCAATCCGCAGCTCCGGCGTCTCCGCCCTGGCGAGGCCAGTCGCAAGAATCAGGGCACAGGCGAGGAAGATGGCACGCATCACTCGTTCAACAGCCTGTTCTTGAGAATCCAGTTTACAGTGCGCAGCCAGATCGCGTCATTGTTCCCGCGCATATCCGCCGACCCGCCGGCAACCAGCGCGCCCGTCTTCGCATCGCGGATATAAATCGACATGCCCAGGATCAGGTTCGAGGTTTTCTGAACCTCCCCCGTGATCGCGACATCGGCTCCAAGCTCGTTGGCCAGGTCGGTATCGCAGCCATTGCAGTTGGACATATTCGAATAGATCCGGGTCTTGGGCTCGACCGGGTCGATATCGACCAGTTGGTACTTGCCGGAGCTTTCCAGCCCCTCGACCAAACGCGCCTCGACCATCTGCATCCGGGCCTGTTCCTCCTCGGATGTCTCGCTCAGCGTCGTATTGATGAACAGCAGGCCGAAAAAAGCCGCTGTCTTCGGTTCGGCCATACCAGGCGAGGCGCCAAGCCCGATCACCAAAACGGCCGAGAGCAGAGATAGACGCGAAAGCATGTCCTGTTCCTCGATAAGCCAGACCGAAAGCGTCAATCCAGGTATCGATAGTGCATAATGGCGCGTTGCGCAGCCGGTCGGGGCGAAAAATCCCGCCTCTCTCAAACATTAAGAACTTACGGGTGCGGGTCCGTGGGGATGTTGACGTGCCATGCGCTTGCCCGCTTTTCTTGAAATCGATGGAGAAGCCAATGACCCGCCTGCGCCTCGCCGCCCTGACCGTACTCGGCCTCTGCTTTGCCGCCCCTGCGGCGATGGCCGAACAGGTGATCAAGTCCGCCGTTGTCCGTGTAGAGCGTGACGTCCCGCTCCCGATCTCTCGCCTGGACCTGCCGATCGAGGATGACGGGTTTGCCGGTGCGCGGCAGGCCACGCGAGACAACTCGACCACCGGCCAGTTCCTGGGACAGAAATACGAGATGTTGGAGGTCGACACGACCACCACCGATCTGACCGCAACCCTGGACCGGCTGATGGCAGAGGGCGTGACCAGCATCGTCTCCATCGCCGCGGCGGACGATTTGCTGACCATGGCGGATCATCTGGCGGAACAGCCGATGCTGCTGCTGAACGCCTCGGCCGAGGAGGATCGTTTGCGCAACGACGCCTGCCGGGCCAATGTGCTGCATATCGCGCCGTCGCGCGCCATGTTGGCTGACGGGCTGGCGCAGTATCTGATCTGGAAGCGCTGGTCGACCTGGCTGCTGATCCACGGCTCGCATCCCGACGACATCACAAAGGCGGAGTCTCTGCGTCGCGCCGCCAAGAAATTCGGTGCCGAGATCGTCGAGGAACGGGTCTTCGAAGATACCGGCGGCGCCCGAAGAACCGACTCTGGCCACGTGAAAGTCCAGAAGCAGATCCCGGTCTTTACGCAGCGCGCGGAAGAGCATGACGTCGTGATAGCTGTCGACGAAAATCAGGTCTTCGGCCTCTACCTGCCCTATCGCACCTGGGACGCGCGCCCGGTTGCGGGGGATGCGGGGCTGGTCGCGCGGTCATGGCACCCGGCCTTTGAAGGTTGGGGTGCGACCCAGCTTCAACGCCGTTTCGAGAAGAAGGAGGGACGGCGCATGACAGACCTGGATTATCAGGTCTGGGTCGCCCTGCGCGCGATTGGCGAGGCTGCAACACGGGCGGGTACCGCCGATCCGGTCGCGCTGCGCGACTGGATGCTGTCGGACGAGTTCGAGATCGCCGCGTTCAAAGGTCAGAAGCTGAATTTCCGCCCTTGGAACAACCAGCTACGCCAGGGCGTTATTATGGCCGATGAGAAGCTCGTCGTCACCGTGTCCCCGCAGGAAGAGTTTCTGCACCAGGTTACGCGCCTCGACACCCTGGGCTTCGACCGCCCCGAATCCACCTGCACATTCTGAGGAGACGACATGCGCCTTCTGCCCAGCCTCACTGCCTTGCTGATCGCCGGTCCCATAATTGCCGGGCAAGCGCAGGCCTATACCGTCTATGTGACCAATGAAAAGGGCAACAGTCTGACGATTATCGACAGCGAAACCTGGGAGGTGACGCAGACACTCGACATCGGCCAGCGCCCGCGTGGCATCACGATCTCCCCGGATGGGTCCGAGCTTTACGTCTGTGCCTCGGACGACGACACGGTGCAGGTCTTCGATACGGCGACCATGCAGCTCAAGCACACCCTGCCCTCCGGCCCGGACCCGGAGCTGTTCGTTCTGCATCCCTCCGGCAACCCGCTCTATATCGCGAACGAGGACGACAACATCGTCACCGTGGTCGACGTGAAGGAGCTGCGCGTGCTGGCCGAGGTGCCGGTGGGGGTAGAGCCTGAAGGAATGGGCGTCTCGCCCGATGGATCGGTGGTGGTGAACACCTCCGAAACCACCAATATGGCGCACTTTATCAACACTGAGACCTTCGAGATCGACACCAATGTCCTAGTCGACCAACGCCCGCGCTTTGCCGAGTTCACCAAGGACGGCAAGAAGCTCTACGTCTCGGCGGAAATCGGCGGCACGGTCAGTGTGATCGACCCGGCCGCCGGCGAGATCACCAAGAAGATCGGTTTCGAAGTGGCGGGCATCGTGCCCGAGGCGTTGCAGCCCGTGGGCGTCCGCGCGACCAGCGACGGTAAGAAGGTGTTCGTCGCGCTCGGCCCGGCGAACCGGGTCGCCGTCATCGATGGCGAGACCGATGAGGTGATCGAGTATCTACTTGTTGGGCAAAGGGTTTGGCAGATGGCGTTCACGCCGGATGAGAAATACATCATTACCACGAACGGTAACTCCAACGATGTCTCGGTGATCGATGTGGAAAGCCTGAAGGTCATCAAATCCATTCAGGTCGGCGAGCAGCCTTGGGGCGTTGTCGTCTCGCCAAGCTAAGAAAACAGAGGGAGAGATCCATGAAACGCCTACTCGCCGCCCCCCTGCTGGCCGCGCTGCTGGCCTTGCCAGATGCCGTGACCGCCCCGACCGCCGATGCGGCCCCACTTTGCGACAAGCTGGGTTTTGCCGGGCTGCTTGCCAAGTGCAACCGGGCGACCCTGCCCACGATCACGCTGGGCGCCGGAAAGCCGCTGCTGGAGCAGGAAGGCCCGCTGGTTCTGGAGTCGGGCGCCTATTACAAGCTCGACATCACCGCCGATGGCAGCCAGGAGCTGGCACTTGTCGGCCCCGGCTTCTTCCGGGCGATCTGGATCAACGAGGTGGTGATCAACGATCTGGAGATCCGCCCGCTGGGTCTCGACAGTTTCGAGTTCGACGATGAAGGCACCATCCATCTGAGCTTCATCGCCATCAAACCCGGACGCTATCAGTTGAAGATACCGGGGTCGAAAGGCGACACCCAACGCGTCCAGATCCAGATCAAGTGAGGAGAACCCCATGAAACGCTCATTGATCGCCGCCCTTGTCCTGGGCTGCGCAACACCGGCCTTCGCAGACAACCATCCCAGCGAAGAGCAACTCGCCAAGATCAATGCCATGCTGACGGACATGCAGTGCGAGGTCGATGACGACAACATCGAGAAAGACGGCGACGGGTGGGAACTCGACGATGTCATCTGCGCCGATGGCGGCCAATTCGATATCGTGCTGGATGCCGACCTGAACGTGGTCGAAAAGCGGGCAGAGTAGATCATAGCCGCGCTTTCCGTCCGGAATGTCAGCCACAGCTTCGGCCAGCGCCATGCGCTGGCCGATGTGTCTTTGGATGTGCCGGAGGGATCGTTTACCGCCCTTCTGGGCATCAATGGCGCGGGGAAGAGCACCCTCTTCAACCTGATCACCCGGCTCTACGACAATGTAACGGGACAGATCGAGGTCTGCGGTCACGACATCCGCCGCACGCCGCGCGAGGCGCTGGCGAAGCTGGGCGTGGTCTTTCAGTCGCGGGCGCTCGACGCCAATCTGACGATTGCGCAGAACCTCGCCTATCACGGCGCGCTGCATGGGATCGGACGGCGCGAGTGCCTGACGAAGGGAGAGGCGCTGCTGGACCGAATGAACCTCGCCAACCGGATGGGCGACAAGGTCAAGGCGCTCTCCGGCGGCCAGGCGCGGCGGGCCGAGATCGCGCGGGCGCTGCTGCATGGCCCACGGCTGCTGCTTTGCGATGAGGCGACCGTGGGCCTCGACGTCCAATCCCGCCGGGACATCGTGGCGGAAGTGCACGGCCTTGCCGCCGACCAGGGGGTCGGTGTTCTCTGGGCCAGCCATCTGATCGACGAGGTTCTGCCCGACGACCGGGTTGTGGTGATCCATCTGGGGGAGATCCTGGCCACCGACCGAGCCGCCGATCTGGCGGGCGACGGCACGCTCAGCGATGCTTTTCTGAAGATGACCGGCCGCGCGGCATGAGCGGCTGGCTGCAATGCGCCTGGGGGATCATCTGGCGCGAGGCCCTGCGCTTTACCCAGCAGAAGGAGCGGTTTCTTTCCGCTCTCGTGCGTCCGCTGGTCTGGCTCTTCATCTTCGCCGCCGGATTCCGTGCGGTGCTGGGCCTCTCGATCACCGCACCCTACGAGACCTATATCCTCTACGAGACTTATGTGGTTCCGGGTCTCTGCGCGATGATCCAGTTGTTCAACGGAATGCAGTCGAGCCTGTCTATGGTCTATGATCGCGAGACAGGTGCAATGCGGACATTGCTGGTCAGCCCTTACCCTCGCTGGTTCTTGCTGGCGATGAAGCTAATCGCCTCCGTCGCCGTAAGCCTGTTCCAGGTCTATGCGTTTCTGGCGATCGCCTATTTCTGGGGAATTGAACCGCCCCCGCTTGGCTATATCGCGGTTCTGCCCGCGCTGGTGCTGTCGGGTTGCTTGCTGGGGGCGATCGGTCTTTTCCTCTCCTCCGCGATCAAGCAGCTGGAAAATTTCGCGGGCGTGATGAACTTCGTCATCTTCCCGATGTTCTTCGCCTCCTCGGCGCTCTACCCGCTCTGGCGTCTGAACGAAAGCTCGCCGCTTCTGCACGATATCGCAGCCTTCAATCCCTTCACCCACTGCGTGGAGCTGATCCGCTTCGCGCTGTACATGCAGGTCAACTGGATCGCGCTGGCCGTCGTCGCGGGCGGCACGATCCTGTTTCTAGGGGCGGCTATTTTCGCCTATGATCCCTCAAAGGGCATGATGGCCCGGAAGGGAGGGCCGAAATGACCTCAGCGCGATGCCCTGGCGACACGTGGGGCGCCACAGCGCCACTCGACAATCCGCCAGTTCGGATGACCCTCGCGCCAGCGGGCCAGTTCGCCCTGCGCGCCCATCATGCAGGCCGTGGGCGAGATTTCTTCGTAGATCGGCAGTTCGCGTTTGATGCAATCCATTGGCGACGCGACCATGCAGGTCACGAAAACAAGGGTGATCATTGCTTCGCTCCTCAACAGGCCATGGCGGCTTCAAGCCATGGCGGGGGTTGTGCATCCTCCCCTGCGGTTTTCCGCTTCTTTTCTGTTGTGCCGGGCAATTCATACCCCGCAAATGAGGTGAGAAATTGATGATACGCCAAAATGGTAAACATCTGCTTTTTGCACTGGGTTTGGGCTTCGGCAGCCTGACAACGCAGCCGGCCTTGGCCTTCAACGACCCGGATTGGCCCTGCGTGCAACGCAAGGTGGTGCAACTCTCCATCGGTCAGATGTGGACAGCCCCCCTACCCCCCGAAGGCGCAAGCTGGCGCGACGACGCCGACATCGCACGCCTCGCCCCCCTGCTGGCGGCAAGGCGCACGACCTTGGAGGAAGCCGAAACCATGATCGCTGAGTTTGCGGAGGGGGCTGATCGAGACGCGCGCCTGACGCTGTTGTTTGACGGGATCTTCTCGATCATCGAGCGGGATCGCCGCCGGTTGATCGACGGCATCACACGCTATGCCCTGAAACAACGCGCCCTGTCCGAGAAGATCGATGCGGATCAGGCCGAGGTTGCCGCGTTGAAGGAGGAAACGGCCGAAGACGATTTCGACGCGCTCGACAAATTGGAGGAGCGCGAGGATCAACTGGTCTGGGACACGCGGATCTATCAGGACCGCAACAAATCTCTCACCTATGTCTGCGAAAGTCCTGTCTTGCTTGAGAAACGCGCATTCGCGCTGGCCCAACTGATCCAGGCGCAGCTTAAGTCCTGATCACTCGGCGGGTTCGATCTCCTCCAGCGGGTAGTTTGCGAAATCCCACCCATCCGAGCCGTCGGGGTACCAGAAAACCCGTGTATAGCCGTATTCGAGCGCGCGCTTGGCCGCGTTCCACGACATCCAGCATCCCGCGAGGCAGAAGAACAGCACCGGGTGATCCGTGTCGTCATCGGTCGTGGCGATCAGATTCTCGCGGAAATAGGCATGGGTGCTGTCGGCAATCGCGCCATATCCGACATTCGGTAGCCAGACGGCATCGGGGATCGAGAGACGCTTCTTCTCGCGCCAGATCGTGCCCTCTGGCAGGTTCTCGGGTTTTGGTGCACGGGGCAGAACGTCGATGAAGGCGACAGCGCCGGTTTTCCAGAGGGCATAGGCCGCGTCGTCATCGACCACGGTGGCGCCGGCCAGGCTCTCGGGCACCGGGCCGCGATAGGAATCCATGCGATAATCTTGGGGCTCGGCAACATCCTGCGCCTGCACCAACACCGGTGCGAGCAGCAGCAGTGCCGCGAGCAGCCGCTTCACTGACTGGCCGTGCCGCCGAACGTGTCGACGATGGGCACGCCATAGGAAGTTAGGATTGCGTCGATCTCGTCCTTGTGGCGGCGCAGCAGCGAGTTCAGCTTGCGCTTCCACTTGATCTCGCCCTGACGCACACCCAGCGTGACGCGGAAGAACAGGCGGGGCGAACCTTCCTCTTTCAGGAGCGGTGTGATCACCAGATCGGTATCGGTCTTGTTGGCGAAATAGCCGCCGATGGGCCCCCACATGATCGCCCCTTCGATGACGCCGTCCTCGATATCGCGGATCATCTGCTCGGAAGGGCTTTCATGCCTGCGATCCACCATCAAGCGGTAGGGCTTCGCATTCCCGATCAGGCCCCGGCGCGCCACATGGGTCGCAGGCGGCGACCCTGCAACCACGCCCAGCACATGGTCCTTCAGCTTAGGGTCCGAGATCGTGTCCACATCCGCGAGCGGCCCATCGGCCTTGGTCACGAAGACATAGGCCGAGACGTAGTAGTGGTTGGTGTTCAGCACCAGCTCGTGTCCCTGGGCATAACCCATGATCACATCGCAGCGATTGGCCCGCAGCGTCTGGCGCACGAAGCCGATGGCCTGGGGAAACCAAGTGTACTGGACGGGCACACCCAGTTTGGAGGCCAGCAGCTCCGCCAACTCATTCTCGAACCCCTCGCCCGCCTTGTTCGAGAAAGGCATATTGGCCGGGTCAGCGCAGACACGAAACGCGCTGTCTGAAACCAGATCCGAAGTGTCCGCCGTCGCGGAATTGGCCAGCGCGATGCAGGCCAAGGACGCGACGGCAACGCGCCTAGCCCAGGCAGTCATTCTCGTATTCGCGGGCTGCATCGGGTTTGGCTTCTTTCTTCGGAGGGCGACCGCGAGCCAATTTGTCGGCCCCGCGTGCTTTCAGATAGACATAGATGTCATCCAGATAGCACATGACATTCGCGTTTGTCCCGAAGGCTGGCATCACGCTGTCGCCAGTGGCCCCGGCCACCTTGCGGCCGTTCGTGACCACATCGACAAAGTCGTAATAGTCCATTTCTATCGCCGAAGTCTTGAGCACGGGGGCATAGGTCGAACCCTCCCCCTCCGGCCCGTGGCAGACATGGCATTCGGAGTGATAGCGGCGGAATCCGGAGTAGGTGTACCAGTCCACAGTGCCATCCTCGGCGATTTTGAAGGTCGGGATATCGTCTTCAGTGAAGTATTTGCCATCCTCGCTATAGCTCACCGCCAGATTGTCTGCGGCAGCGAGCCCGGGGGCAAGCATCCAGCCTGCAAGGAACAGGGTCGGGAACCCGTATTTCATCGTCTTGGTGCCTCCCAGCTTGTTCGATGTCGGTAGGTCCATCATAGGAAAGTTACGGCGCAAGTGTGTGTGTCCGCAAACAAAAATCCGGCGCCGGCGGTTATTCCGGCACCGGATGAGAGGTTTCTGAGAGGCGGGCCATGCCGCCCCTCGAACCGTTTCACGCAGCCTTAGTTCGGCAGGTGGAACACGGTCACTTGGCCGCCAAGAGCGGTGTAGTTGTTGAGGCCGGCATAGCCGCCCACAGCACCCAGACCATCGTTCGGGTTGACCAGACCGGCCGCGAGGCCGATGCCGGCCCATCCGCCGATGCCGGAATACACCGCCACATACTGCTTGCCTCGGTGGCTGTAGGTCATCACGTTGCCGATGATGCCGGACGGAGTCTTGAAGCGGTAAAGCTCCTCACCCGTATTGGCATCGACGGCTTTGAGATACCCCTCCAACGTGCCGTAAAATACGACATCGCCAGCGGTTGCCAGGGCACCCGACCAGACCGAGAACTCCTCGGGCAGCGACCATTTGATCGAGCCGTCGGTCGCATCCCAGGCGATGAAGTTGCCCATGCCGCCATGGCTGTTCGGCGCGGGATACATCGACAGGGTCGCACCCACATAGGGCTGACCGGCAGTGTAGCTCACCCGGAACGGCTCGTAGTCCATGCAGACGTGGTTGGTCGGAACATAGTGCAGCTGGGTCTTCGGCGAGTAGGCCGCGGGCTGCTGGTCCTTGGTGCCAAGTGCTGCCGGGCAGATGCCGGTGGTGTTGACATCCTCGCCGTTCTGCTCGGTCGAATAGCGTGCCACGACCGCAGGGCGGCCATAGGTCTCGCTGTTCGGGTCCATGTCGACGCCCGTGGTCCAGTTAACCACCGGATCGAACTTCTCGGCCACCAGCAACTCGCCGGTGATCCGGTCCAGCGTATAACCCAGACCATTCCGGTCGAAATGCACCAGAAGTTTGCGCATCTCGCCATCAATTTCCTGATCCGAGAGGATCATTTCATTGATGCCGTCATAGTCCCACTCGTCATGCGGGGTCATCTGATAGAACCACTTGGCCATCCCGTCATCCGGGTCACGGGCCATGATGGTCATCGACCATTTGTTATCGCCCGGGCGCTGCGCCGGGTTCCAGGTAGAGGGGTTGCCGGTGCCGTAGTAGAAGAGATCGGCCTCGGGATCATAGGAATACCAGCCCCAGGTCGCCCCGCCGCCGATTTTCCACTGATCGCCTTCCCAGGTCTTCAGCGAGCTGTCAGCGCCGATAGGCTTGCCCAGATGAGTGGTTTTCTCCGGATCGACCAGGATCTGATCGTCCGGACCCATGGAATAGGCACGCCATTCCTGCTCACCGGTTTCCATGTTGTAGGCTGTAACGTGGCTATGCACGCCGAATTCGCCGCCCGAGATGCCGACGATGACCTTGTCCTTCACCGGCAGAACGGTCGCGGTGTTGGTCTCGCCCTTCGACGGATCGCCGTTCACGGCAGTCCAGATCACCTTGCCGGATTTCGCGTCCAGCGCGACAACGGTGGTGTCCGCCTGATGCAAGAACAACTTGCCATTGGCATAGGCCGGTCCGCGGTTGACGGTGTCGCAGCACATCACGGGAATGACATCCGGGTCCTGCTTCGGCTCGTACTTCCACAGGATCCGACCGTCCGCGTTCAGATCCAGGGCATAAACCTTGTTCGGGAACGGCGTGTGGACATACATCGTGTCGCCGATGACAAGGGGGCCGCCTTCATGGCCACGCAGCACGCCGGTCGAGAATGTCCAGGCCACCTGCAGATCGCCAACATTCTCGTTGTTAATCTGGCCGAGGCGCGAGTAGCGCGTATTGGCATAATCGCCCGTCTGCAAAACCCAGTCATTCGGGTTCGACGTGAGCGAGAGGACAGAGTCATTGGCAAGGGCTGCGCCAGATACGAACGTGCTGGCCAGAAGGCCAAGAACGATACGCTTCATGGGTTTCCTCCACTTGAGAGACGGTGGTGTGAGATCAACCGTCTCGGAACCCGGCTTCAGCGATCTTCTTGTCACTGTGCGGGTCATGTTTGTTCGACAGCTTGTGCTGCCAGGGCTGCGTCTCACCGCCTGTTCCCGTCTGGGAACAGAACCATTCCGGTTTACCCACAGGAACCCTTCCGCAAACGACCGGGCGTTTCAAGCCTTTCTCAGAATTTTCTCATGATTTTTTGCTGAAATGGCCTCCCAACCTCCGGAAGAGTAAATTGTCTTACTTTAGGGCAATGCTGTTTCGCGAAAAATAATTCCGGAATCCGGCTGGATCACTCCCATTCGAGTTCCTTGAAGGCGGCCGTCACGTTGCGCGGATGGAACTCTTCGAACAGCAGCCAGTCCATTTCAGCGCCTCGCCCAACCTCCCGAATCGCCTGAAGCATCGGCAGTCCGGCGGCAATGGCGGCACGCAACTCGACAATCAGCAGGTCGAGATAGGCTTTGGTCGGGGTCAGACCTTGCTCCCAGGACAGGATCACGGGGCCATGGCCGGGCACGATCCAATCGCCGACCGGCTCGGCAATGGCATCCTCCAGCAGCTTCTGCCAGCCGAGGACCGATCCATCCAGGGCCGGCGTGTGCCCAAGGAACGCGAGATCGCCGGCAAAGAGCACTCCGCTCGTTCGGTCGAGCACGGTCAAATCGTTATCCGTATGCGCCGTCGCGTGGGCCTGCAGCACCAGATCGCGGGCGCCGCCCAGATTGAGCGTGAGTTCCTCGGCGACTTCGCGCGAAGGCAAAACAACCTCGCTGCCTCCGAATGCAGGCCCGATCAGACGGCCCATCGCTTCGAGATAAGTCTCGCTGCGGTCCTCCAGCGCGGGTGCCATACGGGCGTGGCCGATCACCTCGGCCCCCTCGTCTGCGAAGGCGGCTGTGCCCATGACATGATCCGGGTGCATATGCGTGAGGATGACATAGCGGATCGGCAGATCTGTTTCGGCGCGGATGGCGGCCAGCAGCGCTTTGCCAACGACCAGCGAGCCGCCGGTATCGATGACCGCCACAGCCTCCGACCCAATGACGAAACCCTGGTTCGAGACATCGCCCAGATTACGGGCATCCGGCTCCTGATGGAGGCCTTGATGGACGAAGACGCCCGGCGCCACCTCGCTGATAGTATAGTCCGGCGTCTCGCCCGCCTTCACGCAGGCAAAACTTTGCACCTGGACGAGCGGCGAAAATCCGGCGGCACCCCGCCGCGCCTGGACACGGCATTCCTCCAATGTCTCCGCTCCAGGCAGGCGTTCAGTACGGCAATCCGCCGGGGCACCGACCAGACACGCGCTGAGAAGGAGTTCAAACATCGCGGCTCACAACCTCGCTGCATGCCAGCGGATATGGTCCTCGATAAAGCTGGCCACGAAGAAGTAGGAATGGTCATAGCCCGGTTGCATCCGGAACACATTCGCCGTGCGGCTGCGGCTGAGGGCGGCGGAAAGCGCCTCGGGCTTCAGCAGGTCCAGAAAGTCATCCTTGGCCCCCTGATCGATCAGCATATCGCGCGACCAGCCGAGTTCCTCGACCAGCAGCGTGGCGTCATGGCCGGTCCATTTGCGCTCATCGGCGCCCAGATAGGCCCCAAGCTGTTTGCGCCCCCAATCCGACGCCGTGGGATTGGCAATCGGCGCAAAGGCGGACAGCGAGCGATAAATCTCGGGGTTTTTCAGGGCCAGCGTGATCGCGCCATGGCCACCCATCGAATGCCCGGTGACACCTTGCCGATCCGCATCGATGGCGAAGTTATCGATTACAGTCTTCTGTAAATCCTGGGTGATGTAGGAATACATCTGGAAATGCGGCGCCCAGGGGTCCTCGGTCGCGTCGACATAGAAGCCTGCGCCCTGCCCCAGATCGTAGGCTTCGTCATTCGCGACCCCCTCACCCCGCGGCGAGGTGTCGGGAAAAATCAGTGCGACGCCGTTCTCCGCCGCGAAGGCCTGAGCCATCGCCTTGGTCATCGCGTTCTCGTGGGTGCAGGTCAGGCCCGACAGATACCAGAGACAGGCGACCCGTTCGGAGGCCACCATCGGCGGCATGTAGACCGCAAAGGTCATCTCGCAATTCGTGCTGCTGGCCTGGTGTTTGTAGACCCCTTGCACGCCACCGAAACAGGCGTTCTCCGACACGGTTTCCATGGGTTTCTCCCTTAGCGTTTTTCGATTGTCCCCTGACAGTGAATGGGGAAGTTGACCGAGCGGGCGATGAAACAGACCTCATGCGCCTTGTGGTGGACTTCATCGGCAACGGACGTGTCGCCGGCCGAGATGGTAACATGCGGGCGCAGCATCGCCTGGGTGAACCGGCCCGAGCCATCCGGGTTCATCGCCATCTCGGCCCTGGCTTGATCTTCATAGGCCTCGACCACCAAACCGGCCTCCATCCCCAGATGCAGGAACCACAGCATGTGGCAGGTCGAAACGGCGCTCAGCAACGCCTGCTCCGGGTTCATGCGCCCGGGGTCGCCGCGGAACGAAGGGTCCGAGGATCCGAAAATCGGTGCGATCCCGGGGAAGACAATCTCGTGGTTGCGCGAATAACCCTTATAGGTCTGCGTGCCCGCACCCTCATTCCCGGTCCAGCGAATGGTGGCCTGATATTCGTGCATCAGTAGCTGTACTCTTTATAGATGCGGGTCAGATCGCCGCCCCACGCGCCGTTGTAGCGGGCAAGCAGCTCATCCGCCGGGGTCTGGCCGCTTTCCACAGTTTCCTGCAGCGCGTTGAGGAAATGGGTCTCGTCCGGGATCATCCCGCCTGCACCGGCACGAGCGCGGGACTTCAGTCCAGCATGGGCAATCGCCACGCAATCCCGCGCGAGGTCGCGCATCTTGCGCCCGCGGATTTCAGCATCCAGCCCCAGGACCGAGGCGTCGATGCGCAACCGCTCGCGCTCCTCCGCTGTCCAATCCTTGGCCAGGTCCCAGGCTGCATCCAACGCGGACTGATCGTAAGTCAGACCCACCCAGAAGGCAGGCAGCGCGCAAAGCCTGCGCCAGGGGCCACCATCGGCGCCGCGCATCTCGATGAACTTCTTGATCCGCGCTTCGGGGAAGATTGTCGTCAGGTGGTCGGCCCAATCGCTCAGCGTTGGAACTTCGCCCGGTAACGCAGGCAATTCACCCTTCAGGAAATCCCGGAACGACTGGCCCAGCGCATCGATATACACCCCGTCGCGATAGACGAAGTACATCGGGACATCGAGGGCGTATTGCACCCAGGCCTCGAAGCCGAACCCGTCCTCGAAGACGAAGGGCAGCATCCCCGTGCGATCCGCATCCAGATCGCGCCAGATGCGGCTGCGCCAGGACTTGTGGCCATTCGGCTTGCCCTCGAAAAATGGCGAGTTCGCAAACAAGGCGGTCGCCACCGGTTGCAGCGCCAGCGCGACGCGCAGCTTTTGCACCATGTCGGCCTCGCTGGCGAAGTCCAGATTCACCTGCACTGTGCAGGTCCGGTACATCATCTGCGTGCCATGGGTACCGACCTCGCCCATATAACGGGTCATCAGCGCGTAGCGGCCCTTGGGCATCACATCCATCTGCTCATGCGCCCAGACCGGGGCGGCGCCCAGGCCGATAAAACCAACACCGATCTCGTCCGCCACCGATTTGACCTCGGCCAGATGGGTATTCACCTCGTCGCAGGTTTCGTGAATGGTTTCGACCGGGGCGCCGGACAGCTCAAGCTGACCACCGGGCTCCAGGCTGACATTCGCGCCACCCTTGGTCAGCCCGATGATGTTGCCGCCTTCCTCCAACGGGGCCCAGCCAAAACGGTCGCGCAGCCCCTCCAGCACGGCGCGGACCGAGCGGACGCCCTCATATGGCAACGGCTTTAGGGTGTCGACGCAATAACCGAACTTCTCATGCTCGGTCCCAATGCGCCAATCTGCCTTGGGCTTGCATCCTGCGGCCAGATAGGCGGCAAGGTCGTCCTGGCTCTCGATCGGGCCACCACCTTGTTGTGGAATTGACATGAGTGGTGGCCCCTTCTGCTGCCTGCACGCGTTCTGCGCAGCTAATCCCAGCGGATGATTTCTGCAAGAACGCTTTTGTCATGCGCTACGTCAGGCGCCGAAACGGTCCTTCAATGCGCCGAAGCCAGCTTCGTAAACCCCGGCGATAGCGTCCTCCGCCCCATCACCCGCAGGTTCGAACGTTGCGGACCATGTAAGGATCGACGATCCGCCGGTATCGCTGACACTGATGATCGAGCGATAGTCGGACACTGGCAAGGGGCCGGAGAGGATCTCGTAGGCATATGACATGCCATCGACACCCAACAGTTTCTCGACAATCACCGCCCCGCCGCCAAGGTCGAGATGGCGCAGCTCGGCGCCGTCCTTGCTCTCAGCGCTCGAGTCTTGAACCGCCGGGTGCCAGCTATCCAGCGCCTGAAAATCGCCGATGGCCGACCAGACATCAACCGCCGGCACATTCAGGATGAGGCTGCGCGACACGAGGGACATGGGCTCTCTCCCCTATTGACGGGCGGGACTATGGCCCGCCTTGGCCCGAGTTGGGTCCGCTTCAGAAGGTAACGACCGCGCGGATCGATTTACCCTCATGCATCAGATCGAAGCCCTCGTTAATCTGCTCCAGCGGCATGGTGTGGGTGATCATCGGATCGATGTCGATCTTGCCGTCCATGTACCAATCAACGATCTTCGGCACGTCTGTCCGACCGCGCGCGCCACCGAATGCCGTGCCGCGCCAGACCCGCCCGGTGACAAGCTGGAAGGGGCGGGTCGCGATTTCCGCCCCAGCGGGCGCGACCCCGATGATCACGCTCTCGCCCCAACCTTTATGCGCACATTCAAGGGCTTGTCGCATGACATTCACGTTGCCCGTCGCGTCGAAGGAGTAGTCCGCGCCGCCTCCGGTCAGTTCGACCAGATGGGCCACGACATCGCCGTCGATCTTCGTCGGATTGACGAAATCGGTCATGCCAAACTGGGTCGCCATGTTCATCTTGGATTCGTTGATATCGACGCCAACGATCTGGTCGCAGCCCGCCAGACGCAGGCCCTGGATCACGTTCAACCCGATACCGCCCAGACCGAACACCACGCAGCGCGAGCCGATTTCGACCTTCGCCGTGTTAATCACCGCGCCGATCCCGGTGGTGACACCGCAGCCGATATAGCAAATCTTGTCGAACGGCGCGTCCTTGCGAACCTTGGCCAGGGCAATTTCCGGCAGCACAGTATGGTTCGCGAATGTCGAGCAGCCCATGTAGTGCAAGATCGGCGTACCATCCAGCATCGAGAAGCGCGAGGTGCCGTCAGGCATCAGCCCCTGGCCCTGGGTAACGCGGATTTTCTGGCAGAGATTGGTTTTGGGATTGAGGCAGTAATCGCACTCGCGGCATTCCGGCGTGTAAAGCGGGATGACATGATCGCCGACCTCCAGCGAGGTCACGCCCTCGCCGATCTCCACCACCACGCCAGCACCCTCATGGCCCAGGATGGCGGGGAACAGCCCCTCCGGATCCGCACCCGAGCGGGTGAATTCGTCGGTGTGGCAGATCCCTGTGGCCTTGATCTCGACCAGCACTTCGCCGGCTTTCGGCCCTTCCAGGTTAACCTCCATCACCTCCAACGGCTTGCCTGCCGCGGTCGCCACTGCTGCGCGCGTCTTCATGGTGTTCTCCCCTTCAAGATACTGTCTGCAAAGCCGTTGCCCGGCTCATTAACTAGGGAAACCGTACCATGATGTTGGCGGAGCGGAAGCAGGAGGCCCCAAAAATTATTTTTGGATTTCGCCGATTTGGAAAATTTTTCCTTTAGGGCTTAGATGCGTTCCTCAAGGCCCACCAGCGCACAATGCCAAGATTTCACCTTCCATTTCGGGTGCATCACCTGCCAACGCGAGACGCGGGGGAGCGAGGAATACATGCATTGCCCCGGATCGCCGCCGGTCAGGGTCAGCCTCAGATGGTGTGACTGGCACTCCTGCGGCGCGCTCAACAGACACGCAATGACGATGAGTTCCATGGGCGGCCCTTCCTCGGATGGTTGAATTGGCTTGCCTGCCGTCACGTTATGCATAGCTTCAATCCCCAGAAGTTCAAATCGAGACAGGATCGTCCATGCGCCGCGCCCCGCTGATAATCGCCCTGACCGCCCTGTTGGCGAGCCCGCTACCCGCGGCCGAACCGATTGACCTGTTGTTCTACACCCAGCATCTGGAGCAGACGGCCCCGGAGGTGAAGCTGCACTACCTCCACACCCGTCAGGGGGCCAGCCAAGCCCTGGGTCCGACGCTGGAAAGTGCGATACTGCTGCGCCGCGAGACAGTGGGCGACGATCTGGAAATCATCGTCACGCTGGATGCGGATGGCGCGGGGCGTCAGCTCGACAGTTTTCGCGGCGTGCCCGGCAATCCGATCCTGATGGTGTTTATGGAATCGATTGTCGGATCGCTCAGCAAGGCGACCGGGGGCAGCCCCTTCTATATCCGCAACCGGCTGAAAGAAGGCTTCGCTGCCGGTCAAGTCTTCGACCAGGCAGGCGAGAGCACGATCCTGATGGAGCCCTTCCTGACCGACCGCAACCGGCACCGCATGGGCCCCTTCGCCAATTTGCAGATCGAGATGACGCTGGATCCCGCGCGGCCGGGCATGTTCGGCACGCTGAACGCCTCGGTCCGCGATCCTGACGACCCTGAACTGCTCTACTATCTCGAGGAGATGCGCTTTGTTGAAGCCAACTAGTCTGGTCATGGCCCTCGTCCTGGCTCCTGCGATCCCCCCGGGGCAGGCGCAGGCGCAGGATATCCCAAACGATTACCCGACGGTGGCGCGCGCCGATTATGTCTTTGCCTGCATGGCATCGAACGGCCAGTCGCGGCGGGTGCTGGAGCAATGCTCCTGCTCGATCGACGTGATATCGACCATTCTGACCTATGATGCCTATGTGAAGGCCGAGACGATCATCCGGACCATTCAGGTGACGGGCGAGCGGGTGGCAGCGTTCCGCGGCTCGGCCCGGCACAAAGCCATCGTGTCAGATCTGCGCCGCGCGCAGGCCGAGGCGGACGTCGTGTGTTTCTAGGCGTTAGAATCCGGTGGCGCTTTGGGGCTTAACCCTGCCAGAGCACATACGATTTCCAAACCGCCCACAGACTTTTACACAGCATTTCCAATACCTTATCCACAAGATATTTGATAAAGACTTCTATTTGCCGTTGCGAATTCGGCGGAATCGATCGATGATTAATTCACACAAGGATGGATTTTCGAATTTGACCTTGTGAGGGACAGAAGACCTTCGGGTCATTTGAACCGGACCACGGCGCCCTCGGGTGCAGGATATCTTCGGATAGCGTGGTTTTGGGAGGTGTCAGGTGTGCCCTTCGGGGTACGTGCAAAGACTCCGCGTCTGAGCGCCTGGTACTTCCCTTTACCTTTTTCATGACATTGATGGATATGTGCGGAGCTGGATGCAGGTAAATTGCCTCGCGGCGCGTAGGCATGCCCGCCTGGAAGCGAAAGAAGCCGAAACGGCAAAGGCCGCTCCGGCTTCCGATGTCAGTATGCAGTTTCCGCGTCTGTGCACCTGTGCGCCAATGGGTACAGGGCACCCGCGAGTCAGTCAACTGGATTTAGGGCGCCGCCCCGTCAAAAACACCACAATTTGTGCGGATCGCGAGATCTCGTGGCTCAGCTTTCGATATCCACCGGGAATTCGCGAATATACTCGTTCCCATCGGTGTCATGTGCGCGTACCCTGATCGGGCCGGCACCGTTGGGCGTGAAATGAAACCGGATCGCAGGATCTTCCGAGATCGAGATACCCCCCTCCATCCGGAACAGCATCTGGTCGCCCTGGGTCACCTCCAGATCGTCAATGAAGAAAGCCGGAATAAAGAGCCGGGTGACCTGGTTCATCTGAAATCCAGAGTAGTTCGGATGACGCACCATCACCTGTGCCTCGCGCATGCCCGGCGGCAGGGTGGTTTGCTTGGCCTGAGCCGCGATCTCGTCGAACAGCCGGACTTTCATTTTGCCGACATTGGCGAGCGCTGCCTCCGCATCCTTCAGCGAGGGGGCAGAACACCCGCCAGAGGCTTTAACATAATTCGCAACCTGCCACATGCTGTCATCGGACAGCCGGGCGATGACCCGCAGATTGGTATAGGCATCGACCCGCACCCGGGTCGACAGGCGGATCACATTGCCCATCGCCTCGCCGGGCGTGAAGGTTGCGGCGACAGGAGCTGGATTCTCCTCCACCAGGATCGTGAAATCGCGGACCTCCAGTCCCTCCGGCGGGGTGATGACGATCTCGACCGGCACCACGGCCGCGTCGTGAGCGCGATAGGGGGTGTCGAGCGCGATGATCTCGGCCCCATCCGCGATGTCGACATCGGTGTCGTACATCATCTCGCGCAGTTCTTGCCACGAGCCGTTTTTCTGCTCCGCATTCTTCGCTTCCGCGAGTGCCGTGCCCGAGACCGCGCCGATCATGGCGACCGAGACGGCGCCGCTCAGAAATCCGCGTCTCAAGATGGTGGAGAATGAACTGCGCATGATCAGGCCTCCTATTCCTCGAATACTGGCTGTGAAATTCTCACAAACTGAGCAGATCGGGCCAGTCATTTCGGTCACTTGGCATGCTGGTCTTAGTTTATAAGAGAAAAATCGAGATCTTGGCACCTCAAATGCGCGTGTCTTGACCAGGCACCCCGATCTGAACAATCTTCATCCACGGAAGGTCAAACCAGTGGAGGCACAAATGGCTTGGACACGTCCGGAAATCGAAGAAACCACCTGCGGCATGGAAATCAACATGTATTTCCCGGCTGAGGATGACGGCGAGCTGTTCTGAGCTTCCCAACCTTCGATTGATCAAGGGGGCGCGTGAGGGATGACTTTGCGCGCCCTTATTCTTGGTGCAGCAGCTGGTGGCGGATTGCCTCAGTGGAACTGCAACGCCCCGAACAGCGCCAGCTTCTGGCGCGGGACGCCTTTGGCGGCTGCCACGCAGTCCTCGCTGGCAGTCAGCGGCGATGGCGAAAATTGGGCGCTGCTAAACTGCTCTCCCGATATCCGCCAACAGATCATGCAGACTGCTGCCCTGCACCCGCGCGAGGGGCATGGCCTGCGCGACACGCCGATCCATTCGATCCTGCTGACGAATGGCGATATCGATCATATCGCCGGGCTGCTGATCCTGCGCGAAAAACAGGCCTATCGCCTGCTGATGACCGCCGAAATCGCCAAGGTGATCGCCGAGAACCCGATCTTCAACGCGCTCGATCCGGAGTTTGTCACGCGCGAGACCGTGGCGCTGGAAACACCGGTGGAGGTCACGCCGGGCATCAGCGCAACCCTCTTCGCTGTGCCGGGCAAAGTACCGCTGTTCATGGAAGGCGATCATGGCGGCGATGCGGTAGAGACCGCCCTGATGGGCGAGCAGACCGTGGGGGTGGAATTGTCCGATGGTACGAAGTCGGCCTTCTACATTCCTGGCTGCGCGCGCTTGGTCCCGACGTTGGAAGACCGGATCCGCGGAGCGGCGCTCTTGTTCTTCGACGGGACAGTCTGGGCAGACGACGAGATGATCCGCGAGGGCGTGGGCCAGAAGACCGGCGCCCGGATGGGGCATATGTATATGTCTGGCCCCGGCGGCTCGATCGCGGCACTGGCGCCGCTCGACATCGCGCGCAAGATCTATGTTCATATCAACAACACCAATCCGGTCTGGCGCGACGGGCCGGAACGGGCCGAGGCCGAGGCGGCGGGTTGGGAGATCGGCCATGACGGGATGGAGGTGACGCTGTGATGACACCCGACGCACTGGAGGCGGAACTTCGCCATATCGGCGAGACCCGCTATCACCATCTGCATCCTTTCCACAAACGTCTGCATTCCGGAGGCTGCACGGTCGACGAGGTGCGCGCCTGGGCACTCAACCGCTATTGCTATCAGCGGATCATCCCGCACAAGGACGCGATCATCGTCAGCCGGTTGGAAAGCACGGAACTACGCCGGGTCTGGCGCCAGCGGATCATCGACCACGACGGCGAAATCGGCGATGCGCCCGAAGGTGGCCTCCGCCGCTGGCTGGCACTGACTGACGGGTTGGGCCTGGACCGGGACTATGTGACGTCGATGGAGGGAGCCCTGCCCGCCGTGCGCTTCGCCTGCGATGCCTATCTCGGCTATGTCTCCAGGGGTAACGATCTGCAGATGATCGCGTCGTCCCTGACTGAAATGTTCAGCCCGATGATCATCAGCCAGCGGGTGTCGGGGATGCTGGCGCATTACGATTTCGTCTCGGAGGATATTCTGCGGTACTTCAAGAACCGCTTGACCGAAGCACCGCGCGACGCCGATTTCGCGCTCGACTATGTTAAACAGCACGCCACGACGCCCGAAACGCAGCGGCAGGCCGTGGACGCGCTGAAATTCAAGATGGGCATGTTGTGGGCGCAGCTCGACGCCATCGAGCACGTCTATGTCAGCGGCAATCCGATGCCTGGTGCCTGGGCGCCGGGCGTGGGCCTGGCCGCCGCGGCGTGACGGATCTCGCCGACACCGATGTGCCCTTCCTGCCGCGTGGCGTCCGGCTGAAACGCTGCGAGGTGCGCCAGGGCTGGTATCTGCTGGCACCGGAACGGGCGGTGAAGCTGGATCAGATCGCCGCCGCGATCCTGGGCACACTGGACGGCACGCGCAGTTTCGAAGGTATCGTCGCCAAGCTGGTCGAGGATTTCGACGCCCCGCGCGAGCAGATCACCACGGACGCCCGCGCCTTTCTGATCGACATGATGAACCGCCGGATGGTGGAGGCGAGATGAACGAGCAACTGCGTGGCGAGATGGTGAAGGTCCCCGTGCCGATGGCGATGCTGGCCGAGCTGACCCATCGCTGCCCGCTGAAATGCCCCTATTGCTCGAACCCGGTGGAGCTCATCAAACGCTCCGGCGAACTGGCAACCGACGAGTGGATCGATGCGTTTCATCAGGCAGCCGCGTTGGGTGTGCTGCATGTGCATCTGTCGGGGGGCGAGCCGGCCTCGCGCCGCGACCTGCCGGAGATCACCACCGGCGCGATCGAGGCGGGGCTCTACACCAACCTCATCACCTCCGGCGTGGGCCTGACCCAGACGGCCTTCAAGGACCTGGCCGACCGGGGCCTCGACCATGTGCAGCTTTCCCTGCAGGGGGCGACGGCGGATGTCGCCAATCGCATCGGCGGCTATGCCAAGGGGTACGAAACCAAGATGCGCGTCGCGGAGTGGATCGCTGCGGAGGGGATACCGCTGACGATCAACGCGGTCATGCACCGTCAGAACCTGGATCAATTGCCGGAAACCATCGACCTGGCCGTCCGCCTTGGTGCGCGCCGGTTGGAGGTCGCCAACACACAATACCACGGCTGGGCCTATAAAAACCGCTTCGCCCTGATGCCGACCGAGGAGCAGGTGAAACGCGGCGGCGAAGTGGTGGCGGCGGCGCGCGAACGGCTGAAGGGCACTCTGGTGATCGACTATGTCACCCCGGACCATCTGGCGAAGTACCCGAAACCCTGCATGGGCGGCTGGGCGCGTGTCGGCCTCTGCATAACGCCCAATGGCAAGGTTCTGCCCTGTCATGCGGCGGAGACGATCACGACCCTGCGCTTCGACAATGTGCGCGAAAAGCCGCTGCGCGAGATCTGGGCGCGTGGCGCAGCATTCACCGCCTATCGCGGCACCGACTGGATGCCAGATCCCTGCCGGTCCTGCGACCGCCAATCCAAGGATTGGGGCGGCTGCCGCTGCCAGGCCTTTGCATGGAGCGGCGACGCGGGCACCACCGATCCGGCCTGTTCCAAGGCGCCGAACCATGCGGACATGCGGGCCGCCGCCCTGGCCGAGGCCGAGCAGGCGACCGAGGAATTCACATACCGCGCGATGTAGGCCTCAACAGTCGGGCTTCATATACGCCGCGCCTTCATGCACCCCAGCAAGTGACAGGATGCAGCCGCCAACTTCGACCGAACCGCCAAAGACGCTCAGATCAGCCCAATCCTCGCCCGCGACCATGCCACGCACAGCCTCATCGGTGATCTGCGAGACAAAGAACCGTCCATCGCCGACGATAGCGGTCTGGCCCACACCCAGAATGACGCCATCTGCCCCAATCGCATCCGCCAGCTCCGCATGGCGCGCATCGTCGCGATCGACGGCTTCGCTTTGTGCGGGAGCGGCGGCGGAAGTTTCGGCTGGCTCCTCGCTCGCCGCTTGTTCACCGCCCTCTCCATCGTCTTCGCCATGGCCCTTGCCGTAATGCGCGGCATGGCGCGCGGCGTAGGCTGCCGCGACAGCCTCTGTCACCGTCTCGCCGGTCAAGGCGTTCTCGTTAAGATTTTCGGCAAGATCCTCTATTGCATCAAGGCGCGCGGCCATTTCGGCAATCTTGGTATCGAGCGCCGCCTGCCCCTCGCCCAGCACGCCATGCTGCTGGGTCAGCACTTCCTGACCGGCAGCGATCGCGTCGATCCCGGCCTCTATCTCGGCTTGAAGCACCTTGTCGGCCTCCAGCAGATCGGCTGCGCTCTGGGTTGCCGCTGAAGCCGCGTCTGAGGAGGTCTCGCCCTGTGCGACCAACATCTCCTCGATGGCGGCGAGCCGCGCGTTCAGGGCCTTCACGTCTTTGTCGTCGGTCTCGGTCGCCCAACCGACCAGGATCCCGATGATCCCCGCGAATACTGCCACAATATACCAGGGTTGGTTTTCAAACATTTCCGTCTCCGATCCTCTGGGCGCGAAGCCCATGGGTTACAGGGCCAGTCCACTAATCTTTAATGACGACATTGCCGCAAAGGCTGTCGGGCGCGACCAGCATGAAGCCGATGCCGCGCAGGGTGTCGATCCGGATCTCCAGTCCGCTTTCGGCCAATTTGCGGCGCAGATAGCCGATATAGACATCGACGCTGTTCTCGGTCACTTCGCCTTCCAGGCCCCAGGCATTGGACAACAGATCGTGCCGCGTCACGCCGTTGCCGCGATGGTCGAGCAGATAGCGGAACAGAGGGAACTCGCGCCGCGTGAACCGCAACTCGGTCGCGCCGATGGCAAAGCTGCGGGCGGCGGGGTCCAGCCGCGCCTCCTGCACCGGGGGCTGGGCGCGACGCAGCAACACCGTCAGGCGGGCCACCAGTTCGTCGAACTCGAAGGGTTTGGTGAGATAGTCATCCGCCCCCGCCTCGAACCCCGCCAGCTTATCTTCCAGCGCATCGCGGGCCGTCAGCATGCAAACCGGAATGGTCGAGCCGAATTTGCGCAGGGCCGAGCAGAATGCCGCCCCATCGCCATCCGGGAGGGTTCGATCCAGCACCACGATTTCATGCTGCCCGCTGCGGACGACATCGATGGCGCTCTTCAAGTCGCGCACCCAGTCGACGACATAGCCCTGTCCGATCAGCCCCCGTTCCAGCAGACGGCCGATACCGGTGTCGTCTTCGACAAGAAGCAGGTTGGTTTCGGTCATCGGCGGAACTCCATGCGGAATTCTGCCCCGCCTTCAGCCCGGTTGGCAACGGTGATCACGCCCTGATGCTGATCGATGATCCATTTTGCGATGGCAAGGCCCAGGCCCGTGCCACCGGCTGCACGGCCCGCGCTCTCCTGCGCATATCGGTCGAAGAGATGCTCCGGATCGCCGTCGAAGCCAGGCCCGGTATCGGCAACCTTCAGAACCGCCTGGCCAGCGTCATCGGTCAGCGTGACCGAAACCGTGCCGCCGGGCGGAGTGAACTTCACCGCATTGTCGATCAGCGCAAGCAGGGCCTGGCGCAAGGCTTCGGCATCGCCCTCCACACGCATATCCTCGGCCAGGTTGGTCTCCAACGCGATCTCGTTGGCGGCTGCATAGCTGCGCGCGATATCGGCGGCCGATCTCGCAGTTTCACTGAGGTCCAGTGGCGCCATCTGTAGGGTGAGTTGCCCATCCTCGGACCGCGCGAGGCGCATCAGATCGTCCAACCGGCGGCGCATGAACCCGGCGGAGGCAGCGATCCGTCCGATAGCCTCGCGCAAAGGTTCCTCGCCCTTGGCACGGGCGGCGATCTGCGCCTCGCCCAGCAAAACCGTAACCGGTGTGCGCAGTTCATGGGAGATATTGGCAAAGAATTGCCGGCGGGCCGCGTCGATGCGGGTTAGCTCTCGGTTGGCGTCTTCCAATGCCTGGGTGCGCTCAGCCACCTGCTCCTGCAAGCGGGACTGTTCGGTCGCGATCCGATCCGCCATCTCGTTGAACCGTCCGGCGAGACCGGCAAACTCACCCGGCAATGTCTCTGGCGCCCGGGTGACCAGTTGCCCGCCGCCAAAGGCTTGCGCCGCGACCGAGAGCCCACGGATCGGGCGCATCAGCCCGCGGCGCAGGAACCAGGCAAACGCCGCGATAGCAATCAGCAACAGAGAGCCGAGCGCCAAGCCCGCCTTGGTCAGCCGCGCCCGAGTCGTGTCGAGATCGGCGAAGGCGACTTCAGCCTCCTGCCGTTCGTCCTGAAGCACCTCGAACAGGACGGCGCGGAAGGCATCGTCGCGCCCGGCCGCCACCTGCCCCAGAAAGTTGCGGGCAGAGACCGCAGCATCGAATTCGCGGCCCAGGGTGCGATCCAACATCGCCTCGGTCTCGATCGTCTCAAACAGGTCCGAGAGCGCGTTGGCCCGCACCATCTCGGCGCGCTCTCGCTGGCGTTCGGCTTCGTTCGTTCCGGCCGCAATCTCGGCACCGATCTGCTGGCGATATCTCAGAAGCGCACCGCGCAACTCGCCAGCTTCCGCGCTTTCTTCAGGGTCGCCACTGCCACCCAGACGCCGGTCGATCTCGTACAGGAGATAGCGGTTGAACGCGGCCTCAATGCTGCGCGTGGTCTCGAGCTGGCGAAACGACTGCTCAGCACGGCGCAGATCGCGCATCGAGCTTTGCATGCCCCAAAGCGCCAGTCCCGCCGCCATCGCCACAAGGATCAACACAACGCCGAAACCAACGGTCAAACGCCAGATAATCGAGGCGGAGGGTCGGGGCTGCGCAGTCATCGGGCCACATTAGGGGAGGCTGCGAGGGCGTGCCACATAAATGGCCTGGCATTGGCGGGCGTGGAAAAGCGCGGGCGGCGCCGATGCGCGCTTGACGGCGCATCTCTGTCATGCAGGTTCTGACCCATGGCAACGCTCAACCAAAATCCCCGGCCCACGGGCATGGAGGCGATCCTCCACCGTTACGGTCAGACCGATCCGGCGCGGTGGGACGAGGCGTTTCTCGCCAATGGTTCCTTACGCCCGCACTGGAGACCGTTTTTCGATTGGTTGGAGCGCGTTGGCGCGGAAGGTTACGATCGCGCTGCAAGCGACCTTCACCGGTTGCGCGCCGAATCCGGGATCGCTTTCGGTGCAGCCGAGCGCGAGGTGGAGGCCGACAGCCTGCCCGTGATCCTTTCGGCCGAGGATTGGGCCGTGCTCGAACCCGGTATTCTTCAGCGCGCGCGTCTGGCCGAGGCGACCCTCAGCGATGTCTATGGCGATGCCACGATGATCCGTCAGGGGGTGGTGCCGCCAGGGATGGCCTATGCCTCCAACGGGTACGCAGCCCATTGCGCGGGGTGGGAGCCGCCCTTGCAGAACTGGTTGACCGTCTACGAGGCCGACATCGCACGGGCCGCCGACGGGCGCTGGATCGTGCTGGCCGACCGTTTGGACACCCCGCTTGGGGACGGCTGGCTAATCGCCAACAGGATCGCGACGTCCGAGGCACTAGCAGACCCGTTCATGCAGCTTGGTGTGCGTCGGGTGGCCAGCCACTATGCCGCGTTTCAGGACCTGCTGGACGACATGACGGGGTGGGAGGGGCGGCTGGCCCTTATGACCGGGGGCGAGAAGGATGCCCGCTTCTTCAGCCACGCCTATTTCGCGCGCTATCTGAACGCCGCCCTGATCGAGCCTGCCGATGTGACCGTGCGTGACGGGGCGGCCTTCGTCAAAACCCTGGACGGTCTTAAGAAGCTCGACATTCTGCTGCGCGGTGTCAGCGATCAGGCCCTGGATGCGCTGCATCGGCCCGGCGACGCGGCGCGTGGGGCGCCCGCATTGTCGCTGGCGACGCGGTCCGGTCAGTTGGTTTCGGCCAATGCGATTGGAAGCTCGGTTCTGTCCTATCGCGGCCTTGCGCCCTACGCTCATCGGCTGGCGCCGCATTTGCTGGACGAGGATTTGAGAATCGACGATGCACCTTGCCTTTGGCTGGGCACCCCGGATGCACGCGACCAGGTGCTGAGCGAGCCCGACTACTGGCGGATCGAACCGATAAACCGCCGCACTCGCGAGGCGGGCCTGACCCTGCCCGAAGGCCCTGATGCACTGATGACTTATCTTGAGCGCAATGGCGAGCGGCTGGCCGCTGTCGCGACCCCTCCCCTTGCGCAAACGCCTTGTTGGGATGACGGTCAGATCGTGCGCTCGGAGTGGATGATGCGGGTCTTCGCCTCGCGCACCCGCGACGGTTGGAGCCTGGCCCCCAGCGGTGTCGCAAGCCCAGTGGAACCCGGCAGACCACCGCCGGATCTGGATTTTGGCAAGGATGTCTGGGTGCTGCCCAGCGGCGACGCGGCGGAGGCCACGCCTGCGCGTCTGGCAGACCGCTTTGCCGGTGGACACTTGCGGCGAACCGGGCGCGACCTCCTTAGCCGCGTGGCGGACGAAGTGTTCTGGCTGGGCCGCAACATGGAACGGGCAGAGGGTACGCTGCGGGTGCTGAATGTGTGCCTGCAACGTTATCTTTCGGGCAACAGGGCCGATTCCGCGCCTGGTATGCTCTGCGATATCGCGGCGATCCAGACCGAGGCAGCGTTGGGCACGCCGGACATCACCCGGTTTCGCGACGCCATCCGCGGTTTGCTGCAGGGCGAGCACGAGCCGTTCGGCATGGCGGCGATCCTGCGCGCACTCAGATCCAATGCGATCCGCGCGCGCTCGGCCGTGTCGGAGGAAAGCTGGCGCTATATCGACCGGCTCTGCACCGACCGGCGCTGGCGCAACCCGCCTGGATTGGACCGTCCGGCGGAGCTCTCGCGCCTGATCGCCGACAGCCTGGGCACCCTAGCCGCCGTCAGCGGTTCCGCGCAGGAGAACCTCACCCGCAACTACGCCTGGAGATTTCTGGAGATCGGCAGACGGCTGGAACGCGCGCAGACGACCGCCCGCTCCGCTGAACGGCTGGCGGGACAGGCACGCGAGAACGAAGAGACCTATCTGCGTGCCTGGCTGCGGTTGTCCGACTCAAGCTCGGCCTATCGCTCGCGCTACATGATGGCGACGGTGGCCCCTGCCGTGATCGATTTGCTGGTGCTGGATGAAAGCAACCCTCGCGCCCTGGTCTTTCAGATCGAACGGCTGGAAACGGTGCTGACCCAGTTGCCGACCGATAGCCATTACCGCCGCCCAGAACACCGCATGGCGCTGGCATTATTGACCGAATTTCGCCTGGCCGATGCCGACAGCCTGGCTGGCGCCAGCATCGGCGAGGACCGTGCCGAGCTGGCGCGCCTGACCAGGCGCTGCCGCGAAGATCTGGGGCGGATCTCCACCATCCTCAGTCAGACTTTCTTTGCCCATGCGGATATTGCCGAGGCGTTGGTCAGTCAGGCAGGGCAGAAGCAGCCATGATCTACACCGTCACGCATCGCACCACCTATCGCTACGAACAGCCTGCGGTTTTCTCGCAGCACTTGATGCGACTCCGCCCCCGGATGCAGGAGGAGCAGACAGTCCGGGCGCTAGATATCCGGATCCTGCCCGAGCCCGACAGCATGCGCCCGCATCGCGATCTGTTCGGCAACATCGCAGATGTCGCAACCATCACGCGTCCGCATCAGGAAATCGAGATCGTCGCGACCAGCGAGGTGGAACGTGCCGCCCCCTCCTCGATGATCTTCGAAGCGAGCGCGCCATGGGAAGATGTGCGCGACACCACGCTGGGCCTGGGCACGCTGCCGGTGCCGGTCGAAGTCAGCCCATTTGCATTCCCCTCGCGCATGACCAAGGCGAACGCGGCAATCGAGGCTTACACGCGAGAGAGTTTCACGCCCGACCGTGCAGTCCTGGCTGCGGCCAGCGATCTGACCCGGCGAATTTTCCAGGATTTCGAGTATCGGCCGGGCTCCACCTCCTCGGACACGCTGCCGGTCGAAAGCTTTGCGGCGCAAAGCGGCGTATGTCAGGACTTTGCACATGTGATGCTGGCCGGACTGCGTGCGCTGCGGCTGCCTGCGCGTTATGTCTCGGGCTATCTGCGAACCATCCCGGCACCCGGGCAGAAACGGCTGGAGGGGGCAGATGCCTCCCACGCCTGGGTCTCGGTCTGGGATCCGGTTTTCGGCTGGGTGGATTTCGACCCGACGAACAATCTGGTGCCTGGATTGGACCACATCACATTAGCCTGGGCGCGGGATTACGCGGATGTCTCGCCGGTCTCCGGCGTGGTGGTGGGTGCGGGACGCCAAGTGCTCTCGGTGGGGGTCGATGTGAAACCGCTGAGCGGCACATGAGCGCCGAGACCCGCGCCTGGTACGCGCGCTTCGCAGCCGAGGCGCGCGCCATAGGGTCGCCGCTCTACGGCCATCTGTCCGAAAGTGTCGCGTCGAATCCGGCGATCCTGGATTTTCTCGACCAGTTGCCAGCCTCCCGGCGCCAACCCAATCTGTTGCTCGCGGCGGTACGCCATGTCGCGGGGCTGGCGGAGGATGGCGCGGACCTCGCCGCAAAGATCGAGACGCATGGCGAGGCGATCGCCGCTCTGATGCGCACCCGAACGACCCAGACCAACGAGCCCGGGCGTTGTGCCACGCTGCTTCCGGTACTCGGCCAGATCGAAGGACCGCTGGCTCTGCTCGAGGTTGGGGCATCCGCCGGGTTCTGTCTTTTGCCCGATCTCTATGGCTATCGGTATGGCGAGAGAGAGATTGCCCCCGGCGCGCCCTCAGCCCCGATATTACCCTGCGACGCGTGCGTGGAAACACCCCTGCCCCGGCGCTTGCCACAGGTCGCTTGGCGCGCTGGATTGGATCTGGCCCCCATCGACCCGGATGATCCGGAAGCCATCGCCTGGCTGCAAACCCTGATCTTCCCGGAGCAACAGGACCGCGCGACCCGGCTGGAAAGCGCGATTGCACTGGTCCGCGCGAAGCGACCCAGGGTGGTGGCGGGCGACCTGCGCCACGATCTGTCCGAATTGGCGGCGCAAGCCCCGCGAACAGCGAGGCTGGTGATCTACCACACCGCCGTGCTCTGCTATGTACCGGGGGATGAGGGGCAAAACTTTGCCAGCCGGACGCGCGAGTTGGGCGCGGTCTGGATCAGCAACGAGTCGCCCGATGTGTTTCCGCATATTGCAGCCAAGGCGCCGGCCCGGCCGGATGCGGGCTGTTTCCTGCTTGCGGTGAACGGCGCGCCGGTCGCATGGACCCATCCTCATGGCCGCAGCATTGCGTGGTTCGCCGACCCGCCCCTCTGAACGACCGCACGCCAATGTTAAAAACCTTTGCAGCGTGTTAAAAATAACTTCACATGCCCTGACATTCGTCTCAGACTAAGACCATGCCGCATCCGAAGTCGATCACCCTAAAACAGCTCCGCGCCCTTTCCGCCATCGTCGATACCGGCTCGATCACGGCGGCGGCGGGAAAGCTGCATGTGACCCCGCCCGCCGTATCGACCCAGTTGAAAACGCTGGAGGACTCGGTCTGCGCCCAGGTGCTGAACCGTGGCCCGGATGGCAAGACGGCACTCACCGCCGTGGGCGAGGAGCTTCTCGGCACCATCCACAAGATCGAAACCGCGCTGGAGCAGAGCTTCGAACGGATTCGCGCGATGAACGAGGGGATGGCGGGCCATGTTTCGGTCGGGGTCGTCTCGACCGGCAAGTATTTCGCCCCGGGCCTGGTCGCCGATCTGAAGAAACGTCATCCGGAGATCGATATCGGCCTGAAGGTTGGCAACCGCAATGCGATTGTTGAGATGCTCAGCCGCGGTGCGATAGAACTCTGCATCATGGGACGCCCGCCGCAAGACCCGGAGGTGGAACACGTCACGCTGGGCGATCACCCTTACGTCATCGTGGCGGCACCCGATAACCCGCTGACCCAGCTCGACGATGTGCCGCCCGAGTTGCTGCTGAACGAGACGTTCCTGACACGCGAGGAAGGCTCCGGCACGCGGATCACCATGCGCCGCTATCTCGACCAGATCGGCGAGGGCCAAACCTACCGCACGGTAGAGATGGGCACGAACGAGACGATCAAGCAGGCGGTGATGGCCGGGCTGGGTGTTGCGATGATCTCGGCCCATACAATCGCGCCAGAGCTGGATCAGGGCCGACTGAAACGCCTGAAAATGTCCGGCCTGCCAGTGATCCGCTGGTGGCATCTGGTGCGACTGAAAGAAACGACATTGTCGCCGACGGCCCAGGCGTTCCAGGACTTCCTGCTTGAACTGGACGGGGGCTATCTGCCCAATCTGGCGGACTGATCTTCAAGCGCCAAGGCAGTTACTGCACTTTGTTGTCCCGGAATTGTTCCGGGACCTCTTCTTCAGATCTTGCACCAGAGGTCCCGGATCAAGTCCGGGACAACAAAGTGCCCAACGGATGGGTCGTGCCCGCATTCACCGCGTCTAGTCGAACAGGCCCCAAAGAAAACCCTCGCCATCCAGCTTGCGCTCGATCTCGCCGTGAGGTTGCGCCTCGAATGCGCGGCCCTCGGCGCCGAAGGCGTTGCGCCCGTTCTGCGGCAAGCCCGGGTCGTTTGGGGTCGGGAAAAAGCCGCTGCGCCCGAACCGCCGGAACCCGCCTGCAGGGCTGCCGAACCGAGCCTGACCGTTGGCATCGCGCACGAACGAGGGCTGCTCCGGCGATGTGAGGAAAATCCCCTGCGGGTTGATCAACAGACCGGCCTGGGCAGGGGCGGCCACAGCGCTGCCGATACCGATCAGGGCTGCGGTAAGGGCGGTGCGGGTTAGGCGGTTGGCGGACATCGGCGGCCTCCTGGGGTCGTGTTTCACTGACCTTCAGATGGGGCCGTCCGACGCAGAACCAACTCGCAATTCCTCACAGCCGCGCGAGCGGGCGATCACAAATTCGGGTGTCAGCCCGGCTCCGCGGTCAGCCCGGCTGCCTCGATACCGGCCACTGCCGCGGCCTCATCATTGTCGGAGATGTCGCCGGTCACGCCCACGGCACCCAACAGGTTGCCTTTCTTGTCACGGATCAGAACGCCGCCCGGCGCCGGGATAAGTTGGTCGCCGAAGGTTCCAGCCAGCGCTCCGACGAAATGCGGCTGCTCGACAGCCCGGTCCGCCAGAACCCGGCTGCCTACACCGAAGCCGATGGCCCCATAAGCTTTGCCGTGGGCGATCTGGAAGCGCAGGTTCGAAGCGCCGTCCTGGCGCTCGAACGCCTTCACATGGCCCCCGGCGTCCAGCACGACCACCGCAAGCGGTTTCAAGTCATGCTCCGCCGCCGCTGCCAGCACGCTGGTGATGATCCGTTTCGCCTGGCGCAGTCTGATTTCGGCCATCAGGCCCTCCCTTCCGCTTTTTTCTCGAGGCGCCGCTGATGCAGTGCCGGTTCCGTATAGCCCGAGGGCCAGTCTACTCCCTTGAAGACCAGATCGCACGCGGCCTTGAACGCCACGCCATCGTACCGCGGTGCCATCGGTGTGTAGGCCGCATCGCCCGCGTTCTGACGGTCGACCACTTCGGCCATGCGCTTCATGGTCTGCAAAACCTGCTCTTCGTCCGTCACGCCATGGACCAGCCAATTGGCGATGTGTTGAGAGGAAATGCGCAGTGTTGCCCGGTCTTCCATCAACCCGACATCGTTGATATCGGGCACTTTCGAGCAGCCAACCCCCTGATCGACCCACCGCACGACATAGCCGAGGATCCCCTGGGCATTGTTGTCCAACTCGGCCTGGATCTCCTCGCGGCTCCAGTTCGGGCGATCCGCCAGGGGGATCGTCAGGATACGGCCCAGATCGGCACGCGGACGCTTCGCCAGCTCGGCCTGGCGCACCGCCACGTCGATGCGGTGATAATGGATCGCGTGGATCGTTGCCGCAGTCGGTGATGGCACCCAGGCGGTGTTCGCCCCCGCCTGGGGATGGCCCACCTTCTGTTCCAGCATGTCCTGCATGAGGTCGGGCATCGCCCACATGCCCTTGCCGATCTGCGCGACGCCGGAGAGGCCGCATTCCAGACCAACATCGACATTCCAATCTTCGTAGGCCTTGATCCAGTCTTGGGCCTTCATGTCGGTCTTCTTGACCATCGGGCCTGCCTGCATCGCAGTGTGGATCTCGTCCCCGGTGCGATCCAGGAAGCCCGTGTTGATGAAGGCGACGCGAGACTTCGCGGCGCGCAGGCACTCCTTGAGATTGACTGTGGTGCGCCGCTCCTCGTCCATGATGCCCAACTTCACGGTGTTGCGGGCAAGACCCAGCAGGTCCTCTACCGCCGCCATCATCGCGTCGGTGTTGGCAACCTCCTCGGGCCCATGCATCTTCGGCTTCACGACATAGACACTGCCGGTGCGCGAGTTGCGGTCGCCTGCACCCTTGCGCAGGTCGTGCATGGCGATCAGGATCGTGCAGACGGCATCCATGATCTCTTCGGGGATTTCCGAGCCGTCCTCCATCAGAATGGCGGGATTGGTCATCAGCGGCCCGACATTGCGCACCAGCATCAGCGAGCGACCCGGCAGAGTGATACTGCCGCCATCCGGGGCGGTATACTCGCGGTCCGGGTTCAGGCGTCGGATGAAGGTCTCGCCTCCCTTCTCGACCCGCTCCTCCAGATCGCCCTTCATCAGTCCCAGCCAGTTGCGATAGCTGAGCACCTTGTCCGGCGCGTCCACCGCAGCCACCGAGTCCTCGCAATCGCAGATCGTGGTAATCGCGGACTCCAGCATGACATCCGCCAGACCAAGCGTGTCATGCCGCCCGATCGGGCCGTCCAGATCCAGTTGCAATTCGATATGCAGGTTGTTGCGGCGCAGAAGCACCGCGGATGGCGCGCCCGGAAACCCGCGATATCCGACAAACTGCGAGGGGTCGGCTAGGCCTGCGGAGGCGGCCCGCGTCGTCTCGCCATCGCGCGCCGTCAGGCCCGGCAGAAGCTGCAGGCGCAGTTGTCCACGCACGACCGATACAGCCTCGACATGTGCCCAAGAGAGCCCGGGATCGGCCAGCGGCACCACACCGCTCAGATGCGCCTTGGTCCAGGTAACAACCCGTCCGCCACGTCGACGGACATAGGCTCCCTTTGGTGCAGGCGAGCCCAGCGCATCGGTGCCATAGAGCGCATCGTAGAGCGACCCCCACCGCGCATTGGCGGCATTCAGGGCATAGCGCGCGTTCATGATCGGAACAACAAGCTGGGGCCCAGCGATTTCGGCAAACTCGCGATCAACACCGGTCGTATCTACTTTGAAGTCCGCGCCCTCCGGAACGAGATAGCCGATTTCTTCCAGAAACGCGCGATAGGCGGCGGCATCGTGGGGTTTGCCGCGATTGGCGCGGTGCCAGTCGTCGATCTGACCCTGCAGCGCCTCGCGCTTGGCGACCAGCGACCGGTTGCGCGGGGCATAGTCTGCAACCAGCTTGCCGAACCCTTGCCAGAAATCAGTCGAAGACACACCAGTGCCCGGCAGCGCCTCGGTCTCGATGAACTCGTGCAGTTCCGTCGCCACCTGCAAGCCGGCCACGATGACCCGGTTCTTCTTTCCACCAGCTGCCTTGGGCGCTGTCTTTTTACGCGTCGCAGTCATCACCTACTCCCCTCGTTTAACGGCGTCAGAAGTAGAGGGTTTTTCACTGCGGCGGCAACGGGCTTGGACTGACCTTCCACAGAGTGGAAGGATCGTGGAGCAAAATTTCACTTCAGAGCCCTAAAGATCGCCTTTCACGCAACGCACTGCGAAATCCGGGCAAAAAAAGACCCCGCAGCGCGGGGTCCTCAGGCGTCGTGCCCCGGCCCAATGGGCCAAAGCGAATCAAATCAAAGGTCGCGATGAACCTTCTCCTTGCGCTCATGCGCTTCCTGCGCTTCCAGCGACAGGGTTGCAATCGGCCGGGCATCGAGGCGTTTCAGCGAGATCGGCTCGCCGGTTTCCTCGCAATAGCCGTAGTTGCCCTCGTCGATCCGGCGCAGTGCCGCATCGATCTTCGAGATCAGCTTTCGCTGCCGGTCCCGGGTGCGCAACTCCAGCGCCCGGTCGGTTTCTTCCGAAGCACGATCAGCCAGATCGGGGATATTGTGCGTATCCTCCTGCATGCTGCTCACCGTGTCCCGACTTTCGCCGAGGATCGAGTCTTTCCAGTCCAGTAGCTTCTTACGGAAGTACTGTTTGTGCTTTTCGCACATGAACTCTTCATCGTCGGAGGGTTTGTAGTCTACATCGATCGGAGTCTCGATATTCATGTCTCGCCCCTTTTCACACCACGCGTCGGCAAGTCACAACCGCGTTCGATGGCGCCTCCTATAGCCACCCCGCGTCCGCATGTCACGCCTTAAACCAGCATCAAATCTGCGTTATAGCACCCGTGGAGCGATGGAATCTTGCCGTGCCACCGGTCCGGGATCGCGAAATCCGGGGTCAGCGAGAAGGAAGACAGAGATATGCAGTTTCAGGGCACAGCCGATTATGTGGCGACCGAGGATCTGAAAGTGGCGGTGAACGCCGCGATCCGGCTGGAGCGACCCTTGCTGGTGAAGGGCGAGCCCGGCACCGGCAAAACCGAGCTTGCGCGCCAGGTCGCCTCCTCACTGGGGCTTTCGCTGATCGAGTGGAACGTAAAGTCCACAACGCGCGCGCAGCAGGGGCTTTACGAATACGATGCGGTCAGCCGCCTGCGTGACAGCCAGTTGGGCGAAGAGCGCGTGCGCGACGTCAAGAACTACATCAAACCCGGCAAGCTGTGGGAAGCGTTCACGGCAGGCGAGCGCCTGGTCCTGCTGATCGACGAGATCGACAAGGCGGATATCGAATTTCCGAACGACCTGCTGCAGGAACTCGACCGGATGGAGTTCCACGTCTACGAGACGGGCGAGGCCATCAAGGCCCAGCACCGCCCCATTGTCATCATCACCTCGAACAACGAGAAAGAACTGCCTGACGCCTTTCTGCGCCGCTGCTTCTTCCACTTCATCAACTTCCCGGACGAGGCAACGATGATGCAGATCATCGATGTCCATTTCCCGAACATCAAAAAGGAACTGGTCCGCGCGGCGCTGACCCAATTCTATGAAATCCGCGATACCCCGGGGCTAAAGAAGAAACCCTCCACCTCCGAAGTGCTGGATTGGTTAAAACTGCTGATGGCCGACGATGTCGACCCCTCGACCCTGCGCGCCGATGCCAAACAGGCAATCCCGCCGCTGCATGGTGCGCTCCTGAAAAACGAACAAGACGTCCACCTCTTCGAACGCCTCGCCTTCCTGGCCCGCCGTCAAGGGGGATGAAGCAAAGCGAATGGCGCCTTGGCGGGAAATTCTGTTGAAAAAACAATGTTTGCGACGCAAAGGAACGCCTCTGGATCGGGGTTAGTTGACTCCTTCATGCCGGGGCCGGGAGTAACTTCGCCATCTCGCGCAGGTTCTGCGCTGTGGCCGCCAATGTGAACTCATCCTTGGCACCGTTTGGTCCTCTGAGGCGCAACCGATTCAGGCCTATGATCTTCTTCATGTGTGCGAACAGCATTTCAACTTTCCGTCTCGCATGTCTGGAGGCGACAAATGCATCTGTCGTCGTAATCTCCCTCGCTAGATCTCTGGCACCTTCATGGATTGATCGGGTGATGTTCCGCGTCGGCATTTTGGAGCAGCATCTGAACTTCAACTCACATCCTTCGCAATCCGATTTGGCGGCCCGATAGCGAACCGTTTCTGTCCAGCGCCCTTTTTATGGGCCATTTCTGAATAGAGTTTCCGGTACTGGCGGGCGCATATTGAGCGCCTGATTCGGGCGAGCGTGATTGTACTGTTTTAGCCAGCCGTTGATGACGATTTGAGCCTGCTTTGTCGTTGTGAACCACTCGGCGTTGAGGATCTCGTGGCGCAGAGTTCCATTGAAACGTTCGTTGTATCCGTTCTCCCAGGGTGATCCTGGGTAGGTCCGTGGAGTTGGAGTTCCCCCGGTTTCGTGGACGGTTATGCGCTAGACAATTCTAGCCGTTGGAGGGCCTCCTTCTCGTAGTTGATGGGTGAACGATATCCAAG
>JBCCDU010000002.1:0-107059 GCA_039030715.1 Pseudomonadota bacterium
GCGGCGCTGCTGCGTCGCACAACCCGCCGGATCCCTCCGCCCCCCGCAAGGATTTCGGTGAGAGGGGTCTAGTGGCCCAGCGGGGCCAAAGTTCGGCCAAAGCGCGCTCGCATTTTGCTCGAACCTAGCACAGCCAGCCACAGATTGAAGATCCGGTGGCGATTTGGCCGTCACGGAAGGTCTCATGCCTTTTTGCTGCCGGAAAGCGCTCTCGGAAGGCCCATCAGAAACCACTGGGAAGGATCGAATCTGCGTGCTAGATGGTGTCATCTTCCGAATCGGGCCTTGTTGGCCTATAAGGATGTATCGAGTTTCGGCTAAAAGGCTCTCTTCCGCGGCAGTCAGGACGGCACAAGTCACGACAAAATCATTTGCCCGGCCCACGATCCCCAATCCAAGACATCGATGACCACCGCGCTCTCCGGGCGCCCCGAAGACGCGCAGAAACGCACTAAATGTTCTTGGAAAGGACACATCAATGCCAAGTGGAACCGTGAAGTGGTTCAACCCAACCAAAGGGTATGGCTTCATTCAGCCGGATGACGGCGGTTCGGACATCTTTGTCCATATCAGTGCAGTCGAGCGGGCGGGCATGACCTCGCTGAACGACGGCCAGAAGATTTCCTACGAGCTGGCAACCGACAGCCGCAGCGGCCGCACCTCGGCCGATCAGCTTCAGACCAGCGACTGAGATCGAATTTCCCGGCGCCCTCGCAGCAGGGCGCCGGACCCCGGGCCTTGCTGCTCAGAACGCCACTGACGTTCCCTGGTAATCCTCGAACACACCGGTTGTGCCTAATTCGAGCGCATCGAACCGCGCGAGCAATCCCGCTGCGCTGTCCTGCAGCGTCACCGGCGCCTGATCCCCGCCCATATCGGTTTGAACCCAGCCCGGGTGATAAGCGCCGACCGCAATCCCATCCCCGCCCAGTTCCGCCGCCAGATTGCAGGCCAGATTGGTCGCCGCCGCCTTTGAGGCGCGGTATATCGCCGAACCGCCCGGCGCCCGCGCGCTGGAACCCATGATCGAGGAAATCACGGCGACCTTCGCGCCCGGCGTCCGACGCAGACGGGGCAAGACCGCGCGAATGGTGAAGAAAACCCCCGCCACATTGGTCATCAGCACGTTTTGCCACGCCTCCGCGGTGTGGGCGGGATCGTCGATACCGCCGCGTGCGAGATACTGGCCGGCATTGCAGATCAACAGGTCCAGCGGCCCGCCTTGGTCCAGATGCCTCAATGTTGCGGGATCGGTGACATCCGCCTGAAGCAACTGGCCGCCGGGGAAATCGACGCCGGCAGGGTCGCGCGCCGTCCCCGTCACCTTATCCCCCCGGGCCGCGGCTTGCCGGGCCAGTTCGGCGCCAATCCCGCGGTTCGCACCTGTGATGAGAATTGTCTTTACCATCGCACGCTCCTTCTGCTTGCGTGACTGTAGCAGGCCCGACCTGAAGAGCGCAGAGGAGATCGCCATGACACCTGAATACAATCACGCCCTGATCATCGGCGCGGGCAGCGGCCTGTCCGCGTCGCTGGCGCGACTGTTCCACCAGAAGGGGTTGCGGGTCTCGCTGGCGGCGCGCAACACGGCAAAGCTCGATGCGCTGGCGGCAGACACCGGTGCGGCCTGTTTCGACTGCGACGCCGGGGATGCGCGATCGGTGGCCGGATTGTTTGCCGAGCTGGATAACGGGGGCGCGCCGGATGTGGTCGTCTACAATCCCTCCGCCCGGGTGCGGGGGCCATTCATCTCGCTCGACCCGTCGGCGGTGGAGAACGCCGTTCAGATCACCGCCCTGGGTGCGTTCTTTGCGGCACAGCAGGCGGCGCAGCGGATGGTACCTGCGGGGCGTGGTGCCGTGCTGTTCACAGGGGCGTCGGCCGGGGTGAAGGGGTATCCTCAGTCGGCCTCGTTTGCGATGGGCAAGTTCGCGATGCGCGGGCTGGCGCAGTCCATGGCGCGAGAGTTGCATCCGCAGGGCGTCCATGTCGGTCATTTCGTGATCGATGGCGGGATCCGGAATGCGGAGCGACCCGAGAGGGTGGAGGAGGCGGAGAGCCCTGATTCGATGCTGTGCCCCGACGCAATTGCGCGGAGCTATTGGCATTTCCTGGAGCAGGACCGGTCGAGTTGGGCCTGGGAGATCGAACTGCGCCCCTGGGTGGAGCGTTTCTAGCCAAGCGGAATTCGCTACCGCGAATGCGCCTGGGCCGGGTCGCATCGGATCTGTCGCGCAGCATGACGCGATGCGAGGGACGCGCCGCTCAGGCGAAGCCCTCGTCACCCATGGGTTTGAGCGTGTCGCCAAGTACGATCTCGCCTGGTTCGATCACCTCTGCCGTGATGCCCCCATGGCCGCGCATGGCGGTATAGCCGCCGGGGCCCAATGTTTCCTCCATTCGCGAGCAAGGGGCACAGAGGCCGGTGCCTTGAAGCAGAACCGCGCCGATCCGGAAACGGCGTTTGCGCAGGCCGAGCAGATTGATGCCGCTGACCGCGATGTTGCGGCGTAGCAGATCCGGGGTGAGATCCTCTCGGGCCGCCAAGGCCGCGATAACGTCCAGATGCTCCCATTGGATCAGGCTGACAGCGCGTTTTCCAGGATGATCGCGCCGGTCGCCAGTCAGCCCGTTGAGGGTCACAGCGGCGCTCTCCACCAAAATCATCGCCTCGCGCCGAGCCGGGCGCAGACCGATCCACCTGACCTCGCCATCCGATGCGAAGCGGCTCGTGAGTGTGGCCAATGACATACGGGACTAGCCTCCCTCAGGCCCGGTGCATGACGACTTGCTGGAAGGGGATCTCCCAGCCCTGATCGGTGGCGATCTCGACCAGCACGCGGGCCAGTTCGCGCTCGACATCCTCGAACCGGTGGGCGGCGGAACCTTGCAGGTCGATCTCGACCTCGTAGTCCAGCGAGGACGCGCCGGCGCGCAGGAACTCCACCTCCACCCCGCGCACGTGCTCCTGGCCCACGAAAGGGATCATCGCCTCGGCCACCCGCTCGCGCATGATCTCGATCACCGATCCCGTGGCGTCTGACTGATGGCCATAGCCGATGCCGAATTCAACCTCGGCCCGGTAGCCTTTAGAGAGGTTCTGCGGTGTCTGCGCCAAATAGTCCGAGGTCTGGTAGGTCGCACGCGCGCCGCCCGGCAGTTCCAGCACCACCATCTCCGGTGTCTGGGCGATCACCTGCCCCGCATTGCCATCGGCCAGCTTCACCCAATCGTCCTTCATCGAGGGGAACCAGGCTTCATCCTCGGCCTCGGGCCTGGAATGCAGGCCGATCAGCTCGCGCACCGGCAGGGTGAATTCGCCACCATCGAGCGCGGGATTGCTGAGATCGGTATAGAAGTTCAACCGTTTGACCCGGTAGGGCACGCCGTCGAAGACCACCCGCTCGTCCTCCTGCACGGCACCCAGATTGAGAAGCAGGGTCACCTGCTCGACCAGGCCAGGCAGCATCCTGATGCCGATCCAGACCAAAGCGATGAGCAGAAGCGCTGCCAGGCCCAGCAACAACCAGTCGTTACGCAGATTGAAGACGATCAGCATGGCGGCGAAACTGGCCGCCACGGTGAAGAGTGTGAAGATCAGATTGGCCAGCCGGGTTTGGAAGCTGCGCCGGATCCGCCGCCGCCTGCCAATATGCGCCACCATCCGTGCCGCCAGGCGACAGCCGGTCATCACCAGAACGAACGCACCGATCCCCAGGACCAGGCTCAGCCCCCGTTCGCGAAAGAAGCTCTTCACCGCAGATTGGATCTGACTGCCGGCGCTGTTGCGGCTCTGCAGCAGATCATCCAACTGCTGGGTCAGAGCCGCGACCTGGTTGTCATTGGTGGTGACACGGTTGGTCCAGATCGCGTGACGCTCGCCCAGATCCTCTACCACGACCGGATCGGTGGCCAGTATCTGCACCGCCTCGAGCGTGCGCAACGCCCGGCGCGACGCCTCGGCCCGGTCCGCGGCATCGGACAACGCACGGCGGGTTGCTTCGATCTGGCGGGCTTCCTCGGTCGCGTTGCGCATCATGATGATGAATGGCTGGACCAGGTTCTGAAGCTCTCCCTGCAGATCGAAGCTGGCAGGCTCGCGGTTGTCATAGGCACGTTCGGAAACGCCGGTGGCCAGGACCGAGATCTGATCGTCGGTTTCGGCCAGTTCCTCCTTCACGTCCTTGAGCAGGTCGGTGAGCCCGTCCTTCTCGGCCTCGCTGGCGGCTTCCAGGGCCGCACGCACGCGGGCAATCTCGGTTATCAGCGTGGCGCGCGTCTCGAGCAGCGGCGAGAGCCTTGTCACCGACTCCCTTGCCCGCTTCTCCAGCGCCGTGTCGACCGCAGACTCGACGTCGGTAACAGTCTGGGCGTCGGCCTGCGCCACGGGCCAGGGCGGGGCGATCATCAGGACAAAGGCGCAAAGCAAGGTTACTACCGTAACTGTAGAGATACGCATCTGCGTGCCCTCCTCCTCGATGCTCAGGAAAGAAGCACGCCGACCACGACGATGCCAAGCCCCATGAATCCCAGGAAAACCCCGGCCATGTTCATCGCGATCAGCTTCTGTAGCTCCGCATGGGTCTTTGCTGCATCTGCCTCGGCCTGGCGCAGGACGGCAGCGCGGCGCACGCATGAAATCAGCAGCAAAACGCCCAGCACCGCCATTGCCGAGCCGCCGATCACAATAGCTAAGGAAAGCGTCATTCTGCTCCAACCTCTCTTGAAGCGCGGTTGAAACGAGCCAAATTGGGACTCGACCGCGCTGTGTTAGGGGTCTACCCTAGGCAGACTTGGGAAGGGAGATACTGGATCATGTTTTTTGCTGCTTTTGCTGCGCTGATTGCCGCCATGGCGGTCATGTCGCTGGTGATCCTGGCCGCACGCGGATCCCTTGGGAAGAATGGCGCACCCAGCGAACAGCCGGTGCGTGTGCGTGTGCAGCGTCCAGATGATGGCCACCGGCTGAACGGTGATCGTTGACAACGAACTCAAGATCCGTCCAGCCAGATCCAGCGATTTAGGGTCTCTCGCGAGCCTCCTGAATGATGAGATCGAGCGTGGTACGGCAAGCTGGAATCTCGCTCCCAAGTCCGAGGAGGAGATGGCCCGCTGGATCGTAGAACGTACAGGGGCCGGATATCCGGTGGTTGTTGCGCAGGACGAGGCAATCCTTGGCTTTGGGAGCTATGGCCCATTTCGCACTGGCGATGGATATCGCCACACAGTTGAGCACACTGTTTATGTCAAACCGGATGCACGCAGGCGCGGTGTCGCCAGTGCGCTGCTCGAGCGTCTGATCAAGCAGGCCGTCGAAGACGGTCACCACCGCATGATCGGCGGCATCAGCGCAGATCAGACGGCCAGTATCGAGCTGCACCGCCGCATGGGCTTTCGGCAGGTGGGCGAATTGCCAGAGGTCGGGCGCAAGTTCGATAAATGGCTGGATCTGACCTTCATGATGCGGGATCTGGGCTGACGCAGCTTGGATGAATTGCCAGCCGTTCACATTCGCGCACATAATTCTCAAAACTTGAAGCCGACACTCGCGAAGTCTCAAAAGTCGTATATTCTGCGAAAAATTCTTTTACACTGAGCTCATGTCTGTCTGGAAACGCATACGCGCCGCTGTTTCGGGCCTTACCCGGGGGGATCCGCTTTCGGCGGTGTTCGAAACGCTGACCAAAAAGCCCGAGGAGACCGTTGCCTTCACGATCGCCGTGATCGCGCTCGGAGCGAAGATGGCCAAGGCGGATGGGCGCGTCACCCGTGACGAGATCAATGCGTTCCGCGAAGTGTTCTATGTCCCGCCCGAGGACGAACGCGACGCGGCCCGGATCTATAACCTCGCACGCAACGAGGTTGCCGGATACGAGATCTATGCCAGACAGGTGGCGCGAATGTTCCGCGACCGGCCCGAAGTGCTGCGCGACCTGATCGAGGGGCTGGTCTATATCGCCGCCATCGATTCGGTCTATCACCCCGGTGAGGCAGCGTATCTCGAGAATGTCGCCAAGATCTTCGAGATCGGCCCGTCCGAGCTGCGTCAGATCCGGGCACGCCATATCGCCGATCTGAACGACCCACATGAAGTTCTTGGGGTTGAGCCCGACGCCTCGCCCGACACGGTCAAGCGGCATTACCGCAAACTGGTGCGCGATCTACATCCCGACCGGATGATCGCTCAGGGCGTGCCGGAGGAGGCGCGTCGTTTCGCCGAACAGCGCCTGGCTGCCGTGAACCGAGCCTATGACATGCTCCAGAGGCAGGCGGCGAGCTAGGGCGTCGCGGGCAAGCGGCGGAATGCCCCGGAATGGTAGACGAGTGCGGACCCCTCGTGCCGCGAAAAGCCGACCACCTGGCCCATCAAGATATCATGGTCGCCCGCCACAACACGCTGATGCATGGCGCAGTCGAAGCGCGCCAGGCAGCCGTCGATCAGCGGAGCGCCGCGTTCGCCCGGCGTCCAATCGGTCGAACCGAATTTGTCGATGCCCTGCGTCGCGAAACGCATAGCAATGGCTTCCTGCCCGGCCTCCAGCACATTGACGGCGAAGCTTTCGGCCTTTTTGAAGATGCCGTAACTGAACGCCTTGTGCGCCAGGCAGACCAGCAGCAGGGGCGGATCGAGCGAGACCGATGTGAATGAGTTCGCGGTGAAGCCCACGGGCTCGCCATCATCGGCGCGCGCGGTCACGATGGTTACGCCGGTTGCAAAGGCCCCTAGCGCGTTGCGCAGCGCCTTCGGATCATCGGGGTATTGCATCGCTCAGCCTTTGCTCAGGGTGCCGTTGACCCAGGATTGCAGGATAGCACTGGCGATGGCATCGCGCCTGGGGGCACCCATACGCGGATGCTTGCCGGCCATCACAACCTCCATCTTCGCACGGCTGATCCATTGGGCGTCTTCCAGTTCGGTTTCATCCACGGTGATCTTGCTGGTCAGCCCCTCGGCGATGCAGCCCAGCATCAGCGAGGAGGGAAACGGCCATGGCTGACAGGCCAGATAGCGCACGCGACCGACTTCGACACCTGTCTCCTCCTTGGTTTCGCGGCGCACTGCGTCTTCAATCGTCTCACCGGGCTCCATGAAACCGGCGATCAGTGAGTAGAGCCCCTCGGGCCAGTTCGACTGGCGGCCCAGCAGCACATGATCGTCGCGCACCACCAGCATGATCACCACCGGGTCCGTGCGCGGGAAATGCAGGGCGTCGCAGGACGGGCAGCGTCGGCGCCAGCCCCCGTCCTCCATTCCCGAAGTGGCGCCGCAACGCGCGCAGAACTGATGGGTGCGGTGCCAGCCCAGGATACCCTTGGACGTGGCGGCGATGGTGGCGGAGGCGGGGCTGAGTTCGGCCGCGACCGAGCGCAGATCGATGAATTTCGCCCCGTCGCAGAAGAACGCCTCGACCTCGCTTTCCTTCAGCGAGGTGAAATCCGCCGTGAAGCACGGGGTCTCGCCGGACATGCCCAGAAAGACCGGGGCTTCGTTCGCCGCCCGCAGATACTCGGTCAACGGCGGCACCCAGCCCAGGGTCGGACCATCCCCCGTCAGGTCGAAAAGCTGCTTGTCGTGCCACATCGGCAGCATCGCGGCCCGGCGATGCTTCAGCAGATCGGCCCATAGGTCGCGCATATGCGCCGACCGGTCGAGCTGACTGGTCCGGGCCGCAAAGGTAATCTCATGCGCAAACTTTATCACTGTATCGGGTCCACCCGGGGTCTGATGTTCTTGCTCACTTGATGCCCCAAACTGGCTTGGGCCGCAATGGCAGGCCGCCGCCGCAGATCCCGGCAGATTTGACCAGCGCGGCGACCTCCGCTCCCGCGCGTCGCATTGCTGCCAGACAATCGGCAAAAGCTGCGTTAAGAAGGACGCTGGAACGAGACAAACGGGAGGAACCCACCATGTCGCTTCTGAAAATGCTGATGGAGAGCCAGAACGGCCAGGGCCTGAGCCAGTTGGCACAACAATTCGGGCTGGATGAAGCCCAGATGGGTGGCCTCGCCGGCATGATCGCCCCTGCGATATCGAAGGGGGCCAAGCGCCGTGCGGAACAGCCGGGCGGGCTCGAAGCGATGCTGGGCCAGATGATGGGCGAGCGCGAAGCGCAATATCTCGACAATCCCGCCGCGGCAGCGCAACCCGAGGCGCGCCAGCAGGGCGAGAACTTCCTGGAACAGATCATGGGCTCGCGCGAGGCGACGAACGAACTGGGCGCGGCGGCTGCCGAACGCTCGGGCGTCAGCCAGGATCTGGTCAGCCAGATCATGCCCGCGATCGCCGCCATGATGCAGGGCGGGATGCAACGCCAGATGCCCGACAGTTCGCTGCAAGGCATGCTGCAGGGCCTGGGCGGCGCGCAGCAAAGCGGTGGCGGTGGCGGCCTGATGGGGATGCTCGGCGGTGTACTGGGTGGCGGCAAATCTGACGGCGGCGGCTCCGGTGGCCTCGATCTTGGCAGACTGACGCAGATGCTGGACGCGGATGGCGACGGCTCGGCGCTCGACGACATACTGGAAAAAGTGATGCGCTGAACCGATATGTCGGCGGGCCGTCGCAGGCTCGTGATCAGACTTGACCGGCGGCGGTCTTTCAAACCGGCGCCGGCATCGCGATTTGCAAGACGTCCAGTCGAGGAGACCCGTCATGCAGACCCCAAAAAACGCCCGGCTTTTTTCCGTCGCGACGATTCTGACATTCCTGCTGCTCGGCGCATGTACGGCCGAGAAGGTGGAGCCGCAGGCGTCGCCCTCATCTTCTCAGAATTCTGGCGAAGTCCGGGGGATGTGAGCGCGGCTACTCGCGCACCAGACGCATCGTTTCCAACCCATCGATGTTCAACAGCTTCAGCACATCGCCCTCGCGCCGATAAGTCACCGTCTGGATTGTCGCACGCTGGAAGGCGCGTTCGCGTTCCATGATCTGAGGCTGACAACCGCGCCGGGTCAGGACCAGCCCGCCAAAGCTCAGCTTCTCGCCATCGATCTTGTAGCTGGCGGTGTACCTGTTGCAGCCCGCATTGCCCTTGATCTGACCCTCGTCATCGAAGGTCATGACTGCCTTGGTGAAACCCAGGCGCTCCACACCTTCGACCCGTTCGACACGCCATTTCTCCCCAATGGGCGTGCCGCCATCGGCCACGGGAACGACCGCTTCCAGAAAGATCTCCGGCCTCGGGTCCAACCCCGGACCCAGCACCGGAAGGATGGCGGTGGAGCGATAGAGCACCTCCTCCCCCTTCAGCCCGCGCCCGACAATGCGCCCCGCCAGCGAAAAGCGCCCTCCGGCCAGTGTCAGCCCAGAGTCGTAGTGCAGCAGAAAGGGTAGCGGGACCTCCCCCTCCGGCTCGAAGCGCATCCGGGTCAACAGGCGCCCCTTCTCCCTCGCGCGGCTGAGATCGAGCAGATCAACCTCCAGCACCGCCCCTTCCGGCAGCCGTTCGCCACCGAGATAGTTGGCCGTGCCTTCGATGGTGGCAATCTCGCCCGCCAGCGCGGGAAGCGCGAGAACCGCAAGGAGCGCGCCCGCGACCCTACCCGTCCACGCGAATGGTTGCGTTCTTCGGATCATAGGGGCTCTCCTCGACCACTTCGGCGTTCCAGCGTTCGCGGAGCATCGTAACCTGCAGTTTCTGGCCCGTCACGGCGAGATCGGGCTCGACATAGCCGATGCCGATCTGCTTGCCAAAGGCGACCGAGTATCCACCGGAGGTCAGACGACCCACTTTGCGGTCCTCAAGCGTCAGCGCCTCGCGGCCCCAGGGATCGGCATCGTCTGGGCCGTCGATCAGCAAGGTGACACATTTTGCGCGGATGCCCGTCTCTTCCATCGCTGCCTTGCCCTTGAAGTCCTTGGTCAGATCGACGAACCGGTCGAGGCCGCTTTCCAATGGGGTCGCGTCGCGGCCGAGGTCCGAGCCGAAGGCGCGATACGATTTCTCCTGCCGCAGCCAGTTCTGGGCGCGGGCGCCGCAGAGTTTCAGCCCGTGAGGTTCCCCCGCCTCCATCAGCAGATCGAAGAGGTAGTTCTGCATCTCGATCGGATGGTGCAGCTCCCACCCCAGCTCGCCGGTATAGGCCACGCGGATCGCGGTGGCGGGGCACATCTTCAGATCCAGCGGGCGCGAGGACAGCCACGGGAAGCGCTTGTTCGACAGCGCTGTGGCCGGATCCGCATCCACGACCAGCGGCCGAAGCACCTCGCGCGATTTCGGACCCGCAATTGCGAAGACACCCATTTGCGAGGTGACATCCTGCACCTCGATCCAGCCGAACTCGGCGCGCTTGAACGCTGCCATCTTCATCAGATAGTCGCTGTCATAGGCCTGGGCGGCCCCCGCAGTCACGCAATAGAACGTATCCTCAGCCTGGCGCACGATGGTCAACTCGGTCCGGATCGTGCCCGCATCGGTCAGCGCATAGGTCAGGTTGGTGCGCCCGATCCGGGGCAGCTTGTTGCAGGTGAGCCAATCCAGGAACGCCTCCGCCCCCGGTCCTTTGATCATGTGTTTGGTGAAGGCGGTCGCATCGAACAGGCCCGCGCCCTCGCGCACGGCGTTGGCCTCCTCCACCGCATACTGCCACCAGCCGCCCCGGCGGAAACTGCGCGCGGCATGGTCATCGAAACCCTCCGGCGCGTAGTAGTTCGGACGCTCCCACCCGTTTACCTGGCCGAACTGCGCGCCGCGGGCCTTCACCCGGTCATAGCAGGGGGCAGTCTTCAGCGGGCGGCAAGCCTCGCGCTCCTCATCCGGGTGATGCAGGATGAAGACGTGCGCGTAGCACTCCTCGTTCTTGCGCGCCGCATATTCGCGGTTCACCCATTTGCCATAGCGGCGCGGGTCGAGCGACCACATGTCGATCTCGGCCTCGCCCTCGGTCATCATCTGGGCCATGTAGTACCCAGTACCGCCGGCTGCGGTGATCCCGAAACTGAACCCCTCGGCAAACCAGAAATTATCGACCCCCGGCGCGGGGCCGACCAGCGGGTTGCCATCAGGCGTGTAGCAGATCGGCCCGTTGAAATCGTCCTTCAGACCCACGGTTTCCGTGCTAGGGACACGGTGGATCATCGACATATACTCCTCCTCGATCCGCTCGAGATCGAGGGGGAAGAGATCGGCGCGGAAGCTGTCCGGCACGCCGTGGACGAAGCGCGCGGGCGCGCCTTGCTCGTAGGGGCCCAGGATCCAGCCGCCGCGTTCCTCGCGCACATACCATTTGGCATCGGCGTCGCGCAGAACCGGATGTTCACCATGGGCCTTGCGGTATTCAACCAGCGCCGGGTCGGGCTCGGTCACGATATATTGGTGTTCCACCGGGATCGCGGGGATGTAGCAGCCGACCATGGCCGCAGTGCGCTGCGCGTGGTTGCCGGTGGCCGTCACCACATGCTCGCAGGCGATCTCGAATGTCTCGTCGCCGGCGACAAGGTTGCCGCCCCGCTCGACCATGTGGCTGCCCTTGACGACCCATTCGCCCCCCCGGCGCTCGAACCCGTCGACCTGAACCTTGCGATAGATCTCGACCCCGTGTTGGCGAGCACCCTTGGCCATCGCCTGCGTCACATCGGCGGGGTTAATATAGCCGTCGGTCGGGTGGTAGATCGCGCCCTTCAGATCCTCGGTCCGCACCAGGGGCCAGCGATCCTTGATCTGGTCCGGCGTCATCCATTCATACGGGATCCCCACACTGTCGGCGGTGGAGGCGTAGAGCATATACTCGTCCATCCGCGCATCGGTCTGGGCCATGCGTAGGTTGCCCACCACGCTGAACCCCGCGTTCAACCCGGTCTCGGCCTCCAGCTCCTTGTAGAATTTCACCGAGTAGTCATGGATATGGCTGGTCGCATAGGACATGTTGAAGAGCGGCAGCAGACCGGCGGCGTGCCAGGTCGAGCCGGAAGTCAGCTCATCGCGTTCCAGTAGCACGCAATCCCACCCCGCCTTGGCCAGGTGATAGGCAATCGACGCTCCGACGGCACCGCCGCCCACGACAACGGCACGGGTATGGGTTTTCATCGAGGTATCCCCCATCAAGAGAAAACGAGACGCTTGCGATCTTGCACATTCATACAATCGCCTTTGGAAGGCCAGCGACCATGCGCTCCCAGAACACGACACGAGTGCGGGGTGAGGGGTTGTTGGCTCACCCTATTTCAACAACAGTCGTGGCAGGGTGATTTGATCAAGGGATAGGGCGAGCGATGAGTGCGATAGGTATACTCGGCAAGAATCTGCAATCCGGGATCCGGCTGGCGATGGCACGACCGGTTCAGCGAACTGACTTTGCATTCGGGTCGGTGGCGCTCTTCTTGCTTTATGCCGCGTTTTTCATGGCTTGGGCTCTGTTCGATATGATCGATATGTGGCCTATTGCGGCGATCTCGCCCTGGGGTATCACCAGCGCTCTATCCCAGATGCTGCTATCGATTGTGGCGCTATACCTTGGCATTACCCTCGCCGGGCACGGTCATCAAGCCGGGCGCTTTCAGGTCATGGCCGTCGCGGGCCTGGTGCCGCTGTCGCTGTTCTGGGGCGCTGTGAGCCTGCTCGTCGATACGAATATTCAGAGCATGGCATTCGTCACCGCGCTGAGCCTTGCAGCATTTCTATCGACGGCCATCGTTCTTTTGCGCGCAACCTCGAGGTTGAGAGGGGCGCGGCTGTGGCAAGGTCTGGTGCCGACGGCACTTATGATCGTAGCGACTATTTCACCCTCGATATTTGTCGGAAATTACCCGATGTTCGAGACTTACTACGACGAGGATTATGCCGCCGAGGACATCTACAAACCGGTGGATGTCGAGGGCATCTACTATGCCCAGCCTGAATTGATGAGCCAGGCTTTGGAGCAAATCCGGCCCGGCGTGCCGGATCAGCCCGAGCTGTTTGCGGTGCTGGGCAGCTACTACCCGCACGAAGGCGTTTTTCGCCGCGAGGTCGAGGCTGTCGGCAATCTGCTGGAGGCTCGCTATGCCGCCGAGGGTAGGGTCGTTCGCCTCGTCAACTCCGAAGAAACATCAGGCTATCCGCTCGCCAACAAGCCGAACCTCAGGCAATCACTCGCCGCACTCGGCAACGCGATGAACGGGCGCGAGGATGTGTTGCTTGTCTTTCTGACCTCGCACGGGACCGAGGGTTTGATCTCCGCAGGCTACTCAGAACTGGCCATCCCCGAGCTGACCGCGACAGATCTGGCGACGCTTCTGGACGAAAGCGGCATCGCGAATGCGATTGTGATCGTCTCGGCCTGTTACTCCGGCAGTTTCCTGCCGGTTCTTCGGAGCGAGACGAGAATGGTGATCACCGCCTCGGCAGCCGACCGCAATTCGTTCGGATGTGCCGATGACCGGGAATGGACCTATTTCGGCGAGGCGATGTTCGACCATGCACTGCGGGAAACCTACGACTTTGGCGAGGCGTTCTCCGTGGCCAGGGAACTCGTCGGGCAGTGGGAGACTGACCAGGGGCTGACACCGTCACTGCCGCAGATCAGCACCGGCGCTGATATTGGCCCCGCATTGGACACGCTCACCGCACATTTGTCGCGATAAACGCACCAAAGCCTAGCCTGCCCCCCGCACCCGATCGAGCAGGTTGCCCGAGACATAGCCGTCCGGCGTGATCCCGTTGGCCTGCTGAAATGCGCGGACGGCTGCGCGGGAATTCGGGCCGATGATGCCGTCGGCGCCCTGGGTGTCGAAGCCGAGGGCGGTGAGGCGGCGCTGCAACTCCTCCTTCTCGGAGCGGCTGAGCGCGCGGTCGTTGCGTGGCCAGTTGGCGATGAACGGTCCCGCGCCATCGATCCGCGCACCCAGATGCGCCACGGCCAGCGCATAAGAGGTCGCGTTGTTGTACCGCTTGATCACCCGGAAGTTCGGCAGGGCCAGAAAGGCCGGGCCCCGCGCGCCTGCGGGAAGGATGACCGAGGCATCAGCCTCCGGCACGCCGGTCGCCGCAATCCCCAACGCGCGCCACTCGCTGACGGATTTGCGGATTTTCTGATCGGCCAGGGCATAGTCGAAACCCTGGGGCAGCGTGATCTCGACCACGGCGGGCTGGCCCTGAGTCCAACCGAACCGCGCCAGGTAGTTGGCGGTCGAGGCCAGCGCGTCCGAGGGGTTCGCCGCCCAGACATCGCGCCGCCCATCCCCGGTGAAGTCCTGCGCATAGTCCTGAAACGAAGTTGGAATGAACTGCGTATGCCCCATTGCGCCCGCCCAGGAACCGATCATCCGGCTGGCGGGCACGTCGCCCCGCGCGATGATCTTCAGCGCGGCGATCAGTTGTTCCTCGGCAAACTGACGCCTGCGCCCGTCATAGGCCAGTGTCGCCATGCTCTCGACCACCGGGATGCTGCCCATATTCGCACCATAGGCGCTCTCCAGCCCCCATATGGCCACCACGACTTCGCTGTCGACGCCATAGCGCGCCTCGATCGCCGCAAGTGTCTGCGCGTATTCCGCCGACTTTGCCTTGCCGTTCGAGATGCGGCTGGGCGAGACGGCGCTATCCAGATACTCCCAGATCGGACGGCTGAATTCGGGCTGGAACCGGTCCAGCTCCAGCACCCTCTCATTCACGCTGACGCCCTGAAAGGCCGTGTCGAAGGTCGCAGCCGGAACACCGGCGGCCAGCGCCTTCGGCCGGAAACCGGTTTTCCAGGCGGTGAAATTGGCGGGGCGCACCTCCACCGGCTCAGGCGCCGTCGCCGGTCTCACGGGGGGCTGAGCCACCTTGCCATTCGGCGTCAGCGACTGGCCCGAGGCGCAGCCGGAAATCGTGAGGGACAGGACAAGAAAGGCGAGGGGAAGCGCGCGCTGCATCGGGTGTCTCCAAAGGAAGTTACACGCAACATATAGGGTTTCCGTCTACGGGTCGAGCCGCGCATGGCGGAGCACCTCGCCAAACTCCACCGCTTCGATACGACGTATGGCCTGACTTAGCGGCTCTTTCAGGACCTGCATTCTGTAGGCGGTTGCATGAAGCAATGTCTCGGTATTCGTCATGATCCCGACATGACCCTTCCAGAAGAACAGATCGCCACGCCGCGGTGGCGTGCCCGGGTCCAGCGTCCGGCCAAGCCCAGCCTGCTGCATATCGGAGTCGCGCGGGCACGTCCGCCCCGCCGCCTGCAAGGCCAGTTGCACCAGGGCCGAGCAATCGAGGCCAAACGAGGACCGCCCACCCCAGACATAGGGAACGCCCAAAAACATCTCGGCCACTGCCACCCAATCGGACCGTGGCCCGCTCAACGGGTGCAGATGATCGGCAGGCAGCCAGCGACCGGCGGCGTCGCGGACGAAATCGCCCGACTTTTCCGTCACCAGAACCCGCGCACCAAAAGACAGGCGTTCTCCCGTGGCACGCTTCAAATGCGGCTCGGCATAGAGGGGGCAGGCCAGGACACGCACGGCATGGTCGGGTGTAACCTCCGGCTCGCCAACCTCATCAGCGCGCAGATAGCCGACATAATCGTCCAGAACCGACTGCCCCCAGGCCCAGCCATTGGCAGTCTCGAAGACATCGAGGTCTTCCCCCAGCAGCAGTTCGGTATCTGGCGCCAGATTTGCGTCGGGTTGCGCCAGCAACGCCACGCGCGATGCGGTGACCCGCATGCGCGTGGGTTCGGCGAACCGCGTGGCCTCGACCTGGCCCTGCAGATGCGCCGCCGCCAGATCGGCGCGCGCAGGGGTCAGGCGGCGGTCAGCCCCGGCCATAGCGCCGCTCCAGCATCGCAAAGACGGCCCTTGCCACCTGACATTCACCGCCCTTGGGGCGACCCGGCATGGCCTTTGGCGCCCAGCCATAGATGTCGAAATGCGCCCAATGCGGCGTATCGACGAAGCGTTTCAGAAACAGCGCCGCGGTGATCGATCCCGCAAAGCCGCCAGTGGGCGCGTTGTCCAAATCGGCGAAGGCCGGTTCGATATCGCCCTCGTATCCGGGCCAGAGGGGCATGCGCCAGATCGGATCGGCCTCCGCCAGCGCAGCCGCGCTCAGATCGCTCGCCAGCCCCTCGTCATCGGTGTAGAAGGGCGGCAGATCGGGGCCGAGCGCTACCCGCGCAGCGCCGGTCAGGGTCGCCATGTCCAGCAGCAGTTCCGGCTTCTCCTCACAGGCCAGCGCCAGGGCATCGGCCAGAACCAGGCGCCCCTCCGCATCCGTGTTATTGACCTCGACTGTCATGCCCTTGCGCGAGGGCAGGATATCCCCGGGCCGCATCGACGGGCCGGAGACGGAGTTCTCCACCGCAGGGATCAGAACCCTGAGCCGCACGGGCAGGTTCTGCGCCATGATCATATGGGCGAGGCCCAGCATGGTCGCGGCACCGCCCATGTCCTTCTTCATTAAGCCCATCGCGCCGCCGGGTTTCAGGTTGAGCCCGCCGGTATCGAAGCACACGCCCTTGCCCACCAGCGTGACCAGCGGGCCATCGCTCCAGGTCAGATCAATCAGACGCGGAGCCTCCGCCGCCGCGCGCCCCACCGCATGTATCAGGGGGAAGTTCTGGGTCAAAAGGTCATAGCCTTCGACCACGCGCGCGGCCGCGCCGTGGCGCTCAGCCAGATCGCGCGCGGCCTGTTCCAGCGCAGACGGGCCCATGTCGTTGGCGGGCGTGTTGATAAGATCGCGCGTAAGGTTGCTGCCGTCCACTAGGGCGGTGAGCCGGTCGGGGTCTACGCCTGCGGGGGTGTCCAGCACTGCGTCGGGCGTGCCGTTCTGCTTGTATCGGGTGAAGCGGTATTGCCCTAGGGACCAGCCAAGCGCAGCGAGCCACGCTTCCTCTGGCGGCAGCGAATTGCTGAGCCTGTAGCGCCCGGCAGGGGCCTCCGCTCCCAAGCGGCCAAGCACGAAGCGGCCGCGGCGCCGCGCCTCAGCGTCGCCCAGGCCGACGAGCACGTGGTCGATGGCCCCATCGGCGTCGGGCAAGGCAAGCGCGCTGCCAAAGGCGGCCTTGTAGCCGCGCGCGCGCAACCAGGTTGCCTGCGGCGGGGTCAGGGATTTGCAGGTTTCCTCCAGCGCGTCGGGCGCTACGAGAGTGATGGGAATGGTCTTTGACATGGTTTGATCCAGCGCTCCGTCCTGCATGGGCCCGCGGGCGAGCGTAGCGTCAGGATCAAGGCCTGGGAAGGGCGATGGCGTCTGCAAGCCACCCGTTGCCGGGCCACGCGTCAGGCGCTGCGTGCCGGGCGGGTTTCCGCGCTGGCAGAGCTGTCTGGATCTTCAGCGACCTCGCCCAGATATTCCGCCATAGCCGCGAGGGATCGGTCAGCCAGGACCAAGAGGTTCTGCTGATGCGCCAACGTATCCGCGCGCGCGATCGCCTTGCGCTCCAGCAACCTGGCTGCATGGACCACGCGGTGCAGACCCAACTGCCCGGCCGTGCCGACGATGTCATGGGCAAGCTGCGCCAGCGTCCCTTCGGGATCGGGCGACGAGCGGGCTGCATCAGCCAGCCCACCGACACGATCGGTCAGGGCCAGAACACCGTCCGCGAGAATATCCTTCGCAATTTCGGCCCCCAGATGACGTTTCAATTCTTCCAGATATGCCTGATCCAACAGCGGGCTCTCCGCCGCCGGAACGCGATTGTGTAATGTCATTTCCAAGCCTCGCACCTGTAACTGGGGCGAGCCTGCGCGAAGAATGTAAATCAGATGTTAACCAGGCTTGCGGCGCAGATGCTCGTCCAGCCTCGGCATGATCTCGACGAAATTACAGGGTCGGTGACGATAGTCGAGTTGGGCCAGGAGGATCCCGTCCCAGGCGTCCTTGCAGGCGCCAGGCGAGCCCGGCAAAGCGAACAGGTAGGTACCGCCCGCCACACCGCCGCAGGCCCTACTCTGCACTGCGGATGTGCCGATCTTCTCCATCGAAACGATGGTGAAAACGGTAGCGAAGGCATCGATCTCCTTCTCGTAGACATCGCGATGCGCTTCGACCGTGACATCGCGCCCGGTCAATCCGGTACCGCCGGTCGAGAGCACGACATCGACTTCTGGATCGGCGATCCAGGTACGAAGCTGTGCCGAAATCCTGTCGCGATCATCGGTAACGATGGCGCGGTCGGCCAGCACATGACCTGCCCCTTTGAGCCGCGCGACCAGAGTGTCGCCGGATCGGTCATCGTCCAGGCTACGGCTGTCGGAAACCGTAAGTACCGCAATGCGCACGGGCAGAAAATCGCGGTCGGTATCGATACGAGACATGAGACCCTCCGCCCTTAGATCTAGGTGCCGCCGGAGCTGTCATCAAGCGCGGCGCGCAGACTGAGCAGATCGCGCCAGGCATGGCGTTTCTCGGCCGGCTGACGCAGCAAGTAGGCCGGATGGAAGCTGGGGAGCAAGGGCAGACCGCTGGGCTGGTGGGTCTGCCACTGTCCGCGCATCCGACGAATGCCAATGGTGGTGTTCATCAGCGCCTTGGTCGGCGTGTTGCCTATGGTGAAGAGGATACGGGGGCCGACAAGCTCGATATGGCGCAAAACGAAGGGCAGGAAGGCCGTAACCTCGCGGTCCGAGGGAGTACGATTTCCCGGCGGGCGCCAGGGCAGGATGTTGGTGATGTAGACGGCATGGGCCGGATCCTCCGCCGCGCGGTCAAGGCCGATGGCGGCCAGCATTCGGTCGAGCAATTGGCCCGCGCGCCCCACGAAGGGCTTGCCCTGGCGGTCCTCATCCGCGCCCGGGGCCTCGCCAATGATCATGACCGGGGCGCCCGGCTGGCCATCGGCAAAGACGCAGTTGCGGGCCCCTTTGCGTAGATCCGATCCCTGCCAGGACGCCAGCGCCTCCGCCAGTTCCGGCAAGGACTTGGCGGCAGCGGCCAGCGGCGCGGCAGGCGCTGTCTCCCCGCCCGGTTCGGCAGATGCCGCGGGTCCGGGGAACAAGTCCCCGTCCCCGCCGCGCCGCGCGGCGACCGCCGCGCCGGTGGCACGGGTTGTCGCGCGCGGAGCTGCACCGGCAGTGCCTGTGGCGGGCGCCTTTGGCTGGCTTTCGGCGAAACGGTCCTGGGGATGGTCGGTAATCGCCTCGTCAGCGCCGAGATCGAGTTGCCAAGCGAGGGCGGCCAATAGGGCGGCGCGGTCTGACACCGCCGTCAGACCCTTGGCTCGATGGGGCCGAGATCAAGCGCGAGGTCCGCCTCAAGCGCCGCGGCATGCGAGAGGAGAGCTGCCTCCGAACGCAGGGGTGCGACCATCTGCAAACCAACCGGAAGCCCATCCGCAGTGAAGCCACAGGGCAGCGACAGCGCGGGCGCCGAGGTCAGGGTGATCGCGTAGACGATGGCGAGCCAGTCGATATATGTCTCGAAGGTCTGCCCTGCGCATTCGGTCACTGTGCGATCGCCCACTGCGAAGGGCGGCACGATGGTGGCCGGACAGAGCAGGAGATCATACGTCTCGAAAAATGCGGCGAGCCTGGCAACCAGCGCCGAACGCAGAGCGAGGGCGCGCGCGATGTCCGCGCCTGTCAGGTTCAACCCTTTCTCGATATTCCAGATAACGTCCGGCTTCAGTTGATCGCGCTTGGTCGCATAATGCTCGGCATGGGAGGTTGCGAAGGCCAGGCCGCGCAGCGTCTGGAAGGCCTCGTGCGCACCGGTGAAGTCGGGGGTTGCATCTTCGACCGCGACACCCAGTGCCTCGAAACGGCGGGCAGCGGCGGCGGTGATCTCGGCTACCTGCGGATCGACCGGCGTGATGCCCAGGTCGGGGGAATAGGCGACGCGGCGCGGCAGGCGCGGCTCCTCCGCCGCCTGGCGGAACCCGGCATTCCAAGGCTGCGCGTAGGGTTCACGCGGGTCGGGACCGGCCATCGCGTCCAGAAGCAAGCCAAGATCGCCAGTATTACGCGCCATCGGGCCCTCAACGCTGAGCACACCAAACGCATCGGCGCAGGGACCACCCGGCACCCGGCCGGGCGAGGGGCGCAGACCGACGCATCCGCAGAAGCTGGCAGGGTTTCGCAGGCTGCCGCCCATATCCGAACCATGGGCCAGCCACGCCTGGCCCGAGACCAGCGCGGCCGCCGAGCCGCCAGAAGAGCCAGCGACCGACCGGCTGATATCCCAAGGGTTGTGCGTGCGTCCGAACACCTCGTTGAATGTGCTGGCGCCTGCGCCGAACTCCGGCGTGTTGGACTTGGCATAAATCACGCCGCCCTGACCCTCCACCCGCTGCACCAGATGGTCGGACTGCCGGGGGATGTTGTCGACATAGATCGGCGAGCCGTGGGTCGAGCGAACGCCCGCGACCATGCTGAGATCCTTGATCGCGACAGGCAGGCCTCCCAGCACCCCGCGCTCGCCCACAGGCCGCGCTGAGATCGCCTTCGCCGTCTCGCGGGCCCGGTCGAAGCACAGGGTAGGCAGCGCATTAATCGGACCGTCCACCGCGCCGATACGTGCCTCGAGTTGGTCGAGCATGTCCCTATGTGTGACTTCGCCCCGCGCCAGCAGGTCTAGCACATCACGGGCGGTCATAGGGATCAGGTCCATCAGGTCCTCACAAAACGGCTGCAGGAGATATGTCAGCCCGCCCTGGCACTGTCCAGCGGACAGTCCGCCGATGAGACGGCGCCACGCGGCAATGAAGGCGGTGGACGGCACATTTGGTCGCAGGCCCTTGGGGTCGTTTTGAACAACCGACAACGGAGGATATGGCGCACGATAAGACTACGCTAACAAATTGTTTTATATATAAAAAATTACCCTATCTGCACCAAGAACAGAAATCGGATTTCACCCTGCAGAACAGGGCAAAGGCCAGCATGTTCTTGCTAGCCTTTCCCTGCCAAATCCAGAGAAATGCCGCCGGAAGGCGAAAAGCGTCGCGTGCAATCCGCAGGTGCATCGGATGATCCGATCTACCTGTGGATGAAAGGAGATGTGTCATGCTTACCAAACTCTCCCTCGTTTCTGTTTTCGTACTCGGCACAGCCGGGGTCGCCCTCGCCGCCAACGCCGAAACCTTCGTCGCGATCGACACCAACGCGGATGCGCTGATCTCGATGGAGGAATTTCAAGCGGCCTATCCCGACCTGGATGAGGACACCTTCGTTCAGATCGACGCCAACGCAGACCAGGCACTGAGCCCGAGCGAGTTCATCGGTTCGCAACTGCCGGATCTGCCGCCCTCCGAGGGCTAAGTACGCCACCCGGCTGATCGCCTGACTCCTCCCCCGATCAGAGCGATCGCCGGTTTGCGCCCGGGTCTCGGCCCGGGCGCAGCAATTCCGGGTCAACTCCAACCGGGCTGCTGCGATTCTCCCCATTTTCGCCTCGACTCTGAATCAACCTTTACGGGTTATCGATCCGGATGTGGGGGATCATTGGACGACCATGCGTGAGATTTGTGTCAGCGTGCCTGCCAAGCTGTTGCTTTCGAGGCATTTTCTGAGACACCCATCGCAAAATGAGGCGGTCCGGCATGCGCAGGCGCCGATGTGACAGTTCTCACATCCCACATTGCGCAGCACTCCTACACTAGATCGACATTGGGCCTCGCCCGAGGGTAGAGCGCCACTGCAGACGAATTTCGACGGCGATGCGCGCGAGGATGCGGGCAGCCGAGTTGTATTTGCGTATCTGCAACGAAAGCGGATCGCGCCCTAGGGAGAGAAACAATGGCGAACGCAGGCGATCTGGCATTTGTCGGTTATAACGGCGGCGGAGACGACGACCTACAGCTTGTTGCCTTGGCGGATATCGCGGCTGGCGAGACATTCACGTTCACACATCGCAACTATGTCGATCTCAGCGCCACGACGGATTTCTTCTCGGGCAATCCGGCGCCTCTGGGCAGCGGACCTGGTTTCGTGCCCGATCCGGGCGGCGAGGATGCTCTGGTCTGGACCACGACGGCGCCGATCCCTGCCGGAACCATCATCACGTTCAACAATATCTTCAACACGAGTACCGAAACGGCCAGCACTGGCACATTGTCGGGCGGGCTCGATCTGAACTTCAGCCAGGGCGAGAACATCTTCCTCTTCCAGGGCAGCTTCGCCAGCCCCAGCTTCATCACCGCAGTCAGCACCCGTACGGACGGCTTCACCGGCGATGACGGGACCATTACCGTCCAGGGCGGCGATTTCATTAACAACGGCCCAGGTGTCGTGCCCTCGGAGCTAACGGTCGGGACCACCGCGCTGGATATCGGCAGCGGGCAATCCGCGCCGGTGGGCGGTTTCGAATACACCGGCGACCGGTCGACCGAAGCGACGTTTGCCGAGTATCTGGACGACATCAATGGCGGCAGCGCCGGGAACTTTACGATCATCGATGGCGGCATCGGCGGCCAGAACGATGTCATCACCCTCGACAATTTCACGGCGTTCGAGCTCTTGCAGGCCGACACGACACCGCCGGGGTTGAGCGCTTCCTCCCCCGCCGATGACAGCGTGAATTTCGCCGTTGCCAACAACATCGTTCTGACCTTCAACGAGGATGTGCAGGCGGGGACTGGAAACATCCGCATTGTCGAGCGTGGTCCCGACGATGACAGCGACGCAGATGACACAGTTTTCGCAACCATCGCGATCACCGATGCCAGCCGGGTTTCGATCTCGGGCACCGCGATCACCATTAATCCGGCAAACGACCTGAACACGGCGACCCGTTACTTCATCGAAATCGACAATGGCGCAGTCGAGGACCTGGCGGGCAACGCCTTTGGCGGGATCGCAGGTGAGGAGACGCTGGATTTCAACACCGCCCTGCCGACGATCAGCGCGGCGCCCGCGGGGCTGGAGGCAGGCTCCGTCGCCTTTGTCGGCTTCAACGCCGAGCAGCAGGAAGACGACTTCGCCCTGGTTGCGCTGGACGATTTGGATGGCGCCACCAACCCCTTCCAGATTTTCATCACCGACCGGGCGTTCAACGGCACCAATTTCGTCAATGACGCCAATGACGGCGTGCTGACCTGGACGATTGACGAGGATATCGCCGCGGGGCAAGTGATCAATTTTGCCGAGCTCGGTATCAATAATGGCAGCAGCTTCGCCGACCTCTCGGCGGATCGCGGCTTCCTGGAGCGCAGCGGAAATTTTGCTTTTGAGGGCGGGATCATCGGGGATGAGCTGTTCGTTTATGTCGGCAGCGCCGATGCCCCGACGACTTTCCTTGCGGCCCTCTCGACCGATGCGACACCCACCAGCCTGACCGGGACCGGCCTCGTCTATGGCCAGACCGCTGCCGATTTCGGTTCGGTCGATGCCGCGGCGGATGCCGCGCGCTATGTCGGCGACCGGTCGACCCAGAATGCGTTCGAAGATTATCTGCCCTTCCTGAACGGAAATCTCGCCAACAATTTCCAGATCGAGGATGACGGGACGTCTGGCGAGGGGTTCTCTCCCTTCGACAACACCGCCTTCACTCTGGGCGGGACAGACGTGGATGCGCCCGATCTGGTCACGATCTCACCCGCCGACGAGGATGCCAATGTCGCCGTCGATGCCAATATCGTCCTGACATTCAACGAGAATGTGCAGGAGGGTACTGGCAATCTGGTGATCCGCGAGTTTTCGACCGATGCGGTGGTGGAGACCATCGACATTACATCGGCTCAGGTCACGTTCAACGGCACCACCGTCACGGTGAACCCTGCCGCCGATCTGGCGACAGGCACGCGGTTTTATATCGAACTCGACAGCTCCGCGATCACCGACAGTTCGGGCAACGCCTTCGCCGGCATTGCCGGTAATGCAACGGCGGACTTCTCGACCGTTCTGCCGACCCGCGTCGATCCGCCAGCGCTCAGTGCAGGGTCCATCGCCTTCACCGGCTTCAACTTCGACAGTACCGAAGACGATCTGGCCTTTGTCGTGCTGGAGGATCTGGATGGCTCGACCGATGCGTTCGACATCTTCTTCAGCGACAATCCTTGGGACGGCGCGGCCTTTGGTGCGGCGGACGAGACCGATGGCATCCTGCAGTGGACAGTGAACGAGTTCATCGCAGCAGGCACGGTGGTCACATTCTCAGAGCTTGGAATTCAGGACGCCAGCCCCATCGTGGAACTGGGCGAGAGCCATGGCCTGATCACCCGCTTGGGCGATTTCGCGCCCGAGCAATTCGGCGACACGGTTTATGCTTACACCTCGCTGACCACGACCGCGAGCGATGTGCCGGAGACGTTCCTGGCAGCACTAACCACTGGGAACAGTGCGGCCTTCGACTTCGGAACCCTGACCGGGACCGGGTTGGTCGATGGGCAAACCGCGCTCGACCTGTCCAATGTCGGAGACGCCACGCCGGTTGCGGCTTCGGACTTCACCGGGGGCCGCGACGACCAGCGGGCTTTCGAGGACTATCTGCCGATCATCAATGGCGGATCGGACCGCGTGACCGCAGCGCCGAATGCCGGCGAAACTCTGGTGCCATTCGACGCCACGGCGTTCACCCTGCTGGATCCGCCGGACCTGACGGTGACGATCGATGCCGCGGAGATCTCTGAAGATGCCGGGGCCGGGGCGACCACCGCCATCGTTACGCGCGCAGGCGACACGACCGACGCGCTGGTGGTCACACTGGAGTCCAGCGACACCTCCGAAGCCGTGGTTCCAACGACTGTAACCATCGAAGCCGGACAGACGAGCGCGACCTTCGACATCGATGCAGTCGGCGATGCGCTGATCGACGGGACACAGACGGTGACCATCACGGCCTCGGCGACCGATTTCGACAGCGGCAGCGACACTGTGGATGTGACCGACGAGGACGTGCCGGCGGCGCCCACCGCACTGGATCTGCTCGCCCTGTCGGATCTTGGCGTCCTGGATGATGACAATATCACCTCTGACACCACGCCGACCGTCGTGCTGCAAACCGATCCGGGGGCGGAGGTTACCTTGAACTCCGATCTCGACGGGGTGGTCGGCACTGGCACCGCAAATGGCGCTGGCCTGGTCACGATCACCGCCGATGCGCTGACCGACAACATCCACGCCATTACGGCGACGGCGACGTTGGGCGGCAGCGGAGCGTCGGATGCCTCCACCGCGTTGACGATCACCATCGACACCACGGCGGCCAGCCTGGACAATACCGATCCGACGGATGGCGCGGCGGATGTCACAGCGGATCAGAACATCACACTCACGTTCTCCGAAAACGTCGCGGCGGGGGCCGGCGACATCACGATCATCGCCGTCAGCACTGGCGATGTGTTGGAGACGATCCCCGTCGGCGACGCCCGCATCACCGTCGCGGGCGCGGTGGCGACCATCAACCCGACCTCCGATTTGCCGGAAGAGACCGAGGTCGCCGTACTCTATCCCCAAGGCACGTTCATCGACATCGCGGGCAACTCGGTTGCAGCCCTAGTCGCGGGAGATCTCGACTTCACGACCAGGTCGGCCTTCGACGCGGTGCCGACACCGCAAGATGATCGCCTGCAAGGTACACCGCAGAACGATGTGATCGATGCCTTGGCCGGGAACGATACTGTCTTCGCGCAGAACGGCGATGATGAGATCTTCGGCTCAGAAGGCGACGATACGCTGATGGGTCAGGCGGGTAATGACACCCTGTTCGGTGGCGACGATAACGACACCGTGCAGGGCGGGTCGGGCAACGACACGATCTCCGGCGATGCGGGCGACGATGTGCTGGAGGCCAATGGCGGCGACGATGCCCTGTTCGGTGGCGAGGGTGCCGACGATGTTCGCGGCGGGCGCGGAGACGATACGCTGGATGGCGGGATCGGCAACGACACCTTGCGCGGCGGCGCCGAAGGCGACAGCCTGTTTGGCGGTGACGGCGACGATATTCTCCGCGGCGGGGCTGGGGACGACACGCTCTATGGTGGGGCCGACAACGACACCCTGATAGGCGGCGCGGGCACCGATCAGCTTGCCGGCGGCGATGGCAACGATGTGCTGCGTGGCGGCACCGGGCTGACCTTCATCGTCGGAGGCGACGGCGACGATCTGATCCTGGCTGGCACCGGCTCGAACACCATCCTCTTCGGCAATGGCGACGACAACGACGTGGTGCAGAGCTTTGGCGCCGACGATGTTTTGATTTTCGAAATGACCGATTTCGACGATATCGCCGATGTCGAGGCGGCACTGACCATCGATGCCCAGCGCAAGGACCTCACCATCGCGTCGGGCACCGACAGTGTGCGGCTGGACCTCTCCGGCGGCAGCCTGTCAGGGACCGATCTGGCCAATCTATCGGGTCAGGACCTGACCGACTTCCTGAACGATATCATTCTGGTGATCGATATCTGACGCAGGTCAGCCCGCTGGCTGAACCGCCGCGGTGACATAGTTCACGCTCAGGTCGCTGGCGCTGAGGCGCCACGACCAGGTCAGCGGATTGAACACGAACCCGCGTTTGTCGACCGGGTTCAGCCCCGCATTGCCCAACATGGCGATCAACTCGTCCGGTGTGATGAATTTCGACCATTCATGGGTGCCCTTGGGCAACCAGCGCATCACATGCTCGGCCCCGATAATCGCCATCATATAGCTTTTGGGGTTCCGATTGATGGTTGACGTCAACATAATCCCACCCGGCCGGACCAACCCTGCGCAGGCATTCAGATAGGCCTGCGGATCGGGCACATGCTCCACCACTTCCATATTCAGCACCGCGTCGAAAATCTCACCCGCGGCACGCAGGTTTTCCGCCGTGTCGATGCGATAATCGATCTCCAGCCCCATCTGCTCTGCATGGATCTGGGCCACGGGAATGTTGCGCGCGGCAGGATCGACACCCACCACCTCGGCCCCCAGCCGCGCCATCGGTTCGCAGAGCAGACCCCCGCCACAGCCGATATCGAGGATACGCAACCCCTCGAACGCGCCGCGCTTGGAGGGATCCCGCCCATGCTGGGCCGAAACCTGATCGACTATGTATTGCAAACGGCATGGATTGAGCATGTGGAGCGGTTTGAACTTGCCCTGCGGGTCCCACCATTCGGCGGCCATCGCCTCGAATTTTGCAATCTCGTCGGGGTCTACCGCTGTATCCGTCACCGGGGATCTCCGCCTTGCAACTCTCCGCTGGATGACATAGGCCGAAATCCTCGACAGATCCAATGGGTTAACCCTTTTGCCGCAGGAGCATTATGGCCGAGCCTCGCCTACATCCGCAAACCGAGCCCTATCAGCGTTTCCACCTGCAGGTCGGCAGCATCCACGAGCTTTATGTCGAGCTTTGCGGCAATCCGGAAGGCGAGCCCGTGGTCGTGCTCCATGGCGGGCCGGGCGCGGGGACGAGCCCCTATATCCGGCGCTTCTTCGACCCGCAGCGCTATAAGGTCGTGCTGTTCGATCAGCGCGGCGCCGGCCGCTCACGCCCGCGCGCTTCGTTGGAGGAGAACACCACCTGGGATCTGGTCGCCGACATTGAAACCATCCGCGAGCATCTGAAAATCGATGCCTGGCAGGTCTTTGGCGGATCGTGGGGCTCCACCCTGGCACTGATCTACGCCCAGACCTACCCCGATCGGGTCAAACGACTGATCCTGCGTGGCATTTTTGCGCTGACCAAGGGTGAAATCGACTGGTTCTATGGCGGCGGCGCGGGGCGGTTTTTCCCCGAAGCCTGGGCGGAGTTCGCGGCACCGATCCCAGCGGATGAACAGCACGATCTGGTAACCGCCTATTACAAGCGGCTGACCAGCGATGACGAGGCCGAGCAGACCCGTTTTGCCCGACCCTGGGTGCGCTGGGAGAGCGCGACCGCAGCTCTGCGTCCGGGGCGACCCGGCATGGTCGATGGCGCCTATGCCCGTGCCTTTGCCCGGATCGAAGCGCATTATTTCTACCATCGCGGCTGGCTGGAGCGCGACGACCATATTCTGACGAATATGGATGCGATCTCGCAGATCCCAGGCGTGATTGTGCAGGGACGATATGACGTGATCTGTCCCCCCGCGACGGCGCTGGCGATTTCGGAGGCCTGGCCACTGGCGGAACTCAACCTCATCGACGATGCGGGCCACGCCCTGTCCGAACCGGGGATCACCGATGCCCTGGTCCGCGCAATGGGCGCACCCGGCTGATCACATGACCGCGCCGATCTGCCAGGGCACGAATTCGTAGTCTCCCAGCCCCTGGCGCTCGGATTTGGTCTGCTCGCCCGAGGCGACGCGCAGCAGCATATCGTAAATTTCGCGACCAACCTCCTCGATGCTGGCGCCCTCGCTGAGGACGCGCCCGCCATCGACATCCATATCGTCCGGCATCCGGCGCGCGAGATCCGAGTTGGTTGCGATCTTGACCGTGGGGGCGGGTTTCGAGCCAAAGGCGGAACCGCGCCCGGTCGTAAACGTTACCAGGTTACAGCCCCCGGCGATCTGCCCCGTCACGCTGGCGGGATCGTATCCAGGCGTATCCATGAAGGTGAAGCCCCGTGCGCGCACTGGCTCGGCATATTTGAAAACGCCGTTCAGGGGCGAGGTGCCCCCCTTCGCCGCCGCCCCCAGCGACTTCTCCAGGATCGTCGTCAGACCGCCCTTTTTGTTGCCGGGCGAGGGATTGTTGTCCATCGAGCCCCTGTTGCGAGCGGTATAATCCTCCCACCATCTAACGCGGTCGATCAGCTTCTCGCCGATTTCGCGCGTGGCAGCGCGGCGGGTTAGCAAGTGCTCGGCGCCATAGATTTCGGGCGTTTCGGCCAAAACGCCCGTGCCGCCCTGGGCTGCTAGCAGATCGCAGGCATAGCCCAGCGCCGGGTTGGCGGTGATGCCGGACCAGGCGTCCGAACCGCCGCATTGCAAGGCAACCATCAGCTCTGATGCGGCGCAGTCTGCCCGCTGTGCTTCATTGGCGAGCGGCAGCATGGCGCGGACCTTCTCGATCCCCAGTTCGACCGTTCTGGCCAGCCCCGCCACGTCCTGGATGTTCATGGCATGGAACATCGGCCCGCGTTCGATCCCATGCGCCTCCAGCAACCAGTCGATCTGGTTCATCTCGCAGCCGAGGCCGACCATCAGCACACCGGCCACATTCGGGTGGCGCGCATATCCCCACATGACGCGCTGTAGCGCCTCGAACCCTTCGCCATCGCCTGCCATGCCGCACCCGGTGCCGTGCACAAAGGCGGTAACGCCATCGACATTGGGATAGGCCGCCATCTCAGCGGGCCCGAAAGCGCTGGCGATCATTCGCGCCGCCGTGGCCGAGCAATTTACCGAGGTTATGACCGCAATATAATTGCGTGTCCCCACGCGACCGTTTGCCCGGCGATACCCCATGAAGGTATCCCCCGTGGCAGGGGCGACCGGGCGCAGATCGGTTCCGAAGTCATAATCCTGTTCGGTCGCCCGAAACGCCAGATTGTGCGTATGAACATGCGCGCCCGCCACGATCGGGCCATCGGCATATCCGATGACATTGGCATATTTGACGACCGGCGCACCGTCAGGGATATCGGCGATGGCCAGCTTGTGGCCCCGCGGAACGATCGCCGCAGTCGTAACGCCTGCGATCTGCGATCCGGCCTCCAGCGGCCGGGTTGCGGTCGCCACGTTGTCGGCCTCGCTGAGACGGATGAAATCGGCCATGGAACCCTCCCGCAGTTTGGCGGCAGCATAAAGGGTCGGACGAAAAGCGCCATCTCAGAGGATGAAGTCCCCTTCATCCAGATCGATCAGGCCCGTCAGTTCGATCTGGAAGTCCTGCACCCCATCGCCATTCGTGTCGGCCTGGATCACCGTCTGATTGTTGCCGCTGGACTTGAAGAAGCGCAACTCGCCCGCCTGGTTCGAAAACTGCACCTGACCGATGAAGGTGAAGACCTGGTTTCCGACTTCACCCCGGTCGGCGTCCAGGCGTTGCAGTTCGATCCGGTCCCCGTCTTCGAAATCGGTGATCACGTCGCGGCGGTTCACGCCCACCCGGCTGTCACTGAGCCCGAAGTAGATGAAGCGGTCGTTGCCGACGCCGCCCGACATAATATCTCGTCCGGCATTGCCATAGAGGACATCGGTGCCGACATCGCCCTCGATCACATCGTCGCCCGCGCGGCCATGCAGGCGGTCCGAGGCCGAGCCGCCCTTGATATGGTTGCTCCCCGCATCGCCGCGCAAATCGTCGTTGCGGGCGGTGCCGATCAGGTTCTCGACATTCTCGAAGGTGTCGCCCTCAGCATCGCCGATTCCGTTCAGCCCGCCTTGCAGATCGGCGCGCACACGGGCGATGGCAGAGGAGTAGTCCGCCGTATCGACGCCCTCGCCGCCATCGAGATGATCGGCCCCTGCACCGCCGGTCAGCATGTCATCACCAGCGGCCCCGCGCAGCAGGTCGTTGCCATCGGTGCCGGCCAGATGCTCCGCCGCTTCGTCGCCCACCCGATAGAGCCGGATTTCGCCCGTGCGCTCGACATCCAGCTTCACGTTCTGGCCGTCGATCACCACGGTCTCGACGACATTTGCATCCAGCCCACCGCCAGAGAAGGTCACTTCGTAGGTGCCGTCCTCCAGCTCCAGCGTATAGATCCCGGCGCCGAAGCTGATGGTCGAGAACGTACCATTCGCCCCGCTCGCTGTGATGGTGACCCCACCGAGCCCCTCGCCCAGCGAGTAGAAATCGTCCGCATCCGCATCATCTATGATTACACCGGTCAGCGCCGAATCGCGCCCGAAACGGTTGCCAAAGTGCTGCGTGACGACAAAGGGGCCGACATCGGCATCAGGGTCGGTCTGCTCCAGCATGCCGACGCCCACTTCAGCGAAATTAGCACTCAGGATCGAGTTGCGGTGCCCTGCGGGATCCTGAATGCCTGTATCGCTGAACCCCCAGTCGATATAGAAGCCCGCATGGCCCTGTACCGGATTGTCTGTGAAGGCAAAGATATTCTCACCGCCAGCGAACGCACCGAAGTAGTTCGCGTTCGAGAGTTTCTGTCCGAGATTGGGTTCGCCTGGAAAATTGTGCTCCTGCTCGTCGAAATCGATCATGCGCTGCGAATGCGTATCCGCGCTGTCGCCCAGATTGACATTCCACGCGAGCGCCGCCGCCGCGGGCAGGCCGTCGAGTTGGGCTCTAAGCACATCCAGATCCACATCGAAGAAGCGCAATGCACCGGTAATGCCGGGATCGACCGTAATCAACGGATCGGTCGAGAGGATAAGCGCATCGAACTCGCCCTCCGGGTTCGATCTGGCCCGGTTGATCAGTTCGACCATCATCACTTCGAAATCGGTTGGATCCGCCATTTCCCGCCCCCCGCGTCGCGCGTCGCGCGTCTCATGCGGCGCGCGCTGGCGCGAAGCCGCAATAAATGTCGTTGAACAAGAAAGCTGGCCACGCTGCGATGCAGACGCGCCCTCACCCATACCCCGCGCATAGGGTACCGGATATATGGGCGATTCCGTGGCGAAGAGAGCGGCGCAAGCGCCCCGGATCGGGACGCTTCGCTAAAGCTTTATCAGAGAATAAAGTCGCTCGCGCTCAGCCCGGACAGATCAGAAAACTCGATCTGGAAGTCCTGGGCGCGGTCGCCATCGACATCCGCCTGAAGGATCAGAAACCCCTCGACGCCATTGACGAAGAACCGCAATTCGCCGGCGTCGCCGGTGAACGCGCTGCGGCCAATGAACTCGAAGCTTTGATTGCCACCCCGGCTGGTATCAGCATCGATGCGCGCGAGATCGACGATGTCGTTACCATTGCCAAAGTCGCTGATGACGTCGCGACGGATCACTCCGACGCGGCTGTCGGTCAACAGGTTGTAGATGAAGGTATCCGCGCCCTGGCCACCGCCCAGATCGTCTGCGCCGCTGTTCCCTTGCAGCCGGTCGGCACCATTCTGTCCACGCAGCACGTCCTCACCAGCGCGACCGAACAGGTGATCGGCGCCGATGCCGCCCTCGATCCGGTTATCGGCGGCATTGCCACGCAGGTTGTCGCTGCTGCGGCTGCCGATCAGGTTCTCGATCGATGCAAAGCTGTCGCCGGCCGCCTCGCCCTGGCCGGAGAGAGTGTTTTGCAGGTCCGCGCGGACCCGGGCGGAGGCATCCTCGTATGTCGCCGTATCCGTACCCGACCCGCCATCGAGCCGGTCGCGCCCTCGGCCCCCGGAAAGCAGGTCGTTGCCACTGCCGCCGTTCAAGGTCTCGTTCGTATCGCCACCGAATATCGTGTTGTCGCGGCTGTTCCCGTTCACCGTCAAATCGTCAAGGCTGCGCTCGATCTTCAGTTCCACCTCGGAGGAGCTGAAGTTGTAGGTCTCCGGCCCGTTATCCTGCTGGCCATAAACCTCTCGCGCGCCCGAGATGTCCACGTCCGTCAACGCATCGATCGACCCGACCCGGGGCTGCATGATCGAGAACGCATCCGTATGCCCAAAGCCCAGTGAATGGCCAAGCTCGTGCAATGCAACCTTGAAAAACAGATCCGGATTGTTGGCCATCGAGGTATCGAGAACCATGTCGCCTTCCCGGGGGAAGAACGCGACCCCAATGGTCGAGCCGGGTATGGGGGCTGCAAAGATCCGGATATCGCCAGTGGAATTGCTGGTTGCCGCGCCACCCTGGTCTTCGACCTGTACGAAATCGATATTGGCGACGGCGGACCAGGCATTGAAGACCGCCCGTAGCTGGGCTTCGACATCGAAGTTGAAATCATCGAATCCCTGCGAAGTGCCGCTGGCCGAGCTGAAAGCATTCACCGATTCGCCAGCGCCCGCGATGCTCCAGGTTACGACACCGCTTTCGGTTCCCTGGGTGCGGTCGCCCCATTTCAGGCCCGAGATGTTGGCGCCGGTCGCTGCAGCCTGCGGTGTGGCGGACCCCTCGCCCGCCTGCATGTCCTGACTAGATGCGGCCTGATCCAGGCAACAATCTGCCCCTGCCTCGCACAAGAAGCACATGTCGAATCTCCCTGATGTTTCCTCGCCGTTTCCGAAGAAAAGCGACGGCCCGGATCGGTGCGCATGCACCGCTCTGCCGTCAATCCACCAACACCACTACACCCACGCGCTGTAGTCCCCTCAACGGCGCTGGTGCGCCGTCCCGTCGCAGCTTTGATTTCTTTCATAAAATCAGCGCTTTGTGAACCCGCGACCGCGAGATCGCTATATTGACACCCCAAGCGGCCAAAACTAAGGTCCGCCCGTCTCACGCGGGGCATCGTGTTTCGTGGCGGGTGGAAGGGTTCGAAATGGGCGACACGCCGCCGGATCGCTCCGGACAGGATGGGTCGGCCCGGCTGCAAAAGCTGGACGCGCGGATCCGCCGCGCTCGCGATGCAAAAGCGCCCCCGCTCCGCCGAAAGGTGGACAAATTTACAAATGCCGGCATGGCCTGGCGAATGGTGTTCGAGCTGGTCCTCTCGATGATGATCGGCGCAGCGATGGGTTGGGGGCTGGACAGCCTGTTCGGGACTGTTCCCCTTTTCCTCATCGTGTTCTGGCTTTTGGGGTTCGCGTCGGGTATCCGCACGGTGATGCACTCGGCGAACGAGTTCCAGAAAAAACAAGCCGCGGCTGCGGCTGAAGATCAACGGGCCGCGTCCGCGGCAGAAGACAACCGGGGGCCCGGTCCGGGCGCCTGACTTGAGGGGTAGAAGCTTTGGCGGCTCCAACCGAAGACGGTGTATCCATCCACCCTATGGACCAGTTCATCATCAGCCCGATCGGCGGCGGTGAGATCGGTCTCTTCTCGGTCACCAACTCGACAATCTGGATGGCGATCGCATTGATCGGCATTTCAGCGCTGACGATCTTTGGCACGTCGGGCCGGGCGATCGTTCCCAGCCGCGTGCAGTCTATCTCCGAACTGATTTATGGGTTCGTGCGCCAGATGGTCGTGGATGTGCTGGGCGAGGACGCGCCGAAGTTCTTTCCTTATATCTTCGTGCTCTTCGTGTTCATCCTGTTCTCGAATCTGCTGGGCATGGTTCCGGGCAGCTTCACCACAACCTCGCATATTGCTGTGACCGGGGTTATGGCGATGGCGGTTTTCATCACCGTGATCGTGATCGGCTTCTATCGCAACGGGCTGGGCTTCCTGAAGCTGTTCTGGATCGAGTCGGCCCCGGCCGCGCTGCGGGTGCCGCTGGCGCTGATCGAGCTGATTTCCTTCTTCGTCCGTCCGCTCAGCCACTCCATTCGTCTGGCGGGCAATATGATGGCGGGCCACGCGGTGATGAAGGTTTTCGCCGGACTGCTGGGTATGCTGGTCTTTGCCGGGCTGACGCCGCTCGCCATACTGCCTCTGGGCATGATGGTGGCGATCACCGGGCTCGAATTTCTGGTCTCGGTCGTCCAGGCCTACATCTTCGCAATCCTGACCTGCATCTATCTGAACGACGCGCTGCATCCGGGACACTGATCAGCGCCCCGAAACCCAAGAATTCCATTCAAGAGGAGACATCACGATGGAAGTTGAAGCCGCTACCCTGCTGGGCAAATATATCGGCGCCGGTCTGGCCTGTACCGCCATGGGCGGCGCTGGCGTTGGCGTGGGCCACGTGGTCGGCAACTATCTGGCCGGCGCACTGCGCAATCCGGCAGCGGCCTCCAGCCAGACCGCGACCATGTTCCTGGGCATCGCCTTCGCAGAAGCGCTGGGGATCTTCGGGTTCCTGATCGCGCTCCTGCTGATGTTCGCCGTCTGAGGACGCGCAATACAATCCGGGTGGCCGCCCATCGGCGGCCGCCAGAGATGACCTGATTTCGGAGATGGCCCATGGCCTCGCCCAGTGACGCGGCAAGCGGTTCGACCGGTCTTCCGCAGCTCGATTTCTCCACCTATCCCAGCCAGATCTTCTGGCTGGTGGTCAGTTTGGTGGTGCTTTACTTCCTGATGACCAAGATCGCTCTGCCCCGCATCGCTACGGTGCTGGAGGAGCGGGCCGATGCCATAGCCGACGATTTGGACAAGGCCGAGGAATTCAAGCAGAAGGCCGAAGAGGCCGAGAAAGCCTATGATCAGGCGCTGGCCGATGCCCGCGCCAAGGCGCAGGAGATCGCAGCCGAGACCCGTGCCGAAATCCAGCGCGATGTCGATCAGGCGATGGCAAAAGCGGATGCTGAAATTTCGGCCCGTACGGCCGAGGGCGAGAAGCGCATCGCCGAGATTCGCGCCAACGCGATGGCAGCGGTGGAAGAGGTGGCGGGCGACACCGCCTCGGCAATCGTCGATGCGGTGATGCCGGACGCGGCAGACGCGGACGCGCTGAAAGCCGCCGTCGCCGCGCGGCTGGGCTGAGGGGATCAGAATGGACATTCTCTACAACACGGATTTCGTGGTTCTGGTCGCCCTGATCGGGTTCTTCGCACTGCTCGGCTATCTGGGAGTTCACAAGCTGATCGGCGGCAAGCTCGACGAGCGGGCCGAGAAGATCCGCGAGGAGCTGGCCGAGGCAAGACGCCTGCGCGAGGAGGCTCAGGAAGTCTTTGCCAGCTTCGAGCGCAAGCAGGCGGAGGTCGCCGGGCAGGTTGACGAGATCGTATCGGCCGCCAAGCGCGAGGCAGAGGTCGCCGCCGAACAGGCCAAGGCCGATCTGAAGCTGTCGATCGAGCGGCGCCTGAAGCGGGCGGATGAACAGATTGGTATGGCCGAGGCCAGTGCAGTCAAGGAAGTCAAGGACAAGGCTGCTCAGATCGCGGTGGCAGCCGCTGCCGAGGTGCTGCGGGCCAAACTGACCGCCGACAAAGCCAACGCATTGATCGATGGGGCAATCGACGAGGCCGGAGAGCGCCTGCACTAACGACAGCGCGCCCGAGGGACAAAACCCGGCCCGCCGAAAAGGCGGGCCGGGTTTTTGCTTGCGTGACTATCGTGGTGGATCCTGATCCAAGACGCCGACTGCCGCTGCGTGCCGGACTTCGCTCATCGACTCCAGCAGGATCGCGCGGGTGTTCGATAGAAACTCGATCCGGAAGAGATTGAGCATGATCAGTGCCGTTGCACCGATCAGCATCCAAGGCCCCAGAAACCAGGCCAGCGCCGCCAGGGTGAAATAGACCGTGCGCATGCCGCGATTGAAACTGCGTGATGCGGTGACGTTCAACTCCCCCGCACGGGTCACAGCGGCGAGCGTCCTCTCGGTCGGCACAGGCGGCCCGCTCTGGCGGTCGGGGATAGTGCCCATCAACACCGCGCAATATCCAAAAATCCGATGCGCCCAGATAAAACGCAAGAACGCCTGCACCAGCAGGATCACGATGAAGATCAGCTTCGCTTCCCACGCGACCCGACTGACCGCATCGGTCATCGCCAGATCCTGGGCCAACGCCACCAGCCGGTCGGATTGGCCCAGGAGAGCGATGACCCCGCCGATGGCCAGCATGCAGCCCGACGCAAAGAACGTCGCCCCGGCACGCAAGTTCACCATCAGCATGGCGTCGTACATCTTCAATTCGCGATTGGGTAATTCCGACATCCAGGCCTTGCGATATCCCGCCATCAGCACAGCGGTCGAAGGCCAGGTGGCCGAGCACCTCTCGACCAGCCGGTTGGTCAGGACGATGGCCACGATCAGAAACCCGACCGCAACAAGGTCTACCGGGCCCAGGAACGATGGCAGGTTCATCCAATCAGGCACTGCGCTCATTTCAACACCAGTTCCACACGCCGGTTTGCGGCGCGCCCTTCCTCCGTCGCGTTCGAGGAGACGGGCGCCAGGAACGCGACGCCATCTGCCTCCATCTGCGCCTCGGCCACGCCGCGTGCGATCAGGGCCTCGCGCACGGCCTGTGCACGCTGGCGCGACAGCACCTTATTGGGCTCCAGGCCGCCTTCATTGTCCGAATGCCCGACGATCACAACCTCGATATCGTTCCGGTTCAAAAGGCGCCCCAGCAGATCCAGCGCCTCGTTGCTTTCCGGTGAGAGCACGGCGCCACCCGTCTCGAACGAGAGCCCGGCAATCGGCACATGCCCCTCCGCGATCAAGCGGTCGTAGAGCGCTTTTTCGTCCTGGGGCAAAATCACTGTCTCTGGCGCCGTCTCGACCCCAGGCGCAGGTTGCAGATCCGGTACCTCCGCCGCCTCAGCGACCAGAACGGTCTGGACATAGACAGCATCCAGCACCCGGCTCACGAGGATCGAGGCGAAGGTGCGGTCATGCCCCCGCTCCATCGACAATTGCGCGAAATCGGCAGTGTCGAGCAGCATGCCGGGGGCGGGCAGAAGCTCGGCCTCGAAACGGAAATCAAACCCACCACAGGTTCGCGTCTCGCAATCGAACAGCGGATTGAATCCCAGCCCTTCCAGCCGTTTGCGATATCCGGCGAGAACGGCCGCCACGGTTTCCTGCCCGGTCAGGCGGAAAGCCGACCAAACCACCCGGCCCGTCAGTGGCAAAACAGCGATATCCGATGCCGAAAAATCACCGATCGGCAAGGCGTAGGTATCCAGATCGCGATCCGCATAGGCCGTCTGCACAGCACCCGGCGGCGCCCCGGCATCCAACTCTTGCGGCAAGTCCATCGCCAGGGCAGGCGAGCCGAGCAGGATGGCAACAAGCGCGGCGCCTCGCATCGGCTCAGCGGCCCTGGGCGTGATAGTCGGGGTTCGGCACCATGCCCACCGCGCTGGCCATGCGGTTCGACATGTTGAAAAAGCCCGCGATCGCGGCGATGTCCCAAATATCGGCATCGCTGAGGCCCACATCGCGCAGGGTGGTGCGGTCAGGCTCCTCGATCTCGGCACTCGCCACCGTGACCTTCATGGCAAAGTCCAGCACCTCGCGCTCACGGGCAGACAAATCGGCGACGCGATAGTTCATCACCATCGCTTCGCCCAATTCCGGCTTGCCCGACAGCACCCGTACTGCTGCGCCATGCGCGACCTGGCAATACCAACACCGGTTCTGGGCCGAGACGACAACCGCGATCATCTCACGCTCCAGCTTGCTGAGGCCCGAGGGACCTAGCATCAGATCGTTATACATCTGGCCAAAGGCAGCCAGTTTCTCGGGATTGAAAGCATACGCAACCAGCACGTTCGGGATCAGTCCCAGCTTGGCCTGGCATTTGCCGAACAACTCCGCCACATCCGCTGGCAGCGGGTCCGGCAGCGCGAGATCGAGTGCGGTGGGTTTGGGCAGATCCATCGGGGCCTCTTAACTGGGTTTGGCGCGGTAATGGTAGTGACCGGCGACCTCCATGCCCAGCTTTTGATAGAGCCGGTTTGCGGGCAGGTTCTCCTCGGTCACCGCCAGGGTCAGCCAGGCCGCGCCGTGATCGGCGGCGAAACTGGCAGCGCCGCGCATCAGACGTTCGCCCACGCCCTGTTTGCGGTATTCGGGCAGCACCTCGACCGCGTGGACCATGGCGATCTCGTCGTCGCAGGCGACAAAAGCGCATCCGGCCGGACGGTCGCCCGCGCGAGCCATCAGGACCTGCTTCGGCCCGCTCGCGCGCTCCATCACCGCGCGCCGGGCAGGGCCGACACCGCCCCTGTCCCAGATCTCCTCGATCCGGCGCAGGGGGGCCGCACAGCGGATGACCTTTGCCGTTTCATCCCGTCCGTCGGCAAGTTCAATCACCGGCTGGGCATAGAGCGCGACGGGATCGACCATTTCGTAGCCCCGCATCGCCAGGGCCTTATCCAACGCGTCCTCCCCTGGTGTCAGCGCGAAGAGCGGCGGTTGATCCAGCGCCGCCATTCCCGCTTCCGCCTCGGCGATCTCGCCTGTGCCACGGGCTGCGGACACACGTTTGCCGCCGCCACCGCCTGCCCGCAGCGTCCAGCCGCCGCAGGTCACCATCCGCGCTGGCGGCCAGGTCGCGTCCACCGCCCGCATCAGCCGCGCGGTCGAAGGCAATCTGTCGGTCTCGGACACGGGCGCGCCGCTCCCATCGCTTGTCACAGGTTGATTGGTGTTTAAGTTACCGGTGTCTGTCACGGCAAGCCCCCAAGGGGCGCTGCACGCGGCGGGCATTTGTTCTCAGGGCGGGGTGGAATTCCCCACCGGCGGTAACGGGGCAACCCGAAGCCCGCGAGCGCCTTCGAACCGCTGAAGCGGATCGAAGGGACAGCAGATCCGGTGCAACTCCGGAGCCGACGGTCACAGTCCGGATGAAAGAGAACGACGTCGGAAGGACGGGGCCGCGCCCCCGGGCTTCTGTTCGTCAGCCCTGGGGTTCTGGTGTCTGACGGAAAGGAGCGAACATGTCGCAGACCAACCAAACCCCGCACCCGCTGGCCCTGATCAAGGCCCGCTGGCACGCGGAAATTGTCGACCAAGCCGAACTGGGCCTGACTGAAGAACTGCTGACCCACGAGACGGCCCCTCCGGTGGAGGTGTTTGAAGTGCCTGGCGCTTTCGAGATCCCGCTGTTAGCGCAGCGCCTGGCGCTTACCGGGCGCTATGGCGGGGTGATCGGGGCCGCCTTCGTGGTGGATGGCGGCATCTATCGCCACGATTTCGTGGCCGCGACCGTCGTCGACGGGCTAATGCAGGTACAGCTCAAAACCGACGTGCCGGTCTTCTCGGTGGTGCTAACCCCGCATAATTTTCAGGAAACGGAGGCGCATGAGGCGTTCTTCCACGCCCATTTCCGCCAGAAGGGGGCAGAGGCCGCACAGGCTGCCCTCGCGATCCTCGGCAATGAGGCGATACGCCAAGTTGCCTGAACATACGGTGCGCGGGCGGGCTCAGCCCCGCTCGCGCATCAGCCGCGCCTTGTCGCGCTGCCAGTCGCGCTTCTTCTCGACCTCGCGCTTGTCAGCCATCTTCTTGCCCTTGGCGAGGCCGATCTCCAGTTTCGCGCGGCCCTTCTCGTTGAAATAGAGCTTGAGCGGAACCAACGTCATACCTTCGCGCCCGACACCTTGCCAGAGCCGCGAAATCTCGCGATGTTTGGCGAGCAGCTTGCGCCGGCGACGCTCCTCATGGCCGAAGGCCGCGTTCTTCACCTGACTGAACGGCGGGATATAGGCATTGACCAGCCAAAGCTCGCCATTCTCGACCGTGGCATAGCTCTCGGCGATATTAGCCTTGCCCTCGCGCAGCGATTTGACCTCCGAACCATGCAGCACGATGCCTGCCTCGAAGCTGTCTTCGATGAAATAATTATGCCGCGCCTTGCGATTCTCGGCGGCAACCCTGATCTGCGGTTTGGGTGTCTTGGCCATACGCGCGATGTAAGCGCCTGCAACGGTCAAGGCAAGCGCTGACGCTGGAACGGTGAGCAAAGCCGCCATCTGCGTGCAGGCACGCAGCAGCAGGTTCCCTGCTGGCCCGTGGAACACGGGCATGGCGGCTTTGCTCGCCGCTCCAGCGTGGCACTGTGTGGATTGGTTGCAGCCTAGATCAGGCCTGCATGCTCCATGCCCGCGCGAACTTTTGCCCGGGTTTCAGGCTCACAGGCGGTCAGGGGCGAGCGGACTTCCGCGCTGCATTTACCCAGAATGTCCAGCCCGGTTTTCGCCCCGACCACACCGGGCTCCGTGAAAACCGCATGGTGCAGAGGCATCAGACGGTCCTGCAGTTCCAGCGCCTTCGCGAAATCGCCTGCCAAACACGCCTCCTGCACCTGCGCGCACAGTGCGGGCGCAACGTTCGCGGTGACCGAGATGCAACCAACGCCGCCCTGCGCATTGAAACCATGAGCGGTCGGATCCTCGCCCGAGAGCTGGATGAAATCATTCCCGCAGGTGATCCTCTGTGCCGAGACGCGAGAGAGATCGGCGGTAGCATCCTTCACGCCCACAATACGTGGCAGCTTGGCCAGCTCACCCATCGTCGCGGGTGTCATGTCGATCACGCTGCGCGGCGGGATGTTATAGATGACGATCGGGATATCGGCCGCGTCGTGCAGCGCGGTGTAATGCGCGATCAAGCCGCGCTGGGTCGGCCTGTTGTAGTAAGGCGTGACCACCAGCGCACCATCGGCGCCCACTTTTTCGGCGAACTCCATGAAGCGCACGGCTTCGGCAGTGTTGTTCGAACCCGCACCCGCAATGATCGGGATCCGCCCGGCGGCCTGTTTGACCACCACCTCGATCACCGCCTCGTGCTCGTCGTGGCTCAAGGTCGGACTTTCGCCAGTGGTGCCGACGGGGGCGAGCCCGTGGCTGCCTTCGCCGATATGCCACTCGACCAGGGATTTGAGCGCCTCGACATCCACCTCGCCATTGTCGAAGGGGGTCACGAGCGCGGGTATCGAGCCTTTGAACATTGGTCCTGTCCGGTTTGAAAGGTTAAAGCGGCGCGACCCTAGGGGCAAAGGCATCCAAGGGCAAGCGACTCACGAATTGGTGTCGTGCGGGGCTGTCAAACAGGGATGCGTCCGCCCATGGCTGTGCTAGACTTGCCCAATCGGGTAGATGCGTGGGAGATCGCGATGCGGCAGCTTATCCTCGGCTTTGTCATGCTTTGCGCCTGGGCCGCTTCGGCGCCCTTTGCGGCAGCGATTGATCTGGAGCAGGCACGACAGCAGGGATGGCAGGTGGCGTCCGCGCTGGAGCTGGGCGGCAGCGGCGACTGGTTCGCCGCCGAGGCCAGCGTCGCAGACGCCGATCCGGTGGTGCGGGACATCGTGCTTTGGCGCAAATTGCGGGCGGGCGAAGGCTCGCTCGGCGAATACAATGCCTATATCGCCCGGCGCAGTCTTTGGCCCGGGCAGAAGCAACTGGCCGAGGTGATGGGTCAGCCCTTCTTCACCCCGCGCACGCCGGGCCTCAGCGGGCTGGCGGCGGACAATTACGGCGACTTTCGCGGGCTCTACAATGCCAGGAAGTACGACGAGGCGGCGGTCTTTCTGGACGCGATCACCGGGCGGATCGACAATCTGGGCGTGCCGTCTCGCTGGGCCGACCGGCGCAGGCGGCTGGCACGACGCGCAGCGCGCGAGGGGCTGGGCAACCTCGCCTATCGCCTGGCCAGCCAGCATTACCTCTCCGCCTCGGATGGGTACGCCTACTCGGATTTGGAGTGGCTTTCGGGCTGGGTCGCGCTGACTCAACTGCGTGAGCCGGGGCGGGCCGCCGGGCATTTCGAACGATTTTCCGCCTCGGTCGAGACGCCGATCAGCCTGGGCCGGGCGGGGTATTGGACCGGCCGGGCCTATGAGGCTTTGGGCGACACGGCCCAGGCACAGAAATGGTACCGGCTGGGCGCCAGCTATCAGACCTCCTTCTATGGACAACTCGCCGCGGTCAAGCTGGGCCAGCCGGGGGATGCGCGCCTTGCATCCGGCGCCCTGCCGGATTGGCGCAGCAATCCGGCGCTGAAAACCGACGATGTGCGCATGGCGGTGATCATGCATTATGCTGGGCAGGAGGTTCTGGCCTTTGCCACCTTCGACGCCATCGCGAAATCACTGTCGGACGAGACGGCCCTGGGTGCCCTGGGAGCCCTGGCGCTCGAGCTGGATCGGCCCCATTACGCCGTACGCATCGCCAAGGCCGCGGCGCGCAAGGGTATCGTGGTCCACCCGGTCTATTACCCCCTGCACGATCTGGCGGAGTATGCGACCAAGGTCGAGCCCGCCTTCGCCATGTCCATCGCGCGTCAGGAGACCGAGTTGAACCCTCGCGCGATCAGTCCCGCAGGTGCGCGCGGCCTGATGCAACTCATGCCCGCCACAGCCAAGCGCGTAGCGGGTTGGATCGATGAGGAATACTCGCGCGGCCGATTGATCGAGGATTGGCGGTACAACGCGCGGCTTGGCCAGACTTATCTGTCGCGGCGCACGGGGCAGTTCGGCGGATCCTATGTGATGGCCGCAGCAGCCTATAACGCGGGCGCACACAGGGTTGACCAATGGCTGGGCGATTATGGCGATCCGCGCCTGCCCGGCGCGACCACCGAGGACATGATCGACTGGATGGAGAACATCCCCTTCCGCGAGACCCGCAACTATGTGCAGCGGGTAATGGAAGGGCTTTATGTCTACCGCGCGCGTCTGACAGGGCAGGCCGGACCGATGACCATCGTCCAGGATCTGGCGCGCGGGGTACGCTGAGCGTCTGCCCCTCGCCGATCTCGAATGACAGCGACCAAATGGCGAATTAAACAAGCCACAGGCAGTCGGCGCGGGAGGCACGCATAAAGACCCAGATCGGCATTATCGGCGGCGGTCCCGCCGGGTTGTTGCTGTCGCAACTGCTCGATCTGGCAGGGGTTTCGTCGGTTGTGCTGGAACGTCGGAGCCAGGCCTATGTTGAGGGGCGGATCCGCGCGGGCGTGCTGGAACAGGGCACGGTCGCGCTGCTGCATCGCGCAGGTGTCGGCGAACGTCTGGAGCGCGAGGGTCAGGTCCATGACGGCTTCCTGATCGCCGCCGATGGCCGCTATCACCGCATCGACCTCAGCGGGCTGACCGGCAGCCATGTCACCGTCTATGGTCAGACCGAGGTGACCCGCGACCTCTACGCCGCGCGCGAGGCGGCTGGCGGGGTGGTCATCGACCAGGTCGCGGATATACGTCCCGACGCACACGGTCCTCACATCGACTTCAGCAGAGAGGGCGCGCCTGACCGGATCGAGTGCGACTTCATTATTGGCTGCGATGGCTTCCACGGCCCCAGTCGCCCCAGCATCCCGATCAGCGCACGACAAGAGATCGAACGGATCTACCCCTTCGGCTGGCTGGGCGTCTTGTCCGAAACGCCCCCGGTCGAACGTGAGTTGATCTATGCTGCCAGTCCGCAGGGCTTCGCGCTCTGCTCCATGCGCTCGGATCGCCTCAGCCGGTATTATGTTCAGGTCCCAGCGGGCGAGGATCTGGCGGATTGGCCGGATGAGCGGTTTTGGGAGGAGCTGAAAGACCGCCTGCCGCGAGAACATGCCAGCCGTCTGGTCACTGGCCCCAGTATCGAGAAATCCATCGCGCCGCTGCGCAGCTTTGTCTGCGGCCCGATGCGTCACGGTCGGCTGTTCCTGGCGGGGGACGCCGCCCATATCGTGCCGCCCACGGGTGCGAAGGGTTTGAACCTGGCGGCCTCCGACATCCATTATCTGTCGGAGGCGTTGATCAGCTACTACCGTCAGGGCGATCAATCCGGGCTCGACAGCTATTCCGACCGAGCGTTGGCGCGGGTTTGGAAGACGGTGCGTTTCTCGTGGTGGATGACCAAGTTGCTGCATCACTTCCCGGATGCCGATGCGTTCTCGAACGCCATGCGCCGGTCGGAGTTCGATTATCTCGTTTCTTCCGAGGCCGCCCAGCGTGTGCTTGCCGAGAATTATGTTGGCCTGCCCTACTAGGCTGCCCTACTAAGATATCTCCCCGGGATCAGATGGAGACCCCCCCATGAAACGCTTTCTCCCGATTTTCGCCGCGCTTTTGATTGGCGGACAGGCCACGGCTGAAGAGGTCACGCTGACCGTTCACACGTTCCTTGGCCCGAAATCGACGGCGGTATCCAAGTTGATCGAACCCTGGGCCGAGCGCATCGAGGCCAAGTCGGATGGCCGGATCCAGGTCGAGATCTTCCCCTCGATGTCCATGGGCGGCAAACCGCCGGAACTTTACAAGCAGGTTCGCGACGGCGTGGCCGATGTGGTCTGGACTGTCACCGGCTATACCCCAGGTGTCTTTCCCCGGTCGGAAGTGTTCGAACTGCCGACCGTGCATCGCGGCTCGGCGCGCGCGACCACGCTGGCGATCCAGGACACGTTCCCGATGATCGAGGATGACTTCGAGGAACTGCACCCCCTGCTGATCCATGTCCATGCGGGCAACGCGATCCATCTGGCCGACAACGAAGTGGCGGGACCGAACGGGTTGAAGGGGTTGAAACTGCGTACGCCCTCGCGCACCGGTGCCTGGATGATCGAAGCCTGGGGGGCCGAGCCGGTGGGCATGCCGCTGCCCGCCCTGCCGCAGGCGCTTTCGAAGAACGGTGTCGATGGGGCGCTGGTGCCCTTCGAGATCTTCCCGCCCTTCAAATTGCAGGAACTGACCAAGTTTTCCGCCCAGGGCGCGGATGGGACGCGCTTTGGCACCCTGGTCTTCCTGTTCGCCATGAACAAGGATCGGTACGACGCCCTGCCCGACGATCTGAAAGCGGTGGTCGATGACGTCTCGAACCGTGATTTCGCCGCTGAAATGGGCGCGATCTGGGACGTGGTCGAAGAACCTGGCATGACCATGCAAACCGGCGCCGGGAACCAGATCGCCGGATTCGACGGCCCGACCATGGCGGCCTTTGCGGAACGCGGCGAAACAGTGGTCCAACGTTGGATCGCCGAGGCGGACTCCGCCGGTCTGGACGGTCTCGCCCTGGTCAAGACCGCCCGCGAAGCGATTGCCAAGCACAGCAACTGACCCGCGCCATATCGACCTCCATTCCATCTGACGGGCGCGCGGCCTCGTGCGCCCGTTGTCTTTGAACCCGAAAGGCCAGCCCGATATGCAGAGGCGGATCTCATCGCTGGCTGAAACCTGGGCCCTGATGGCCGGGGTGATCCTGCTGGTGATTGTCGCGGTGACGACGACCAATGTGGGCGCCTTTGCCCTGGACCGGGTGGCGCGCAACTGGGGCGGTACGGTCAGCGGCTTGCCGGGTTACGAGGATTTCGTGCGGCTTGCGATCTCCTGCGCGGCGCCGATGTTCCTGCCCTATTGCCAGCTCAAGCGCGGACATATCGTGGTGGATCTGTTCGCGCGGCTGCTGGGGCCACACGCGCGGCGGGGTCTCGACCGGGCCTGGGCGATGGGGATTGCTGCAGTCGCTGCGGCACTGGCGGTCGCCATGGGCTTTGGCCTGGTGGAGGTGATGCAGGACAACGCGCTTTCGCGCGTTCTAGGCTGGCCGGAATGGCCGTTTTACGTTCCCGGGTTGCTGTCGTTGGGCCTCTGGTCGCTGGTCGCGGGATTGCAGGCGCTGGGGCTGGCGGATGAGTGAGGCGGAACTGGTCGGCCTCGGCGGGCTCGGCGCGCTGTTCGGCCTGCTGATCCTGCGGGTGCCGGTGGGGCTCGCGATGATCCTGGTCGGGATCGGCGGGACCTGGGTGTTGTCGCTGGTGCTGAGTTTCGTACGGTTCGAACCGTATCTTAAACAGTTCAAATCGCTCTTCTGGTCGAACCTCGCGAATTACGAGCTCTCCGTCGTGCCGCTCTTTATCCTGATGGGATATCTGGCATCCGAGGCCAATCTGAGCCGGGATCTGTTCCGTGGCATGAACGCGCTTGTGGGCCGGTTCCGGGGCGGGGTGGCAATGGCGGCGGTCGCGGCCTGCGCAGGCTTCGGCGCGGTTTGCGGCTCGTCCCTGGCCACCGCCTCGACCATGGGCCGAGTTGCCCTGCCTGAATTGAAACGGCTGAACTACCATCCCCGCTTGGCGACCGGGGCCCTGGCCGCAGGCGGCACGCTGGGCATCTTGATCCCACCATCGGTCGCGCTGGTGATCTATGCGGTGATTGTCGAAGCCTCGATCATAGACATGTTCCAGGCAGCCGTGCTGCCCGGGCTGATCGCTGTAGGGATCTTTATCGCGGTGATCGCAGTGACAACGCGCCTGAACCCGGCCCTGGCGCCCGAAGCGACACCGATGGAAGCGGCTGAACGGCGCGTGGCGCTATGGCGGTTGATCCCAGTTCTGGCAATCTTTGGGGCGATCATCCTGGGGCTGGGCTTGGGCCTCTTCACCCCGACCCCGGCCGCGGCGATCGGAGTATTCGCGATCCTGCTCTATGGCGTGGTCCTGCGGCTGATCACCGGCACCGGGTTGGGCCTCGCGGGTCTGCGCCGGGCACTGCTGGACACGGCAGTGACCGCCGGCATGATCTATTTCATCCTGTTCGGGGCGGAGGTTCTGAAGGGCTTCTTCACCCGCTCCGGCCTGCCCTCCGCCCTGGCGGACTGGGCGGCGGCGAGCGGGATGGAACCGATGATGGTGCTGGTGCTGATGCTGCTGGCGCTGATCGTGCTTGGCTGCTTCATGGACAGTCTGGCGATGATCCTGGTGGTGGTCCCGTTCTTCTGGCCCGCGCTGGTGGATCTGAACGGAGGTGATTATGCGACCGCATCGAGCGCGGCCTTCGGCATGGACAGCGCCGATCTGAAGATCTGGTTCGGGATCCTGGCCGTGGTCGTGGTCGAGCTTGGTCTTATCACCCCACCCGTGGGGTTGAACGTGTTCATCATCTCGAGCCTGGACAAGACAGTTCCCATGGGAGAGATCTTCCGCGGTGTCATACCGTTCTTCGGTGCGGAGCTGATCCGGGTGGCGCTGATCCTGGCAATCCCCACACTGACCCTTTGGCTGCCTGGACTTTTATGATCGATCTCGAGCTAACCGGAGTTCGCCTGCGGCTCACACACCTGTGCCAGCCCCCACCCTAACCCACCCCACGAGGGGAGGGAACAGCGTCGCGCAAAGGGGCCAGGTCAGTCCCAGTCGAGGATAACTTTACCGGCCTCGCCTTCGCGCATTGCCCGAAAGCCTTCCTCGAACTCGGCGATAGGCAGGCGGTGGGTGATCAGGGGCGACAGGTCAAGGCCGCCATGGACGAAGGCGATCATCTTGTACCAGGTCTCGAAGATCTCGCGGCCATAAATGCCCTTGAGCGTGAGCATCTTGAAGATCACCTCGTTCCAGTCAATTTCGAACGCCGTGGGAGCGATGCCGAGAATAGCGATCTTGCCGCCATTGTTCATCTTGTCGATCATCTGGCGCAGAGCCTGCGGGGCACCGGACATCTCGAGCCCGATATCGAAGGCCTCGGTCATGCCAATCCGGCTCATGACGGCACCAAGGTCATCGCTGGCCGGGTTGACTGTGTGGATCAGGCCCATGGCCCGGGCCAGCGCCAGCCGGCCCTCGTTGATATCGGTGATCACCACTTTGCGCGCGCCGGAGCGTTGCGCGACCAGCGCCGCCATGATGCCGATGGGTCCTGCCCCGGTGACCAGCACATCCTCACCAATCATATCGAAGCTGAGGGCAGTGTGAACTGCATTGCCGAACGGGTCGAAGATGGCGGCGATCTCGTCGGGGATGTCGTCGGGGATCGGAACGATGTTCGCTTCCGGCACTGTAACGAATTGAGCGAAGCTGCCATGGCGATGGACGCCCAGACCCAGGGTGTTGCGGCAGAGATGGCCGCGCCCAGCCCTGCAGTTGCGGCAAGTCCCGCATGTGATATGGCCCTCGGCCGAGACGCGCTGGCCGACATGGTAATTCGTGACAGCGGCGCCGATCTGCGCAATCTCGCCGCAAAATTCGTGGCCGGTGGCGATTCCGACTGGGACTGTCTTGGCGGCCCAGTCATCCCAATTCCAAATATGCACGTCGGTTCCGCAGATCGCCGATTTGCGCACCCGGATCAGCACGTCGGTCGGCCTCGGTTCGGGGACCGGGACGTTCTGCAGCCACAGCCCCTCGCGCGGTTCGGTCTTGACGAGCGCTTGCATCATATTGGTCATCGGATCGCTCCTGCGGTGAGGGAGAGGTCCCGGGTCGGGCCCGGGACAGCATGGGACCTAACGGATAACTCCGAGCTCACAGCCCACATCCGCGAAGGCGGCGATGGCGCGGTCGACATCCGCGATGCTGTGCGCTGCGGACATCTGCGTGCGGATGCGCGCCGTATCCTGTGGCACGACTGGGTAGGAGAACGCGATGACATAGACGCCGCGCGCCAGCATACGTTCGGCCATCTCCCCCGCAAGTGCTGCGTCGCCCAGCATCACCGGGATGATCGGATGATCTTTTCCAGCCAGGGTGAAGCCCAGCGCCAACATCTGTTCGCGGAAGTGAGCGGCGTTGTCCGCAAGGCGCTGGCGCAGGGCCGCGCCATCCTCCACCATATCGAACACCTGCAACGAGGTGGCCGCAATCACAGGCGCCAGCGTGTTCGAGAAGAGATAGGGCCGCGACCGTTGGCGCAGCCACTCCACAACCTCGCGCTTGCCAGCGGTGTACCCGCCGGAGGCTCCGCCAAGTGCCTTGCCAAGTGTGCCGGTCAGAATGTCCACCCGGCCTTCGACGCCGCAATGTTCGGGCGTTCCGCGCCCGCCTGCGCCCAGAAACCCGGTCGCATGGCAGTCATCGACCATGACCATGGCGTCGTATTTGTCGGCCAGGTCGCAAATGCCTGCCAGATTGGCGATCACGCCGTCCATCGAGAAGACACCGTCTGTGGCGATCAGCCGGAAGCGGGCATCCTGGGCCTCGCGCAGCCGCGCTTCCAGCTCGCCCATATCGTTGTTGGCATAGCGCAGGCGGCGGGCCTTGCTCAGACGGATACCGTCGATGATGCTGGCATGATTGAGCGCGTCGGAGATCACCGCGTCCTCCGGCCCCAGCAGCGTTTCGAAGAGGCCTCCATTCGCGTCGAAGCAACTGGGATAGAGGATCGTATCCTCCATCCCCAGGAACCCGCTGATCCGGTCCTCCAGCGCTTTGTGCTCCTCCTGCGTGCCGCAGATGAAACGGACTGAGGCCATACCATAGCCATAGCGGTCGAGGGCGGCCTTGGCGGTTTCGGCCAGATCCGGATTGTCGGCAAGACCGAGGTAGTTGTTGGCGCAGAAATTCAACACACGCGCACCTGAGGAGACAGCAATCTCGCCCGCCTGTTTCGAGGTGATCACCCGCTCGGTCTTGAAAAGCCCCTGTGCCTTCAGACTGTCGAGTTCCGAAACCAGATACGCAGTGAATGCCTGGGTCATGAGGTGCCTCGCAGATGTGCCGTATCGGGCGGGCGGCGTAACATAGAAATCCGGGCGTCGCCAGCGCGAGTTGAATTGGGCCGGGACCGGGCCTAGGCTTGCGCCCGGATTACGCGGAGATGTGATTTCGAAGATGCCTAAGCTCCTGATTTTAGACGAGACCCACGAAGACACCGTTATGTATCCCACCAAGTTCGACGGCGTGGAGCTGGAGCCTGAAAATCCGTTTCGGCGCTTACAGATGCGTCACAATATTCCGGTCCGGCGTGGCGAGCGGTTGGATCCCGAGCTTGTCGTGCCCTTCGTGCTGCATCGGCGAAAGATGACCGAAGATGGCCAGCTTCAATCCCCCAAACCGTTCCGTTACGTCATGGTTGTACAGCGATACTGGGGCATCGTGGTTTCGGAGCGATTTCGGGATCTCCTGATCCGTTTCGATCCGGACGCGGTCGAGTTTTTCGAAGTGGAATTGCGCTCGGCGAAGGACCAGATCCCGGCGCCTGGCCGCTGGTTCATCCTCAACTTCCTGAAGCTGCACGATACGATCGACGAGGCGAAGTCGAACCGCGCGTGGCTGCTCGAGGACAAGAGGGGCCTTGTGCCGCGACCGGGCCGGGCCGACCCGGTTCTGATCGCCAATCCCGATATCCCAAGCAATTTGGCATTCTGGTGTGGGGCGCCTTTGTGGTCTTCTGGGCGCCTTGGGTCCCGTAGAAAGGGCGGTGTCGTGCGCCCGGCCCCGCTGGACTGCAACAGCTCGACTGATACCTATTGCAGCGATGCCTTTTATCAGGCCGCGACAGATGCGGGCATGGTCATCTGCGACCGGGCGCTGGAGGTGCTCGAGAGCCCCGCGGCGGCGCCGCTTCCCCCGGCCTATGCCTCGCCGGCAGACATCATGGACCGGCTCGAGGAGACTGGCAGATATGCCTGCGGCCTCAAGCTTCAGGTGACTGTTTTCGATGAAACGGAAGGAGGCGCCTGGGCCCCGATGGAAAAGCTCAAAAAAATCAATCGGCGACCCTGCGGCTTTCGACACGTTACTGCAATCATATACGCCGCCAGAGCTGGTCTATCGCCGTGCTGGAGACAATGAGGGCCAGAAACTGCCGGAGATCATGAGAGGGGCTTTGCTACCCAACATCATCGAAATCATCGTCAGCCCGGCCATACGGAAAGCCATCGAAGCTCAAATGGACGAACCCCTGCGCATACGGCACAAAGCGCCGGTCAAGGAATTACAGCTGCCGCTCGGCTGATCAGCGAGGTGCCATCCGGATTGCACCGTCCAGGCGGATGACCTCCCCGTTCAGCATCGGGTTGCCAACGATATGGGCGACAAGCGAGGCGAACTCCTCCGGATCGCCCAGCCGAGAAGGGAATGGAACCTGGGCACCCAGGCTTTCCTGCACGTCTTCCGGCAGGCCGCGCAGCATCGGGGTCGCGAACAGCCCAGGCGCAATGGCCATCACACGAACACCATCGCGGGCCAGATCGCGGGCCATCGGCAAGGTCAAGCTCGCCACCCCGCCCTTGGAGGCCGCATAGGCCACCTGGCCCACCTGCCCGTCGAACGCCGCGACCGAGGCTGTATTTACGATCACCCCACGTTCGCCATCCAGACCGATCGGATCGGCCCCGACCATTCCCGCCGCCGACTGCGAGGCGACGTTGAACGAGCCGATCAGGTTCACCCCGATCACCCTGGCGAAGGTGGACGGGTCATGCACGCCGTCGCGCCCCACGGTCTTGGCCGCGGGGGCGACGCCCGCACAGTTCACGCAGATCCGCTCCTGTCCATGGGCGGCGCGGGCGGCTGCCAGACCTGCCGCAACGCTTGCGGGGTCCGAGACATCGACCTTGTGGAACGCTCCATGAGCTTCGTCCGCCACGGCCTGGCCATGGGCCTCGTCCATATCGAAGATGGTGACCTTCACACCCGCCAGCGCCAGGCGCATGGTCACAGCCTCACCCAGGCCCGAGGCGCCACCAGTCACCACCGCAGAAACGTCATGCGAGAGTTTCATATCAGCCCCTTTCGATCGCCATGGCCGTACCCTCGCCACCTCCGATGCAGATCGCGGCGACACCCTTCTTGGCATCCGCCGTCTCCATCGCATGCAGCAGCGTGACCAGGATACGGGTGCCCGAGGCGCCGATGGGATGGCCCAGCGCGCAGGCGCCGCCATTCACGTTCAGCTTCTCGCGTGCGACACCCAGTTCCGCCATGAAGGCCATCGGGACCACGGCAAAAGCCTCGTTCACCTCCCACAGATCGACATCGTCCACCGACCAGCCCGCCCGCTCCAGCAGTTTGCGAGCGGCAGGCACCGGCGCCGTGGTAAAAAGCCCCGGCGCCTGGGCGTGGCTGGCATGGCCAACGATCCGCGCACGCACGGTCAGTCCGCGCGCTTTCGCCTCGCTCTCGCGCATCATGACCAGCGCCGCCGCCCCGTCGGAGATCGAAGAGGAGTTGGCCGGCGTCACCGTGCCGCCCTCGCGAAAGGCGGGTTTCAGGTGAGGGATCTTTTCGGGCCGCGCGTTCTTGGGTTGCTCGTCGCCGGTCACCTGAACCTCGCCCTTGCGGGTCCTGATCGTCACCGGCGCGATCTCGGCCGCGAAACGCCCCTCGTCCTCGGCCGTCAGCGCATTCGACAGGGAGGTCAGCGCGTATTCGTCCTGGTTCTCGCGGGTAAACTGATAGGTCTCGGCGCAATCCTCCGCAAAGGTTCCCATCAGGCGGCCCTTATCATAGGCATCCTCCAACCCATCCAGGAACATATGATCCTGCATCACTGCATGGCCCAGCCTGGCGCCGCCACGCATCTTGGGTGCCAGATAGGGGGCGTTGGTCATGCTCTCCATCCCACCCGCGACCACGATCCGGCCGTTGCCCAGCGCCAGTTGATCATGCGCCATCATGGCGGTCTTCATACCGGAGCCGCACATCTTGTTGAGCGTGGTGGCAGGCACGTCCTCACCCAGCCCACCCAGGAACCCCGCCTGGCGGGCGGGAGCCTGGCCCTGCCCAGCAGGCAGCACGCAGCCCATCAGCAACTCATCGACATCCCCTGGCGCGACCCCGGCATTATCCAGCGCGGCCTTGATCGCGGCACCGCCCAATTGCGCGGCGCTCGCACCAGAAAGCTCGCCCTGAAAACCGCCCATCGGGGTGCGTTGCGCGCCAACAATGACAATCGGGTCCATATGAGCCTCCATTCGATGATGCCTATCGGATTGGCATATGTGCGGCGGCAAAGGCAAGCAAGGCAGACCGGAGGTTGCGAATTGCGCGCCCAAGGGGCGAGGCCTATATACGGACCGAAGTGGAGTTCGTTATGAGGTTTATTGCTTTTCTTTGGATCACCGTGGGCTTGGCGCTGCTCAGCGCGCCGGGCAAGGCTATGGATCTTCCAGGCGCGGATGACCCGAGGTTTCAAGCCGCCGTCGATGACTGGCTGGAAGCTGACCCCCAGGCTGTCTTTACGCTGGTTGATATTGCGGACCAGGGCAATGTCACCGCACAGTTGCTAGTAACCAAGATTCGCCTGCTGGGATATCACCGAAAGGATCTGGCGCATCTCGATTGGCATGAGCGCCGCAAACTGATGACGCCCAAAGCGGGATGGCAGCTCGAGGCTTCGTTGCCTGACCATCCAGTCGACCCTTTCTGGGGATAGTCACCCGCTCCGGACGAAAAAGCCTGGTAGCACCATGTCACCGGCTTGCTCGCAGCGGGGGAACGCGAAGCGGCGATGCGCACGCTTTGGACTGCTTACAACCAATTTGGGTTCAGTGCCTTGGCATTCCTAGAGCACGCCGTCGACGTGAGCGACCTCGAGCAATCCTTTACCTGGGAACTGAAATGGAGCATGGGCAGAGCAATCGAGATCGGCGCTGACGCCGCGTTTCGCGCAGAGCATAAATTGACAGGGCAGCCATGGACCGAGGTTGACGAGACCGAATTCCAGGCAGCTCTCGCCGATACCCGACTGGCAGCGGTTGTGGCGCAGCATTGGCGCAACTTGTCGAAGCGAACCGAGTTTCACGATCACGGGCATCACCGCTCGGCAGAGCTCCTGCACCCAGTTTGGCTGCGGCAACTCGCCATCGACGAGCGGCCTACAATCGGGGAGTTGGACGCCGCCGGGGCGATACTGGTGGCAGAAGCGGACCGCGCGACCATGCTGCGTCCGTTCCTGGATATCTGCCGTCGCGAATGCCCCTCAAGCATCAACCTCTGCATGTATTCAGGCATGCTGGTTTGGGGAGGCCCTTCTCTGCTCGCCGATCAGGACACCCCGCTCGAAACGGTTATCCCGCAAGCAAAATGGCATTCGTCACGCCGGGCAGAGAGCGAATATATCGCGCGAGCGCGCCTTTGGCAGGGCTTCGCTGAAGCACAGGGGGTAGGATGGCTGAAACTCGATCAATGCCTGCTCGACACGGCAAATCGCATGGCCTTGCAGCGTAATCCGGCAAAAGATAGCGTCACGGAGTAAGCGCTGGCAGCGACCGGCCCTTTAACGTTCAAGGGCGCGACATGACCGAAATGATCGAGAACCTGCCCTTTGCCGAGGCGGAAGGGATCGGCGCGCGGGCCGCGATCGGACTGATCTGTCTGGCCAGCGACTATACGATCGAACAGGAGTTTCGCGAGGTCTTCGCCCACCTCGATCCCAGCATCGCATTCTATCAGGCCCGGGTGGCAAACGACCCGGTGATCACGCCTGAGAGCCTCGCCGCGATGGGCCCGCGGCTGACCGAAACGGCGGGACGGATTCTGCCGGGCAGCGATCTGGATGTAATTGCTTACGGCTGCACCTCAGCAAGCACGGTGCTGGGCGAGGATGCCGTCGCCCGCGCCGTCCAAACGGCGAAGCCCGGTGCCAGAGTGACCACACCGATCACTGCGGCCTTCCAAGCGTTCGAGGCCCTAAAGCTCCACCGGATTGCGGTTCTCACCCCCTATCGACGCGATGTGAACGAGGTAATGCTCCGCTATCTGCGCGAGGGCGGCATCGATGTTCCGGTATTCGGCTCGTTCAACGAAGAACACGACCGGACGGTTTCGCGGATCGATGGCCGCAGTCTTTGCGAGGCAGTGGGTCGTCTGATCAGGGGGCGAGAGGTGGATGCTGTCTTCGTCTCCTGCACCTCTATCCGTCTGTTAGATGGAATCGATGCCCTGGAAGCCGAAATTGGCCTGCCCGTATTCTCCTCGAACCAGGTGCTCATCTGGCACGCGCTGAGATTGGCTAGCTTCGCGGAGCCTATCGCAGGTTTCGGACGCCTGTTCCGGCAACACTAGCCAGAGGCAACCAACGCGCGAGCGGTGTGCCCTGCGGCCATATGCGCGCGTGGCGCGCATCAGCGGGGAACCCGCTGGCCCGTGCTCGCACGGACATGGCCGCCGGGCACACCGTTCGGATGTCAGCGCGGTTTCACCCATCCTGGATGATCTGCTGCGCCACCCAGTCGTGACTTTCGCCGAGCCGTTGACCTCCCGCCAGGTAGGCAGCGATCATCTCGCGCATCCTGTCCGGTCCGAAGGACCCGAAATGGCCAGCGTGCACGACACGTAGGTCCAACTCCTGCAGCCGCCGCAGCGATTGTGCATAGACCTCCGCGTCGGAGTGATAGAGCGTATCCAGCAGCGCCCCGTCATAGATCACGTCGCCACTGAGCAGCACCCCCGTCGCAGCCTCGTAAAGCGCGATCGATCCTGGCGAGTGGCCCGGCAGATGCAGCACCTGAAACACGCGATCGCCCAGATCGATCACATCGCCCTCGTCCAGAAGGCCCGTGAGCGGTGCCGGTTTCACCGCATAGTCGGACACATCGAACCCCTCCCAGGGCAACGCCACGAACGTCTCCCCCCGCAGATAGCCAGTATCGGCCACGGTGTTGGCATGGGTTGGATCGGCAATGATCGTGGCTTCCGCAGGATGACCGCAGCGCGTCTCGAACTGATGCAATCCGCCTGCATGATCGAAATGCGTGTGTGTCACGATGGCAGTCAGAGGCCGCTCGGTCAGCGCGGCGATTTCGGCAGTGATCGGACGCAGACCCAGGCCGGTATCGACAATCAGGTCGCGATCCCGTCCACGCACGTGCCAGATGTTGCAACGCAGCCAGGGCGCGACGTGGCGCTCCCGGATCAGGGTGATCCCGTCGCCAACTGTCTCACTTTCATACCAGACCTTCGCGACTGGCTTTTGCATCCGGCTTCTCCGCAATCGTCAGCACTTCGATCAGACAGGCGCCAATGATCATTGCCGCACCGATCCACTCGACCAGGCCCATGCGCTCCTCGGGAATGAAGATACTGGCGGAGATCACGGCCACCAGAACCTCCGACATCATCAACAGTCCAACGCGCCCGGGGAACAAAAACTTTTGCGCCCAGAAGATCACGGCAACCGTGGGCAGGATCAGGCCCAACGCCGCCCCAACCGCCAGCGGAATCTGAGACGCAAAAGTGGCAAGTTCCGGCATTTCTCGCGGCCCGAATGCCAATGCGCAAACGAGCGCGATCAGAGCCGTGAAGAAGAACTGGAAGAATGTCATCCCCACCAGCGGCACGCCTTCGAAGCGGCGGATCATCGCCGCGCCCACAGCCCAGAAAATGCCAGAGAGAAAGCCCAGAAGATCTCCAATATTGAGCGGAACCGAACTGCCCCCGCTGCCCGACAGCAACAGGAACATCCCCGCCAGCCCCGTCACGATGGCCACCCAGCGCTGCCAGCTCACCCGCTCGCCCAGCCAGATCAGCCCGATCAGGGTCGACCAGACCGGCGTGAGATAGAACAGAAGCGTGGTGCGCACCACGGTCGAATAAACCAGGCCCGAGGCATAGAAGGCAAGCCCGGCGCCTGCGAAGAACCCGATCATGACCGCCCGGCCGATAAACGACCGATGCGCGCCGAACTGCCAGAGCAAGAGCGGCCCCAAAAGAAGCAAGGGCGGCAGGTTCAGCAGGGCCACGGACCATCCCCCCCCGATCCCCGCCGCATCGAAAATCCGCAACGGAACCCAATAGAGCCCCCAGACCGTCGCCGACACGAATACGGCGAGCGAGGCGAGTCGGATCGAAGGATTGGACAAATCGAACATCAATCTGTCTTCACGCCACCACCCCGATTTGGCAAGCGAAACTCAGCCACCCAGGCCCGCACCGCGCCGGGTCGCAAGCAGTAGATTGGTTTCCGAGCTCGCAATCCCTTCGATCAGACGGATCCGGCGCAGCACGTCGTCGAAGGCGGCCAGGGTTTCCGCGCGCAACTCCACTATCAGATCCCAACGACCGTTGGTGGAGTGGACCGCCGCAACCTCCGGCACCCGTGCGAGGCGCTCCACGACACGGTCGGTGCCCTGTCCCTCGATAGCGATCAACATCAGACCACGCACCGGACTGGCCTCGCGGTCGCTCTTCAACACGACGGTGTAGCCCAGGATCTCCTCCGCCGCTTCCAACCGCTGCATCCGATGACGGACAGTGGCGCGCGACACGCCAAGTTCCGCCGCGAGTTGCGAGACGGTGGCGCGTGCGTCCCGCCGCAGCACCGCAATCAGACGTCCATCGACCTCATCGATCACTTTGAAACCCCGACCTTTCAGTTTGGAAATCAAACCTATCAGATTGATCAATTTACCGGCTAGGATTCTCCACGTATCGGAGATTTCCTGTTGGCCGATCTTGGAGGCTCTAAAATGACAACACCCCGTTCCTGTCACCTCATCGGCGCGCCAGTACAAACCGGCGCCAGCCAGCCCGGCTGTCTGATGGGCCCCGATGCCCTGCGCACAGCCGCCCTGGCGGACCAGTTGCGCCAGCTGGGGCACGAGGTCACCGATCATGGCAATCTCTCTGCGCCCACGCGTCCGCGGGTGGACCATCCCAACGCGGCACTCCGCAATCTGTCGGAGGCGATTGCCTGGACGGAAACCCTCTCGCAGGCAGCCTATGATGCAGCAGCGGGTGAGGCATTTCCAATCTTCATGGGCGGCGATCATTCGATCTCGGCCGGGACGGTCGCCGGGATCGCGCGCCGCAGGGCCGAGCAGGGCAGACCTCTCTTTGTCCTCTGGCTCGATGCCCATCCGGATTTCCACGACCTTGCCTCCACCGACAGCGGCAATCTGCACGGCGTCCCCGCGGCCTATTTCACCGGCAGACTGGGGTTCGAGGGGATCTTCCCACCGCTCCACACCGCCGTCTCGCCAGCGCGCGTCTGCATGATGGGCATCCGCTCGGTCGATCCGGCGGAACATGGCGCATTGCTGGGCGACGGGATCACGGTGCATGATATGCGCAGCATCGATGAATACGGGATCGTACCGCTTCTGCGCGCGTTTCTGGAGGAGGTGGCCCATGCCGATGGCACCATCCATCTCTCCTTCGATGTGGATTTCCTGGAACCTGGAATCGCTCCAGCCGTCGGTACCACCGTGCCCGGTGGCGCGACCTTCCGCGAAGCGCATCTGATCATGGAGATGCTGGCCGATCAGGGTCGGGTCTCCTCGCTGGATCTGGTGGAGCTGAACCCGTTCCTCGACGAACGCGGTCGCACAGCCAGCCTGATGGTGGATCTCACCGCCAGCCTGATGGGCCGCAAAGTGATGGACCGCCCGACCAAGAGCTTCTGATCCCTGGCCCAACCGGTCCGGCGGGGCGCCGGGGCGGCGGAGCGGGCTGGCGGGTGGGAGCGACGTCGCCCCGGCGTCCCGCCGGACCAAACACAAAGGAAATACCATGACGGCAACCGATTTCATCGCCACCGAAAAGCGCCTCGGCGCACACAACTACAAGCCGCTCGATGTGGTGATCGCGCGCGGCCAGGGCGTCCATGTCTGGGATGTAGAGGGGAGGCAATATCTCGACTGCCTTTCGGCCTATTCCGCAGTCAACCAAGGCCATTGCCATCCCAGGATCCTCGAGGCGATGACCAGTCAGGCCCAAACCCTCACCCTCACCAGCCGGGCGTTCCACAACGATCAACTCGCAGGGTTCTACGAAGACATCGCGCGCCTGACCGGCTCCTCGAAGGTCCTGCCGATGAACTCCGGGGCGGAGGCAGTAGAGTCAGCCATCAAGGCCGTGCGCAAATGGGGTTACGAAACCAAGGGCGTGGCAGAAAACCAGGCGGAGATCATCGTCTGCACCGACAACTTCCATGGGCGCACCATGGGCGTGGTCGGCTTCTCCACCGATCCAGTTGCGCGCGGCGGCTTCGGCCCGTTCGCGCCTGGCTTCCGGGTCGTGCCCTTCGGCGATGCGGCGGCGTTCGAGGCCGCGATCACACCGAACACGGTCGCGTTCCTGGTCGAGCCGATCCAGGGAGAGGCAGGGGTGATCATTCCCGACGAGAGCTTTTTCCCCAAGGTCCGCCAGCTCAGCACCGACCACAACATCACCCTGATCCTGGATGAGATCCAAACCGGGCTCGGCCGCACCGGCAAACTGCTTGCAGAGGAGCACGAGGGGATAGAGGCGGATGTCACCCTGGTTGGCAAGGCGCTGTCGGGGGGCTTCTATCCCGTCTCCGCCGTGCTCTCGAATTCCGAGGTTTTGGGCGTGCTGAAACCTGGCCAGCATGGTTCGACCTTTGGTGGCAATCCGCTGGGCTGCGCCATTGCCCGCGCCGCCATGCGGGCGCTGGTGGAGGAGGGAATGGTGGAAAACTCGGCCCGGCAGGGCGCCTATTTCAAAGCGGGGCTGGAGGATATCCGCTCGAACGCAGTGAAGGAGGTTCGCGGCCGTGGCCTCATGCTGGCCGTGGAGCTGCACCCGGAGGCCGGCGGCGCCCGAAAATACTGCGATGCCCTGAAAGATCGGGGCATTCTGGCCAAGGACACCCATGAACACTCGATCCGAATCGCCCCGCCGCTGGTCATCACCCGCGACCAGGTGGACTGGGCGCTGGAGCGATTCCACGAAGTGCTGACGGAGACCCACTGAGAGATGACTCGCGATCATGCGATCGAAAAGGCGACCGGGCTCTTCGATGGCGGGCTGTTCCTCGACCGGCTGCGCGGCCTGGTCACGATCCCAACGGAGAGCCAGGTGCCCGAGCGGTCCAGCACGCTGGCGGATTATCTCGACATTGGTATCGCGCCGCTGCTGGCCCCGCTTGGCTTCGACCTGCGCCAGTTCGCCAATCCCGCTGGCGCCGGACCTGTTCTGCTCGCCACCCGGATCGAGGACCCCAGCCGTCCCACGATCCTGATCTATGGCCATGGAGATGTGGTGCGCGAGATGGCCGGGGAGTGGCGCGCGGGTCTCTCGGCCTTCGAGGTGACTATCGAAGGCGACCGGATCTATGGCCGCGGCACGGCAGACAACAAGGGCCAGCATCTGATCAATATTCTTGCGCTTGGCGCGGTGCTGGAGACCCGCGGACATCTGGGTTTCAACACCAAGATCGTGATCGAGATGGGCGAGGAGGTGGGCTCCCCCGGTCTCAACGCACTGTTCCAGCAGAACCCCGAGGCATTCGGCGCCGATGCGTTGATTGCGTCCGATGGCGGACGGCTCTCGCCTGACCGGCCCACGGTGTTCATGGGAGCGCGCGGCGCACATACATTCTGGCTGAGCTGTTCCTTGCGCGAGGCTGGGCGGCATTCCGGCAATTTTGGCGGGCTGATCCCCGATCCGGGGATCCGGCTGGCGCATGCCATCGCCTCCATCACCGATGCGCGAGGCCAGATCGCTGTGCCCGAATGGCGACCCGACAGTCTAACGGACGAGATCCGCGAGGCACTGGCCGCCTGCCCGGTCGACGCCTCCTTTGGTGCGGATCCCGATTGGGGCGAGGAAGGGCTGACACCGGCGGAGCGGGTCTGGGGCTGGAATTCCTTCGCCGTGCTGGCCATGACCTGCGGCGCGCCGGAGGCCCCGGTCAACGCAATCGCGGGCGAGGCGCGGGCTTGCTGCCAGTTGCGTTTTGTGGTCGGCACCGACGCGGACGACATCGTGCCCGCACTGCGCCGGCATCTGGAGACACAGGGTTTCCCGGATGTCGAGGTCACAGCCGACCACGAACCCCTGTTCACCGCCACGCGCTTGCCGCTGGATGACCCTTGGGCTGAGCGGGTCAAGACCTCGATCACGCAGACAACCGGTACAGCGCCCGCCATGCTGCCCAACCTGGGTGGCTCTCTGCCGAACGAGATGTTTACCGAGACGCTGGGCCTGCCTACCGTCTGGATCCCCCATTCCTATCCCGGATGCTCGCAGCACGCGCCGGATGAACATCTTCTGGCACCGACCTGCCGCGATGCGCTGCAAATCATGGCGGGGGTCTGGTGGGATATGGGCGTGCCGCCTCAGATGGCTTGAGCGAGGAAGACCGGATGCCATTGGTTGATGCAGGAGCCGCTGACCGGGTGTTGCCCCTCCTCGAGAATCCGAAACCCCGCGCCAGGCAGCATCCTGCGATAGGCAGCCACGTCGAAATGGCTCCACCGCATGCGCGCGCCAAAGAACGCCTCCGCCCCCTCCCAATCGGTGCAACCGGTGGTCAACAGCAGATAACCGCCTGGCGCAAGCTGAGTGTGCCAATTGGCCAGAACCCCGGCATGACGCTCGCGATCCACGTGGAAGAGCGCGAAGAAACTGACGATTGCATCGGCGGCGAACGTGCTGGGGCACAGTGCAGACAGATCGCCACGGCGATACTCGGCGCCAGGGATATTGGCCCGTGCCATGTCCAGCATGGTGTCGGAGATATCCAATCCAATCACGCGATGCCCCGCCGCCAGCAACCAGGCGTCAACCGGCAGACCCGCACCACAGCCCAGGTCCAAAACCATGCTGTCCGGCGCCAGATAGTGATCGAGCCGTGCGAGAAAGGGCGTGCTGGCTTCAGCCTCGCGCGCCGCGGCATAGGCGGGACCGATGACATCGTAGGCGCGGCGGACATCCTCTTGCATGGCATGCAGCCTAAGCGCCGCAGAACCGCCGGTCCAGCGGTGGCGCGCCCGTCCCGGTCGGCCCCTTCCCAGTCGACACTTTGGAACGTTAACAAAGCGATTGCGCCGCGCTGCAAAACTTGCCAGCGTGCGTTGGATTGAGAGGGACGATGCTCGACACATCCGCGACGCTGATCGCCGAGGACATCCACAAGAGCTTTGGCCCGTTGGAGGTGCTGAAGGGTCTCAGCGTCACCGCACATGAGGGGGATGTAATCTCGATCCTCGGCTCGTCGGGATCGGGCAAATCGACCTTCCTGCGCTGCATCAATTTCCTGGACCCGCCGGATCGCGGCCGCATCGTGCTGGAGGGCGAGGAAGTGCAGGTCCGCACCGACCGGCGCGGGCGCTTGCTGGGCGCCGACCCCAAGCAGATTAACCGGCTGCGAAGCCAGCTCGGCATGGTTTTCCAACAGTTCAATCTCTGGTCCCACATGACAGTCCTGCAGAACGTGATGGAGGGACCGGTTCAGGTATTGGGCCGCGACCGCGAGACGGTGCACGCCGAGGCGATGGAGACGCTGGAGAAAGTGGGCATCGCCGCCAAGCACGACGCCTATCCGAGCCAGCTTTCCGGCGGGCAGCAGCAGCGCGTGGCAATCGCCCGCGCGCTGGCGATGCGGCCCAAGGTTCTGCTGTTCGACGAGCCGACCTCTAGCCTCGATCCAGAGCTTGTGGGCGAGGTTTTGCGTGTCATGCGCGGCCTGGCCGAAGAAGGCCGCACCATGATTGTCGTGACCCACGAAATGGGCTTCGCCCGCGAGGTCTCGTCGCGCACGATTTTCCTCCACCAAGGGGTGGTGGAGGAGGAAGGAACACCGAAAGACGTGTTCGAAAATCCCCAATCCGCGCGCTGCAAGGCGTTTCTGGCCAGCGCGCTCTGACAAGTAACCGAAAACGGGAGACCACCATGAAAAAACTGACACTTCTGGCCGCCGCGGCGGCGATGTTCGCAGGCCCGGCGCTGGCCGATGGCCATGCCGTGCGGATGGGAACCGAGGGGGCCTATCCCCCATACAACTTCATCAACGACAATGGCGAGGTCGACGGGTTCGAGCGCGCCGTGGGGGACGAGCTCTGCAAACGCGCGCAGCTCGAATGCACCTGGGTGGTGAACGAGTGGGACAGCATCATCCCCAACCTCGTCTCCGGCAACTACGACACGATCATCGCCGGCATGTCGATCACGGCGGAGCGTGACGAGGTGATTGACTTCACCCAGGAATACGTGCCGCCGTCGCCCTCGGCCTATGTCGCCGTCGCGGGGTCCAACCCGGATCTGGAAAAGGGCGTGATCACCGCCCAGGTCAACACCATTCAGTCGGGTCATGTCGCCTCGAGCGGTGCGACCCTGGTCGAGTTCGCCTCGCCGGACGAAACCATCGCCGCGATCAAGAACGGCGAGGCCGATGCAGTGTTGGCCGACAAGGATTATCTGGCCCCGATCGTGGCTGAAAGCGGCGGCGAGTTGGAGATCGTCAAGGAAATCAGCCTGGGGGGCGGCGTCGGCATGGGTGTGCGCGAGAGCGATACCGAACTGAAAGCTAAGATGAACGCAGCCATCGACACGATGAAGGCCGATGGCACGCTGAACGCGCTGATCACCAAATGGTTCGGCGAGGACGCGGCGACATTCTAAAAAGCCGGCACCCGGTCTCCACCGGGTGCCGACCCTTCCCCAGCTACGGGGCAGGGTATGGGGAGGGGGCTGACCGATGTTCGATTTCTGCGCCGATCCGTCCGCGCTGGAAGGCTTCGACTGGTTTGCCTGCTACCTCACCACTGCCAAGCATTTCTCGTTCTATCTCAGCTTTCTGACAGTTATCGGGCTGATCCTGATGGCGGTGCCGCTGATCATGCTGTTCGGCTTTGGCGGAGCTTTCGCCAAGCGTTCGGCGTTTCTGCCGCTGCGATGGGTCGGACAGGTCTATACCGCCATGGTGCGCGGGATCCCGGATATCGTCTTCTTCCTTTTCGTACCCATCGCGATGGATCAGGCACTGGAATGGGTGCGCCATAAGACACTGTGCAGCCACGTGACCGAGCCGATCCGGCAAGGCAACGATTTCGTGGTCTGCGACACAGCGAAGCTGCCGCTCTCGGCCGCCGATCAATGGGTGCATGATGTCTATGGCTTCATTCTGGCGCTCTTGGCCTATGCCATCGTGTTCGGGGCGTTCGCGGCAAACGTGCTGGACGGCGCGCTGCGCGCCGTGCCCAAGGGTCAGTTGGAGGCGGGCCAGGCCGTGGGCATGTCGCGCGGTCAGATCCTTTGGCGCGTCCACCTGCCGCAGATGTGGATCTATGCGCTGCCCGGCCTCTCGAACCTGTGGATGATCCTGATCAAGGCAACACCGCTCCTGTTCCTGCTCGGGGTCGAGGACATCGTCTATTGGGCGCGCGAATTGGGCGGGCTCAAGACCGGAGCGTTCGCATATCCCCATCCCGATTGGCGGATCTGGTATTTCGGCGCGCTCCTGATCTTCTATCTTTTCCTGACCTGGATCAGCCAGCGCGGCTTTGACCGGCTGATCGCGCATATGTCCCGCGGCCAGGCGAGGGCGGGCACATGAGCTGCGCGCAAACGCTGGTTGATTATAGCCTGCGCGCGCTGGGCCATGGCGAGCGTTTGCTGCCGAAATCCGACATCACACTCTGCGAACAGGTCGTGCTGATCGGGTCGGGCATGATCTGGAATGTCTATTTCGCCACCATCGCCGTCGTGGTCGGGTTCTGCCTTGCGACCCTGGTGGCACTGGCCAAGGCCAGCCCGTCGGCCGGGCTGCGCCTGCCCGCGCAGGGGTTCATCTACCTCTTCCGGGGTACGCCGCTGTTTTTGCAATTCTTCTTTGCCTACGAGCTTTTCGTTCTGTTGCCGCGCAATGGAATTGAAATCGAGCTGGGCTTCGCCACGCTCACCGCCGAAACCCGCTGGCTGACGCGGGCCTGGGCAGGGGCGCTGATCGTAATCATCCTGAACACCACGGCGTATAGTGCCGAGATCTTCTATGGCGCGCTGCGCGCCGTACCCCGCGGCGATATCGAGGCCGCCGCGGCCATCGGAATGACCGGAGCCAAACGCTTCCGGCGTATCGTCTGGCCGACCATGCTGCGCCTCGCCTGGCCCAGCTACACCAACGAGGCGATCTTCCTTTTCCATGCGACGACGCTGGTGTTCTTCTCCAGTTTTCCGGCGTGGCAGCAGCGCGGGGACGCGCTCTACTACGCCAATTATTTTGCCGAGAATACGTTCAATCCTTTCGTCTCCTATCCCATCGTGGCGGGATATTTCATTTTGGCTACGCTGGGACTGATCGCGATGTTCGGCCTAGCGAACCGGCGCTTGAACCGGCATCTGGCACCCGAGGCACGGGCCCGCATCAAGCTGCGACCACAGTTCGTGCGATGAGCGCAGGGCCCCATATCGCAGTGGTCGGCGCGGGCGTCCTTGGCACCAGTATCGCCTATCATCTCGTGCAAGGCGGGGCCAGGGTGAGCCTGATCGAGGCCGCCCATCCAGGCGCCGGGGCAACTGGCGGCTCGCTCGCCTGGATCAACGCCCATGCGCCGGTGGATGAGGGGTACTTTCGGCTGCGCGTGCGGTCGATTCATTTATGGCAAGCGCTTGCGCGGGACCTACCGGATCTGCCGGTGCGCTTTTGCGGCGGGTTGGAGTGGGAGGGCAGCGCCGAGGAAATGCACAGCACGGCGGCGCGCAACACGTCGCTCGGCTATCCCAGCCGGGTGATCGATGAAGCGGAGATCGCCGCGCTGGAACCCCATATCGCCGCCCCGCCGCAGGCGCTGCTGACCGAGATGGATGCGCTTGCGGACCCGGATCGCATCGCCGGTGGTCTGATCGACGCGGCAGCCCTGCAGGTACAGCAGGCAGAGGTTACCGGGTTGCGCCAGCACGCTGGCCGCGTCATCGGTGTCGAGACCACGGCGGGGACAGTAGAGGCCGATCACATTGTCATCGCGGCGGGGCTCGGCAGCCTCGACCTGGTCGCGCCCCTTGGCATCGCGCTTCCGATGAATGGCGACCCGGGTCTGCTGATCCGGACCCAGGCCAAAGACCCGCTGACCCGCCGCCTGATCGCGGCGCCCGGTGCGCATTTCTGGCAGATGGCGGATGGGCGCGTGCTGGTCGGGGCGTCCTATGCCGGGGCGGAGAAGGTGAAGGATATCGACACGGCGGCAGAAGCGATCTGCACACGGCTGGACGAGCTGTTTCCGGATGCTGGCAGATTCCAGCCCGAGAGCCATACCTATCGCGCCCGCCCGATTGCCGCCGATGATCGTCCGATCCTGGGCGCACTGCCGGGCGTGAAAGGTCTCAGCCTTGCCATAACCCATAGTGGCGTAACACTGGCCCCCGTAATCGGTGCGGGCCTGGCAAGCGAGGTTCTCACCGGTACGCCCGAACCCGACTTCGCGCCCTATCGCGCCCAGCGGTTCCTCTGAACCTCAGAACGCGCGCCGCTGGGCGGCCCCGTCATAAAGGATATCCGACCAGATCGCGTTGATCCGATCACGTGTGGCGATGCCTTCGGGCTCCATGTCCCGCACCGGCCTGGGTGCCAGTTCGAAATGACCGTGCCGATCCTCACCGCGCGCAAGCTGCGCGATACAGCGGTGGTTCACCTGACGCACATCCGGCGGCAGATAGCATTGCGTGGTGAACCCGATCCGCCGGTCATCGGTGCTGTTGGGATGCGAGGCATGCATCACTTCGAGATTGTGCAGAGACATCTGCCCGGGCGCGAGGATCAGATCGACCGCCTGGCTCTCGTCGACACCTTCGATGGTCTGACCGCGGGTCAGGATATTGCTCTCACCGAAGGTATCGGTATGGGGCACGATGGCCCGGGCGTGCGAACCTGGGATCATCCTCATACACCCGCTCCCGCGCGTCGAGGGGGAAAGCGCGATCCAGGAGCTTACGCCCCGGTGCTGGCTGAGACCCATATAGGTCGCGTCCTGGTGCCAGCTTATAAAGCCGGGATCCTGCGCCTCCTTGATGAACAAGACCGTGCCATAGGCGATCAGATCGGGACCCAGAATGTCGCTCACCGCCTGGACGATCAGCGGATGATGCACCAACCGGTCCAGACAGTTCAGCACCAGATGCGCGTTCGAGCGGTTGGTGGCGGAGAACGCCTCGGGCCACGCCGTCTCCGCCGCCTCCAACTCGGCGCGCAAAGCCGCCGCCTCCTCCAGGGTCATCACCGTAATCGGCGAGAGAAATCCATCCCGGTGGAATTGTGCCACCTGCTCGGCGCTCAGAACATTGCCCATCGAACCCTCCACTTTCCACAAGAGGCTGCCTCAAGACCGGGCACGAAACAAGCGACCCTGCGTCATTGCCAAAGCCCGCGAAGGATGCCTTACTGCCCACAAAATACGCGGGAGGCACCATGAGACTTGAAGGCAAACGTGCGCTGATCACGGCGGCGGGGCAAGGTATCGGACGGGCGACGGCGGAGACGTTCCATGCCGAAGGCGCCGAGGTGTTCGCCACCGATCTGGATACCTCCCTGATGGACGATTTGCCTGACGAGATCACCCGCTTTCGCCTCGATGCGCTGAACGATGACGACATTGCGATGGGGGTGGAGCGGGCCGAGCCCGATATTCTGTTCAACTGCGCGGGCTTCGTACATGCGGGCACGATCCTGGAGGCGACAGATGACGAGTTCGCCTTTGCCTTCAACCTGAATGTCCGGGCGATGTTCAAATCGATCCAGCTTGCGCTGCCGGGGATGATCGCGCGCGGCGGCGGATCGATCATCAACATGGCCTCGGCAGCGTCCTCGATCATCGGGGCGCCCAATCGCTGCATCTATGGCGCCTCCAAGGCAGCGGTGATCGGGCTGACCAAGGCGGTGGCAGTGGATTTCATCACCGATGGTGTACGGGTCAATGCGATTTGCCCAGGCACGGTGCAGAGCCCCTCGCTGGACGACCGGCTGCGTGCGACGGGCGATTATGAGGCGGCCCGCAAAGCTTTCGTCGCCCGTCAGCCCATGGGCCGTATCGCGAAGGCCGAGGAAATCGCCCATCTCGCAGTCTGGCTCGCCAGTGACGAGAGCGCCTTCGTCACGGGTCAGGAGCATATCATCGACGGAGGTTGGAGCGTCGCGTGAAGAAGCCATACGAGATCGCACATGAGATCATCGCGCAGCATCGGTCGCGCCGGCGATTTTTCAGCCTGACCGGCGCGCTGGTGCCGCGCGATATCGATGAAGCCTACGAGGCACAGTCGGCGTTGCATGCACTGCACGCCAAGGGAGGACGCGGGGCGCTGGGCGGGCGCAAAATCGCGCTGGCCTCAGCCGTGCAGCAGCAGCTTTGCGGCATCGATCATCCGATCGCCGGCGGCATCTTCAAATCCGAAATCATGGACAGCCCGGCAGAAATCGCACGCGCCGACTACCACGGGCTAGGGGTGGAATTCGAATTGGCGGTGCAGATCGGGCGCGACATCACCGCCCCGGGTCACGATACGGCCTCGATCCGCGACCATATCGCCGCGATCCGCCCGGCCTTCGAGCTGATCATCGACCGCGAGGCGGATTACACAACCCTGGATGCCCGCACGATGATCGCCGACAACGCCTGGTGCGCAGGGGTGATACTGGGCGACCCGATCCCGGACTGGCACAGGCACGACATCAACGCGCTGACTTGCGAACTGGACTGGACGGGCGAGGATACTGCGACCGCCGCCGCCGGCGATGCCGACCCGCTCGGCTCGCTTGCCTGGGTCGCCAATCTGTTCACCGGTCAGGGCCACCGCATCCGCGCGGGCGAGATCGTCATTACCGGCTCGGTCATCAAGACCCGCTATCCGAAAAGCGCCATCACCGCCCGCTACGCTATCGATGGCCACGCGGTCGAGCTGCGTATCCGCTAGAAGGGAAGGAAACACCATGAAATTGCTGCGCTATGGCGACAAGGGGGCGGAACGCCCGGGGTTGTGGGATGGCGAGGTGATCCGCGATCTGTCGGATCATATCGGCGACGTGACCGGGGCGACACTGGACCCCGGGACACTGGGGATGCTTGCGGCGCTGGACCCGGCATCGCTGCCCGCGGTCAGCGGCAACCCGCGGATCGGGCCCTGTGTCGGCAATATCGGCAAGCTGGCCTGTGTGGGGCTGAACTACACCGATCACGCGATCGAGACAGGCAACCCGATCCCCGATCAGCCGGTTCTGTTCGGCAAGGCGGTCAGTTCCGTCTGCGGCCCGAATGACGATGTGGAGATGCCGCGCGGCTCGACCATGCTGGATTGGGAAGTCGAGCTGGCCATCGTCATCGGCAGCCACACCAAGAATGTCTCCGAAGCCGATGCGATGGATCACGTTGCGGGCTTTGCCGTGTTCAACGATGTGTCGGAGCGGGATTTCCAGACCAAGCGCGGCGGACAGTGGATGAAGGGCAAGAGCCACGATACCTTCGGCCCGCTCGGTCCCTGGATGGTGACCAAGGACGAGATCGCCGATGTGAACGATCTGGACATGCACCTGGATGTCTCGGGCACGCGGCGCCAGACCGGTAATACCAAGACTTTCATCTTCAAACCGGCCTTCGTGGTCCACTACATCTCGCAATATATGAGCCTGCAGCCCGGTGATGTGATCCCGACCGGGACGCCGCCGGGTGTCGGTATGGGGATGAGCCCGCAGGTTTTTCTAAAGGATGGCGATGTGATGGAGCTGGGCATCTCCGGCCTCGGCCAGCAGAAACTGCGGGTCGTGGAGCAGTGAGCGCCGCCCCGGGTGCGGGTCTGGCGGGGCGTGTCCAAGAGGTCCCGGATCAAGTCCGGGACAGCATTCGCACAATTGCGGGACATACTGCGCTGGCCGGGATCGGAGCCCTGCAATGGATGGTGTGACGTTGCTGGATGGCGGCATCGGAGTGGAGCTTCGAGCCAGGGCGCCCGATGCCGATACCGGTCTGCTGCCAGTGCAGATCCTGTTGGATACGCCCCGCACAGTGGTCGATGTGCATCGCGCCTATTGCGCTGCCGGGGCAAAGGTGATCACCACCAATACCTATGCAACCGTCGCGGGCCGCATGGGCGATCTGGCGCCACGCTGGGCAGAGTTGCTGAGCTTGGGAGGGCGTCTGGCGGTGGAAGCCCGCGGCGCGGGCGCGGCACTGATTGCCGGTTGCCTGCCCCCTCTCGGCGGCTCCTATCGGCCCGGTGAAGTTGGCGCTTTCGACGATATTCTGCCTGCCTATCAGGCGCATGTGGAGGTCCTCGCCCCCTATTCGGATGTCTTTCTTTGCGAGACTATGTCGACCGCGGCTGAGGCGCGGGCAGCGGCGGAAGCCGCCGCGCAAAGCGGCAAGCCGGTCTGGGTAAGCTGGACCATCGCGGATGACACCTCCGGACTTCTGCGCTCTGGCGAAACGCTGCAGGAGGCGTTTGCGGCGCTTCGCGGGCTCGATGTCGAGGCCGTGCTCGTCAATTGCGCGGCACCGGAGGCGATCACCGCCGCCATGGCGCATCTGGCCAAGATGGGCCCGAGATTTGGTGGTATGGCCAACGGGTTCAGCCGTATCCCACCGGGGTGGCGCCTCTCCGACGGCGTCTCGGCCCTCGGCAAACGGCGGGATCTGACCCCGGGCGCCTACGCGGATCACGTGGATGGATGGATCGCCGCGGGTGCGAGCCTGGTCGGCGGCTGTTGCGAAGTCGGCCCCGCCCATATCGCCGAAATCGCCCAGAGATTGGAGACTGCCTCATGAAGATCGCCATTGTAGGCACTGGCGCCATGGGCTCGGTCTATGCAGCGCTTTTCGCGGAAGCGGGCCACGAGGTCTGGTGCATCGACACCTGGGCGGATCATGTCGCTGCCCTGCGAGACGGGCTGCGAATAGAGGGGTTCTCCGGCGACCGCGTGGTCGCTGGTCTCAATGCCAGCACCGACCCGGCAGATGCAGGTGCATGCGATCTGGTGATCCTCGCCACCAAAGCCGCCGGGGTGGCGCCCGCTGCACAGGCCATGGCCCCGCTGCTGGGTCCGGACACACCGGTGCTGACCATGCAGAACGGCTTGGGAGCGGCGGAGCGCCTGTCAGAACATATGGACCCGGCGCGGATCATGATCGGCGTGGCGCAGGCCTTTGGCGCCTCGATGAAGGGCCCCGGACATGCCCACCACAACAATATGAGCCTGATCCGCATCGGCGAGTTGCAGGGCGGCCTGACCGACCGCGCGCGCGAGATCGAAACGTTGTGGGCTGGCGCGGGCTTCACCGCCCAGGCCTTCGACGATATTGGCAAGCTGGTTTGGGAGAAGTTTATCTGCAATGTCGCCTTCTCAGCCCCCTGCACGGTATTCCACCGCACCATCGGCGAGATGAAGGCGGATCCGGGAAGTTGGGCGCTGAGCATCGGCTGCGGGACTGAGGCATGGTCCGTCGCCAAGGCGCTGGGCATCGCTGTCGATATCGACGACCCCGAAGCCTATATCACCGCCTTTGCCGAAAAGCTGCTAGGCGGGCGCCCTTCGATGCTGCTGGATCATCTGGCGGGGCGGCGCTCGGAAATCGATGCGATCAACGGTATGGTGCCGCTCAAGGGCGCCGAGGCCGGGGTCGCCACGCCGTTCAACGATACGGTCTGCGCCATCGTCCGCGCCCGTGAAGCCGCCTTTTGAGGCCTGCGGTCGTTATCCGGCCGGTCGAGGACCGTCGCCTGACGGCCATCGGCCTGATGATCGTCGCCTTTCTGTGTTTCACAGGGATTGACACCGGCGCGAAATGGCTGGTGACGAACACGGACATGCCCGCGATCCAGGTGGTTTTCGTGCGCTATCTGGGTCATCTCGCCATGGTTCTCGCGCTCTTTGCGCCGACGATGGGGACAAGTCTGTTTCGGTCGAACAACCGGCGGCTTTCGGCGATGCGGGCGCTGTTCCTGATGGCCTCCACCGCGTTCAACTTCGCCGCCCTGCAATACCTGCCGCTGACCATGACGATTGCGATCTTCTTCGCCTCGCCGCTAGTCATCTGCGCGCTGTCGATCCCGATGCTGGGCGAGAGTGTCGGCTGGCGGCGCTGGGCCGCCATCGTGGTCGGGCTGATCGGCGTGCTCATAGTCGTGCGCCCGATCGGGGCGGAGGTCCATTGGGCCGTGATCCTCTCGGTCTCGGCCACGATTTGCGCCTCGCTCTACATCGTACTGACGCGCAAGATGGCGGGGGTGGACGCGACCGAAACGCAGCAATTCTATGTCGCCAGCATCGCCTCCTGCTGCCTTCTGCCCCTCGCGCTGATCGATTGGCACTGGCCGGTGGCGGCGGCGGACTGGTTCGCCTTCGCATCCATCGGCTTCTTCGGCTGGGCCGGGCATCAATGCCTGACGATTGCGCATCGCTTCGCACCAGCCTCGGTATTGGCGCCATTCGTCTATATCCAGATCCTGTTTATGGCAGCATCGAGCTGGTGGATTTTCGGCCATGCGCCGGATGTATGGGTGCTGGTCGGCGCCTCGATCGTTATGGCGAGCGGGCTTTACGTGTGGCTGCGCGAGCGGCAACTGAAACCGGAATAGGAGGACAGGATGAAACCGGAAATCATCATGATCGGCCCGATGCTCGCCACCGCGATGGAAGCACTGGAGGCAGAGTACACCGTCCACCGGTATTGGCAGGCTGACGACAAGGTGACCCTTTTGGCCGAGGTTGGCCCGCGCATTCGCGCCGTCGCCACCGATGGGCATTTTGGCTGCCCCCCGGACGTGATGTCCGCCTGTCCAGGGATCGAGATCGTCAGCTCCTTCGGCGTCGGCTACGACAATGTGGACACAGAGGCCTGCAAGGCCCGCGGAATCCGGGTGACCAACACGCCGGACGTCCTGAACGACGCGATGGCTGAGATCACACTAGGCCTCATGATCAGCCTGGCGCGGCGTCTGCCACAGGCAGATCAATATGTTCGAACCGGTCAATGGGTGCCGGGAACGAGCTTCGGCCTGACAGCGGAACTTACCGGCAAGACAGCGGGTATTCTGGGACTAGGCCGGATCGGGAAGGAGATCGCGCGACGCCTGCAGGCGATGAAAATGCAGGTCGTCTATTGCGGGCGCACGCACCAGACGGACCAACCTTATCCGCATTATAACGATCTGCAAGAGATGGCCCGCGACGTGGATTGGCTGATCGGTGTGGTGCCAGGCTCCCCCTCCACCACTGGCCTGGTGAGCCGGAAGGTGCTGGAAGCGCTGGGACCGGAGGGATGCCTCGTCAATGTCGGTCGCGGTACGCTGGTCGACGAAGCCGCGATGATGGAGATGCTGGCGAGCGGCGCCTTGGGCGGTGCTGCGCTTGACGTTTTCGAGGCCGAACCGACCGTGCCGGAAGCACTGACGAAGATGGGCAATGTGGTCCTGTCGCCCCACCAAGGCTCCGCCACCCACAAAACCCGTTGGGCCATGGGCGATCTGGTCGTGCGCAATCTATCCGCTCATTTCGCGGGCGATCCGTTGATAACGCCGGTGGTCTGAGGCGCCATGCCGTCCCGGACTTGATCCGGGACCTCTCGCTCACCCCGCGTTCACCTTGAAATCCACATGGATGTGGTTGCCATCCGGATCGCGGATGTTGAGCTGCAGGATATCGGTTCCAGGCACGCGGCGCTCGACTGCTTGGACGCCGTGATCGGCAAGCCGCTGGCGAAATTCGATCAGGTCGGAGGCGGCAAAGGCGAAGTGCTCCAGCTTCAGGTCGGCGGGATCGCTGCCTGGTTCGCGCTCGACCTCCACCAGATGCACCAGGGCCTGATCGTTGGCGTACATCCATGCGCCATCGAAGGCAAAAGGAGGCCGCCAACCGTCTTCCAGGCCCAGAACGGTGGCATACCATGCTCGCATTTCGGCCAGACGGGCAGTGCGTATATTGACGTGGTCAAAGCGCATCAGCCCCTCCCGACAAAGGGCATGTTGGTGGCCATGATGGTCTGGAACAGGATGTTGCTCTCCAGCGGCAGCGAGGCCATCGCCAGCACGGCCTCGGCCACATGGGTCACATCCATCAATGGCTCGGCCCGGATCGAGCCATCGGCCTGCGGTGTGCCCTCGCCCAGCCGCGCCGCCATCTCGGACTGTGCGTTCCCAATGTCGATCTGCCCACAGGCGATGCGATGGGGGCGGCCATCGAGAGCAATGGTCTTGGTCAGCCCGGTGATCGCGTGTTTCGAGGTGGTATAGGCCACCGATCCTGGCCGTGGCGCATGGGCCGAGATCGACCCATTGTTGATGATCCGCCCGCCTTGCGGATCCTGTGCCTTCATCATCCGGAATGCGGCGGAGGCAATCAGGAAGGCGCCGTCGAGATTGACGGAAATCACGCTGCGCCACCCCGCGAAATCCAAATCCCCCGGTTCGGTCGGTGGCACGTTGACGCCTGCATTGTTGAAGACCGCGTCCAGGCGGCCGTGATCTGCCGCGATCCGTTCGAAAAGCCGACCGACCGAGGCGGGATCCGCGACATCCGTGGGAACCGACGTCGCGCCCAGCGCCGCCGCCTCGCCGGTCAGCTTCTCGGCCGAGCGCGCGGCCATCACGACCCGCCACCCCGCTCCGGCGAAGACCCGCGCGGTGGCGAGGCCGATACCCTGGCTGGCCCCGGTGACAAGTATGGTTCTCGCGTCGCTCATCTTGTGATCCTTCTGTTCGATCCCGGGTGCTGTCGTGTTCCGGACTTGATCCGGAACCTCTGGTACAGAGTCGGAGCAAGAGGTCCCGGATCAAGTCCGGGACAACATCGCCTCAGATGTCCGGCCTCTGGATATCATCTTCGAGGAAGTAACGGATGTTGTCGGCAAAGCTCTCATCGGCTTTGAAGCCCAGAGCCAACGCTTTGGCGGCATTCACCTCGACCTGAAGCCAACCAAGAACGATTTTCTCGACTTCCGGGTCCCGCTCCCAGCGGATCAGCTCGCAGGGGGCGTCGCCCGCAATGGCGCGCATCTGCTCGACCATATCGCCCAGACGGTGCAGGCGGCCGGGCAGCACGAAGCAGCGCTGGGTGCCCAGCGCGTCCGCCTTGACCTCGGCGGCATGGATCAGGTTGTCGATGACGCGCCGGGGCGAGAGATACCAATGGTGATAATCTGGGCTAACGGGGCTGCGCGCTTCCATCCCCTGCAGGGGTTCGCGGAAGATCGAGGACATGAAGCCCGAGGCGGCCGCATTTGGCTTGCCGGGTCGGATCGAGATCGTCGGCAGGCGCAGGCCCCGCCCGTCCAGAAAGCCCTTGCGCGACATATCCGTCAGGATCAACTCGGCCGCTGCCTTCTGCGCGCCATAGCTGGTCTGAGGATTGGTCATGAAGTGATCTTCGATCGGCGCCGGCATCTCGCCGCCATAAACGGCGATGGAGGACGTGAAGACCAGAATGGGCCGCGTGCCGGTGCGCGCGCCGAGGCGGCGCGCGCTCTCGAACACGTTGAGCGAGCCCATCAGGTTGACAGTCATGCCGGTGTCGAATTCCGCCTCCGCCTGGCCGGAGACCACGGCGGCGAGATGGTAGATCACGTCCCAGCCGCCACCCTCCTCCGACGAGATGAGAGTATCGGTCTGGACTGCATCGGTGATGTCAACCGGCAATGTGGTCACGGCGATATCCGCAGGCAGAACCGGGGGGCTGGTGAGATCGGCGAGTGTGATCTGGGCGATGTCCTGGCAGTTCAGGTGGCCACGCGCAAGGAGCGCTCCGGCCAGTTTCTGGCCCAGAAAGCCGCCTCCGCCGAGGATCAGGATGCGCATGGTGTCTCCCTTCGAATTACGCGGAATGCCCGTTGGGCATGCGACTTTGCGTCGGCCCCCTCCCCAACCCTCCCCCGCGGCCGGGGGAGGGGGCGCGTGTGGCGGGCGGCAGCGCGCCGCTCATTAGTGGTTGTCCCTTGGAAGAGTCTCGGAGGTGCGATGGTATTTGGTGGCCAGCTCAAGGCAGCCGCCGGTTCCCAATTGGCCGACATTGACGCGATAGATCTCCTCCCAAGGAGTGTTGTTGGTGAGTTCGGGAGGACGATGCTCCGCGCGGCGCCGAGCGATTTCGTCCTCCGGCACCAGCATGTCGAGGCGGCGCTTGGGGATATCCAGACACACGGTGTCGCCGGTTTGCAAGAGAGCGAGGTTACCGCCCGCCGCGGCCTCCGGCGACGCATTCAGGATCGAAGGGCTTTCGGAGGTGCCGGACTGGCGGCCATCGCCCACGGTCGGCAAGTGCTGGATACCTTGCTGGATCAGGTGGTCGGGGGGTTGCATGTTTACCACCTCCGCCGCCCCTGGATAGCCGATCGGGCCGACATTGCGGATAAACATGATGGTGCGATCATCTGGGATCAGGCCCGGCTCGTTCAGGCGGTGATGGTAGTCTTCCGGCCCCTCGAACACCACGGCGCGAGCTTCGAGCACGCCCTCGCGACCCGGTTCCGACAGAAAGCGCTGGCGGAAATCATCCGAGATGACCGATGTCTTCATCAGCGCGTTGTCGAAAAGATTGCCAGATAGCACCAGGAAACCCGCCTGGTCGCGCATCGGGTTAGCGGCGGTACGGATCACCTCCGGATCCTGGCTGCGTTTGCCTTTCAGGTTCTCGGCGACAGACTTGCCCGAGATGGTGAGCGCATCGCCATGCAACCATCCCGCCCCCAGCATCTCGCCCATCAGTGCGGGCAGGCCGCCAGCGCGCTGGTAGCTTTCGCCGAGGAACCGGCCTGCGGGTTGCATGTCGAGGAGGAGGGGGAGGTCGTAGCCCTCGCTCTCCCAATCCTGCGTGGACAGGTCCACCCCCGCATGACGCGCGACGGCCACCATATGGGGAGGCGCGTTGGTCGAGCCGCCGATGCAGGTATTCACGCGGATTACATTCTCGAACGCCGCGCGGGTCAGGATTTTCGAAGGGCGGAGGTCTTCATGCACGATCTCCACCGCGCTCTTTCCGGTGGCATAGGCCATGGCGGAGCGTTCCGCATAAGGTGCCGGGATCGCGGCGCAACCGGGCAGGCTCATACCCAAAGCCTCGGCCAGCGAATTCATGGTCGAGGCCGTGCCCATGGTGTTGCAATGACCAAGCGAGGGGGCCGAGGAGCAGACGCGGTTCAGGAATTCCTCGTAGTCGATCTCGCCCGCCGAAAGCAGCCTGCGGCTTTCCCAAACCACGGTACCGGATCCGGCGAGTTCCCCCTTCCACCAGCCATCCAGCATCGGTCCGCCGCTGAGCACGATGGCAGGGATGTCGACGGTGGCGGCGCCCATGAGTTGCGCCGGCGTGGTCTTGTCGCATCCCGTAGTCAACACAACGCCATCGAGCGGGTAGCCGTTGAGCACCTCCACCAGGCTCAGATAAGCGAGGTTGCGGTCGAGATTGGCGGTCGGGCGCTTGCCCGTTTCCTGGATCGGGTGGACGGGAAACTCCAGCGGCACACCGCCTGCCGCGCGGATACCGGCCTTCACCCGCTCGGCCAGGAACACGTGGATCTTGTTGCAGGGGGAAAGATCGCTGCCAGTCTGCGCGATGCCGATGATCGGCGCGCCACCCTGCAATTCCTCGCGCGCGTAGGAATAGTTCAGATAACGTTCGATATAGAGCGCGGTCATCCCCGGGTTATCCGGGTTGTCGAACCACTCCTGGCTGCGCAGACGTTTCCTGGTCATGCATCTCTCCCTTGCCCCATGCGCTCCTTGGTGGACTTGGCGCGTCGGTCGCGGCAGGTTAGCGACAGGCCCTGGAACCGGCAAGCGAGCGAATGCGATGAAACTGACGCTGCACCACCTGAATGTCTGCACGCATGATGTGCCAGCGCTCGACAGCTTTTATCAGGATGTACTCTGCCAAGGCGATGTGCCGGAGATGCTGGCCCTGCCGACGCTGGATGACGATGCGCTGCGCGTGCCGGTGGCCTTTCGCAGCGACGGGCGCGTGCAGTTCCATCTGGCCGAGGTGGATCAGGATCTGGCGCTGCGCCACGGGAAAGCGATCAATCCGCTTGAACGGGGGCACATCGCGTTTCGCACTGATGACATCGAGGCTTTCAAGGCACATCTGACCGAGCGCGGCGTGCCTTTCGTCGATTATGGAACGACATTCACCAAACACTGGAGCCAGGTCTTCTTCCACGACCCGGCAGGCACGATCATCGAGGTGCATCAGGTCCTCGATCAATCAGGTGACCCAGTGGAGCCCTGAGGCCTAGCTTTCCGCTGGCGAGATTTCGCGGATCTGACGCGCCTGAGGATCCCAACGCAAGCTCCAGTTGCCGCATTGTCCCGACTTGTTCTTGATCAGCGCCCAGTTCTGACGGGTGTCATCCTGGTCGTGAAACCGGGGCTGGCAGCGCCAGCGGGTCTCCGCCGCGTTGCTGCCCATGCCTTCCGGGATCAGCAGCAGGCCCCGCGTCTCCCCAGCCTGTGCCGCGAGTTGCAATCGGCGACCCGCCGTCAGGTCTAGAGGTTGTGAGGTTTCAGCGACCACAAGCGACAGAGCGCCGGAACGCAAGGCCTCCTCAGCCACTGCGAGCATGTCGCGATGGGTTTCCGGCTCAGCAAACAGGATATTCTTCGGGTCAGAGTAAAGCGCAAACCCCGCAGGGTTCACTCGCTCGGACTGCCAACGCTCGCGCAGCCAAAGCGCGTTGCCGCCCAGCGCGGAAAAGAGGCAGGCAGCGAACACCGTCGCGCCGGAACCGCAAGCCTCGTGCACCCGAGCCGGATGCGGCGGAAACAGGCTTGTGAAACGGTCGATCATACTCCTCCCACTCCGCGAGCTTTGCGCCACATGACCGCTCAGATGGTGGACTGAGCACCGGAAAATGCAAACCCCCCGCTGCCTGGGCAACGGAGGGTTCGTGGTCCCCATCGGGCGGCTGCGAGAGCCGCCCGAAACCTTGGATCAGAGATCGAAGTCGGTGTTGCGCAGGTCGAAGAGACCTGTGATCTCGATCTCCAGATCGGCAACCCCGTCACCGTCCACATCGGCCTGGACGACCGTGATGTCCGGATCGACCGACTGCTCGAAGCGCAACTCACCCGCCGTGCCGGAGAACGCATCGGTATCGATGAACGTAAACGCATCATCCTCGACGGAAGAGATATCGGCATCGATGGCCTCGAGGTCGATATCGTCCGAAACGCGGTTGAAGTTGTTGATCACGTCGCGGCCGGAACCGCTGGGCGAGTCGGTCACGTCGAGATAGACGAAGAGATCCTGGTTCGCGCCACCATCCAGGATGTCGGCACCGCCGCCACCGATGATGATGTCGTTGCCAGCACCGCCGAACAGCACGTCATCGCCGTTCCCGCCATCCACTGTGTCCGCACCGTCCGCGCCATCAAGGGTGTTGCTGCCCGAGTTCCCGAGCAACTCATCCGAGACCGCACTACCCTGGAAGATCTCGATGCCGATAAAGGTATCGCCATCCGCATCGCCGCCGGTTGCGGTGCCCGCATTGAGGTCGATCACGACGCCGGTGTTCGAGTTGGCATAGCTTGCCGTATCGATACCCGAGCTGCCGTTGATGGTATCCGCACCCGCGCCACCTTCCAGGATATCGTCGCCACCCTGTCCATTCAGGCTGTCGTTACCTTCACCCCCGAAGAGGTTGTTGGTGGACAAGTCTCCGATCAGCGAGTCGCCGCCGTCGGTACCGATCACGTTCTCGAAGTTCACGATCGTCTCGGTTCCGTTCGCACCGCCGTTCAGGTCGGCCGTTCCAGCCCCCAGATTGGCGACCACGAAGGCCGACGCACCGGTGAAATCGACCGTGTCAATGCCATCGCCACCGTCCATGGAGTCGACACCCGCGCCGCCATTGATGATGTCATCACCATCACCGCCGTCGATTTCGTTGGCACCGGCACCACCATCGATGACATCGTTGCCTTCGCCACCGGCGATGACATCGGCACCGCCGCCGCCGAAGATCGTGTCATCCCCGGCCGCACCGTCCAGCGTGTTGACACCGGTATCACCGATGATCGTGTTCACACCGTTGGTGCCGATGATGTTCTCGATGCTGTCGAGCGTTTCGATTTGGCCCCCGAAGTTTGCCTCGCCGATGGTCAGATCGATTGTCACATCCGCATCGGTGTGCGTGAAATCAACAGTATCGTTGCCGCCGCCGCCGAAGAACGTGTCGAACCCGGTGTCACCGAAGAGGTAGTCGTCCCCTGCGCCGCCATCCAGAATGTCACCGGCTGCGCCACCATCCAGCGAGTCGTTGCCGGCATCGCCATTCAGCGTATCGGCATCGTTACCGCCTTCGAGGACATCGTCTTCAGTACCACCGAAGAGTTCATCGCGACCGGTGCCACCGATGACCGTGTCGGCACCTGCATTTCCGAACACCGTGTCGTCGGAAAAACCGCCATCTACGATATCATCGCCATCACCGCCGAAGATCCGGTCCTCCTGACCGCCGCCATGGATGCTGTCATTGCCGTCCTGGCCGCGAATGACGTCGTCATTCGTGCCACCATCGATAGTGTCGTCGCCTTCGTCACCATTGATGTTATCGGCGCTGCCACCACCAAGGATGCTGTCGTTGCCTTCGCCGCCCTGGATTGAGTCCTGGCCACTGCCGCCGTCGATAATGTCGTTGCCGATGCCACCCTCGATCACATCGTTCTGGGTGCCACCGTCGATGCTGTCAGCACCGTCGCCACCGAAGATCACGTCGCGCGATGCGCCACCCTCAAGGGTATCGTCGCCAAGGCCGCCATCGAGCGTGTCGCCCGAGCCGCCGCCAAAGATCTGGTCGTTGCCTTCACCGCCGAACAAGCGATCGAAGCCGCTGTCGCCAGCAATCGAGTCGTTGCCATCGCCGCCTTCGATCGTATCGGCCTGCGTACCGCCATCGAGCGTGTCATCGCCGTCGCCACCGAAGATCCGGTCGGAACCGCCCCCGCCAACAATGCTGTCTTCGCCGATGCCGCCGTCCAGAGTGTTACTCTGCTGACCGCCGATCAGAATATCGTTGCCTTCGCCACCGAACAGGCGGTCGAAGCCGCGACCGGCCGTCAGGGTGTCGTTGCCCAAACCGCCATCGATCGTATCGCTCTGATCGCCGCCATCGATCTCATCGTCGCCATCGTCACCGTTGATGATATCGGCGCCGTTACCACCAAAGATGACATCATCGCCGTCGCCGCCTTCCAGCGTATCGACCTGGCTGCCGCCGTCGATCGTGTCGTTGCCTTCTCCACCAAAGATGGTGTCGAGACCCGCCTCACCGTTCAGAGTGTCGTTGCCGCCACCGCCGAAAACTTCGTCGGCACCCGCATCGGCCGAAATCAAGTCATTGCCGAGGAGACCAAAGATGGTGTCCGAACCCAGTGTGCCGTCGATACTGTTGTCGTCGTCAGTGCCGTTAATAGTGCTCATGGTTTATCACCCCATTTCCTCGGAATTAGACCTTCGCTGGGGCAGGAAGATCGTGCCCAAATTTGTTCAAATTATGAAAGCAGCGGACGACTGCTCCAAAAGTTATGCGAGCCGTCCCAATACCCGGGGAATCTAGTCCGAATACATTGCAAACGACCCGCCGTCAGTAAGCGGTCGCAGCATAAAATTGGGTCACCCTGTCCGGCAGCTCGGCGAACCTAACGCGCTCACCAAACGGTATGCGAGGTTCGATTTATCTGTTTTGCCCCAACGGCTTGAATGAAAAAACGCTATTCCCGGAAAGGATCAAACAGGCTGCCGATAACACCCGGCAGACGTTGGAGGCGCAATGGTGGCCAGTTTACGTCAACGTTCGCTCGGACAAAGTCTCAAACCCCATCGAGCACACAGCACATACCGGTTAACCGCGGCATGGCAACTGTCCCACACGGTTCGATTCGAAACATTCGAGACAGGATGCGTCGATATCCGGACAGGTCACGCAGGCGGGACGCCATACTGCCCGCCCCTCACGCCAGCAGATTCTCGGCTTTCGCGCATCTTCAGCAGTCCTACCTCGCCGTCGCGCTTCGCGATTCGGCGGCCAGGCGTCCAACGGCCCTGCGAATTTGAGCAAGATCAAAGCGGCCCGCCGCCGCCGCCCTAGACTGCAGATCAGAACAACACGGGAGGGCAACCGCATGTCCCATACACCACACGAACTGGTCGAGGAATTTCCCGACCAAGTCGAAAGGATCCAAGCGCTCAAAGTCGAGAACGGACATTTCCTGCGTCTCGCGGAGGAATACCACGAGGTCAACCGCACCATTCACCGAGCCGAGACCAATGTGGACCCGGTCGATGACAGCTACGAGGCGGCCCTGCGCCGGCGGCGCTTGCTGCTCAAGGATCAGATCGCGCGGATGCTGCGTCAGCCCGCCTGACCCAATGGACAGAAGTCGACCGGTGCCATCAGCTTGTTGGTCTGGTTCTCCAAAGCGCCCAGTTCCGCGCTTTTACGGGTATAGGCCAGCCAGTCTGGGTCGGACCAGAGCACCTTGCGCTTCGCCTCCCGGTCGGCGGCGCTGTCATAGACCCAGATGTGAACGTACTCGTTCACATTGCCGGTCTCGGTCTTGAGATAACAGAGCGGTTTGCCCAGACAGCGGAACTGCGGCTCGCGGCCATGCTCCTCGTAAAGTTTCAGATGCGCGGCGAGCGTTCCGGGGCGGCAACGATAAGTGCGAACGTCCAACAGCATGGCAGTCTCCTTCAGCGGTAATAGCCGGATACCTGCATGGCGGATATCGCCAGGTTCAATCAACTCAATTTCCCGGACGCATCGCTTTCCTTTGTGTGGGAATGGCGCTAGGGCTCGACGCCATGAACCCTGTGCGCGGTATTCTGTTGAAGCTTCTCTCTGTCGCGCTCTTCTCCATCATGGTCGCCTGCGTGAAAGCGGCGAGAGAGACCGTGCCCGCGGGCGAAACAGTGTTCTTCCGTTCCTTTCTGGCGCTGATACCGGTGTTGGTGTGGGCGCTGATGCAGGGGCAGTTGCGCCGCGCCGTCGTGACCGCGAACCTGCGTGGGCATTTCTGGCGCGGGCTGATCGGTGCCTCCGCCATGATCTGCGGCTTCGCGGCGCTTGGGATGTTGCCGCTGCCGGAAGTGACGGCCATCGGCTTCGCAGCCCCGCTGATCACGACCATCTTGGCCGTCTTCCTGCTGGGCGAAACAGTCCGGATCTATCGCTGGAGCGCGGTCGGCGTGGGACTGCTTGGTGTGCTGATCATGATCTGGCCCAGGCTCGGCGCGCTCAGCGACGGTCTTTCCACGGATGAGGCGCTGGGCGCATTGCTCGCCCTTGCGGGCGCTGCGCTGATGGCCCTGGCTGTCATCCATGTGCGCTGGCTGACACGCACGGAACACACATTGGCGATCGTGTTCTGGTTCCACGTAGCCTGCTCGGCAGTTGCTCTTCTCAGTCTGCCCCTTGGCTGGGTTTGGCCAAGCCCCACGGCCTGGCTGCTGCTGATCGGGGCGGGTCTGGCGGGGGGCGTTGCCCAGATTTTCCTGACCCTCAGCTATCGCCAGGCGGACGCCTCGACCATAGCGCCCTTCGACTATTCGATGATGATCTATGCGCTGCTGATCGCCTGGTTGATTTTTGGTGAGGTGCCGGAACGCCAGGTTCTGATCGGCTCAGCCATCGTGATCGCGGCCGGGCTGTTCATCCTGCTGCGCGAGCGGAAACTGGGCTTGACCAAACCCGCCCCCTTGCGCAGGAACGTGCCGTGATGCTCATCTACAAAATCCTAACCCAGACCCAATGGGACGACTTGCAGACACGCGGCGAAACGGCCGGGGCGCCGGTGGATATCGCCGATGGCTTCGTCCATTTTTCGACTGCGGAGCAATTGCGTGAGACAGCGGCCAGGCACTTTGCCGCGCAGCAGGATCTCTGGCTTCTCAGCTATGATGTAGGGGAGCTGGACGGGGTGGCGTGGGAACCTTCGCGCGGCGGCGCATTGTTCCCGCATCTTTACGCGGCCCTGCCGCTTGCCCCTGTCAAAGCGGCAATCCCACTGCCGCTGGACGCGGGCAGGCATGTCTTTCCGGACGAAATCCCATGAGTTGGAGCGAACGCCTGGCGCTACGCGCACTGCATTGCCTGGAGCCAGAGCGTGCTCATGACCTCGCCCTGAAGGCCTTGGCGGCAGGGCTTGCACCGTCGCCTGGTCCGGTTAGCAGTTCGCGGCTCGCGACCAGCGTTGCAGGGATCGCGGTTCCCAATCCAGTGGGAACGGCGGCTGGCTTCGACAAGAACGGCGTGGCGATTGCGCAAATCCTCGCCGCCGGATTCGGATTTGCGGAGGTTGGTGCCGTGACGCCACGCCCGCAGCCGGGCAACACCAAGCCGCGTCTCTTCCGCCTGCCGGAAGACCGCGCGGTGATCAACCGTTTCGGTTTCAACAATCTGGGGATGGAGGCGCTGGCCCACCGGCTTGCGGGCGCGGAAGGGGTTGTCGGCGTCAATCTCGGCGCAAACAAGGACAGCACCGACCGCGTAGCGGATTACGTCGCGGGGCTGCGGCGCCTGCATGGCAAGGCGCGGTTCTTCACAGTGAACATCTCATCGCCCAACACCGAAAAGCTGCGCGATCTGCAAGGCGCAGACGCGCTGCGCGATCTGCTGGGCCAGGTGATGGCAACACGGGAGGAACTCGGTGCCACCACCCCGATCTTCGTCAAGATCGCCCCGGATCTGAGCGATGGCGAGATTGCCGATATCGCTGGGATCGCGGTGGAGCTTGGCCTCTCCGGCATCATTGCCACAAACACGACGCTGGCTCGCGAGGGACTGCGCTCGCACCATGCGCGAGAGGCGGGCGGCCTTTCCGGTGCGCCCCTGCGGATGCGATCGCTGGAGGTGCTTCGGCGGCTGCGGATGGAAACAGGCGGCAACCTCCCATTGATCGGTGTCGGCGGGATTGCGAGTGGCGAGGATGCCTATGCCCGGATTCGCGCCGGCGCCTCGCTGATACAACTTTATTCCGCGCTGGTCTTCGAGGGGATCGGCCTTGGCGCCCGGATCGCCCGAGATCTCGACGATCTGCTGGTGCGGGACGGATTTGCGCAAGTGGCGGATGCCGTCGGTCAGGATTAGGCTTGGACGGGTTCCAGCGTGTCCCCCTTATCAGGGGGCCACGGCTGCCCACCCGCCCAGCCAATCCTTTGAAATGGCTCGGGTGGGCGGGCAGTCGCTGTCCGCGCAGCGGCAGCGCTGGAAGCCCCCGAGCCACATCGCCGGATCAACCAAGCAGCGCCTGCAATGATCGAAGCGTATCGGCCTCGCCCGCCGGTTTGTCCCACCTGATCCGCTTGATCCTGGGAAAGCGCATCGCGATCCCTGACTTGTGCCGGGTCGAGCGTTGCAGCGCATCGAATGCGACTTCCACCACGAGGTCGGACTTCACCGCCCGCACCGGGCCATAGCGTTCCACAGTGTTATTGCGCACCCAAGCGTCCAACTCGCGCAGCTCAGCGTCGGTGAAGCCGGAGTAAGCTTTGCCGACAGGCACCAGATCGGCGCCGTTCCAGGCACCGAATGTATAATCCGAGTAGAAGCTGGAGCGTTTGCCATGTCCGCGTTGGGCATAGAGGATAACGCAGTCTGCCGTCAGGGGATCGCGTTTCCATTTGAACCAGGGGCCCATCGGACGGCCACCGGTATAGGCCGCATCGAGGCGTTTGAGCATGAGCCCTTCCTGCCCCTCGGCCCTTGCTCCGGCGCGCAGTTCGGCGAGATCGTCCCAACTCTCGAACGGCACATCCGCGGAAAGGTCGGTTGCATCCGGGTCCGCCGCGCGCAGCCAATCTGCCAGCGCCGACCGGCGCTCCGCCAGCGGCAGCGGGCGTAAATCAGTCGTGCCGTCGTGCAGCAAATCATAGAGCCGCAGATGCGCCGGGTTCACGGCCATGGTCTTCGCCCCGACCCGCTTGCGGCCAAGTCGCTTTTGCAGATCGGCAAAGGAGGCAACCGCGCCATCGCGCATCACCAAGAGTTCGCCATCCACCGCACCCTGCCACGTCATCGACGCGATCACATCGGGGAAGCTGCCCGAGATCTCGTCTCCCGTGCGGGTGTAGAGCCGCCGCTCGCCCCGGAAGGCCACGGCTTGAATTCGGACGCCATCCCATTTCCATTCAGCGGCGTACTCGGCCGGGTCGAGGCTCTCCAACCGTCCTTCCACCGGATTGGCCAGCATCATCGGTCGGAAGGCAAGGTCCAGATCCAACGCCGGTTCCGGCCCGCCTTCGAGCCATGAAAAGAGCGCCGTATAGGGTGGTTCGATGGCGAACCAAAGCTCCTCGATCCGCTCCAAATCGCGGCCCGAATATCCCGCCAGGGCCGTGCGGGCGAGCCGGGCGGAGACCCCGACACGCAGCCCCCCGGTCGCAAGCTTGATCAGCGCCAACCGCTCGGACGGTCCCATCCGGTCGCAGAGATCGGCCAGTACCGCGCCCGCACTGGCCGTACCCGTCTGCTGTAGCCTGGAGACCACCTCAGAGAGGCGTGGGGGCGTGTCCCCCTCGCCGGGCCAGATCAGCGCAACCGTCTCGGCCAGATCGCCGACATAGTCGTAGGAGAGGCGAAAGAGCACCGGATCCACCCGCTCCTCCACCAGCCCCCGAATGCGTGAGGCGGTTACATTGGGCAGCGCCAGATCGCCCGCGATGGCCGCCAGCGCCCAGCCACGATCAGGGTCCGGTGTCTCGGCAAAATACCGCTGCAGATGCGCCAGTTTCGCGTTGCGCCCCGGGGTGAAGACCAATGCCTCCAGCAATCGCGCGAAAGCTTTCATTCGCCCTCGTCCTCGCGGCCCAGAAGCGAGAGCGGGCGGGCCTGAATACCGAGGCCGGTGCAATAGTGGCAGAGCGCCTCCTCCGCCCCATGGGTCACCCAAATCTCGCCCGCCTGAGTTTCGGCAATCGTTTCGATCAGTTCAGGCCAGTCGGCATGATCCGAGATCACCAGCGCCAGTTCCACACCGCGCTGCTTGGCGCGTTGGCGCACCCGCATCCAACCCGAGGCCCCGACGATCACCGGATCGGGCAACCGCCGCGCCCAGCGATCCGCCAGCGCACCGGGCGGGGCGAGCACGATCTCTCCCTGTAACTGCTTTGCCTCCGCCACCGTCGCCTGGGCAAGCGGGCCCAGGTGGCGACCCCATTCGCCGTAGAGGTCACAGAGCTTAGTCAGCGCTCCATGCAGCCAGATGGGACGCTCATACCCCGCGGCCCGCAGCTCCATGATCAGTCGCTGTGCCTTGCCCAACGCGTAGGTGCCCACCGCGTGGCAGCGCTCCGGGAATTGCGTGCGCGAGGCGATCAGGCGGGCGATCTCTCCCTCCACCGGCGGGTGGGTGAAGACCGGCAGGCCGAATGTCGCCTCGGTCACGAAGAGATCGCAAGTCACCACTTCGAATGGTGCGCAGGAGGGATCTGCCCGGCGCTTGTAGTCGCCGGAGACGACCTCGCGCCGCCCGTCCGCCTCCACCACCACCTGAGCGGATCCCAAGACATGGCCCGCCGGGACAAGCGATACCGTCACGTCGCCGACCTTCTGCCTCTCGCCATAGGGCAGGGCCTGCTTGCTGCCAAACGCCTCGGCACCGTAACGGACACCTGCAATCGCCAGGGTCTCCGGCGTCGCCAGCAACGCCTCGTGACCCGGGCGGCAATGGTCGGCATGGGCATGAGTGACCACCGCGCGGCGAACCGGTCGGACCGGGTCGATATGGAACCCGCCCCTCGCGCAATAGATCCCCTCGGGTGTCAGCGACAGAAGATGCATGGTCTTGCTACATAGCGCGTTTTGCATGGCACAAGTTGACCCAAATTTTACACGTCTCAGCCATGATCCGTCTCCGGCGCAGATCGGTGGAAGGGCAGACGATGGCACATGGCAAGGACTACGGGCCGGAGCGGGACATCCCCGATGCCTGGCATGTGCTGGAACGGACCAATCCCGTGCGCCCGCCACGCAAGCGCCAGATCACCCTGCGGCTGGACGAAGACATGATCGCTTTCTATCGCGCCTTCGGCCGCGGTTATCAGGGGCGCATCAACGCCGTCCTGCGCTGTTATATGCAGGCGATCAAATCGAACGAGATCGCCGGGCCCGAGAGGCGGGATGGGCACGGCGCGGGCTGAGGGGCGGGACCGGCAACACGGGCGAGGCTTCAGGCCAGGTGTCCCTCAGCCTTTGCCCAATGCATCGTGGCGTCCAATGCGGTTTCCAGGGGTGCGAACATCGCCTCGATCTCGTCCGCGCTGATCACCATGGGCGGGCAGAAGGCCAGCGTGTCCCCGATGGCCCGCAGGATCACACCGTGCTGCAGCAATTCGTTGGCGAGTTTCGGACCGACCTTGCCAGGTGCCGCGAAAGCGGCGGCATTGGCGGGATCGGGCGAAAGCTCCAGCCCGCCCATCAGCCCCGCCACGCGGGCCTCGCCCACCAGCGGATGGCCTTCCAGTCGCTTCATATGCGCCTCGAAGGCCGGGATCACGCTGCGGACATGGGCCAGGATGTTCCGGCTCTGATAAAGCTCCAGTGTTTTCACGCCCACCGCACAGCCCAGCGGATGGCCGCCATAGGTATAGCCATGGCCCAGAACCGGCTGTTTCGAGGCTTCGCTCTCGATCGCCTCGGCCATCTCCGCATTCAGCGCCACGGCAGAAAGCGGCGCATAGGCCCCGGTCAACTGCTTGGCCATCGAAACCGAGGTCGGCGCGCGCACCCCGTCGGTCATCCCCTGACTGGTCGCGCCGAACCACTCTCCGGTGCGCCCGAAACCGCAGATCACCTCGTCATCGATGAATAGGATGTCATACTTGTCCAGTACCGCGCTGACCGCCTGGAAATAGCCCCTTGGCGGTGCGATGACGCCGCCAGCACCCATCACGGGCTCGGCGATGAAGGCGGCCACGGTCTCCGGCCCTTCCTCCAGGATCAGCGCCTCCAACTCGTCGGCGCAGCGCTGGGCGAACTCGGCCTCGCTTTCGCCGTCGCGGCCCTCGCGCCAGTAATGCGGCGTGGTGGTGTGCTTGATGAAATCGAACGGCAGGTTGAAGGAAGCATGGTTGGTCGGCAGCCCGGTCATCGAGGCGCTCACCAGAGTGACCCCGTGATAGCCCTTCTTGCGGCTGATGATCTTCTTACGCTCGGGCGTGCCGCGGGCGTTCATCATGTACCAGGCTAGCTTCACCTGGGTGTCATTCGCCTCGGACCCGCTGGAGCAATAGAAGACCCGCGCCATCGGCACCGGGAACATGTCCTTGATTTTCTCCGCCAGCTCAATCGCGGGTTCGTGGGTGCGCCCGCCGAAGAGGTGGTAATAGGGCAGCTTTGCCAACTGCTCCTGCGCGCATTCGATCAGTTCCTGGTCGCCAAATCCCAGCCCGGCGCACCAGAGGCCTGCCATCCCCTCGATATAGCGCTTGCCCGCCTCGTCATAGACATAAACACCCTCACCGCTCTCGATCAGATGGGCGCCGACCTGCCGGTGCGCACCTGCATTGGTATAGGGGTGCAGCAACGCTTCGATATCGCGCATCTGGCTGTTCGTCAGTTGATCATTGGGCATGGTGAAAGCTCCATGATTTGGGGAGGCGTGAACCCTACGCCTTTCCCGCCGGAAGACAAGGTTGACAGCATCGAACGGTGCACCGTCTTATTGCCCAAGATTTGAGGGGATTGTTTGATGAAAATACGCTTCGCGGCTGCATTTGCCACAACTTTGATCGCCAGCATGGGCGGTTCGCCCAGTGGCGCTCAAAGCCCAGCCGAAATCGCCGAAGCCACGATATCGGAGCTCGTTTCCGCTCAGACACGTCGAAAGACCGATGTGGACAAGATCCGAACGACATTGTTGCTGTTCTTCCACAGCGCAGACCTCAACGGCGACGGAATCACTGGGGAGGATCATGAGCTTGCGCAGCAGCTTGTCGAAGCGCGCAGGCGTGCGGAGCAATTACGGATCTGGATTTCTTACGACCTGGACGGCGATGGGGTTGTGACGCAGGAGGAACTTCGCGATGCCCTGCTGCCGCGCGCCAGAAAGCCCCTGAAAGCCACGGGCGGCGTAAAGGTGATCCCAACGCCCGAGCAGATTGCGGAGACGCTGGCGAAACTGATTTCCAAAACACAATTGCCGGATCCTGACGGCGATGGTCGTACCAGCTTGGCCGAGCTCTACACCATCGCCGCCGAGCCTTCGAAGAGCGTTCTGAAGCGCAACCGGCACAAACGATCCCAGATAGATGGGAATCTTGATCGCGATGGCAGCGGAACTGTCGAAAGCGGCGAGTTCGAGGCCCTGCTGGAGGAAACCCTGAATGCGCTGGATGCCAACGCCGATGGCAAGGTCTCGCCAGCCGAGAAGCTGGCCTTCAAGGCCATGCGCAAAGAGCAATTCGCACTCCTCGAAACCCTGGAGGCCGAGAAACGAAAGGTTTCGCATCGGCTTAAAACAGCGCACAAAATTGTGGGAGCGTGCGAATTGCAGCCTGCGCCGGCAGGTGCCGAGGTGACCATTCTGAACATGACTGGCGGACTGGCGCTCTCGACCGTTTATCTGGACAATCCCAGACGTCTTGCCACTGTCGCCGATATCAGGATCGAACCGGGCGAAACGCCGCTCTATCTGGCCATCGCGGCAAAGACGCCTGTCATCCTTCGTTTTGACGGTGCCGTCGACAGGATTGTGGAGTTGTTCGATTTCGGCAAGACTCCGCGCGGCTATATCGGCCTGCCGCGGAAGCGGATCAACTTTACCAATCCCGACCTGTGCGGACCGCGGACCTTGTTGCTCGACGGCTCCATGAACGATCTTTTGCCTTTGATGTTGGAAGCGGTGAATGGCAGGCCGGCGGCCCATCAGATCGATGTTGGTGCGATAACCGGGTTAAGTCTGCCAGGCGGCGAATTGCGCGCGGAAGAGCTGCTTCCCTCCGCCATTGCGCCCCCGTCCGGTGCGGATGCAGCAAAGCTCTGGTCGCGGATGTTGGAGTTGCATCCGGGCGGGCTGGTCGAAATCGATCCGATTGTCACCGTCTCGGCCCATGATGCCGTCCCCTATCCGGTCTGGCCGAAGGAGGCTGGCCTAGCCAAACTCGTCTCGCAGAAAAAGCTGCGGCTGATCGAGATGCCCGCCGATGGGGCGTCGATCCCCTATGCCGAAGATGGCGACCGGTTGGTTCTGTTGCCCCCCGGACAACAGCATATCGAGGGCATCAGGGGCGCGCGGATGATCATCAACGACAACAGCCGTATCGTTCGACGCAGGGACGGCAACTACTACAGGCTGATCCCCGGTGTATTCGAGATGCTGGAACCCTCGGACCTGCCTGCGGCCTTGGGCACGGAAACCTGGCTGAAGTTTCGCCTGGCTCCTGGCTTGCAGCGTCCGGAGAACTTCCCGCGCGGGATCGAGATCGTAGCGCAGTGAAAATCGCCTGCGTTCAGGCTGCCATCTCGGCCCGGTGGGCCTCGACCAGTTCCGCCATACTATTGAAAACCATGTCGTACCGGGGCATCTCGCCCGGGTTCATCGTGGCGCCGAAACCCTGCTTGTCGTGGCGGCGATAGATCCAGCAGTTCGCCAGGCCAAAGCGGTTGGCGGGGCCGTGGTCGTGGAACATGCTTTCCGCGGTATGCAGGATCTGGTTTTCGGCGATGCCCATGCGCGCCAGATTGGCGATCATGTATTCGAAATTGCGCGGGGAGGGTTTGTAGGACCCCACATCTTCCGCCGTATAGACGCCGTCGAAGGCCACTCCCAGCTTCGCATTGCTATAAGCGAAGCTGACATTGTCGATATTGGACAGCACGACCAGCTTATAATGCTGCTTCAGATAGGCCAGCGCCTCGGCGCTGTCGGGAAAGGCAGGCCAGTGTTCGACCGAGCGGCCATAGGTCAGGCAGTCCTCCCAGGTGGTCTTCACACCCCATTCCTCGGCCAGGCGGCGATAAACCACCCCGAGCAGTTGCGAGTAGATCTTCGCCGGTGTCTGCGCCTGGGTGCTGGATTCGTGGTGAGCATGCGCCTCCAGAATCTCGTCACGGCTTAGGTTGCGGCTGACCCTGTCGGTCAGGGGTTTCAGGCCGGCAATCATCCCGCTCTCCCAATCGATCAGGGTACCGTAGACATCGAAGGTGAGGGCTTTGAAGTCACAGAGTTTCATTGCGCGGTCCTGTTCAACAGAGATGTTTGGCGAGTTCTTCCAAGGCAACCTGTCCTGCCACCGAATTGCCGAACCGATCAAGTGGCGGCGACCAGGCGCAAGCAGCGAAGCTATTGGGTTGCACGACCAGAACGCCACCTCCAACACCGGATTTCCCGGGCAGTCCGACGCTGAAGGCGAACTCGCCCGACTGATCGTAGAGCCCGCAGGTACGCATGATCGCGCGCAGGCGCTGGGCATTGTTCCCCGCATGGCAGGCGGCATCGCCGGTTTGCGGCGTTACGAGAAACATCGCAGCACGCGCCAGATCCAGTGCCGACATCGCAATGGCACAGGCACCGAAATAGGCCTCAGTCGCCGCCATCGGATCACAGCGCAGATTGCCGTGAGCCTTGAGAACATAAGCCATCGCGCGGTTCAGATCGCCGGTTTCGATTTCGGATCTATGAACATCCGCGTCGCGCTGAATATCGGGATTGCCGGACAGCAGCCGCAGCTCCGCCAGAAGCGCCTCCGCATAGTCCGATCTTGCATGCAGCAGCGCATCGGTCGTGACAATCGCGCCGGCATTGATGAAGGGGTTGCGCGGGCGGCCCCGCTCGGTCTCCAACTGGATCAGCGAGTTGAACCGCATGCCGGAGGGTTCGCGGCCCACCCGCTCCCAAAGATCCTCGCCCAGCCATTCCATGCCCAGAGCCAGTGCAAAGAGCTTCGAGATCGATTGGATCGAGAACGGCTGTGCCGCTTGGCCGGTCGAGAACTCCTCGCCATCCGCAGTCACTAGCGCAAGTGCGAACGCATCTGGATCAGCCTCGGCCAGCGCGGGGATATAACTCGCAACTTTTCCCTGCGCCGCATGCGGGCGCGCCGTTGTTGCGATTCTGTCGAGAAGGTCCCGCATGACCGGCTCTTACCCTCTCAACCCGCCGGGGCCAAGAGGGTGCAGGCCGGTGTCAGTCGACCGAGATCAGCCGGACAGGGCGGTTGGACTTCGGCCCATCCTGGCCGCTGGTCGAACTCTTGTCCTCGATCATGGTCGAACGCTCTTTGGCGCGCCGCACCAGGCTGGCCCAACCAAGCGCCGTGATCTGCGCCTGCTCGGACAGGCCCAGCAGATTATCGCCAAGGCCGGTGCGAAGCCGCAGCACCAGCGTTTCGGCAGCCGTTAGCCGGTAGTCCGTCAGCGGCTGTCCGCCCAGCGCCTTGTCGAAACCAAAGATCCGGTCCTCGGCCTGCGAGCGGAAATCCCAGATCGCCTGCTCCTTGGCAATCGACAAGTTGTGGTGCATCCGGGTCAAGTAGTTGCTGGCCTCGCGGCTTTGCGAGATCTGACGCGTCGGGCTGAACAGGGCGCAGGTGAGCCCCGGGTTGCCGCCCTCGCCAGGGAAGCCGAGCGTACCGCGGTCCAGGTCGATCACGATCGCACCCAGTTCGCGATCTGTCGGCTGCACGACCATCGAAGTAAAATTGCCGCTGATATGCAGGAAGGCGTATTCGCCCAGCATATCGCAGAACTGGATTACCGCCTTCAGACTGTCGATCTTGGCGCGGGTCAGCACCTCGGCCTTGCCGAAGGCGTTGTCGCCCGCCTGCGAGCGCGAGCGGGCAAAGACCATCGCCTCGCAGCGTTCACGGTCGCCCAGCGCGAATTCGGCCACGCGTTTCAGTGCGTGCGGCAGCGCGTGGAAATACTGGCGCGTCACCGGAGACCAGTTCTTGCCGGTCTTGGGATCCGTGATGCGGATCGTCAGCGACAGCGATGGAAAGCCCTGGCCCTTGGTCGCGGCCAGATGCTTGGATAAGCTCTGGTCGAACGCGGTCAGAACCGTCTGTTCGATCTCATAGCTCGCCTTCAGGACCATGTCGTCGGTCCGGACGTCTTGCGTGATTTCCAGCAACGGAACCTGCTCCACACTCGGAACGATCACCGATCCAAAAACATCACTCGCCATAACAGCCCCCAGGGACGCTCACTGAACTAGGTCAGATACAGATGCGTAAAAATCTATGCGCATTCGGGCCATTGTATGGCACGCCCGCTCACAATCCCAGCGCAAAGCCGGATTATTCCGGGCTAAGTCGCCTTAAAGTTGTCCTAAAACGAGAAAGGCCACCCGCTGGGGTGGCCTTTCGTGCTTTGCGCAACCTGACGGTTGATTACATCATGCCGCCCATGCCGCCCATGTCGGGCATGCCGCCGGGGGCGCCACCGGCACCCTTCGGCTCGGGCTTATCGGCAACCATCGCTTCGGTCGTGATCAGCAGACCTGCGACCGAGGCTGCGTCTTCCAGCGCGGTGCGCACCACCTTGGCCGGATCGATCACGCCGAATTTCAGCATGTCGCCATACTCTTCGGACTGCGCGTTGAAGCCAAAGTTGGCCTCACCGTTCTCGATCACCTTGCCAGCAACCACGGCGCCGTCGACACCGGCATTCTCGGCGATCTGGCGCAGGGGGGCCTGGATGGCGCGACGCACGATGGCGATACCCGCATCCTGGTCCGCGTTGTCGCCACTCAGATCGGCCAACGCCTTGCCTGCATGGACCAGAGCAACACCGCCACCGGGGACGACACCTTCCTGAACGGCAGCACGGGTGGCGTTCAGCGCATCATCAACGCGGTCCTTACGCTCTTTCACTTCCACTTCGGTCGCACCGCCGACGCGGATCACCGCAACGCCGCCAGCCAGCTTGGCCAGACGCTCCTGCAGTTTCTCGCGGTCGTAGTCCGAGGTCGTTTCCTCGATCTGCTGACGGATCTGGGCGACACGGGCTTCGATCTCGCCCTTCTCGCCAGCGCCGTCGACGACCGTGGTTTCGTCCTTGGTGATGTTGACCTTCTTGGCGTTGCCCAGCATGTCGACGGTGACATTCTCGAGCTTCATGCCCAGGTCTTCCGAGATAACCTGGCCGCCGGTCAGGATCGCGAGGTCCTGCAGCATCGCCTTGCGGCGGTCGCCGAAGCCCGGTGCTTTCACCGCAGCGATCTTCAGACCACCACGCAGCTTGTTGACCACCAGGGTCGCCAGGGCTTCGCCCTCGACATCCTCGGCCACGATCAGCAGCGGTTTGGAGGACTGGATGACAGTTTCCAAAAGCGGCACCATCGGCTGCAGCGAGGAAAGCTTCTTCTCGTGCAGCAGAATCATGCAGTCTTCCAGATCCGCGATCATCTTGTCGGGATTGGTGATGAAGTAGGGGCTGAGATAGCCGCGGTCGAACTGCATGCCTTCGACGACTTCGGTCTCGGTGTCGAGGCCCTTGTTCTCTTCGACGGTGATCACGCCTTCGTTGCCGACTTTCTGCATTGCGTCGGCGATCTGACGACCGATTTCCGCTTCGCCATTGGCCGAGATCGAACCGACCTTGGCGACTTCATCGCTGTCGGCGACCGGGCGGGACATGTCCTGGATGCCTTCGATGATCTTGGTGACGGCCATATCGACGCCGCGCTTCAGATCCATCGGGTTCAGGCCGGCGGCAACCTGCTTGGCGCCTTCGCGTACAATTGCCTGGGCCAGAACGGTCGCGGTGGTGGTGCCGTCGCCGGCTTCGTCATTGGTGCGGCTGGCCACTTCGCGGACCATCTGGGCGCCCATGTTCTCGAACTTGTTCTCCAGTTCGATTTCCTTGGCAACCGTCACACCATCTTTGGTGATGCGCGGCGCGCCGAAGGACTTGTCCAGGACCACGTTGCGGCCTTTCGGGCCCAGGGTCACCTTAACGGCATCGGCCAGGACGTTGACGCCTTTCAGCATCGCGTCACGGGCAGAGGTGTCGAATTTGACGTCTTTTGCAGCCATGTCAGAGGCTCCTTATCTGTCGGTTTTCAGGGATTGAGGCGCCGGTTCAGGACATAATGCCCAGAACGTCGCTCTCCTTCATGATCAGCAGGTCTTCGCCATCGATCTTGACCTCGGTGCCCGACCACTTGCCGAACAGGATCTTGTCGCCGGCTTTGACGGCCATCGGGATCAGTTCGCCCGAATCTTTGCGCGCACCTTCGCCGGCAGCGATGATTTCGCCCTCGGAGGGCTTTTCCTTGGCACTGTCAGGAATGATCAGACCGCCCGATGTTTTTTCGTCGGACTCGATGCGGCGGACCAAAACCCGGTCATGCAGCGGAGTGAAGTTCATGGAAGCGCTCCCTTTGTTGCGGTTTCCAACTGGTTTCTCTTCGGGGCAGATTCCGGGAGAGCGTTTTGCGGCCCACCCATGTTAGCACTCGCCCCTTTTGAGTGCTAACCACCGGAACGCAGCGGAGATAGTCGCTGCGGAAATCGCTGTCAACCCGACTCAAAGGCTTAAAACGACGCCACGGAAAGGCCGCTTCCGGTTTGTTCCCGCCCGACCTATGTAGAGGAGCGTCCGAAATCCGGGCACCGACCTTGAAGGGGCAGCGAACACGATGGGCATTGGCGACTGGGCGGACGATCTGCTCGACGGTCTCGAACGGGCCCGGCGCGGGGTAGACGAGCTGTTCGAGCCGACACTGCGCCTTGGCGTGACCGGCCTTTCCGGTGCGGGCAAGACGGTTTTCATCACGGCGCTTGTCGCCAGCCTGCTAAAGCGCGGACGGATGCGCATGCTCTCGGCCCAGGCGAGCGGGCGGCTGGAAACCGTGGATCTGCGCCCTCAACCCGACCCGGACGTCCCGCGTTTTGCCTTCGAAGCGCATGTGAAGGCGCTGACCGCGACACAACCCGTCTGGCCGGACTCGACCCGGTCGGTCAGCCAGCTCCGGCTTTCGCTGCGCTATCGGCCCAGCGGGTTCTTCTCTGGCCTGACCGGGCCTTCGACGCTGCATCTGGACATTGTGGATTATCCGGGGGAATGGCTGCTGGACCTGACTCTGCTGGATCAGGACTACGAGGCCTGGGCGGCGCAAGCCCTCGCCCTCGCCGAAAGCCCCGCACGGGCCGAATATGCGGGGCCATGGCGCGAAGCGCTCGCCGGGGCCGACCCCACAGCACCGCATGATGAACCTATGGCCGAGACGTTGCACCACGCCTATCGGAACTACCTCAACGCCTGCCGCCTGGCAGGGCATTCCGCGCTTGCGCCAGGAAGGTTCCTGATGCCCGGCGAGTTGGAGGGGACACCCGCCCTCACCTTCGCCCCCCTGCCCAAACCCGCCCGCGCCGGGCGACGCAGTCTCTATGCTCAGATGCGCGACCGGTTCGACGCTTACAAGAAAGTGGTGGCAAAACCGTTCTTTCGCGATCACTTCGCCAGGCTCGATCGTCAGGTGGTGCTGATCGACGCCCTGGGCGCGCTGGCGCGGGGACCGCGCGCCATGTCGGACCTGACGGCGACGATGGCCGAAACACTCAGCGCCTTCCGGCATGGGTCGAACTCTTGGCTCGATCAGATCCTGGGCACCAGGCGGATCGACCGATTGCTATTTGTCGCCTCGAAGGCCGATCACCTGCACCACGCCCAGCACCCGGCCCTCAGCGCCCTGGTCGAGGCGATGCTGGCCGAGGCCGCAAGGCGCGCCGAATGGGACGGCGCCGAAACCCGCGCCATGGCAATCGCCGCGATCCGCGCGACCTCTGAACAGGAAACCACGCGCGACGGGCGCGAGCTGCAACTGGTGCGGGGTGTTCGGCTGGACACCGGGCGCGAGGCGGCAATCTTCCCGGGCGAGTTGCCCGGTGACCCCCGTGCCCTGCTGGCCGCAGCAGATGCCAGCGCCCCGGGCGAGGCCCCCGAAGACTGGCCCGAGGACAGTTTCGCAGCCCTCGCCTTTGCCCCACCCGGCTGGGGCAGCGACCCTGGCGATGGTCCGCCCCATATCCGCCTGGACAGCGCGCTTGAATTCCTCATCGGCGACCGGTTGGAGTGATGCGATGACCCGAAAGCCACGTGACACAGATCCGGTGATCTTGGATCTCGACACCACATCGTTGCCGGACGCGCCAACCCCTGCGCAAGCGCCCCCAGTGGATATGTCAGACGCGGAAACAGCCAACCGCGCCCTGACCCTCGCAGCACGCAGGCGCGGCTGGGGCCTTGGTGCGTTGGCGATGGCGGTGCTGATGGCCTTGCTGGGGCTGATTGCGGTTACCGGCCTGGTGGATTTCATCGAGGCGCTCTTTGCCCGTCACGCCTGGCTCGGTTGGCTGGGGGCCGCGCTCACGGTCCTGCTGGCCATGCTGTTATTGGCGCTGGCTGTGCGCGAGCTGGCGGGCCTTGCCCGCCTCGGGCGGGTGGAACGCCTGCAAAGCCTCGCCGCCGCCGGTCAGGCCAGCGCGCTTCTGGCGGGGCTGGATCGCCTCTACCGCATCCGCCCGGATTTGGAACGCGCGCGGCAAGACCTCGCGAAGGCCGTATCGGAAACGCCGGATGGCAGCGACCGGATTGCCCTGGCCGAGCGTCATCTGATGGAACTGCTCGACCGCAAGGCCGAACAGGAAGTTGCGCGATCCGCACGGCAGGTTGCAGCCGCAACTGCGCTAATCCCGCTCACCATGGTGGATGTGCTCGCGGTGCTCTGGTCCAATCTGCGCATGATCCGCCGAATAGCGGAGCTCTATGGCGGACGCGCAGGATGGCTCGGCTCATGGCGCCTGATGAGGTCGGTCGCGGTACACCTGCTAGCCACCGGCGCTGTGGCAGCAACCGACGATCTGCTGGGGCCATTGGTGGGAGGCGGCGTTCTCGGCAAACTCTCGCGCCGCTTTGGCGAGGCGGCGGTCAACGCCGCTCTGACCGCAAGGGTGGGCGTCGCGGCAATCGAGATCTGCCGCCCGATGCCGTTTCAAACGATGGCAAGACCCAAGGCTTCGGCGCTGGTCATGGACGCATTGCGCAACTGGCGAAATAAGCCTGGGGAGCCTGGCCCAGAGTAGAGTTCGCCCTCACCACCAGGCGAGACGTTGGCCACTCAAAAACATCAACCACAGGCGCGTTTTCGTCAACGCACCAGGACGACCACCCGTCGGTTGCGTTCCTCGGTATCGGGGGTCGGCACGGCAAGCTGGCGTTCGCCGCGACCGGTGACCGAGAAGACAGCCCCCTCCTCGCGCCGGAGCTCGTTCTCGACTGCACGGGCGACCGAAGCCGCGCGGCGGCGCGACAGAGCGAGGTTGACACCATCGTCGCCAACGGCGTCCGCGTGGCCCGCGATCAGGACTTCCACCGCCTGGCCCGCCGCATTGCGCCGCCGCACATCCTGGCTTGCCGCCAGAATCTGCTCGAAGGCCGTATCACTGATGCGGGCGCTTCCGCTCTCGAAGGTCAGGGTGAAGCGTTTGGCAGGCAACGGGCGCGCGGCACTGGCCGCCTCGAATGTCGCCGCGATTTCGCCCGGATCGACCGGCAAAGCACTCACGGTACCGTCAGTGCGAGCTGCTGCATTCGCCTGGTCGAGCAGGATCTGATCGTCCCCGGCACCCAGGCTGATTCCCCCGATCGTGCCGTCTTCCTCGGGCAGCACCACCACCCAGGAGGAGGGTAGTTTGGCAGCCTCGCGTGCGGTTTCAACGGCCTCGAGGGTTGCATCGCGGCAACGCAGGATATCGTCGGATTGGTGTCCCTCGTCGGCCTGCTCGGCCCAACAATCGAACTGCGCCTGCGCGGTCCCGATCTCGGCCCCTGCGCGCAGCATCGCCCCGCGGTCGGCCTGCAGCGCCAGGATCTGGTTGCGGATCGGCGACATCTCATCCGCCAGTTCCGCGTCGATCCCCATGGCCCGCGGGTCGCGGATCGCAGGCGCCGTCCCCAGAGAGATCTGGCGGATCCGCTGCACATAGTCCGCAACACTGATCCAATCGGGCTCCGCCGCTTCAAAACGGGCATGTTCGATATAGGCGCCGTGCATTGCCGCGAGGAACGGGTTTTCAGGCGCAGGGGTCTCTGCCGCCGCGTCCACATCCCACGCACGTCCGGTCGCAAAATCATCCACCTCGCCGGCGCAGCCTTGCACCGCGAGAGCGGCCGGCAACACCCATCGGCGCAGGCTCATTACTCGCTGACCCGGACAGCAAATTCGGTGCCGCGCACACCCAGAATAGTGGTCGGCATCAGGACGCGCATGGCATTCGGCGTCTTCGCGATCAGGCCTGAAGCGGCGGTCATCGAGCCCCGGGTCAAGCGGCTGTCAAAGGCATTGCCCGCGTCGCCCTGGCCGTTGAAAACATAATTTTCGAGCGCCAGTTCAGAGTTCGGCCCCAGCGACATCCGGCTGTTATCGCTGAGCGTGATCCCAACGGCACTGCCTGCGCCGGTGCGCAGCACGTCCTGCCGCTGCAACGCCTGACCGTTTTCGGCCGCGACCGTGCGGCCGCCGCGCTCCAGCGTCACTTCGCCCTTGATAAGCTTGATCTGACCGATCGCCTCGGCTGCGGCGGCGGAGGAGACGGCCCCCAGCAGCAGGGTCAGCACGAGAACCAGCAGCAGCGTCAATCCAAAGGCGCCATGGGGCACTGCACGAGGCGCCGCTTTGACCCTGGCGATGGCGGCAGGTTTGCGGTGGGCGTGTTGACTGCGCATGCTATCTCCTCCGTTCTATTGCCACTCGATTGACACGGCGCGACAAAACGCTGAGTCTGTTCCGTGGGGGTATATTGACCGATTATGTCACTGAATGGGCGAAATCGGGAACTGAAAACGGGGAGCGGAGATGTTCCGCGAATTTGCTGCATCGCGGGCCGGTCTGGCATCGGCTATCGACCATGTTCAGGAGATCTGCAAGACCCAGGGCGCTGGGTCAGAGATCGCGAACCCACTTTGCGTCATCCTGGACGAGATGATCGGAAATCTGATGACCCATGGGCGAGTCGGGGCCGAGCAGGTCTTTGGCGTGCAGCTTGCGGCACATCCCGGCGGGGCACAGATGGTGATCCGCGACGCGGGACCGCCATTCGATCCGCTGAACTGGCCACCGGACGAGCGCGCCAAAATCGGCGGCCACGGTATTGCCTTGACCAAGGGCCTAGCGCAGGACTTGTCGTATACCCGCGATGGGCCCTTTAACCTGTTGACAGCAAACGTTTCTTCCACAAGTTAGAGCAACGCTTCGACCTCTGCCAGCGTCAGGGTCTGGTCATCGAACTCATAGGTTTCGATCCGTCCGTTCGCACCGCTGCCCTCGATCACCGTGACCTGATCGCCGCTGGAAAGCTCCACCAGGATATGGTTCTGCGTGGGCGTCAGAAGCGAGAAGCTCGCATCCGCCAGCGTGAACCCATCGAAGTCGATCCGGTCATTGTTCGAGCCATTGGTCGGCGTGTCGTTGATGATATCGGCTCCGTCGCCGACGCGGAATATGTAGAGGTCGTCGCCGCCCTCACCCAGCAACTGGTCGTTCCCGGCGCCGCCGATCAGCGTGTCGGCGCCGCCGAAACCGACGATGGTATCGGCGCCCGCGGAGGTCTCACCCGCCAAGAGCAGTGCCCGCAGATCGAGGGTCGTCAGGGTCTGATCGGTGAACTGGAACTCCTCGATTCCGTTGTTTTGCCCGTCGCGGAACCCCTCCACCACAGTCACGCGGTCGTCGGTATCGGCGATATCGAGGATGATATCCTCGCCGGTCACTCCGCCGCGCGAGAGCTGGATCTGCGCAAAGCTGACGCCGATATCCAGAACATCGGTGTCGAAACTGCCATTGTCGTCGATCCGGTCCCGCCCGCTGTCCAGGCCGAAAATATAGACATCGCTGCCATCTCCACCGCGCAGCGCATCGTTGCCGGTGCCGCCATCGAGCGTGTCATCCGTCGAGAATCCGACGATCTGGTCATCGCCCTCGGTCGCCAATCCGTTCAGCAACTCGCTGCGGATATCCAGCATGGTCAGGGTCTGGACGTTGCCCGCGTTGTCGAAGGTGATCGACGCGATACCGCCGCTGAAGTTGTCGCTGAGCGTATCGCGGATGGTGATCGTCTTGCCGCCATCGAGGCGGATCAACAACGTATCCTGTCGAACCGGATCACGGGCAAAGCTGGCGGAGCTGCGCGCCGTGTTGAGAATGACGACCGTATCCGCGTCGCCACCACCCTGGTCGTCGATCAGAACATCGCCGAAGCCAGCTCCGTCGATTTCGTAGACATCGGCGCCATCGCGACCGTTCAGCACATCGTCGCCACTGGCCACACTGATGGTATCGGCCGTCCGGAACCCGATGATCGTGTCAGAACCCGAGGTTTCGTCCGCAGCCAGCAGCAGCGTCCGAACATCTGCCATCGTCACATCCGCACCATCGAAGCGCAGAGTGGCGATGCCACCGTTGAAATTGTCGTCCAGCGTATCGCGGATCAGAATCTCGCGGTCGAAACTGTCGGTGACCAGCAGGTCGTCGCGATCGCCGTTCACCCGGCTGAAGGCCGACTCCGCAAGCGAGCTTCCCTGGAACTCAACCACATCCGCGTCACCGCCGCCGGCGTCGTCGATCACCACGAAGTTTTCGGCATTGTCGGTAATCTGATAGAGATCGGCGCCGTTCAGTCCACGCAGCACGTCCGAGCCGCCGGCCTGGGTCGCAATCGTGTCGGCACCGTTGAAGCCCAGGATCGTATCGTCGCCCAGCGTGAACTCGTTGCCGATGATGATCTCTTGCACTTCGGCCAGGGTCAGATCGACCGAGGCCAGGCCCTCGACCGTGTTGGTGAAGCGGAACGTCTCGATCGTGTTGTTGCCCTGGAAAGCCTGGTGAACCAGCACCTCGCCCACCCCAGTCGTGATCAGAAGATCGCCTTCGTCCAGCACATCCAGATTGCTTGCACCATCCAGATCCGACTGCACGCGGCCAAAGCTGACGCCCGAGGCATCGGTGCCGATGATCGAGAGCACGTCATCGCCAACGCCACCCTCGAAGATCTCCACAAAGCTGGCGGAGACAGTGCCCCCGGTCGGATCGACGACAATCTCATAGAGATCGTTGCCGCCCAGACCCTGCAGCGCGACGCGGTCTTCCGCCGGTGCGCCAGCGGTCAGGGTGTTGGCATCATTGTCACCGGTGATCAGATCAATCGGGGTCGCCGCCGCATCGATGGCCGCGCCAATCTCGGCCCCGGTAAAGGTCTGATCGACAAAGACAATCACCTCGAACGCCCGCGCGTCGCGACCATTGACAAGGGTCACCTCGCCGATGCCGAAGTCGAAGTCGAAGCTGACCGCGTTCGCGGCAAATGCCGAAACATGAATGTCGACCTCGGTCGTGGCGAAATCTGCGAAGGTCAGCGTATCGCCGTTGGACCCAGCCTGCAGCGCGGTCGTCACGATCTTGTCGCCGGTCTCGGCGCTATAGGTCAGACTGTCCACGCCGCTGCGCAGGTCGATAAAGTCCGTACCAATGTCCAGATCGATGGTGTCCGAGAATGTCGTGCCGATGATCCGGTCGTCGCCTGCGGTGTTGGTTTCCTGAACCAGGCGCGCGCGCAGATCGGCGATCGTGACATCGCCCAGCGCACCCTCCTGCACCACCTCGATGGTCGCGCCGTTGTTGCCCTCCAACCCGTCGACAATGCGGATAATCTGGTTGTTCGTGTCGATGAACAGATCGTCCAGGTCGCCCTGCGCACGGAACGCCCGGACAGGGTCGTCGATGAACAAAAGCTCCAGCCGGTCGGTCCCGGCAAAGCCATCGTCCACGATCACCACATCGTCGGAGGAGCTGTCGACCTGATAAGTGTCACCCTGGTTGAAGCCAGTCAGCACCCGCTCGCCGCCATTCGCCAGAATGGTGTCGGCTGAAATGCTGAACCCGGTGATGGTGGTCTGGCCCGCACTCTCCTCGCCGTCGATCAGGATATCGCGGATCCCGGCTGCCGTCAGCGTGGTCTGATCGTTCGTGGTGACGATCTCCTCGATTTCGTCGTTCTCATTGCCGTCGATCGCATCGACAATGGTGATGGTCGAGAGGATGCCCCCGCTGCCATCGGTGATGTCCACCAGCAGATCGTCGGTGTTGAACAGCCGGCGGAAGGCCAGCGAGGTGCTCTCGATGCCGTCGATCTGCAGCACATCGGTGCCGGCAAACCCATTGTCGAAGATGGTGTCATTGCCATCGGTCGCGCCGCTGGCGTTGTAGAGATAAAGGTCGGACGCCGACAGCCCGCTGAGGAAGTCATCCCCAGCCCCGCCCTGCAGCGTGTCGTCGATCTGGTTGAACCCGATCACCGCATCGTCGCCAGCGGACTGGACCTGTTCGATCAGGATATCACGCAGATCCTGTGCGCCCAGGGTCGCGGCCTCCTCCGCGAAGACAACCTGCTCGACCTGGTCCGTCTGGCTGCCGTTCAGGGTGTTCACGATGCGGATCTCGCCGCCGTCGGAGAACTGGATAACCAGGTCGTTGCTCGCAAACGCGCCGCGCTTCAGGGCGGTGGCCTCCAGCGTGGTTCCGCTGATCTCGACCACATCGGTATCGCGGAAGCCGCCCTCGCTAATCAGATCGGACCCATCGCCGAGGGTGTAGAGATAGGTATCGCTGCCGTTGCGACCGCTCAGCAGATCGTCGCCCAGATCTCCCTCGAGCGTCAGCGCATTCGCCCCGTCGAAGCCAATCAGACGGTCTTTGCCCGCGGTCCGCTCTTCGTCCAGCAGCAGTTGACGCAGTGTCGCAACCGAGATGGTCGCACCGTCCGAGAAAGCATAAGATTCGATGACATCGGCGCCCGAGTCGCCCAATGCATCGACGATCCGTAGGCTGTCCGCATCCGGCAGATCGATCAGCAATTCGTTCTGGTCGCGCAGGAACCGGGCGAATATCGCATCCGCGAGGCTGTAGTCCTCGAAAAGCACCGCGTCCTGCCCGCTGAACCCGTAATCGTCGACCACATCCGCATCATCGCCGCTGCGATAGACATAGATGTCTGCGCCGTTTCCGCCCTGAAGCCGGTCGCGTCCGCCCCCGCCGAAGATGAGATCGGACACCACGCCATCACCGCTCGTGACCAGGTTCTCGCCACCCACAGACCCGACCGTGTCAACGTCATGGATCGCGATGTAATAACCGAAATCGAGCGGTGTGGTGGCCCCATCCGTAACCGTCGACTCGATGCGGTAGAGGCCCTCATCACCGCCATCGCCTACGCCGACGCCCAGGCTGAAAGTGCCGTCGGTGGTGGAGAACGCCCCCTCCAGCAAGCTGGGTAGCGGCACACCGTCACCCAGTTCGGCCGTAAAGATCAGGGCATCGTTCTGATCCGGGTCGGTGACATCGCCAGGTTGCGGCCCCAGCACGTCGTCGCGATCCGTCCGGTGTGCCTGCAAGGCCAGGGTGGCCGGCGCGCTGGGCGCATCGTTCGCGCCATCGATCTGTACGGTCGCGGTTGCCGTCGCTGTCTGGCCGCCCGCCGTGATCGTGTAGGTAAAGGTGTCTGTCGCACTCTCACCCAGGCTCAACCCCTGGAACAGTACGCCGGGATCATAGCTGACCGTGGTGCCATCGAAGGCGACCGAGGCACCCGCAGCGGAAACCGTGTCGACGCTTTGGATGCTGATCGGGTTGCCGCTTGGATCGAAATCATTCGCCAGCAGATCGGCGCCAACGAAGCTGAGCACCGTATCCTCGTCGGTGGTCAGCGAGCCCGCCAGGAAACCGCCCAGCAGACCCAGATCGATCAAGCCGTTGGTCGTGCCATCCAGGGCGTCGAGTACGGCCAGCGAGGTAGCGCCGCCAAACACGACCGCGGCCTGGCCAACATTAAATCTTTGGCCATCGTCAAAGCCCGGATCGCCGAAGACCAGATCGGCCAGACCGTCATTGTTCAGATCGCCGGCGCCGGCACCTCTCGCGAGGTTGTTCGATGTGGTGGGCGCCGCCAGCCGATACCCATCGGTGCCGTCTAGCGTGTCCAGGTTGATCGTCTGGCCCGCAAGCGTCTCGGAGCCGAAGACCAGGAAAGCCGTATCGGTGGCAAACTCGCCGCTGGCGACCGAGATCAACAGGTCATCGAACCCGTCCCCGTTCACATCGCCCAGGATGTCGACCTTGCCCAGGAAGCGTTCGTTGAGCGAGATCATGTTCAAGGTCTGCGCGCTGTAGTTCGCCAGCCCGAACGTCCCGCCGCTGGTCGATCCCAGATCGGTCGCACCAAAGACGACCTGGACACGCCCGACGTAATTGTCCTGCGTATTGTCGAAGAAGCCCCTATAGGAACTCAGCACAAGGTCGTCGAGCCCGTCGCCATTGATATCGCCGATGGCCGAGACGCCGCGACCCAATCCTTCGCCATCCTCGGCAGGTGTGATCGCAAAACCGTTGCTGCCATCGAGATTGCCGAAGTCGAAATTGCCCAGTTCGAATTCCGCCGCAGCGCCGCCGCCCGCGGGACCCAGATCCGTGGCCCCCAGGATCACAAATACCGCGCCGCCATAACCGGAGCTTCCGCTGGCGGTGTCATCGCCGATGATCAGATCGTCGATCCCGTCTCCATTGATGTCCCCCGCAGTCATCGAATAGGCGAAGCTGGTATAGGGACCATCCGGCGCCTGAACGAAGAAGCCGTTCGAACCGTCGATATCCGACAGGTTCAGCGTCCCGCCATCGACGGCCTGATCCGTACCGAAAATGATGTAGGTTGTCGCCGTCTCGCGACCTGACTCCCCGTCCGGAAACTCGGCTCCCTGGAAGCTGACAGCGACGTCATCGAAGCCGTCATCGTTCAGGTCTCCGACCGATTGCACCTGGTTCAGAAAGCCCGGGCTGATCGCGTTGTCGGCCACAATCTGGAACGCGTTTACGCCATCGACAAAGTTGAACTCATCGAGCTCGATGATCCCGCCACTGCCCAGATTCGCGGCGCCGAACACCACGAAGGATCGCCCGGCCTCGCCATAGTAGTTCTCGCGCGCGCCGATCAGAATATCGTCCAGGCCATCGCCGTTCACATCGCCTGCATTCGCCAGGCTGGTCCCGGCATAGAGCCCGCCGCTGAACCCATCGAATCGGAATCCGTTGGAGCCGTCCAGCGATTGCAGATCCAGGCTGGAGAACTGATCGATATCCGGCCCGCCGAAGACGATGTAGGAGTAACCGGCGTTCGGGAAGGACCCGGGCGTACCGTTCGGTGCGCTGACCGCCAGATCCGTGAACCCATCGCCATTCACGTCGCCAAGATCGGTGAAAGCATAACCCGCCCGATCTCCCGACACATTGCCGTTCAGGAAGAATCCTGTGGCACGGCTTTCGGTGGGCAGGTCATTGACCGCCGCCAGAGGATCGTTGGCGCCGTTGATGGTGATTTCCAGGCCGCCGGTGATGCTTTCGATGCCATCCGTCGCGGTGTAGTCGAATGTCAGAACCTCGCTTTCGCCCACGGCCAGATCATCGGCGAAGACGCCTGGATCGATGGTGACCAGGCCGTCGCTGTCGATCAGGGCCGAAACGCTCTCGGTGATCACCACATCGCTGAGCAGCGCCCCCCCCAGGTCGTTAACGCCC
>JBCCDU010000003.1:0-103744 GCA_039030715.1 Pseudomonadota bacterium
CCGCGGGGCTGGATCGATACAAATGATCTCGGCCCCACCCGCATCTGCGGCAGCCAGGGCCAGCATACGCGTGGAGTGCCCTGACCCGACCTCGACAATTCGCTTGGGCGCCCCCTCGCGCACGATCGCATAGCACGCAGCCCCATCGAGGCGCGGAAACCAATGCTGCCCCCAACGCGGCACTGGCGGTGGCCCGTCCAGCGCCGCCAAACGGTCCATATGCGCGGCGATTGCGTCCAGAACGCCCTGCATCGCAGGCTCGGCCGCGCGGAACGCCTGCTCCAGTTCAGGGTAGCGCGTGGGCCGCACCGAACCGGCATACCGGTAAGGGCTGAAGAAGCCCTGCGGTCGCCCCAGCAGCGTTTGCAACCCCATGGCCAGCCTGCGCCGCCCGGTCCGCCAGCTCGACATTGCGGTCGCTCCCTCTCTCGCGCAGCATGGCGCTTTGGCTTCACGACCAAAGGCCGCGAGCCTGCATGGCCTTGCTGCGCCGCATTACAGCGGCTATGACAGCCGCGATTGACCCGTCCCAGCTATCGAGAGGCACCTCCCATGTCAAAAATCAAAGTCGAAAATCCGGTTGTAGAGCTCGATGGCGACGAGATGACCCGCATCATCTGGCAGTTCATCAAGGACAAGCTGATCCTGCCCTATCTGGATGTCGACCTGAAATACTATGACCTGGGGATGGAAAGCCGCGACGATACCGACGATCAGATCACCATCGACGCGGCCAATGCGATCAAGCAATACGGCGTCGGCGTGAAATGCGCGACGATCACACCGGACGAGGCGCGGGTCGAGGAATTCGGCCTGAAGAAGATGTGGCGCAGCCCAAACGGCACAATCCGCAACATCCTGGGCGGCGTGATCTTCCGCCAGCCGATCATCTGCAAGAACGTGCCCCGCCTAGTTCCGGGCTGGACGCAGCCCATCGTGGTCGGGCGCCACGCATTCGGCGACCAGTACCGCGCGACCGATTTCAAATTCCCGACCGCTGGCAAGCTGTCGATCAAGTTCACCGGCGAAGATGGCAAGGTGATCGAGCACGAGGTGTTCGATGCGCCTTCCTCTGGCGTTACCATGGCCATGTACAACCTAGATCAGTCGATCATCGATTTCGCCCGTGCCTCGATGAACTATGGCCTGTCGCTGGGTTGGCCGGTGTACCTCTCGACCAAAAACACGATCCTCAAGCAATATGACGGGCGGTTTTTGGAACTTTTCCAGAAGGTTTACGAAGAAGAATTCAAATCTGACTTCAAGAAGGCGGGCATCCATTACGAGCACCGCCTGATCGATGACATGGTCGCCTGCGCGATGAAGTGGAACGGCGGCTATGTCTGGGCCTGCAAGAACTATGACGGCGACGTACAGTCGGATACGGTGGCGCAGGGATTTGGCTCGCTGGGCTTGATGACCTCGGTCCTGATGACGCCCGATGGCAAGACGGTCGAAGCGGAGGCCGCCCACGGCACTGTCACCCGCCACTATCGCCAGCATCAGAAGGGCGAGGCGACCTCGACCAACTCCATCGCGAGCATATACGCCTGGACCGGCGGGCTGAAACACCGCGCCAAGCTGGACGACAACGCAGCGCTGTTGAACTTCGCCGAGACGCTGGAACGCGTGATCGTCGAAACCGTAGAAAGCGGTTTCATGACCAAGGACTTGGCGCTGCTGGTCGGGCCGGATCAGAAATGGCTAACCACCATGGGCTTCCTCGAGAAAATCGACGAAAACCTGAACGCAGCCCTAGCAGGTTGATAACCACTTCTTAGAACTGCCCGGCGAAACTGCGGCCAAGTTAGAAGCAGCGCCGGGCGGATGGTGTAACAACTCCCGCGACCGCCCGCTGGATCGGAGCGGGCATGCCCACGAATATCGACCCGAAGTCGGTCGTGCTTTTCGCCGGGGCATCCGTTGTCATCGCCCTGGTGCTTTGCGTCGCGATGCGGCGGCACGAGCGTGGCGACCCGGCGATTGGCTGGCTGATCGCCTCGAACCTCGCCTTGCTGACCGCGGCGCTTGGCCTGCTCGGACGCCCCTATCTGGGGTTCGAGGCCAGCTCGGTCCTGGTGATCGGCGGGGCCTATACCGGTGTCTGCTGTGCATTTGTCGCCGTGCTTGCCGCGGAATCGCAAAAACCGCCACTTGTGACATTGATCGTCATCGGGTTGGTCGCATTGGGCATACAGGCCACGATCGCGGTGACGTCTGGCTCCGCCAATCTGCTAATGCTAAGCAGTTCGGTGATCAACTCGACCCTGACCTGCTGGATGACCTGCACGATCTGGCGCCTGTTGCGTCCCTATGGCAGGCGCATCGCGACACTGCTGGCGCTGCCGTTCGCGGCATTCTGCTTTGGATACACCACGCGAATGGTTGCCATCCTGGGCTGGCCCGACAGTGTGGCACCGATGGCCGCGACGGTACTGATCGTGACCATGATGGCCTGGGCAGCCTTAATCTTGGAATTGGGCATGATCGCGCTGCGCGAGACGCAGGCCCGCCGCGCCCTGGCCAAGGCGCTTGAGAAAGCCGAGGCCGCGAGCGAGGCGAAATCGAAATTCCTCCGCTCGATCAGCCATGAATTGCGCACGCCGCTCAACGCCGTGATCGGGTTTGCGGAACTGATGCGCGCGGAAACCTCCGGCCCCATGCCCATCGACTACCGCCCCTTCGTGAGCCATATCCACGAGGCGGGAAAACACCTGCTGAGCCTGATCACCGATCTGCTGGATATGTCGACGATCGAGGCCGGCAAGATGCAGCTCGACGAGGAACCCGTTCTGCTGAGCGAGGTGATCGAGGCGGTTGAACATATGGTTGCCGACAAGGCCAAACGCGGCGCCCTGACGCTGAATTTCAAATTGCTGCCCAACGCTCCTGAACGCGTCATGGCGGATCGCAGACGGCTGATCCAGATCCTGACCAACCTCACCGACAATGCCGTGAAATACACCGGCAAGGGCGGCGATGTGCGCGTGCAGGCCGGTCAGGGCGAAGACGGCGGCCTGCTGCTGCTGATCGGCGATACGGGACCGGGAATGACACCGGCCCAACTGGCGGACGCGATGGAGCTTTTCGGCCGGGTCCACGGGGTTGAAAGCAAGATCGAGGGCACGGGCATCGGCCTGCCGCTGGCCCGCGACATGGTCACTGCCCATGGCGGCAAGATGCAGATCGACAGCACCCCTGGCGAGGGCACAACCATCACGGTCAGCCTGCCCAGCTGGCGCAGCGAAGTCGCAAACGAGGTCGAAGGCGCAAGCCCACCCGCAGAACGGTTGACTGCCAGTGGGTTATAAGGGATTGTTCGGACAATATCCGATCGCGTCATCAGCACGGAACGCCCGAAAATGCGCCTTCTTTCACTGACAATCCTGGTCACCGGCCTTGCCATAGCCGGATGTTCGAACTTCCAGCCGAAAGTGGCGGGCGGCGTCTCGATCTACAACAAGATACCGCACAAGGGCACCATGACCAGCGATTGGGTGGATTGCCGGGGCGGTACCGACTGCTCGGCCCAGATGCGTGCATTGAACGGCGGCAGCCGCCCGCATCTGACCATCTATATGGACTATAAATGCCACCTGACCGCGGCACGCATCGACAGCCCGGGCAAGACATATCCGCTGGAGGTTCTGCGCAATTACGAGCGGCCGACCCTGCTGAAACTCGAAAAGAAGGATGTCATGCGCCTCGCCGAAGGTGGCAAGGTGGTTGCAACATTCAACGGCTGCGGCGGCGATCCGGCCAACCAGCAAGTGCGCGACATCGTGTTTAGCCAGAAGCAGATGCTCGAGATTGGCGACCGCCTGGTCGACCCGTTTTCGGAGCCGCTCTGATCGCTCAGATCTCGGGCCGGAATGGCCTGATCTCGACCCCATCGGTGGAGATCTCCACCCAGCTTGACGGCGGGATCGCTTGCCAATCGCCGCTGCTCTTGTCCAGCGGTTCGGATACCACAAGGCGCCCGCCAGCACGCTCGTGATGATAGAGACTGGGCGGCGCATCGTCCGAAGCATAACGCACGGCGTAGATCCGCTCGCCATCCGACAGGGCCGCAGTCATCCGCACATGCGGCGTCGCCCCGGCGGAGCGGGACATCCGCTCCAGCATCCCGGTCGCACGCTCCATCGCTGCCTGCGGCTCGGTCTCCAACCCTTCGGACAAAGCCATCAGGAACAGCGCCTCCGAGTCGGTCGCCCCTTTGCGATTGTCGTAGAGCTCCTCCGGAATGATCATATCCGCGCTGCGCCGGAACCGGCCAAAGCCGCCGATCTGCCCATTATGCATGAAGGACCAGCGCCCGACCGCGAAGGGATGGCAATTGTTCCGGCTGGTTGCCGTCTCGGTCGAGGCGCGTACATGGGCCAGAAACAGCCGCGATTGCACTTGCCGCGCCAGCGATTTCAGATTGTCGTCGGACCACGCGGGCATCACGTCGCGGTAGAGCCCCGGTTCGGGCTGCGCGTCGTACCAGGCCATCCCGAAACCATCGGCGTTCACTTCGGTCACCGCCTCGTGCGCGCGCAGGCTTTGCGCGATCAGCGATTGTTTCGGGGCGGTCACGACCTCCGACAGGAAAATCGGCGCTCCGACATAGGCGGCCCAACGGCACATGGATATCTCCCTCGACCGGAGGCGAAAGGATTGCGTAAGCGCCGCTCATCCCGCAAGAGAAGGGCTGAATTTGTGAACGAGAGCCAGTGATGACCGCCACCGCGACTGTCGACAGCCCGCTCGGCCCCCTGACCCTGGTCGAAAGCGAGGGCGCACTGACCCATCTGCGATGGGGTGAAGGCGGCGACGCGGCCTCGACACCTCTGTTGAAGGACGCAGCGGCACAACTGGCTGCCTATTTCACGGGCACTCGCACCCGTTTCGAACTGCCGCTCGCACCCAGGGGCAACACGCTGCAACAGCAGGTCTTCGCGCTGATGTCCGCGATCCCGTTTGGCGAGACACGCAGCTATGGCGATCTGGCGCGCAAGCTTGGCACCTATGGCCAACCCATCGGCCAGGCCTGTGGCGCAAATACGATCCCGATCATTATCCCCTGTCACCGCATCCTGTCGGCGGAGGGCTTGGGCGGCTATTCCGGCGAGGGCGGCGTGGAGACCAAGATCTGGCTGCTCCGCCACGAGAACGCCTATCCGTTCCTGATCTGACTCTCAGCGATTGTGAATGCGATCATGAAGTTCGTTCACCATCCGCCCGGCAGTCTTCTCGAACAGGAAGGGCAGCAGCGCGTGAACGAATGCGATCAGGGCGGCCAATCCCAGTTTGCCCGCAAAGCCAAGCGCGAAGGCAAAGTGTTCGCCATAACTTTCGTCGACGCTGGCAGGATGGGCAGTGAAGGCAGTGTGAATGCGGTCGATCATTTTCAATCTCCTCTTTGGCTGCACTGAATATGTGGATGAGAACCAGGGCAAACTTCCCAAACTTCTGACAAAATCATTCATATTTAGGATTTTTTCCCACATAATGGCCTAATGACTGAACTAGATGACATAGACCTGCGCATCTTGCGGATCCTGCAACGCGATGCCTCGATGCCCGTAGAGGCAATCGGGGCCGAGGCTAGCCTTTCCCGCAACGCCTGCTGGCGCAGGATCAAACGGTTGGAGGAGGACGGCATCGTAACCGCCCGGGTCGCCCTGCTCGACCCGGCAGCTGTCGGCCTCGGCCTCCTGGTCTTCATCTCCGTGCGTACCGACCGCCACGATCCCGAGTGGCAGGATGACTTCACCCGCGCCACTCGGGCCTTGCCCGAGATACTCGGCGTCTATCGCACTGCCGGAGATCTAGATTACCTGTTGAAAGCGCGCGTCGCCGACGTCGCCGCCTATGACAGGCTCTACCAACGCCTGATCCGTCAGGTGGAGGTCAGTGATATCTCCGCCAGCTTCGTGATGGAGGAGATCAAGGAAACCACAGAACTCCCCCTCTACGTCCGCTAGGGCGCAGCGGTAAAATCCACAGCCGGTCGCGCGCCAGACCTGCGCGTGTCGAAAAGTGCAGCGCCCGACATCGCGCGCGTCCATGTGGGTCCCGCCGCCCCCACTCTTCGGGGGTGGCGAGACCCACTACCCTTTGACGCGCTGCCTTGCCTCTGTTAGCGGGACGCCATGTTGACGATCCAGGATCTCGGCTTCTCAATGGCCGGCCGACCGCTCTTCCAGGGCGCCAGCGCGCAAATTCCGACCGGCGCGCGTCTCGGCCTCGTCGGGCGCAACGGAACCGGTAAAACCACGCTCTTTCGTCTGATCCGGGGCGAGCTGACATCCGATGCCGGAACCATCTCGCTCCCCCCCCGCGCTAGAATCGGCGGTGTGGCGCAAGAAGCTCCCGCCGAGAGCCGGGCGCTGATCGACACGGTTCTGGATGCCGATACCGAACGCGCCTCCCTGCTGGCAGAGGCGGACCTGGCCACCGACCCGAACCGCATTGCCGAAATCCAGGCGAGGTTGACGGATATCGGCGCCCATTCGGCCGAAGCGCGGGCGGCAACAATTCTCGCCGGGCTCGGTTTCGACAAGACGGCCCAGGCCCGTCCCAGCCGCGATTTCTCCGGCGGCTGGCGGATGCGCGTCGCGCTGGCTGGCGTGCTCTTCTCCGCCCCAGATCTGCTCTTGCTGGACGAACCCACCAACTATCTCGACCTCGAGGGCGCGCTTTGGCTCGAAGGCTATCTGGCCCGTTATCCGCACACGGTCCTGGTCATCAGCCACGACCGCGGGCTGCTGAATCGCGCGGTGAACTCGATCCTGCATCTGCATGACCGCAGGCTCACGTTCTATTCCGGCGGCGGCTATGACAATTTCGACCGGATCCGGCGCGAGAAACTGGCGCTGCAGGCCGCCGCCGCCAAGAAGCAGGAGGCGACGCGCGCCCATCTGCAAAGCTTTGTCGACCGGTTCCGTTACAAGGCTTCGAAGGCAAAACAGGCTCAATCCCGCTTGAAAATGCTGGAACGGATGGAGCCGATCGCCGCGGCCATCGAAGGCAATGTCACCCCAATTCGGTTTCCGGAGCCGGAGGAACTGGCGCCCCCGCTCATGCGTCTCGACAAACTGGATGCGGGGTATGGCGACACGACGGTGCTGCGCGATATCTCGATCAGAATCGATCAGGATGACCGGATCGCGCTCCTCGGTCAGAACGGTCAGGGAAAATCGACGCTCGCCAAGATCATCTCCGGCCATTTGAAGCCACTGGCGGGCGCACGGCACGCCTCGGGCAAGCTTCGCATCGGCTATTTCGCGCAACATCAGGGCGACGAACTGGTGATGGAGGAAACCCCCATCGACCATTTCCGCCGCGCCCTGCCGGATCAGCCGCCGGCAAAGCTGCGCGCGCAGTTGGCCAGCGCGGGAATCGGGGCCGAGATTGCAGGCTCGCAAGTGTCGACGCTGTCGGGCGGACAGAAGGCGCGGCTGCTGCTGGCGCTCTCCGCACTGCACAAGCCGCATATGCTGATCCTGGACGAGCCGACCAACCATTTGGATATCGAGAGCCGCGAGGCGCTGGTCGAGGCGCTCAACAGCTATTCCGGCGCAGTCATCCTGATCACCCATGATGCGCATCTGATCGAGCTGATCGCCGACCGCCTGATGCTGGTCAAGGACGGCAGAGTCGAGCCTTTCGACGAGGATATGGACACTTACCGCCGCCTGATGTTGGGAGCGGACAAACCGGCAAAATCAGAAAAACCCGCCAAACCGGCGACGGAGAAACCAAAGCCCCGCATCGACAAGCGCAGCGAAGCGCAATTGCGTGCCGAGATCCGCACCTGCGAAAGCCGCCTCGCCAAGATCGCTGAAATGCTTGAGAAGATCGACGCCCGCCTGGCAGACCCCGAGCTTTACGAAGGCCCGGTCGATGCCATGCAAAAGTTGCAGATCAAGCGCGTGGAAATCCTGGACGCGCAAACCCGGGCCGAAGAATTGTGGCTCGCAGCGGAGGAGACGCTGGAACAGGCCCGCTCCGCCAAGGGCAGCCAGCGGGCTTGATCGTCCCCAAGCGGACCACCATGTTTTCAAAAAGGAGATTTGATGTTCGACGATCCCGACAAGACAGCCCATTTTTTCTTTCTGACCATTCTGGGCGTCGCCCTCGCATGGGGCCTGTTTGCCGGGATGCGCCAGCGCCTGCCTGCCGCCCTGCGTGATGCGGCGATCTGGGTACTGATCTTCTTCACTTTCGTCACTGCCTATGGCTTCAAGGACCAGTTTCTGGCAGCGCTCAATCCCAGCGACGCCCGGATGCTGGATGCCCAGACGGTGGAGCTGAACCGCAGCCGCAGCGGCTCGTTCCAAGCGGTGTTGCGCATCAACGGCCAGGATCTGGAGCTTCTGGTGGATACCGGGGCGAGCGACCTGGTCCTGTCGCGCGAAGATGCGCGGCGGGTGGGTATCGACCCTTCCACCCTGAACTTCCTTGGTCGTGCCTCGACCGCGAATGGCGAAGTTTCAACCGCTTTCGTGAATCTCGACAGCGTGCAGATCGGCGATATCGTCGATTACGATGTGGGCGCCCGGGTCAATGGCGGCGACCTGAGCATATCGCTGCTGGGCATCAGTTATCTTGATCGGTTCAGGTCATGGCAGGTCGAGGGAGATCGGATGATCCTGCGGCGCTAACCCGATTCGACCTTCTTGACCCAGCCACCGGCCTCCTGCGCCCAATAGACCGCCTTCAGCCCGGCCTCGGTCACCAAGCGCCACTGCGCCCGGGCACGGTCCACAGCGGCGGGATCGAGCCCATCGAACAGGATGGCTGTCATCTCCATCCGCGAAAGCTCTTCAGCCGCGCTCTCCGCCCCGTCGATCAGGAAGAGCGTGTTCGGATCGTTCGGTATTTCGGCATCCAGGGTTAGCAGGATCGGCTGCGATGCCTCCGCACCGTCGCCCGCGCGACCATGGGGCAGGAAACTCTCGTCGCGATAAGACCAGAGATGGGCATCCAACGCCTCGATCCGGGCCGGCTCGGTCCCACGCAAAACCACGCGCCAGCCGCGCTGGATCGACCGTTCCAGCATCACCGGCAGCACCGCTTCCAGCGGACGCTCGGTCAGGTGATAGAAGCGGACCTCGGCCAATGGCTCAACCGTTGGCTTCGCGCGCCCGCACCAGTTGATCCAGGGCAGCGACACCCCAACCGGTCGCACCATTGGGCGCAAGTTCGGTCCCCGACTTGGCCAGCGTCACGCCTGCGATATCGAGATGGATCCAGGGCATGTCCTTTTCGATGAACACCTCCAGGAACGCCGCCGCGGTGCAAGAGCCGCCATCCCGCCCACCGGAGTTCTTGATATCCGCCAGCCGCGATTTGATCTGGTCGTGGTATTCCTTGCCCAGCGGCATCCGCCAGGCCTGATCGCCCGTGACCTCGCATGCAGCTTCAAGATCTTTGGCGAATTCGTCGTCATTGCAGAAATATCCGGCGCGGGTCTTCGAAAGCGCCACGATCACCGCCCCGGTCAGGGTTGCGAGATCGATCACGGCGGAGGGTTTGAACTCCTGCTGCGTGTACCAAAGCGCGTCGGCCAGGACCAGGCGTCCCTCGGCATCCGTATTGATCACCTCAATCGTCTCGCCCTTCATCGATTTGACGATATCGCCGGGTCGCTGAGCCTTCGCATCCGGCATGTTCTCGACCAGACCCACCACCCCGATGACATTCAACTTCGCGCGCCGCAGCGCCAGGGTGCGCATCAGGCCCGAGACGACACCCGCGCCGCCCATGTCCATCGTCATGTCTTCCATGCCCGAAGAGGGTTTGAGCGAGATGCCGCCGGTGTCGAAGATCACACCCTTGCCGACCACCGCGAGGGGTTTTTCGTCACCGCCGCCCATCCATTTCATGATGACCAGCTTCGATTCGTTCTCCGACCCAAGGCCGACCGACAGCAGCGAGCGCGCGCCCATGGCCTCCAGTTCCGGCTCGCCGAGAATCTCGACCTCCAGTCCCAGTTCCTGCATGGCTGCCAGCCGGGCGGCGAACTCGTCGGTGGTCAGGCGGTTGGCAGGCTCGGACACCAGATCGCGGGTGAAGAAAACTCCCTCGGCCAATGCCGCGAAATCGGCAGATGCCGCGGCCAGCTTCTCCGCATTTCCGGACAGGGCGCTGAGTTTGTTAGGCTTCTTCGGTTCGTCGCCATCCTTTGCTGTCTTGTATTCGGCGAAGTCGTATTGGCGCAGTGAGATCGCCCAGATCAACTCGGCTATAAGCGCATCATCGGTCACATCAGCGGTGGCGAGGGTCGCTTCCCCCCTTGGCAGGGCCTTGGCAAGGGCGCTGCCGGTCTTGCGTGCCGCGGCGCGATCCGGCGCTTCGCCCAGCGAGCTCAGCACCACCCGCTTGGCCGCCATGCCCGCGGGATAGCCAAAACTGCGCACCAGGCACACTTTGGTCTTGGTGTCGGGGTCGGCGAGCGCACGGGTAATCGCGCCACCCATCGCCGTATCCGCAGCCTTTGCCCCGGGACTGAGCGTGCCATCGCCCCCGGCGAACACAACGAGGGTTCCTTCCACCGCGGTCAGATCGGTATCGGCCTGGTCGGCGAAGGCAACGGGGGTCAGGGGTGTGGACATTGGGTGCGTCTCCGTCTGCGTCTGAATGTTGGGACCTGACCAGGTGAAGAGGGATGTCCCTGGCCCAGACCGCGATTTGGGCGTTTCGCCTGCTCTGCCTAGCGCGAATTCCGGCGCCCCGCCAGCCCGCCGCGCGTTCGAGAGCCTTGCCCCGCGCCCCTTGCGACACCATGATGCGGGGCCGGAGCGCGAAGGGAGCAGCGGTGTCACGTCTCGATCGATACATCATGGCGCAGATACTGGGACCGTTCCTGTTCTTCGTCCTGGTCTTCACCGGTGTGATCTGGCTGGCGCTGTCATTACGGGTTATCGACACGGTGGTGAATTCAGGGCAGTCGGCGCAGCTTTTCCTGGAATTCGTCGTCCTGCTGATCCCCAAGGTCATGATGATCGTGCTGCCCGTCGCTTCGTTCGCCGGCACGCTCTATGCGATCAACCGGCTCTACAGCGATAGCGAGGTGGTGGTGATGTTCGCCTCCGGCGTCTCGGGCCAGCGCATCTTGCGCCCGGTCACGCTGTTTGCGCTGGCGGTGATGGCGGTGATGCTGGTGATCAGCACATATCTGGCGCCGATGGCGCAACGGGTGATGCTAGACCGTGTTTCGGCGGCGCGCGGCGATGTGGCGGCCGCCTTCCTGCGCCCCGGGGCCTTCGTGACGCCAGAGGCTGGCGTTACAGTCTATATGCGCGAGATGGCCAGGCCCGGAGAGATTCTGGGCATCTTTGTCCATGACGAGCGCGACCCGGATGCGATCGTGACCTATACGGCCGAGCGCGCGGTGCTGTTAGATGCCGAACCGGGTCCGAGGCTGGTGATGTTCGACGGCGTTGCGCAATCGCCGAGCGGGCCGGAGGGCGAGTCTCTCTCGATCCTGCGCTTCGAGCAGTTGGGATACGATCTGTCCAGTTTCAGCGAAGACCCAAGCGAGCGCGTGCGAAAACCTTCGGAGCTTTCGATCGACCGGTTGCTCACGATCACCGAGGACGAGGCAAAGCCCCGTTCGCTGGGCGATTTCCGGGCCGAGGCGCATGAGGCGCTAAGCGCGCCGCTTTATGTTCTGGCGCTGCCATTGCTGGGTGTGGCCTTCGTGATCGGCGGGGGATTTCGGCGTCAGGGCTTTGCCATGCGCATCTTCAGCGCGGTGTCGGTCGCGATCTGCGTCCGACTGCTTGGCCTTGCGCTGAAAGGGGCGACGGCGGGCACTGCGGCGCTTTGGCCGCTGATGTATGCACCACCTGTCCTCGGGATCATCTTTGCGGTCTGGCTGCTGTCGAAGAGCGGTCGGCCGATTCTGAGCCGCGCACAGCCGAGGATGGCCAGGTGAGCTGGACGCTCAGCCTCTATATCGCGCGGCGGTTTCTGGTCTTTGCGATGCTGACCTTCCTGGCGGTCTTCGCGCTGATCGTGCTGGTGGATATGATCGAACTGATGCGCTCGAACCGGCGGGGTCTGGCGAGCTTTTCGGACCTTCTTGGCATGGCGTTTCTGCATGCGCCCTCGATCACAATTACGGCAGCACCCTTCACGGTGTTGTTGGCTGCGATGGCCTGCTTTGCGACGCTCGCGCGGCGATCCGAGTTGGTGGTGACCCGCGCTGCGGGGGTTTCGGCCTGGCGCCTGATCGCGCCTGCCCTGATCACGGCCCTGCTTTTGGGGGCTGTTGCTTTCGCCATCTACAACCCCATCGCTTCGGCCTTCGCAAGCCGGTTCGAGCAGTTGGAGGAGCGATATTTCGAACGATCCTCCTCCTCGCTCTCGGTCGCCGCCAGTGGGCTCTGGCTGCGTCAGGGGGACGAGACGGGACAAACCGTGCTCCGAGCCCAACGCGCCTCCGGCTCGATCGAGCGACTTTGGGATGTGCGGATCTTCCAGTTCGACCCGGATGACCGGCTCTATCGCCGGCTCGATGCCCGCTCGGCGGTTCTGGAGGAGAATGCCTGGCGTCTCTCCGGCGTGCGCCGCTGGGATCTGGCTCCCGCGACCGATGCCAACGAGGCCAGCCAGGTCATCGAAACGGCCGCGACGCTGTCCGAAGAAGTGAAGATCCCGACGGATCTGACGACCGAACGGATAGCTGAGAGTTTTGCCGACCCGGCCACCATCTCGTTCTGGGCCCTGCCCGGCTTTATCGATGTGTTGGAGGAATCCGGCTTCTCCTCCGACCGGCACAGAATGCACCTGATCACGCTGGTCGCCACACCCGTCGTGTTCTTCGCGATGGTCCTGATTGGCGCGGCTTTTTCGATGCGCCATGCCCGGTTCGGGGGGCTCGGCATCATGGCGCTCGGCTGCGTGGTCACCGGTTTCGGATATTTCTTCTTCTCGGACATCGCGACCGCGCTGGGGGCATCCGGTGCCATACCGGTGCTTTTGGCGGGGTGGGCGCCCCCAATCTCGGCGGTATTGTTCGCTCTGGGCTTGCTGCTGCATCTGGAAGACGGCTAGAACGGCAGAAGGCGCGCGGAACAGGCGCGTGTAGGGGTTTCGAGTGGGGAGTACATCAGGGATGCGATTGACGGCACGCGCGATTGCCCTTCTGGCCTGCCTGATGCTGGGGCAGATGCTGCTGTGCCAAGGCGCCCAAGCCCAAGATCTGGAGGTTGACCGCGATCAACCCGTCGCGCTGGTTGCCGACGAGGTCACCTATGAAAGCGAGACCGGGCGGCTGATCGCCGAGGGTAATGTCGAAGTCTTCTATGGCGAGCGCACGCTGACCGCCGACCGCATCGTCTATGACGACGCGACGGGGCGGATCTCGGCCGAGGGCGAAATCGTTCTGCGCGATCCGACCGGCACCACGGTCTATGCCGATGTCATCGACCTGGATGCGGATCTGCGCGACGGCTTGGTGCGTGGCGCGCAATCCCTGATCGGAACCCAGGGCAAGATCGCAGCCGTCGAGGGGCGCCGGGTCGAGGACCGCTACAACGTCCTGTCGAAAGCGGTCTACAGCCCTTGCGAAGTGTGCTCGGACCAGCCGACGCCGCTTTGGCGGATCCGGGCGCGCAAGATCATCCACGACGAAGAGGAAAAACAGGTCCACTACGAGAACGCCTGGTTCGATCTGTTGGGCGTGCCGGTCCTGTGGACCCCGTATTTCCGCCATCCCGACCCGACGGTGGAACGGGCGAGCGGCTTTCTGGCACCCAGTTTCAAGCAGTCCTCGAATTACGGGTATGGGGCTCGATTCCCCTATTTCTGGGTGATCGACGAGCAGTCCGACCTGACCGTCGCCCCGTTCTTCACGACGAACGAGGGCGTGATCGGCGAGGCGGAGTATCGCCGCGCGTTCTCGAATGGACAAATCTCCATCGGTGGATCGGTCACTCGCTCTGACTTCAATGATCGCACGGGGTTCGAAGGACATCTGGACACCAAGGGCCTCTTCAGCTTCCGCGAGAACGCGAAATGGGGTTGGAATGTCCGCGTCGCCTCGGACGATGCCTATCTGCGTTTCTTCGATTTCTCGAACGAGGATCGTCTGGAAAGCGAAAGTTTCCTGTTCAATTACGGCGAGAACGGATTTTACGACGCTCGCGTCGTGCGCTTCCAGTCGCTGCGCGATGACGAGCCGGCAGGACAGATCCCGTTCGCGGTGCCGGATTTTTCGGCCCGGTACGAATTGCCCGATCCTTGGCTGAAGGGCGAGTTCGGTTTCTTTGCCGACAGTGCCGCGCTGCTCAGAACCAATGGCGCGGATACCGCGCGGATCTCCTTCGGCGTGGATTGGGAACGCCAGATGATCCTGTCGAACGGCCTGTCCTTGACCGCGTTTGCCGAGGCGCGCGGTGACATTTTCACACGCAGGGATGATCCGGGCCTGTCCGATCTCACCAGCGCGCGCTTCGCACCGCTGGCCGGGATCGAGGCACGCTATCCCCTGATCTGGGAGCAGAAGCCCGGCACCGCCCATATCATCGAACCCATTGCCCAGGCGATCGCAGCACCTTTCGGCGGCAACGACAACTCGATCGTCTCGGTGATCGGTCCGAATGGCGGCATCAGCGGTGTGACTTTCGAAGACAGCGGAGTGACCGAATTCGACGAAACCAACCTGTTCGACCGCAACCACTTCAGCGGCCTGGACGGGTTCGAGGAAGGTCCGCGTTTCAATTTGGGCCTGCGTTATGCGCGCGTGTCGGACGACGGCATCAAAGTCGACGCGACGGTCGGGCGGGTGCTGCGCCTGCGCGACGCCGACGAATTCAGCCCCGGCACCGGTCTGACCGATGCCCAGTCGGACTGGGTGGCGGCTTGGGCCGTGGGCATCGATCCCTATGTCACCGTTCGCCAGCGGCTGCGCTTCGACGACGATCTGACGGTGAACCGGAACGAGGTCGGGATGATGGCTGAATATGGCAGGCTGCGTATCTCGGGCGACTATGTGTTTCTGGAGTCCGATCCGCTGATCGGCGAACCTCTGGATCGCGAGGAATTCTCGGTCGGCGCGTCCATCGGCCTCAGCAAGAACTGGCGCATCCGGGGTTTCGTGCAACGCGATCTGCAAGAGCGCGAATTCGTCGAGACCGGTGGCGGGATCACCTATGCCAACGAATGCTGCGAAGTGGACGTCTTCCTGCGCCGGCGGTTCACCGACTCCGACGATGTGCCTGCCGCAACCTCGGTTGGCGTGCAGGTGAAGTTGCTCACGCTCGGCGCCTCTGATACCGATCTCTTCGGTGGAACGGGGCGTCGCAGCAATCGCACTCTCGGCTCCAATGACCGCGATCCGGTCAGAACGGTGGGAAGCGAGCGCTAAGCCAGCGCCGGGTGAAACGAACCAGAACAGGTGATGACGGTGTTGAGACAACTGCGAATGATCGTGGCCCTGCTTGCGCTCTGCATGGCGGCGCTTGCAATGCCGCGGGCGACGAGCGCGCAGACGATGTTCAAGCCGGTGGCCATCGTCAACGACTCTGCGATAACCGGGTTCGATCTGGCGCAGCGCGCCCAGATCTTCACGGCACTCGGCGCTGCTGCGCCGACACCGGACGCGCTGCGCACACAGGCGCTCAACAGTCTGATCGAGGAGCGGTTGAAGTACCAGGCGGGCGAGGCAATCGGTATCAGCTACTCGCAGGATGCCGTCGACCTGGGGCTGGAGGAATTCGCGTCGCAGTTCGAGGATAGTCCCGAGGCGCTACGGACCAGGCTCAAGAACCAGGGGATCTCGGACCAGTCGATCAACGATTTTGTGGCTGCCGAGGCGATCTGGCGCGAAGTGGTGCGCACCCGCTTCCTGCGCCGAGCGGAGCCCAGCGAAGCGCAGATCGATGCAGAAATCGCACTCTCCGCCAATGCGCAAAACGTCAGTTTTCGTCTGCGCGAACTGGCTTTGACATTGACCGGCGACCAAGCGCAGGACCAGCAGATCCGCGAACGTATTATCGATCTCTATAACCAGTACAGCACCGGCGTAGGCTTCGAGGAGGCCGTCAGCCAGTTCTCGAATGGCCGCAGTGCCGCGAATGGTGGCGAGTTGGGCTGGGTACCGGGGCGAGCCCTGCCCGGACCGATGGTGCAAGACCTGAACCGCCTGCAAATCGGCCAGGTAACGCGTCCGGTAACAGTTCAAAATGGGGTCGCCTTGTTTCAATTGTTGGAGCGCCGGGTGGAAAGTGGCGGCGACACCGAGGCCGCGGCCACGCCGGAAGAACGTGAGCGTGTCCGGCGCAGGTTGGTGAGCGAGACCATCACACGCCTGGCCGACGGCTTTTTACAGGAGTTGCGGCGCGATGCGCTGATCGAGGTCAGGTGAGCCTGCCAGCCCCTATTGCCGTCAGTATGGGTGATCCTGCGGGTATTGGCCCTGAGATCACGGCGAAGGCCTGGCGCGACACGACCCTCCGCCATCCGTTCTACCTGATCGCTGATCCGGCTTGCCTACCCGAAGGCATCGCGTGGCGCGAGATAGCCTCACCCGCCGAAGCCGCTGCAGTCTTCGGCGCTGCACTGCCTGTGATGCCGCTTGCGCTGGCTGGTCAGCCCAGTCCGGGTATGCCCGCGCCCGGCAATGCGGCAGCGACGGTCGAAGCCATCCGCCTGGCTGTGAAACACGCCCGGTCCCGCTCTGCCGCCGCAGTCGTGACAAATCCGATCAACAAAAAGGTTCTCTATGACGGCGCGGGCTTCGCGTTCCCCGGGCATACGGAGTTTCTGGCAGAACTGGGCAAGGTCGAGCGATCGGTGATGATGATCGCCGGGCCGTCGCTGCGGGTGGTGCCGGTGACGATCCATATCCCCCTCGCAGATGTTCCAGCGGCGCTGAGCCGCGAGGCCATCGTCGAGACGGCACGGATCACCGCCAAGGCCCTTAGGGTTGATTTCGACCTGCCCAGCCCCCGCCTCGCCGTTGCCGGTCTCAATCCCCATGCAGGTGAAAGCGGTGCGATGGGACGCGAGGAGATCGAGATCATCGCCCCCGCGCTCGCCACCCTGCGGGCGGAAGGTATCGACGTGGCGGGCCCCCTGCCCGCCGATACGATGTTTCACGCCGCCGCCCGATCCAGGTATGATGCAGCGTTGACGATGTATCACGATCAGGGGCTCATCCCGGTCAAAGCCCTGGACTTCGATCAGGGGGTAAACGTGACGCTGGGCCTGCCGTTCATCCGCACGTCGCCCGATCACGGCACGGCTTACGACATCGCAGGCACCGGGCGGGCCGATTCCTCCAGCATGATTGCAGCGCTCAACATGGCGGGCGACATGGCACTGCGCAGGGCCGGACGAAACGCATGAGCCTTGCGCAAGACGGGTTGCCACCGCTGCGCGAGGTGATCGCGCGCCATGGCCTTTCGGCGCGCAAATCGCTCGGCCAAAATTTCCTGATGGATCTCAACCTGACGGGTCGGATCGCTCGCGCATCGGGCTCCCTCGCAGGTGCAACCGTGGTGGAGGTTGGCCCGGGCCCCGGTGGCCTGACCCGCGCCCTGCTGTTCGAAGGCGCAGACCGCGTTATCGCAATCGAGCGCGATCACCGGTGTCTCGATGCATTGGCCGAAATCTCGGCGCATTATCCGGGACGCTTGCAGGTGATAGAGGGCGACGCCCTACAGGTCGACCTGTCGCCGCACTTGAAGGGCCCGACGCGGATCTGCGCCAACCTGCCCTATAACGTGGGAACCGAGTTGCTAGTCCGCTGGATGACCCCCGAAAGCTGGCCCCCGTGGTGGCAGAGCCTGACCCTGATGTTCCAGCGCGAAGTGGCAGAGAGGATCGTCGCCCCGCCCGGCGGCAAAGCCTATGGGCGCCTCTCAGTGCTCGCACAGTGGCGCAGCACCGCGCGGATCTGTTTCGACGTCCACCCGAGCGCCTTCACACCTCCGCCGAAAGTAACCTCCGCCGTCGTGCATATCGAGCCAATACACGAGGCGCCCGAGACCGATCCGGCGGTTCTGGAGAAGATTGTCGCAGCCGCATTCTCTCAGCGCCGCAAGATGCTGCGTCAATCACTGAAGAGCGTGTGTCAGGAGCCCATAGCGCTGCTGGACAGCGCCGGGATCGACCCGACCCGCCGGGCTGAAACAGTCATGATTGCCGAGTTTCTGAAACTCGCGAAAACCTTCGAAACTCAGTTCTCGGGCTGAGTTTCAGTCTCCGCGGTTTCTTCCGATTTGCCACGGTCACGCCCGTTGCGGCGCGGTTTCGAGGGTTGGCTGGTGGACATCTCGTCCTCGGCCACCAGCAGCCCGTCGCTCTCGGGCTTGCCAGCATCGATGGTCGTCAGGCCCTGAACGCCCGCCAGATCGGGCTGAGGCGCACCGGCTTCCTGCGGTTCCGGCTCGCTCTGTTTGTTCGCATTTTCGGCATTTGCCTGGCGTTCCTGCTGCGATTGCTGCTGCTGGGCCTGGGCCTGCGCATTCGCCTGAATCAGAATGCGCTGATAATGCTCGGCATGTTGGAGAAAATTCTCCGCCACCACCCGGTCACCCGATGTCTGGGCATCGCGGGCGAGTGTGAGATATTTTTCGAAGATCTGCTGCGGCGTGCCGCGCACTTTCCCCTCGGGCCCCGCGCTCTCGTAGACGCGATTGACGTTGTTCCCGCTGCTCTTGCGGTTACCCCGCCCCCGGGGCCGGTTGCTTTTCTGCGGTGATCTCATCTGGTCCTGATCTGTCGTGACCGGTCGCCCCTGCAAACGGGGACTGTAACCGGTGTAAGTTCATCCGGCCTGATCGCGTCCGGAACATAGCCTGGGCCTCGGTAAAAAGTCGCAACCTGCGCGAACCGTGGGTCCAGAGATGATGCGTAGCCGCCGATTCCACCCATTCCAGGCTGCAAGTGCCCTGAAGGTCGGCAACTTCGTTATAGCGATTTTCTCGCCATCGACAACTATTAAACCGCTATCGCCGATTTTTCCCTTTGTTTTCTGCAAGAATGACCCGATCGCGGCCATTCAGATCCTGTAAAATCCGGATCATGTCGAGACTCGCCTTGCCGGCCAATGCCGCCACATCCGCGGCCTGGTTCGCCCCGATCTCGAGGGCGATCCGCCCATTTGCGGTCAGGTGTCGCCCGACCCCGGCCAGGATCTGGCGATAAGCGTCCAGCCCATCCCCGCCCGGGCTCAACGCGCCCTCCGGCTCATGTGCCAGCTCGGGCGGGGCGTCGAGCAGTTCCTGAGCGCTCAGATACGGCGGGTTGGCGACGATCAGATCAAACTCTCCCTCCACCGCTTCGAACCAGTCGGATTGCAGGAAGGTCGCGCGCGCTCGCAGATCCAGGGCCTCCGCATTTCTCCCAGCCACTTCCAGCGCAGCGGCCGAGCAATCCACGCCGACACCCGTTGCGTTGGGCCATTCAGCCAGCAATGTCAGCAGCAGACAGCCACTGCCGGTGCCGAGGTCCAGCACCCGCGCAGATTTGGCGTTCAACACCGCTTCGATCAGTGCCTCGCTATCAGGCCTTGGGTCCAAAACCGCAGGGCTCACCGAGAACCGCTGCCCCCAAAACTCTCGAAATCCAACGATCTGGCTAACGGGCTTGCGGTGCTCTCGCGCCTCGATCGCCCGGTCGAACTTCGCGAGCTCCGCCGCACGTGCGGGATCCTGCAGGGCGCCCTGCAACGACGCCCCCTCCATGCCCGCGGCCCAGCGATAGAGCAAGCGCGCATCGCGCTCCGGCTCGGGCACGCCCGCTCCAGCCAGGCGCGCTGCGGCCAGGGCAATCGCCTCGGCGCGGGTCGTCACGCTTGCATATCCGCCAGTTTCTGCGCCTGGTCCTCGGCAATCAGCGCATCGATCACCTCATCCAGATCACCCTGCATCACCTGCTCCAGGCGATAGAGGGTCAGGTTGATCCGATGATCGGTTACGCGGCCCTGCGGAAAGTTGTAGGTGCGGATCCGTTCTGACCGATCGCCCGAGCCAACCTGCCCCTTGCGCTCCGCCGCCCGCGCATCATCGGCTTTCTGACGTTCGAGGTCATAGAGCCTGGCGCGCAGCACCTCCATCGCCCGCGCCCGGTTCTGGTGCTGGGATTTCTCCGAACTGGTGACCACGATACCCGTCGGGATATGCGTCAGTCGGACGGCACTGTCCGTTGTGTTCACATGCTGCCCACCAGCGCCGGAAGCGCGCATGGTGTCGATGCGAATTTCGCTCGCCGGGATATCGATATCGATCTCCGCCGCTTCGGGCAGAACCGCAACAGTGGCAGCAGAGGTATGAATGCGTCCCTGGCTTTCCGTCTCCGGCACCCGCTGCACGCGGTGGACGCCGCTCTCGAACTTCATGCGGGCGAACACACCATCCCCCCGGATCGCAGCAACCACTTCCTTGAACCCGCCAAGCTCCGCCGGGCTCTCCTCCAGCACTTCGATCTGCCAGCCGCGCTCCTCGGCATAGCGGACATACATGCGATAAAGATCGCCCGCGAAAAGCGCTGCCTCATCGCCGCCGGTGCCTGGGCGGATCTCCAGAATGGCCGGCCTCGCATCGGCGGCATCGCGGGGGATCAATGCGCGTTTCAGTGCGTCTTCCCGCGCTGGACGCGCGGCCTCCAGCGTGGCCACCTCCTCAACCGCAAGATCGGCCATGTCGGGATCGTCCAGCATCTCGCGCGCCTCCCCCAGCGCGCGTTCGGCCGCCTGCCACGCATGGATCACCGCGACCACGTCCCGCAAACCAGCATAATCACGCGCCAGATTGGCGATTTCACTGGGATCGGTCACCTCGTTCATCCGCGCCTCGAGATACGCGAAACGGTCGAGGATTTCCTGCAGTCTTGTCTCCGGGATCATGGAAAGCCCATGCCAAGTGGCGGCCCAGGCGTCAAGCGCTGTCTCGGCACCTGCACCCATGCGCAACGGTTCCGCTGAGCGCTGCGGCCATGCCCGTGCTTGCACGGGCGCGGCGGCTTGCCCGCCGCCTGCGCGTCTTGCGCGCTGATGGCCGCCTGTCCCACAGATCCGCTGCGCAGTACAAGAATGGCCAAGTTGAGCAACGCGGTGTTCTGGTGTATCGTTTCCGTATGAAGCTGTTATCTGCCGCATCACTGCTCATCAGTCTCGCTGCATCCGGTGCGCAAGCCGATGAAGAATCCGAGACAGCACAAGGGTTTACCCCACCTGCGGCCAAGGAAGGCTATTCTTATCCTGACTGCTATTGCACCGACAGTCAGGGAGAGAGGATCGAGCTTGGCGGTCAAACCTGTCTACAGATCGGCTCTCGTCAGGTCTGGGCGCGTTGCGACATGTCGCTCAACAACCCCACCTGGCGTCACGATGGCGAGGGATGCCCCTCGGCCTGACAAGGTCAGAGTTTGCTCAGCCAATCTTCGACACGCGCCTTGTTGACGCCCCAGTCGCTGTATCCGACCGTCGAGCGGGAATAGACAATCAACGCTGAACCGCCGACCGCCTGAACCGCCTTGACCGAGATATAGTCGCGAAAGCCGACCAACTGCGTACGCTGCTCGAAGGTCTGGAACAACGGCGTCCCGCCAATCGGTCGCACGCGAGGCTGAGCACGCGCAATCTCGACAAACCGGGCCAAGAGGTCTTCCGGGGCTTCGGCGAAGATTTTCGAGGCACGGTCTGGCGTTGCGTTGGTCATCCCCTCTGGCGCGACCAGATAATCATTCGGTCTGCCTGTGCGTTCTATTTCGGTCGGATCGACATCGTATTTTGCATCATTTAGTGGCATCTGACTGACCCAGACATAACCGACCGCCGCGAGCAGTGCGCCGAGGCCGAGAAAGATGATGATCCATCGCATTACTCGGCCGCGACTTCCGCGGCTTTTTCCTTGGCACGTTCGGCTTCCAGCTCTTCGGCACGCTTTTCGACCAGTTCCACGATATGCTCGATCATCGACTCGTTGCCGTGCTTGTGGTCCTGCTTGCCCGCCATATAGACCATGCCCGAGCCGGCCCCACCGCCGGTCCAGCCTACATCGGTCATCAGCGCCTCTCCCGGCCCGTTCACGACGCAGCCGATGATGCTGAGGCTCATCGGCGTTTTGATATGCTCCAGCCGTTCCTCCAGAATGCCGACGGTCTTGATCACATCAAAGCCCTGCCGCGCGCAGGACGGGCACGAGATGATGTTCACGCCCCGGTGGCGCAGTCCCAGACCCTTCAAGATCTCGAAGCCCACCTTCACCTCCTGCACCGGATCGGCCGACAGGCTGACCCGCATCGTGTCGCCGATCCCCATCCACAACAGGTTGCCGAGGCCAATGGCCGATTTGATGGTGCCAGACACAAATCCCCCAGCCTCGGTAATCCCCAGATGGATCGGCGCATCGCAAGCCTCCGCCAGGCCCTGATAGGCCGCCGCGGCCAGGAACACGTCCGAGGCTTTCACACTGATTTTGAATTCATGAAAATCGTTGTCCTGCAGGATTTTCATATGATCGAGACCACTTTCGATCATCGCCTCAGGACAGGGCTCGCCATATTTTTCCAGCAGATCTTTCTCCAGCGAGCCCGCATTGACCCCGATCCGCATGGCACAGCCATGGTCGCGGGCAGCCTTGATAACTTCGCGCACGCGATCTTCGCTGCCGATGTTTCCGGGGTTGATCCGCAGGCAGGCGGCGCCGGCGACCGCGCTCTCGATCCCGCGTTTATAGTGGAAGTGGATATCGGCCACGATCGGCACGGGCGACTGGGCGCAGATCTCCTTCATCGCGGTCGAGCTTTCCTCGTCCGGCACACTCACGCGGACGATATCCGCCCCGGCTTCGGCACAGGCTTCGATCTGCTTCAGTGTCGCCTTGGCATCGTGTGTCAGCGTGTTTGTCATGCTCTGCACGCTGATCGGCGCGTCGCCGCCGACAGGGACTGAGCCAACCATGATCTTGCGGCTCTCGCGACGGTAAATATTGCGCCAGGGACGGACATGGTTGATCGACATAGGCTGCGCTCCTCACAAGCGGATCGGGTCTTTCTCGCTATCTAAGGGGGATCAAGGATCAAGTCGAGAGGTCAGGCACGAAGAATGCCAGGCCGGGCATCACGTTGGTGCAGAGCTCAGTTCAGATCGACCGCCGCACGCTGCTCCGCCGTCAGTTCGGTTCCGGTCTCGACATCGGTGCCAAGATCCGAGGGCATAGCTTGCGGGAACTGCTCGCGGATCGCCTCCGCCGACAGCGAAAGATTCTTGACCACGCTGCCAGGGCGGCCAACCGGGCCATAGCCGATACCATCGATCAGCACATAGACATCGCCCGCATTGCCAGCGCGCAACACCGGATCATCCGCCAGCGACGGCAGCGAGAAGCGTTGCCCAGCATTCAGCGTCCCCTGGAACAGGATCGTCTTCGTACTTTCACGAATGCTGACCCATGCCTCGTTCACGGCATGGACCGTGATGCCAGTTTGCACAGGCTCGGCCGCCGCGACCACGGTGCTGTCCGACGGTGACCTCGCAGGGCCGGCAGCTTGCGCGGCCCCCTGCCCCTGAAGCGCAAGTTGCGCGATGGCATCGTCTGCGCTGTCGATCACGCCGCTGGCAACACCTTCGCGCGGCGGTGTGTCCACTTCCGGCCGGGCAAAGACGCCATAGGTCGACGGATCGATCGCCGAAATCGGACCATCGCGACGCAGATGAAGCGGTTTAGGCAACTCGGAAGGCGCCAGCCCCGCCAGCGCTCCGTCGCCGGAATACGCCGACGCATCGGGTCGCGCAAATTCCGGATCGACCTGAGGGATATCGATTGCGGGCGCCTCCGCCACGATATCCGGTGCTTCGACGAGTGGGGCGAAGCCAACGCGCTGAATGTCCTGGAGCAGCGCATATCCGCCATAGGACAGCCCGCCAATGATCGCCACCAAAGCAGTAGAGGAGATCAGCCCACCGAGCGAGATCGGGATTGAAAACCCGCTCGGGATCGGCGGCGCCGCAAATCTGGATTTGGCGAGCTGTGCGCCAGCCGTGCAATTCAACGGGTCGGTCGAGGAACCAGTTTTGCCAAACCCGTCACCGCCGATCATCGCGACAGGAGAGCGGAATCCGGATTCCTCGCAGAACCGCTCGTAACACCTGGTGACATCCATGCCGAGATAGCGTGCATAACAACGCACATAACCCGCGATGACGCTGTGTGTGGCGAAGGCGCTGAGGTCGCAATTCTCGATTGCCTCGATCAGAGGTCCCTTGATCCGCAGGTCACGCTCGACATCGGCAAGCGATTTGCCCATCGACGCGCGCTCTCCGCGCATCTCGTCGCCGAGTGTGATCTCGTAGGTATCGAAACCCCGAAGCTGCATCCGGGAGGCTCCTGCTCTGGCTTCTTGATCCCATCTAAATGGGTGTGCCTGATTGTGCTTACACTATCGCAAAATCAGAACCCCATTTCAATCGATCATAGACCTAGGACAATGTAATAATTGGAGAATCCGCCGATATTTTGGCGGAAAAAGCCGAAAACATCCCTAACGCGCCAGAATTCTCCAATTCGTGGCCCGCGATGCGAAACTTTGCGACTCGGTCGGATTTCCCATCTCGGGCGCCTCGCGGATGGCCTTTCAATTGTGACTTTTTCTACCGAGGAATGTTGTGGCGTGTCGAAATCAGGCTACATCTTGCGTCTCAGAAGCGAACGCAGCGGAGCGGCCGCAAGGATCGCGCGAGGACTGGACACCCCCTCAGAATGCTCGATTTCGAAACATATCTGGCGCCGCTGGCTTTAACCGTAGGCGTTTTCGCCACAATTTGGCCATTAAGCGTAGTGCGTTCGGATGCCAGTCTGGTCGATGCCTGGTGGGGGCCTGGGTTCTTCGCGCAGATCGTCGTGGTGCTGACCCTGGTTGACCAGATCGATAATCGCGACCTGTTGCTGGCGGCGCTGATCGGGGTCTGGTCACTGCGGCTTGGTTGGGTGCTGATCCGCAGGCGCTTGCGAGAAGGCCACGAGGACCCTCGATATATCTCGCTGCGCGATGCGTGGGATCCAGGTTTCTGGTGGAAGAGCTTTTTCGTGGTCTTCGTGCTGCAAGGTGTCATCCAGTGGGTCATTGCACTGGGTCCGATTCACGGCGTCATCGCTGGATCACAGCCTCTGGGGTCAATCGCGCTCGTTGGTGCTTTGCTGGCGATGGCGGGTCTGGCGCTTGAGACCGTGGCGGACCGGCAGCTAGACCGTTTCAAGCGAGAGCATCCACATGATGCGCTTTGCCAGACCGGGCTTCGCAGTGTCATGCGCCACCCGAACTATCTGGGAGAAATTGTGTTCTGGATCGGCATAGGTCTGATCGTCAGCGAAGTCAGCCTTTGGGCGGCGGTCCTGTCGCCGTTGGTAATCACCCTCTTTCTGACGCAGGTCTCCGGTATTCCGATGCTGGACGAGAGACTCTCCGCCTCGCGTCCAGGCTATGCGGATTATAAGGCGCGGGTACCGGGCCTTCTGCCCGGCTTTAAGAAATAGCGCCCTGCCCGGCACTTTAACCGGGCTATCTACAAGCCTCGCCGACAGGCTGCGGTCAGTAGATGTAGCGGATTTCCTCGGTCCAGTAGCGTTCCACCGAGCGCAGATCGCGGTTCATGCCCTCAATCCCCTCAGTGCGCAAACGATCCGAACTGCCCAGTTCCTCGGCATGGCGACTGAACAACTCAGCCACTGTCCGGTGGACTGCCATACCCTTATCCGTTAGGCGGACGCGGACCGAGCGGCGATCAACATCGCAGCGCTGGTGGTCGATATAGCCCAGTTCCACCAGTTTCTTCAGATTGTAGGAGACGTTCGATCCTTGGTAGTAGCCGCGATTCTTGAGTTCGCCCGCCGTCATGACCTTGCTGCCGATATTGAACAGCAACAGCGCCTGAACCGCATTGACGTCGAAATGGCTAACCCGTTCGAACTCGTCCTTGATGACATCGAGCAAGAGCCGATGCAGCCGTTCGATCAGGGCCAGAGTCTCCAGATATCCGGATAACAGATCGTGACCGGTTTCATCTTCATACGATGGGGCCACAGCAACACTCGCATTCATAACACTCTCCCGAAACTTGAAGTGGTTCCAGCGTCACGGGAATCGGAAAACAAGAGGTTAATCGCGCGGAAAAAGGTAAAAATTTTTGCAGGTGCTTTAGCGAATTTCGTGGAAAAACCGCAGCTTGGCTACCATCGGCGCGTGTTGCGAGGGGGCCGGACTCTGCCCCGAAATCCAGATATAAAGGTCCTGATCATTCTCCTCGATCAGGCGCTCGAACGCGTCGAGGTCGGGCGTATCCAACGCGGAAAGCCCCCGCTTGCCACAATCGGCGAAACCGCCCAAGATCAGATCCATCTCCTTCGTGCCGCGCCGCCAGCAGCGGATGCGCAAACGCTTGAGTCGGATCTCTCGGGTTTCGCTCATATGCTCACTTTCGGGCCGGATCGGGGTCGGGCCAAAGCCAGGCTGCCCCGACGACCCCTGCGCTGTCACCCAACTCGGCCTTCCGGATGGGAGTCTGGAAGCTATCGGAAAAGACCATGGGGCGCATCAGCTCCGGCAGGTCGGTATAGAGGTGATCGAGATGGCAGAGACCACCGCCCAGCACAATCACATCGGGATCCAGGATATTCACGACGGCCGATAACGCGTTGGCAACGTGCCGTGCATGCGATTGCAAAACGGTGCGCGCGAGGGCTTCGCCATCACCTGCCCTCTTCGCGATCTCGGCGGCACCTACCGCGTCACCGCCTGCCTTCGAATACTGGGCGGCAAGTGCGGGACCCGCGCACCAGGCTTCTACGCATCCGCGGCGCCCGCAATAACACTCCGGACCCGGCAATTCGGCAGGCAACATCCCGGGAAGCGGATTGTGTCCCCACTCGCCCCCCACAGCATTGCGCCCGATGACCAATTCGCCGCGCGCCACGATCCCAGCGCCGACGCCGGTGCCCAGGATGACCCCAAACACGATCTCGGCCCCCTGCCCTGCGCCGCTTTTCGCTTCGGCCAGCGCGAAGCAATTCGCGTCATTGGCCACACGCACTTCACGGCCAAGTGCATCGGTGATGTCGCGGTCGAACGGACGCCCGTTCAAAACGACAGAGTTCGAATTGCGCAACAAACCGGTGTCTGGACTGAGCGACCCTGGCGTGCCGATCCCGACCGGAAGCAAGCGGCCCTGTGGTACGCCGGCATCGCGCTCGACATCGGCAACCAGGGCGGAGATCGCCCGCAGCACCCCGTCGTAGTCGTTCTTCGGCGTCGCGACCCGCCGACGCACTTCGACCCGACCGCCTTCGGCCAGAACCACGGCCTCGATCTTGGTGCCGCCCAGATCGACGCCGACCCGCATGGCTCAGCCGGCCTGCTGCATTTCGCGCAGGCGTTTCTCAACCCGGCCCATGCGCTCGCCCAACTGGTTTTGCAGAAGGCGAATGTCGCGCAGCTCATCCACCAACCAGGCGAGATCAGACGGCGTGTCATCGAATTTCTGCGCGAGACCGGCAGGACTGCCTTCGCCCTGACCGGTCAACAGCCAGACGATCGAGACGTTCAGAAACCCGGCCAGCATCTGCACCTTGTTGGCGCGGGGCTCGGAGCGGTCCGCCTCCCAATTCTGGATGGTGGCATGTTTCAGGCCCAGATGGCGCGCCAGTTGCTGCTGGGTCATCCCCTGTCGCTCGCGCGCCAACGCAAGGCGATCGCCAAAGGTCGCTGCATTGTCGGTGTAATCGTCCATCATGCCTGATCCTGCCTTATCCAGTCCCATGGCCTCGCGTGATCGCCCGGCTTGTCGGGCCTTCCTCTAGTAGATCAGCCCGTGCGACGCCAAGCGCAGAATGGTCGCATCACTTTGGGACAGGCATCGAGGAACGCGCCATCGCAGGAAACGGGTGGCCACCGGCGCCCGAAGCAGGGATGAGGGAAGCGCAATGGAATAGAGGCCCCTCGTCATGACGCAAAGTCCGCAAATGTCCCTCCGCGCTTGGATCGAGCTGGTGCTGCTGTCGCTGCTTTGGGGAGGGTCGTTCTTCTCCATCGCGATTGCGTTGCGAGAGGTCGGCCCCTTCACCGCCGTGCTGCACCGCGTGGGCTGGGCGGCATTGCTGTTGTGGGTCGTCGTCGTGATGCGCGGGCTTCCCATACCGCGGGACTGGCGGGTCTGGGGCGCGTTTCTGGTCATGGGATGTCTGAACAACGTCATCCCCTTTACGCTCATGAGTTGGGGGCAAACCGAAATCGAGTCCGGCCTGGTCTCCATCTTCAACGCGATGACGGCCATCTTCGGAGTCTTGGTAGCGGCGATGCTGTTGACGGATGAGCCGTTGAATCCGCGCCGCCTGGCCGGTGTCTGCCTGGGCTTTTTCGGGGTTGTCGTGACCATCGGGATCGACCGTCTCGGCGCGCTGGATCTGCGTGCTTTGGGACAATACGCGGTGCTCGCGGGCACACTTTCCTACGCCTTCGCGAGCGTTTGGGCGAAGCTGACGCTTCGCGGTCAAGCACCGGAGGTCGCGGCTGCGGGGATGCTTACTGGTTCTACTCTGGTGATGCTGCCAATGGTAATTTGGGTGGAGGGCATGCCGAGCCTGGATCTGGCGACAGATACCTGGTTGGCGATCGCCTACTACGCCGTCTTCGCCACGGCTGGCGCATACCTGCTCTATTATCGCGTGCTAGGCATGGCGGGCGCGGGGAACCTGATGCTATGTACGCTGCTTATTCCACCGGTGGCCCTGCTCCTGGGCTGGATGTTTTTGGACGAACGGCTGGAACCCGCAGTCTATGCCGGCTTTGCCCTGATCGCATCGGGGCTTGTTCTGATCGACGGGCGGCTCCTCAGACGAAAACCACCCGTCGCATCGTGATATGACTGCCCGCTCAGGCAGCCATCGGCAGGTCGTACTGCTCTGGCACCAATTGGCTCAGCTGGACCTCTACGTCGCGGCCATCCGTCGGCGCCCCGCAACACGGGATGGCATTGGCGTATCCGCCAGGCAGTTGCGGCCAGACACTGCCCTGGACGCCCCGGATATGGAAGAGCGTAGAGCCACGCTCGGCCAATTGGCGCCGGACCTTCTTGCCGGGTTCTGGATAGGTTTCGTTCAGAATGACGATTCCGTCCGGCAAGTGAGGCAAATACTGCTCAAGCACGCCTTTGCGGGCGATGTCGATCAGCACCATGGGTGCGTTGCCGCGGAACACGCTCAGATCAATCGGTCCCGAACGCGGATCCAGTACCCGGTGCGGGATCCCCGCGTCTTTCATCATCGAGGCGACCTGCGCACCTACCAATCCTGCCCCCCCGAGCAGGATCGCGACGGTATGCTGGTTGCCCCCCTGTTGCCGCTCGCGGATCTCCGCAAACGCCTTGAACACCACCTGCGCCGCAACGTGGGAGGTGTCTTCGAAGAACGACTCGCCCCGCCGCGCGGCAGTCGACGGCAGAATGCCCGCCATTCGGATCGAAGGCAGGCCGGCCAATTTGGCCACCTTTTCCATGCGCCGCATCAGACGCGAAAAGTTCTCCGCATTGCGCGGCGCCAGGAAGTCCCGTTCCGTCATCAGCGACCCGAAAACCACACCGCGCGACCCCCCGCACTGCATGATCCCAATCGGGCACGGCACCCAACGTGCGACGTCCTCGAACCAAGCCGGCGCATAGTTTCGTGCATAGGCCGCACTGGCCGGGTACACGAAAAAGAACGTGTCAAACCACCTGAAACGACGATTTAAAACGCCAAACATTCGATACGGTAGGTTACTCAACGTAAGTATAGCAATTGGCAGCAATACAATCGACAGTAGTACACGCCTCATATTTTTGGTCATCGTTTTGTCTCCGTTAACACATCAGAGAAAGAACGACCCCAAGGCAAACGACCCAGGGGCCGCTCCCATCCACACAGATTCGAAGATTAGTTGCGGAGTCCATTAACTCCAATGGCGAAGCGCCTATATTTCGCCAAAATTCATATCAATTTTCGCCATAATTCAGAGAATTGGGAACCAGTCCGTTCGAAGTTTGTCTCCGGGCTTCATCGCATGCCCAGGAAATGGCGGCGAGGTTCGTCCAGGCCGTTCGACAAAACGGCAGTCATCGCCCACAAATCTAAGCGACAGCGCACGGCGCCTCTGGCTGGTTTTATTGCCTGCGGCACCATGCGCCGTTCGGAAGTCGAACAGAACCGCATCCCCTGGTTGCATCGGCCATTCCAGGATTTCGGCATCCTCGGGGTCCGCATCGGCGCTGGGCACGGGAACCCAATCGCCGGCATCGTAAAAGTCGCTGTCATCGGCCCATGAAACGGGACGCATCATACGCGCCCACTGATGGCTGCCCGCGATGAAGCGCAGGGTCGCCTCCTCGACCGGATCGACCGGGATCCAGAAGCTGACAGTCTGCGTCCCCTCGACGAAGTAGTAGGGGCTGTCCTGATGCCAGGGCGTGGGCTTGGGCGTGCCCGCCTCTTTCACCAGCACATGGTCATGAAAGAACTGAGCATTCCGGCTTTGCATCACTTTCGCGGCGATCTCGGCAGCGGGCGAATTTCGGATCACGTCCTCGAATTCCGGGATACGGGTCCAGTTGCAGTAATCGTCGAAGAACCGTCCCTCGGTGACCGCATTTTCCGAGGCATAGGGGCCCGGCTCGGCCATGTTGCGGGCGATCCCGTCGCGGATCGTCTCGACCCAGTCGTTGAAGATCCCGCGCAGGACGATGGCGCCGTCACGCTCGAACGCCTGAATATCGCTGTCGTTCACCATGGGAAACCTCCGCCCACCACATGTTGCGAACTGGCAGCGCGCAGTCGTGCCTTTGCGTCAGAGACCGCTTGCCCGCCGTGATCCGGAGTCGTAGAACGCCCCCATTCACCTTTCAAGGAGCAAAGAAATGGCCTTCCTCGCCGACAGTCTCGCCCGCGTGAAACCCTCGCCCACGATCGCCGTGTCGAACAAGGCGCGCGAACTGAAGGCCGCCGGCAAGGACGTGATTGGCCTGGGCGCGGGAGAGCCGGATTTCGATACCCCCGACAACATCAAGGCAGCCGCCAAACGTGCGATAGATGAAGGGAAAACCAAGTACACCGCCCCTGACGGTATTCCCGAACTGAAGGAGGCCATCGCCGCCAAATTCAAGCGCGAGAACAACCTGGATTATGCGCCAAGCCAGGTCAGCGTCGGCACCGGCGGCAAGCAGGTGCTTTACAATGCGCTGATCGCGACCCTGAACCCAGGCGACGAGGTGCTGATTCCGGCGCCCTACTGGGTCAGCTATCCCGACATGGTGTTGCTGGGGGGCGGCGAGCCGGTGGTCATCGAAACGTCGATCGACACCAACTTCAAGATGACGCCGGAGGCGCTGGAAGCCGCGATCACGCCCAAGACCAAGTGGCTGATCTTCAACTCACCCTCCAACCCCTCCGGCGCGGGCTATGGTTGGGACGAGATGAAGGCGCTGACCGATGTCTTGGTACGCCACCCCCATGTCTGGATCATGACAGATGATATGTATGAGCATCTGGTCTTCGACGATTTCAAGTTCTGCACGCCGGCGGAGGTCGAACCCAGGCTGATGGACCGGACCCTCACGGTTAACGGCGTCTCCAAAGCCTATGCCATGACGGGCTGGCGGATCGGCTATGCGGCGGGCCCACAGGAGCTGATCAACGCGATGCGCAAGGTGCAGTCGCAATCTACCTCCAATCCCTCTTCGATCAGCCAATACGCAGCAGTCGAGGCATTGAACGGAACGCAGGATTACATTCCGGAGAATGCCAAACTGTTCCAGCGGCGGCGCGATCTGGTCGTCTCGATGCTGAACCAGTGCAACGGGATCGAATGCCCGATGCCAGAGGGGGCCTTCTATGTATATCCTTCTATCGCGGGTTGTATCGGCAAGACCGCTCCATCAGGAAATGTCATCGAAACCGACGAGGATTTCGTTACCGAATTGCTGGAAGCGGAAGGCGTCGCCGTGGTCCATGGCGCGGCATTCGGCACCAGCCCGAACTTCCGCGCATCCTATGCCACGTCGGATGAGGCCCTGCAGGAAGCTTGCACACGCATTCAGCGCTTCTGCGGCAGCCTTACCTGAACCTCGTTTACAGCTCGATAATTGCGCTCAAGTTGACCTTAGGTCAGACTTGGGCGCAACTCTTTGCAATTAAGTCAAAATTATGGCAATGTGATTCAAAGTTAGTGTTAATCGAGTGGGGTAGGTATGGCAGACAACCTGATTGGCCCAGTTTTCTTGGGCTCTGACCTCTTTGTGTCGTCCAGTCCGAACGGAACCGCATCCGGAACTGCGGTGACCAACGCATCGGACACCGTTGTGGGTGACGTCTATCAGTTCAACGGCGCTGCGGTATCTGGGCAGTTGATCGTCAATGATGACGACACGGACGGTTTTTTCGAAGATAGCCGCGGCGGCGGGTCGACAGTCCCCGATCAGGAGACCGGCGGCCCCCAGACCATCGCCGCAGGCACAGATCCACGCTTTGGTAATGTCGGCGACGTGCTGGAACTGGAGTCGATCTTAACCTTCAGCGGCTCCGACGATTCGACGGTTCAGGTTCTGATCATCAACAACAACAGCATCGGTGGCAGCGCTTTCAGCGGTGAGTTCTTTCTGCCCCTGCAGCCTCTGGTGGCAGGTGTCGACTACACATTGACCGAGGCGGATGTCGATCCCGACCCGCTGCCCTATCTGATCATCCCCTGCTTCACCGATGGTACACTGATCCGCATGGCCGATGGCACCGAACGACCGATCGAAGATCTGGTCGTCGGCGATATGGTGCTGACGGTGGATGGCGCAGCCCGCGAAATCCGCTGGATCGGGGCACGCAAGCTGGATGCCATCGATCTCGCCCTGCATCACAAGTGGCGTCCGGTCTGCATCCATGCGGGCGCACTGGGCAACGAGACCGACCTGCATGTCTCGCAACTCCACCGAATGCTGATCCGCGACTGGCGGGCCGAGGTGATGTTCGGCCAATCCGAGATGCTCGCCACCGCGCGCGATCTGATCAATGGGGAAACGATCCATATCTGCGAAGGCGCAAAGAAGGTCACCTATTTCCACCTGCTCTTCGACCAGCACGAGATCATTTTCGCCAATGGCGCGCCCAGCGAGAGTTTCCACCCTGGCGAGGTCGCGCTCGACTCGCTGGAAGAAGCGATGCGTGAAGAGATCTTCGAGCTGTTCCCGATGCTGCGTGACAACCTGACGGACGGTTATGGCAAGCTCGCCCGCCCTGCCCTGCGCAGGTACGAGGCGCAGCTTCTTGCACGTACCCGCGGCGGCGCGGCGGCTCAAGCGGCACCCGGGGTCCACTGACCCCGTCCACGCACAGGACTCAAGCCCGGTGCGCCCGGCACTTTCTGTCGGTTTCGCCTTCCGGCCCTGCCCGAAATCCGCTATGGCAGGGTCGTGATGGATTGATGCCGTTTGGGTGGCGGCACAAAAACGGGATCGGGGTCGCATGAAGCTCTACTTTCGCAAACGCAAACAAGGTGCGTTCGCGTTCCGGCTCGACGTCGAGAACCGCCAGCGGCGGCTGGAGCTTATCCAGGTCGCGACCATCACCGGCAAAGGAGAGGTTCGCCCGCATAAACGCTTTCCCCCGACGCCCGAAGAAATGACCGAGATCGAAGCCTGGATAAAGACCCAGGCCGAAGGGAACCCGCCGACGCCTGGCGAGAAGTCGGTGGAGGAGATCAACCTGATCACGCAGTGGGTCGCCAAGGATGCGGGCGACGAGGAGATCCTCAGCGCATCGGACCCCATCCTGCTGGCCGTCCACGACCTGCGCCATGAAATCGTCCGCCGGCTGTCGCGCGTGGGCGAGAGTAAGGACGAGGACTAAACCTCAAGCCGGTGCGCGCGCATCGCCTCGTAGTGCGGCGCGCATTGCTCGACAATCGAGGCAAGCTCCAGCGGCGGCGCATGGGCTGGCTGAGGCGCTGCAAACCCGGTAGAACGCTCGACCTCACCGTACCAATGGGCCGCCCAGACCCCGTCGCTGTCGCGCCGCCCGGCCGGCCATGTCAGCATGGTTTGGTCGAAAGCCACATTCAGACATGCGCACAGCGCGCGCAACATCTCCTCGGGCCGCTCCAGCACATCTCGCGCCTCGATCACCGGGGGTGCGCTGCCAGTCTTCTGGCAGACCCGGTCAAACAGTTCCGCCTGACGCTGGAAACCAAGATCCTCGGCACGCATGTCCGGAAACTTGCGATTGAAGGAAGTCACAACCTCCCCCGGTGGGCGGATCAGAAAGGCGTTCGCGCAGCTATCCATCCACTCCAACGGCGCTCCGGCTACCATGTGCTGGCACATATGCTTCTGAAAAATGATGGGGGCATCGGAGCGGGTGGCGCAGTGACTGGCAACATCCTGCCAATCGGTCTGCATCCCCGCGATCACCGCATCGCGCATCGGATGGGACAGGCCGGTATCGACCAGATAGGCGCCATAGAACGGCTCGTCCATCACCAGGCAATCCGGCCGGTTCTCCCAGGCGCGCATCATCGCCGTCGAGATATTGCGCGGCCCGGACCACATGGCGATGCGCTGTGTTTCTGTCATCGCGGGATCCCAAGCCGTATGCGTGTCGCTTCGCTATTTCACAAAAGCAATCGAGAATTCCGCGCCGCTGTCAAGCCATGCGGTATAGGCATCGAAGACACCCATCCGGTGCGCGATCAGAAACTCCCCCGCTGGCGAGACTGGTTTGAACGCCGCATCGCCCTGCTCGGTCTGCGGCTTGGCATAGGGACTGGTCTGATCGCCAAAGACCCGGTGCATATTCATGTCGATGATCGTGTTGCGCAGCCGAAGCACGCGTTTCAGGAAGTACTCCGCTGCCAGGCGCTCTCCATACAGCTCTCTGTCGAGTGAGGCTTCCGCCGCCCGACACGCTTCCGCCAACAGAACGACGTAGTCGACCGGTTCCTCGCGTGACAAAAACCGCGCCCGGTTGTCATAGTGATTGCATCCCGCATGCAAAAGCGCGCGCGGGAAACCCGATTTGCCGTCCGGTTCGCCCGGCCGGTCGCCCGCGGCTGCCGGCGCGAAACCGATCAGGATAAATGCGAAAAGTGCTGCAAGTGCTCGCTTCATCTGCATATCTCCCCTCTACTCATCCGCAACAAGACTGCCATAAAACCGAGAAAGTCGGAAAAATACTGTGAGGTTCTTCCTATTGGCAGTGGAGTGGCCCGTCTTGCTTGCTCAGATGTCCTCTGTTAGAGGCGCCGCATGAACGCCCCTCCCCCGCCCGAGACCGCAGCCTATGCGGCCAAGATGCGCCGGATCGCGCGCTGGCAGAGGCCGCTTGTCACCCCCTGGGACCGCCTGCGCGCCTGGACCAACATGCTGTTTGTCGATCATGGCATTTTCCGCCTGTTCTATGTGAATATGCATCAGATCTCGCCCCGCGCATGGCGCTCGGCCCAGCCGTTTCCGCACCATATCCGGAGGTTTGCCAAGGCAGGCGGGCGCACCGTGATCAGTCTGCGCGGCGGCCTGACCTTTGGCTCGCTGCCACTAGAACGCGAGGCCTGCGAAGCCCAAGGCCTGACCTTTGAGACCTTCGTGCTGCGGTCACGCGCCCTGCCGGACTACGAGGACCTCTGCGCCATCGAGGAGCTTTTCGCACGTCTCGAATACCCAGTGCTGTTCCACTGCAAATCGGGCGCCGATCGGGCCGGCTTCATGGCCGCGCTTTTCCTGGTATTGGCCGAGGGTAGACCGGTGGCCGAGGCGCAACGGCAGCTCTCCCCGCGCTTTGGCCATATTCGTCAGGGAAAGACCGGGGTTCTGGACGCGTTTTTCGATACATATCGGGCAGATACCGGCGGCGACATCCCGCTGATGGAATGGGCACGCACTCAATACGATCGTGACGCCGTCATGTGCGCGTTCAAGGCCAGCGGGATCGGCAGCCTGCTGACGGAAAAACTGTTGCGGCGCGAGTGAGCTTTCATCGCAAGCGTTGATGGATCGCATCACAAATGCCGCATTGTCATCTGCCGGACCTGGCGTAGCCTTCGTGCAATGAAACACAGCGCTGAAATTCCCCCCGTCTCGCTCAATCACGGTCGTTCGCTGGTCTCGATCCCCGGTCCCACCGTGATCCCCGACCGCGTGTTGTCGGCCATGCATCAACCGATGCCGAATATCTACGAAGGTCCGCTGGTCGATCTGTCGGAAAGCGTCCTCAGCGATCTGAACAGGATCGCCCTGACCGATGGGGCGAGTTTCATTGCCATCGCAAATGGCCACGGCGCGTGGGAGATGGCGCTGACCAACACCCTCTCACGCGGGGACAAGGTGTTGGTGCTGGAGTCCGGCCGCTTTGCCGTTGGCTGGGGCGAGATGGGTCAGGATCTGGGCCTCCAGGCCGAAGTGCTGGAGGCCGGAGACCGCCGCGCCGTCGACCCCGCAGCGGTGGAGGCGCGCTTGCGTGCCGACACGAACCACGAGATCAAAGCCATTCTGGTCGTGCAGATCGACACCGCATCCTCGGCCTGGAACGACATCGCGGCGATACGGCGCGCAATCGATGCGGCCGGACATCCGGCGCTCTACATGGTCGACTGCATCGCCTCGCTGGGCTGCGTCGAATACCGGATGGATGAGTGGGGCGTGGATGTCACCGTTGGCGGCAGTCAGAAGGGCCTGATGGTGCCACCCGGGCTGGGCCTGAACTGGGCCAGCGCCAAAGCGCTGCAGGCCCATGCCACCGCAAACCTGCGCACGCGCTACTGGGATTGGACCGCGCGGTTGCAGGAAGGTGCGCACTATCTGCGCTACTGCGGCACGCCGCCGGTTCAGCATATCTATGGCATGCGCACGGCGCTGGATATGATCGCCGAGGAAGGGCTGGAGAATATCTGGCGCCGCCATAGTGTCTTTGCCAACGCGGTGCGCGCCGCCGTCGAAGCCTGGGCCGTGCCGAACGGGTTGGAATTTCATATGCAGAGCGCTGCGAACCGGGCGAACTCCGTCACCACGGTGCGTTCCAACGCGATCGATGCCGAGCGGTTGCGCGTGATTTGCGAGGAAGGCGCGGGCCTGACCATCGGGATCGGACTGGGCCAGGCCGAGGGAACAGCCTTTCGCATCGGTCATATGGGGCATCTGAACCCACCGATGGTTCTGGGCACGCTGGCCACGGTCGAAGCCGCATTAATCTCGGTAGAGGCTCCGATAGGCGGCAGCGGCGTCGCGGCAGCAGCGGCGGTTGTCGCGGAGGCTCTGGCATCCCACGCATCTCCGGCGGAAGCCCCCAGCGGGATCTGAGTGGCCCTCAGTCCGTATCGACCGGCCCGCTGCGCAGGGATTTAACCTGACCGCGCTGCTTCTTGGCTTCTAGCCGCCGGCGCTTGGCACCCAAGCTCGGTCGCGTCGGAATACGTCGTTTGGGCCTGATTGCGGCTTTGGCAATCAGCTCCACCAGGCGCTCCTGCGCATCCGCGCGGTTCCTCGCCTGGCTGCGGAATTGATCGGCCTGGATGAGAACCGCCCCATCGGCGGTCCATCGCCGCCCGGCTAGGCGTTTGAGCCGCTGCTTCACGTCAGGTGGCAGGTGTGGAGAGCGCGCCGCCTCGAACCGCAGCACCACGGCGGTTTCTACCTTGTTGACGTTCTGCCCGCCGGGACCCGAGGCGCGAGAGAAGCTCTCGCTCAGCTCCCATTCCGCGATGGAGATCTCCTCGGTGACGCGGATCATTGCATCAGGCGGCCTTCGCACCCGCGATCAGACGGAAAGGCACCAACGCAATCATCGCGAGCGCCATCTTTACCCCGAAATCGGCAACAGCCAGGCTGATCCAGAGCGGCATCACAGGTCCTTGTCCCAGCAGCGGCACAGCTTCGCGCGCCCAAGCATTCGGCGCCGATGGATCGATGAAGACAAACGCCGCTGAAAACGCGATCGAAAAGAACAGCGCTGTATCCACGGCTGAGCCGAAGAACGAGGACACCAGCGGGGGCCGCCACCAACTGCCCGCCCGCAACCGGTTGAAGACGCTGACATCGAGAAGCTGCGCCGCCAGGAATGCAACACCCGAACCGATGGCGATGCGCAGAGTGGTGATGGGGTAGCCGTCGGCATTCACCATCTGGCTTGCGACCAGCGAACAGGCGATCCCGATCACAAACCCGGCAATCACCACCTTGCGCGCAGCGCTCGCGCCCAGCATGCGGTTGGTCAGATCGGTCACGAGGAAGGCAAAAGGATAGGTGATCGCACCCCAGGTCAGCCAGTCGCCCAGCAAATGCTGCACGAGCACGTTCGATGCGGTGACGATTGCCGCCATCGCCACGACTGCCAATACGATCCCGCGCATCCGTCCGCTCATCTCTCGCCTCTTTCGCTCTGCGGGGGCCGTCTAACCGCCCAGGGCGCCGGGGGCAACTGGAAAGCGTCAGGCGGCAGTGTCCATTTCGGCCACCACACCGGCCAACAGCTCGATACCGCCCGCGATCCGCTCGATGGGGATCGAGGAGAACCCCAGGCGGAGACTGCGCGCGCCGTCTTGCGGGTCAGCGAAGAAGGGATTGCCCGCTTCAATCAGCACCCCGGCTTCGAAAGCACTTCTGGCCAAAGCGGCGCTGTCCAGCCCCTCCGGCCCCGTAAGCCAGAAGGAGGAGCCGCCAAAGCCCGGCGTATGCGCCCAGCCGGGCAGGCGGGCATCCAGGGCGCTGTGCATCTCCTCGCAGCGGGCGCCATAGACCCGGTGGATCCGCCGAACCAGCATATCGTAATGCCCATTGGCCATGAACAAAGCCGTCGCGCGCTGATTGTTACCAGGCGGATGGCGCAGCATCAGGCGGCGCAGCGTCCGCAACCGTTCTACCAACGCTGCATCCGCCACGATGAAGCCCAGCCGCAGCCCCGGCATCAGGCTTTTCGAGAGAGAGCCGACATAGATCACCCGCCCCTCGGTATCGAGAGACTTGAGAGCAGGCTGTGGCGCACCCTGATAGTTGGTTTCGAACTCGTAATCGTCCTCCACCACGACGAAATCCGACTGCCCGGCCATGGAGAGCAAGGCCTCGCGGCGCATCAGGCTCATGGTGGTAGTGGTCGGGTAATGATGCGAGGGCGTGGTGAATACCAGGTCCGCCTTTGCCAGATCCGGCCCGACGGTCAGGCCCTCGCCATCGACCGGAACGGTGGCGATCCGCTCCGCCCGCAGCTCCAGCATGTTGCGCAGATCGGGATAGCCGGGATCCTCCACCACGCAGCGTGTCCCCGGGCCGACCAGCAGCGCTGCGATCAGATACAGCGCATTCTGCGCACCAAGGGTGATCAGGATATTGCCGGGCTCTGCCGCGATCCCGCGCCGGGGGAGGATGCGCTGGGCGATCTGTTCGATCAGCAGCGGATCGTCATCACCGTATTGGTCCTGCGTCCAGGCATCCAGCCAGCGCTTTCCCATGGCCTGGCGCACGCAGTCGCGCCATTCGGCGATGGGGAAGATCTGGTGATCGACTTGGCCGTAAATGAAGGGATAAGGCGCGCTCTGCCAATCCTCGGGCCGTTGGACAAAGCGCTGCCCCCCCATCCGCTTGACGATCCGCGGTTCCCAGTCCAGGGCAGCCGCGCTTCTGGTCTGTGGGGCTGGCGCCTGAACCAGCCAATCCATCGCCATGTCATCGACATAAAAACCCGAGCGTTCCTTCGCCATCAGGAACCCTTCGGCCACCAATGCCTGGTAGGCCAGCGTCACCGTGTTGCGCGAGACTTTGAGCTGCCGCGCCATGGCACGGGTGGAGGGCACGGCCTCGCCCGGTCGCAACTGTCCGGCCGAGATCGCCGCCATCAGAACCTCGCGGATCTGTGCCTGCAGCGTCGCCGGCCGCGATCTTTTCAGGTGATAAAGCGCATCGCGCATGGTTTATAGCTGATCTCAACTGGCTCCATTATAGATCCAGATTATTGGCCAATTCTTTGAATATCAAGGGAAACTGGATTATAAGAAGCTATCATTTCCGCAGTTAGGCACTGTTTTCTCCACGTCTCTTCTGAGTCAACCGGTTTTGGGCATCCCTGTCATCGGTGACGTCGCCCCGAAGCGCCATCAACTGGCCCCACCAAATCGGATTTGGATTGCTCTCCCAGTCACACTGGACCTATGCGACCTCGATTTTCGAGACTAGCGTGACAACAGATCTTACCCGAACCGGACAATCCCGGCGGGCCATTCTGGGCAAAGGACCACGATCATGCACGACATGGAAATCGGGGGTGCGATCCGCGCCAACTCACTCGAAGAACATTGGATGCCGTTCACCGGCAACCGCGACTTCAAGGAAAACCCGCGCCTGATCGTGAAGGGCGAGGGGATGTATTACACCGACCACAAGGGCGGCTCGGTGATCGACGGCTCCTCGGCACTGTTCTGCTCGCCTGCGGGCCACAGCCGGCCTGAGATCGCGGAGGCGGTCTATCAGCAACTCCAGACCAACTCCTACACTGCGCCCTTCCAGCTTGGCCATCCGGGCGCGTTCGAGCTGGCGCGCAAGGTCGCCAATCTGTTGCCCGATGAGATGAACCATGTGTTCTTTGTCAACTCAGGCTCGGAGAGCATTGATACCGCGCTGAAAATGGTCATGGCGTATCACCGTGCCAACGGCCAGTCGCAGCGCCTGCGATTCGTCAGCCGCGAGCGAGCCTATCACGGCGTGAACATGGGCGGCGTCAGCCTGTCCGGCATGGTCAAGAACCGCGAGACCTTTCCCGTGACCATGCCGAACATGGTGATGATGCGCCACACCTGGAACGAGAGCGAACTGTTCTGCGACGGCCAGCCCCAGCAGAACGGGGTGGAACTGGCGAACGATCTGGAGCGGATGTGCCAGACCTATGGCGGCGCCACCATCGCGGCCTGCTTCGTGGAGCCGGTGGCGGGATCGACCGGCACGCTTGTGCCTCCCGTCGGCTATCTGGAGCGTCTGCGTCAGATCTGCGATGAGCATGGGATCCTGCTGGTGTTTGACGAAGTGATCACCGGTTTCGGCCGCCTCGGCTCGCCCTTCGCCAGCCAGCACTTCGGGGTGACGCCGGATATCTGCACCATGGCGAAGGCGCTGACCAATGGCTCGATCCCGATGGGGGCGGTGGCCTGCCAGGACTATATATACGAGACGGTGACCAACGCGTCGCCGGAGAACGCGATCGAGTTCTTCCACGGCTATACCTACTCGGCCCATCCAGCGGCCTGTGCAGCGGGCAACGCGGCGCTGGACATATATGCCAAGGAGGGGCTCTTCGACCGCGCGGCGGAGATGGCACCCTATTTCAAGGACGCGATGATGAGCCTGCGCGATCATGAAATGGTCAAGGATATCCGTACCATAGGGATGATGTCTGGTCTGGAGGTTCACGCCAAGCCGGGCAAACCGGGCTGGCACGGGCAGGAGATGCAGAAGGCGCTCTTCTGGAACGGTTGCCATGTGAAGTTCACCGGCGACAACGCCATCGTGGCCCCCCCCTTCATCTCCGAGCGGAAACATGTCGACGAGATCGTCGACAAGATGCGCAAGACGCTGGATCAGTTCGTCGCCTGATCAGCCGACCTTGATCACAAAACGGCTCCGCCTGCGCCCACGGGTGCTGGCGGATCTGGATGCCTGTTTCGCTATGGATCGCGAACCCGGCACGCTCGACTTCATCGATTGGCCTGAAGAAACCGGCGGTTGGGACGATGAAGACGCCCATCGCCGCTTTATCCGAGAGCGCATCGAACATCCCTATCCACCAGGTCTTGGCTATTGGGTGATCGAGGAGCAGGCCTCCCCCGGCGTCTTCCTCGGCTGGGTTCTGCTGATCCGCGAGGACGCGACCGGAGCGGAGGTCGAAATCGGCTGGCGTCTGCACCCGACCGCACGCGGGCGGGGCCTGGCAACGGAAGCGGCCCGCGCAGTGATGACCCATGGCTTCCAGACAATCGGCGTGCCCTTGGTCATCTCTGACATGTATCGCGCCAATACCGCATCGATGAATGTCGCCCGGAAACTCGGCATGCAAGAGCGCGCTGACCCGGTGAGAACCACCGAGCGCTATGTGCTTTGGGAACTGGCGCGAGAGGATTGGCGCGGTTAGGCGAGGCCCCTGCCCTCCAGCAACGCCTCGACACCGGGCAACTGACCACGGAACGCGATATAGGCCTGATCTGGCAACTGACTGCCCCCGGCGGTATAGATGTACTCGGCCAGTCGCGCGGCAGTGGCGGGGTCGAACACATCGCCAACTTCCTCGAAGGCCTTGAACGCATCCGCATCCATCACCTCGGACCACATGTAGGAGTAATAGCCCGCCGAGTACCCGTCGCCGGAAAACACATGCTGGAAATGCGGGGTGCGGTGACGCATCGGAATGGCGCTGGGCATACCGATCTTGGCCAGTGTCTCCCGTTCAAAACGCGGTCCATCGAACTCCTCGGCATCGCCCAACGTGTGCATTTCCAGATCAACCAGCGCCGAGGCCGTGAATTCCACCGTGGCAAATCCCTGGTTGAAGGTCTCCGCCGCCCGGATCTTTTCGATCAACTCAGAAGGCATCGCCTCGCCTGTCTGATAATGGCGGGCGAACTCCGCCAGCACATCGGGCACGCTCAACCAATGTTCGTAAAGCTGGCTGGGCAGCTCGACAAAATCCCGCGCGACCGAGGTGCCCGAGATCATCGGATAGGTGACATCCGACATCATCCCATGCAGCGCGTGGCCGAATTCGTGGAACAGCGTCCGTGCGTCGTCGAATGTCAGCAGGGTCGGGCTGCCCTTGGCGAAGTTGCAGGTGTTTATGACGATGGGCCGCTCCGGCTGTTTGAGCTTCTCCTGGCCACGAAAGCCAGACATCCAGGCGCCGGAGCGTTTGGAAGGCCGCGCAAAGTAATCCCCGACGAAGAGAGCGACGTGCTGGCCATCTTTGGTGACCTCCCAGGCCCTCGCATCCGGGTGATGCAGGGGGATATCCGGAACCGGCGAAAACTCCAGCCCAAACAGTCGGTTGGCGACGGAGAAGGCCGCCTCGATCATTGCATCAAGGGTGAAATAGGGCTTGGTTTCAGCCTCATCCAGATCGTATTCGCGTTTGCGCAGCTTCTCGGCGTAGTGGCGCCAGTCCCAGCCCTCGAGGGTGATGTTGGCCCCCTCCTCAGCGGCCAGGGCCTGCAGCGCCTGGGCCTCCTCGCCTGCGCGTCGTTTCGCAGGCTCCCACACTGCCATCAGCAGGTCGCGCACGGCGTCAGGTGTCTTGGCCATCTGATTGTCAAGCTTGTAGTCGGCGAAGGTCTCGAACCCCAGCAGTTTCGCGCGTTCAATGCGCAGCTTGACCGTCTCCTCGATCAGCGGCCAGTTGGTCTCATCGCCCCGCGCGATCCAAGCCCTCCATGCGATCTCCCGCAAATCGCGTCGGTTGGAGAAAACCAGGAACGGCTCGACCGAGGAGCGGCTGAGTGTGATCGCATATCCCTCCTGACCGCGGCTTTCGGCTTCCTGCTTCGCGGTCGCGATCAGAAATTCCGGCAGCCCGTCGAGATCATCCTCGCCCAGGGTCATCGACCATTCGGATTCGTCCTTCAGCACGTTCTGCGAGAATGCGGTGCCAAGCTCGGACAACCGCGCCTTGATTTCGGTCATACGTGTGCGGGCCCCGGCATCAAGCCGTGCGCCGGCGCGCTCGAACATCTCCACATAGAGGGTGAGCACCCGCGCTTGCTCCGCCGTCAGGCCCTCGGCATTCAGCGCAAAGACGCGCCCAGCCAGGCGCTGATCCAGCAGGATGGCGGAGTGGTGGCGCGACAGAACGGGCGCAATATCACGTTCGATTTCCTGCAGGGCCTCGTTGGTATGCGAGGAGGTGAGATTGAAGAACACCGCCGCGACTTTATCGAGCGTTTCGCCGGAGCGTTCCATCGCCTCGACCGTATTCGCGAAATCGGGGGAGATATCCGAACCGGCAATTGCCTCGACCTCCGCCTTGTGTTCGGCAAGCGCTGCGTCGAAGGCCGGGCGAAAATGCGCCACCTCGATCCGGTCGAAAGGCGGCAGGTCAAACGGTGTGTCCCAGTCCTGCAGAAACGGGTTGGTCATACGTTCAGCTCCTTATTGCCGCCATCGAGGGGCGTTGTTTGATCCGGTCGCGCCAAGCAGCAAGATTGCCGAGGCCCGCGGGCGCATCATGCTTGATGATCCGCTGGAAACCGGTCGCCAGGAAGGCGGTAATGTCGGCCACCGTGAACCGGTCGACGGCCAGGAATTCTCGCCCCTCGAGCCGCCGATCAAGCGCCTCCAGGTGGCCGTTGATGCGCCCGCGGTTGACCTCGCCCCACTCGGCGATCTGATCTTCCATCACCGCCATCGCGGGATTGGTGTGGCGGAAGCACTGACCGACGGCCGCAAAGATCCCAAACTCGGCCCGGCGCTGCCACATCTCGATCTGGGCAAGCTCCAACCCGTTGCGCCCCATCAGGTTAGGTTCGGGATGCAACGCCTCCAGATAGCGGCAGATCGCCTGCGTCTCGGTCAGAACTGTGCCATCCGAAAGCTCCAGCGCCGGACAGACCGGCGCACCGGTCTTCGCGACATATGCGGGCTGTTTGTGGTCGCCCGCCATCAGATCGATCTGCTCGCGAGGCAGATCGATACCCTTCTCCGCCATGAACATATTCACGCGCATCGGGTTCGGCGCGCGTGTCTGGTCGTAGAGCTTCACTGGCTTGGGAAGGGGCATCGCATGATTCCTGTTTTGTCTGCGGTGCAACCTAATGACGCCACATTGATTGTCCAAGAGCAGCCACATCGCAGCAGCCTGCGACCCCCTCGCGGGACGGTTGCGGCAATGCTTGACACGGATCGGGTCGGGCGTTCCAATCCCGGTCCAGCCAGTCCTGGAATGGGAGACCACTATGCGTTTTGTCCGGGCCGTTGCCCTCACCCTCGCCCTCGCAGGAGTTGCCGGTGCCTGTGCGCCGAATACCCAGAACACCGCGGCCTCGATCGCCGAGGAGCAGGCGGCCTCGCGCCAGCTTGTCGCCCAGATGGAGTCGAAAGACGCGCTGATCAAAGACCGGGCACTGAACACCTATGTCAACAATGTCGTGCAGAAGATCGCGCAACAGCGCCCACCGGGATCAATCCCGCTGCGCGCCTATGTCGTCAAGGATGCGACGGTCAACGCTTTTACGACAGGCGGCGGCTATCTGTTTGTCAATGCAGGTCTTTTGGCGGCAATGGAGAATGAGGCGCAGTGGGCCACCGTGGCCGCGCACGAAGTTGCGCATATCGACCGCGGTCACATCTCGGCCGGTAAGGCCAACCGGCAGGCGATCGGCATGGCAGGCGCGATTGCACAGATCGGTGCCGGGCTCCTCGGGGTCGGCGGTGGCCTGACGAATCTCGGCATCGGGCTTGGCCAGCAGGCGGCCGTGAGCTCATTTTCGCGCACACAGGAGACGGATGCCGACACGACCGGGTTCAACTATGCCTCGCGGGCGGGCTATAACATGGTCGAGGGAGCGCGGTCCTTCGAGGTGCTGAGCCGGGTCTACGGCGCAAGCAGGGGTCCGAACTTCTTCTCCACGCACCCGCAATCCCCGGCACGGCAGGCGAATTTGACCCGCCTGGCACGCGACAGCGGTACGGACAAGGGCCGGGTCGGCAAACAGACACACGACAAGGCGACCCGGAAGCTGCGCAAGGAGGTGCTGACCTTCCTGGAGTCGGAGGGCCGCGACCGCGAAGCAGCGCAGATCCGCAAAAACCTCAGACGCTGAGGTGGCTGCATTCTGCATGAGGAAGGCCCGGCTGGACTTTGTCATTGCGCTGCCGGTGGCGATGGTCGCAATGGCGGTCCTGTCCGGTCTTCTGGAGGAATTCGCGGGTGTCCAACTAGGCTCCAGCAGCAGCGCGGTGCCCTTCATGGTGGCTATCTATTATGCCGGTGTCAGGGCGGGCAACCACGCGAGCGAGATCCCACCCCGTTCCCAGCTTTGGCGGGTTGCACGGGAATTGACCCTGATCGCTTTTGTCATAAGCGCGCTAATCGCGATCCCCTTGCTTCTCCTCGACCCCGGCACAGCCGAAAAGGCCTGGACCGGATTGCAGGCGGTCTCCCCGGTCGTCTGGATAGCGTTCATTCTGATTTTAGTCGTAATACACGTCATTGGTGCGCGTTTCGTCTTCGCGATGGCGATGAAATCGACGTTGAAAGCCAAACAATAGACAGGCTTGACACGCGCGCCTATAAGGCCGCGAAACGTCGAAAGGCCGCGCATGTTCGCCCACCGCCATTTGCTTGGCATCGCTCCGCTCTCACCCGCTGACATCACGACGATTCTGGATCTGGCGGAGGAATATGCGGCACTCAACACGCAAGGCGTCAAACGATCCGACAAGCTGACCGGACGCACGCAGATCAACCTGTTCTTCGAAAGCTCGACCCGCACTATGGCCAGCTTCGAGATCGCGGGCCAGCGGCTGGGCGCGGATGTGATGAACATGAACGTCCTCGCCTCCAGCATGAACAAGGGCGAGACGCTGATCGACACGGCTATGACGCTGAATGCGATGCACCCGGATCTGCTGGTGGTGCGTCATCAGAACTCCGGCGCAGTGGATCTGCTGGCGCAGAAGGTGAATTGCGCAGTGCTTAACGGTGGCGACGGGCGGCACGAACATCCGACCCAGGCGCTTCTGGACGCGCTGACCATCCGGCGACGCAAAGGCCGTCTGCACCGCCTGACGATTGCCATCTGCGGCGACATCGCGAACAGCCGCGTTGCCCGCTCGAACATCCTGGCACTGTTGAAAATGGAAAATCGCGTGCGCGTGATCGCGCCCCCCACCCTGCTGCCCAGCGCCATCGACCGCTTCGGTGTCGAGGTTTTCACGGATATGGAGGACGGTCTGAGAGACTGCGACGTCGTGATGATGCTGCGCATCCAGAACGAACGCCTGGCGGGCGCGACCATTCCCTCAACGCGCGAATACTATCACCGCTATGGCCTGACGGCCGAGAAGTTGGCGCGGGCCAAACCCGACGCCATCGTCATGCATCCGGGCCCGATGAACCGGGGCGTCGAAATCGACGCCGCCGTGGCCGACGATCCCGACCGATCGGTCATTCAGGAGCAGGTCGAAATGGGCGTAGCGGTCAGGATGGCCGTTCTGGATCTATTGGCGCAATCAGGATCTGCGACATGAACTACCGGCTCTCAAATGTGCGCCTGATTGATCCGCAATCCGGCTACGATGGCCCCGGGACCATCCAGATCGAAGATGGTTTGATTGCCGAAGTCACCCAGGGTCCTGTCCGAGACAACGGATACGACTGCGGTGGCAAGGTGCTTGCCCCCGGCCTCGTGGATATGCGCGTTTTCGTGGGCGAGCCGGGGGGAGAGCATCGAGAGAGTTTCCGCACGGCCGGCGCCGCTGCCGCAGCGGGCGGTGTGACCACATTTGTCGCTCAACCCAATACCGAGCCTTGTCTCGACGACCCCGCCCTGGTGCAATTTGCCTTGACCCGCGCGGCCGAGGCTGCACCGATCAACATCCATGTCATGGGTGCCCTGACCAAGGGTCTCTCAGGTGGTGAGATGTCCGAGCAGGCCTTTTTGCTAGAAGCGGGCGCACTGGCTCTGACCGATGGGGATCATGTGGTCTCCGACACCAAGGTGCTGCGCGCGATCATGGCCTATGCCGCTGGCCTCGACGCTTTGGTCGTCCACACGACGCAAGATCCCGCGCTTAGCAAGGGCGCCTGCGCCACATCTGGCGAGATCGCCTCGCGCCTGGGTTTGCCCGCCGTCCCGACGCTGGCCGAGCGCATGGCGTTGGAGCGGGACCTGGCATTGGTCGAGATGACAGGCTGCCGCTATCACGCAGCCCAGATCACAACCGAGGCTGCCCTTGCGCCTCTGGCCCGTGCGCGATCTGCGGGATTGGCAGTGACGGCTGCGACCTCCATCCACCATCTGACGCTGAACGAACTCGACATCGCGGATTACCGGACCTTCTTCAAAATAACGCCCCCGCTACGCTCGGAAGCCGACCGTCAGGCGATGATTGCCGCCGTGGCCAATGGCGAGATCGACATCATCTGCTCCTCGCATAACCCGCAGGACGAGGAAGCCAAGCGCCTGCCCTTCGAGGAAGCAGCCCCAGGCGCCATCGGCTTGGAAACCTTCCTGCCCGCCTGCCTGCGTTTGGTGCATGAGGGGCAGCTGGACCTGTTGACCCTGTTCCGCCGCGCCTCGCTGGCTCCGGCAGATCTGCTGGGATTGCCCGGCGGCAGGCTGACCGTTGGCGCGCCCGCCGATCTGGTGCTGTTCGACCCGGACGCGCCTTTCGTTCTGGATCGCGCAACCCTTCGGTCGAAAGCGAAGAACACCCCGTTCGACCGGCAGCGCCTGCAGGGTAAAGTTCTGGGCACCTGGGTGGCAGGTGAGCGGGTTTTCGAAGGCTAGACACGATGCTGCATGAAATCATGGGGATCGATCGGGCACTGCCGTGGCTGGCTCTCGCCTTTGGTGTCGGATATCTGGCGGGCACACTGCCCGTGGGTGTGATTGTCGCGCGGGTCTTTGGTCTGGGCGATCTGCGCCAGATCGGCTCTGGCAATATCGGCGCCACGAATGTGCTGCGCACGGGAAACAAGAAAGCGGCGATGCTGACTTTGTGGCTGGATGCCGCCAAAGGCACGGTGCCGGTCTTGATCTTCCTGGGCTGGGGCGACCTGGCCGCACAGGCGGCGGGACTTGGGGCCGTAATCGGCCACTGCTTCCCGGTGTGGCTGCGGTTTCGCGGCGGCAAAGGCGTGGCGAGCTATATCGGTGTGATCATGGCGCTCTATTGGCCGGTCGGTTTGCTCTGCTGCCTCACCTGGCTGCTCGCGGTGGGGCTAAGCCGGATTTCCTCAGTGGGCGCCCTGGTCTCTACCGCAGTGGTGCCACTCTGGCTGATCGCGTTCAATCGGTGGGAGGTCGTGCTCTGCGCCTGTCTTCTGGCGATGATCATCTGGTTGCGTCACATCCCCAACATCCGCCGCCTGATAGCTGGAACAGAGCCCAAAGTCGGAAAGCGCAAGGCCGGTTAACCAATGGTTAACCGCGAATCGGTCCTCATCGGGTCAAATGAGGAGAAGCCATGTCGCTCGCCCCACCGCTCGCGCCGCAGCGCGGCCGCCCCGCTACGCCGGATGCAGGTTCAAAGGATCTTTCGGAGGAAGAGCAACTCTGCCGCCTGCGACTTATCCGATCCCAGAATGTCGGGCCCCGCAGCTATCGTGAGTTGATCCGCAGGTTCGGCAGCGCCGAACAAGCGCTTCGCGTGCTGCCGCAACTCGCCCTGCGCGGTGGCAAGCGCGGCTACGTGCCCTGCCCCCGCGAGGATGCGGAGGCAGAGATCGAGGCCGGTTTAGCCGCCGGCGCCCATCTGCTAATGATCCACGAAGCGGGCTATCCCCAATTGCTGGCGGAGATCGACAATCCCCCGCCCGCCCTCTGGTTGCAAGGACAGGTGAAGGCATTGTCCATGCCGGCGATCGCCGTTGTCGGCGCGCGCAATGCCTCGGCACTGGGTTTGCGCACGGCCGCGCGCCTGTCGGCGGAGCTGTCTGGCGGGGGGCACATCATCGTCTCCGGCCTCGCGCGAGGGATCGACGCGGCGGCCCATCGCGAGGCGCTGTCCTACGGCACTATTGCGGTGATGGCCGGTGGCGTCGACAAAATCTATCCCCCGGAAAACCGGGATCTGGCCGAAAAGATCACGGATACCGGCGCACTGATTTCCGAATGTCCTGTCGGGGTCGAACCGACTTCGAAACACTTCCCCCGGCGCAACCGGCTGATTTCGGGCCTCTCGATGGGCGTGCTCCTGATCGAGGCTGCCGTGCGCTCGGGTTCCCTGATCACCGCGCGCTATGCTCTCGAGCAAGGGCGCGAGGCGATGGCCTGCCCCGGTGCGCCGGAAGACCCCCGCGCCGGCGGCTGCAACGCCCTGATCCGCGAGGGTGCAGCCCTGATCCGCCATGGCCAGGATGTGCTGGAGGCCTTGGCCGCCCCCCGCGCGCGAGGCTTCGCTGAACCCGGCAATGCCTTCCTGTTCGACGCCGACGAGTATGGCGACGAGACGATGCGCGACGACTACGACGCATTGTCGGATTTCGACGAGGGCGGCGAAGCCGACAGCCGCGCGCTGGCCGAGCAGATCCTCGGCCTGCTGGGCCCCAATCCGGTGGATCTGGACGAAGTCGCACGGCAATGCGGCGCGGAACCGTCGGAGTTTTCGATGGCATTGTTGGAGTTGGATCTCGCCGGGCAAATCGAACTGTTGCCGGGCGGCCTGATCTGCCGCGCGGGCGATCCCGGCTGACGGGGCCGCCGACCGTCGCTCGGGCCGCAGACCCGCGGCGTCAGAACAGCACATCTGACCCGCTGCAACGGCTCGACCGTTGACAGCATGGGATCGCTGACCCATTTTCCACCGCCAACCTTCCCCTCAGTGTCCAGGAGACATGAATGGCCGTTGTTGTTGTTGAATCCCCGGCCAAGGCCAAGACCATCAATGCTTATCTGGGGAACGACTTCACGGTTCTGGCCTCCTATGGCCATGTCCGCGATCTGCCGTCCAAGGATGGTTCGGTCGATACCGACAATGGGTTTGAAATGATCTGGGAGGTCGATCCCAAATCGCAAAAGCACGTTCGCGCGATTGCCGATGCTCTGTCCGAGCATGATCGTTTGATCCTCGCCACTGACCCGGATCGCGAGGGCGAGGCCATTTCTTGGCACCTGATGGAGGCGCTGCGCAAACGCCGCGCGCTGAAGAAGGACACACCGGTCGAGCGCGTGGTCTTCAACGCCATCACCAAGACCGCGGTGACCGAGGCGATGCAGAACCCGCGCGACATCGATATGGAGCTGGTGGACGCCTATCTGGCGCGCCGTGCCCTGGATTATCTGGTGGGCTTCAACCTCAGCCCCGTCCTGTGGCGCAAACTACCCGGCGCGAAATCCGCGGGCCGGGTCCAATCCGTGGCGCTGCGCCTGATCGTCGAGCGCGAGATGGAAATCGAGGCGTTCAAGCCCCGCGAATACTGGTCGGTCAAGGCCGTGCTGGAAACGCCGGAGGGTGCGAGTTTCGAGGCCCGTCTGACGACGCTGGCCGGCAACAAGCTCGACCGTTACGACATCGCCGATGAAGCGGCCGCCACGGCTGCGGTCGAGGCGATCAGGGCGGTCGCCCTTTCGGTCCTCAGCGTCGAGGCGAAGCCCACGACCCGCAACCCGGCCGCCCCGTTCATGACTTCGACCCTGCAGCAGGAGGCCAGTCGCAAGCTGGGCTTTGGCGCACAGGAGACGATGCGCACGGCACAGCGCCTCTATGAGGCAGGGCACATCACCTATATGCGGACCGACGGCATCGACATGGCGCCGGAGGCCGTGATGGCCGCCCGCGACGCGGTAAAGAACCTCTATGGCGAGGATTATCTGCCAAACTCGCCGCGTATGTACAAAAACAAGGCCAAGAACGCGCAGGAGGCCCACGAGTGCATCCGGCCCACCCGCATGGATGTCGGACCCGACAAGATCCGCGTCGATAGCGGCGAGAGGCGCCTGTACGAGTTGATCTGGAAACGCGCGCTCGCCAGCCAGATGGAAGCCGCGCGGTTCCAGCGCACGACGGTCGAGATCGGCGACAAGGCGAACTCGGTCGGCCTGCGCGCTACCGGTCAGGTGGTGACCTTCGACGGGTTCCTGCGAGTCTATGAGGAAGGCCGCGACGAACGCCCCGATCAGGTGATCGACGAGGATGACCGCCGCTTGCCCCCGATTGCCGAAAATGCATCGCTCAGTCAGACATCCGTGACACCGGAGCAGCATTTCACCCAGCCCCCGCCGCGCTATACCGAGGCGAAGCTGGTCAAGCGAATGGAAGAATTGGGGATCGGTCGTCCCTCCACCTATGCGTCGATCATCAACACGATCGAGACCCGCGAATACGTGCGCAAGGACAAGAACCGACTGTTTCCGGAGGATAAGGGCCGCCTGGTAACGGCGTTTCTATCGAATTATTTTTCGCGCTATGTCGAATACGATTTCACCGCAGATATGGAGGAACAGCTCGACGATATCTCTGGCGGGCGCGTCGAATGGAAATCGGTGCTGGAGCGGTTCTGGAAGGATTTCTCCGATGCTGTCGGCGAGACGGCGGATCTGCGTATCGGCGAGGTACTGGAGAAGATCAACGAGGTGCTGGCGCCCCACCTCTTCCCCGATCCGGGCGACGGCTCCGACCCCAGGCTTTGCCCAAAATGCAAGGAAGGCAAACTGTCTATGCGCACGGCGCGGGCGGGTGGCGCGTTCATCGGATGCTCCAGCTATCCCGAATGCCGCTATACGCGCGCGTTGGGTGGCGAGGAAGGCGACAGCGAGCTTTCGGGCGACGGCAAGCTCTTGGGTCACGACGGCGACCAGCCGGTCAGCCTGCGCAGCGGGCGCTTTGGCGTTTACGTACAGCTGGGCGAGCAGGATCCGGAAAGCAAGGAGAAGCCCAAACGCTCCTCTCTACCCAAGGGGGTCGAGCCCGCGGATGTCGATCTGCAGATGGCGCTGGATCTGCTCTCCCTGCCCCGCCCGGTGGGTCCGCACCCCGATGACGGTGAGATGATCGAGGCCGGGATTGGCCGTTACGGGCCCTACGTTCGCCATGGCCGCACCTATGCAAGCCTGGAACAGGGCGACGATGTGCTGACCGTCGGTATGAACCGCGCGGTCGAGTTGATCGCGAAGAAGGCCGCGAAGGGGCCGGGGCGCAGGGCGGCCCAGGCGCCGCTGCGCGAGTTGGGCGAGCATCCCGACGGCGGGCCCGTGAACGTGATGGACGGGCGCTATGGTCCTTATGTGAAGTGGGAAAAGATCAACGCCACCCTGGCCAAGGAACAGGACCCCCATAAGATCACGCTGGAGGAAGCACTGGCCCTGGTGGAGGCGAAAGCCGCGACCAAGAAGAAGAAAAAACCAGCGAAGAAATCGAAGAAAGCAGCCGCGGCAGACGGGTGAAGCAAATCCTCACCCGATTTAAATTGGGCCACGACGCCGGGTCGAGAGCGTGCTAAGGCCCCGCGGATGACACGAATTCCAAGCAAAGATGAACTCGTCGCCTGGCTCGAGGAGAACCCAAGCGCCACCGGCAAGCGCGAGATCGCGCGCGCCTTCGGTATCAAGGGTGCCGGGCGGATCGAGCTGAAGCGGCTCCTGCGCGAGATGCAGGACGAAGGACTGATCCAGAAGCGTGGGCGCCGGGTCGGTGCGCCGGGCGCCCTACCCACCGTCACCATGCTGAGAGCACTGGGCCCGGACAGCGATGGAGACATCTTTGCCGAACCGATGAATTGGGAGGGGGAAGGCGACCCGCCCCGCATCCTTTTCATGCCACGCAAGGGCGATCCCGCGCTGACGGAGGGAGACCGATTTCTCGCCAAACTGCGTCCCGTCGAAGGCGAGTTCGCGCTGAACTACGAAGCGCGTCTGATCAAGAAGATAGGCAGTGGGCCGCGCCAGATGCTCGGCATTTATCGCAAGGGGCCGGATGGCGGACGCGTCGTGCCGATCGAGAAGAAGGCCGACAAGGAGTGGCTGATCCCTTCAGGCGCCGGAATGGATGCCAGGGATGGCGAATTGGTAGAGGCCGAGAGCACCGGCGGCCCCCGCATGGGTTTGCCCCGCGGAAAGATTACCTCACGGCTTGGAGACCCCGGCGCGCCCAAACAGGTCTCGCTGATCGCGCTGCATCAGCATGGCATCCCGGATGCCTTCCCGAACGACGTAGTGGCCGAGGCAGAAGCGGCGCGCGACAGAGCCAAGGGTCGCGAGGACCTGACCACGCTCGACCTGCTCACCATCGACCCTGCGGATGCGCGCGACCACGATGATGCGGTCTTCGCGGCACCGGACGATGATCCCGCCAATCCAGGTGGCCATGTGGTCTGGGTCGCAATCGCCGACGTCGCCGCCTATGTCCGCCCCGGGACAAAGCTGGATAGCGAGGCGCGCACGCGCGGCAACTCCACCTACTTCCCAGATCGCGTGAGCCCGATGCTGCCCGAGAAGCTCTCGACCGATCTCTGCTCGCTGCACGAGGGAGTGGAGCGGCCCTGTCTCGCCGTGCGTATGGTGCTGAATGCCGAAGGCGAGAAGCAGAGCCATCGCTTCACGCGCGGCATGATGCGATCACGCGCCTCGCTCAGCTACGAACAGGCGCGAGCGGCGGCTGACGGACAGGCGGGCGCTGTGCCGCTGGGGCTGGAGAAGGTGATCGCGCAGCTCTACACCGCCTATCGTGCCGCAGCCACCGCCCGCGACCGGCGCCAACCGCTGGATCTGGACCTGCCGGAGCGGCGCATCGAGCTCAGCGACGATGGCGAGGTCACAGCGATCCGTCAACGCGAACGGCTGGACGCGCATCGGCTGATCGAGGAGTTCATGATCCTCGCCAATGTCGCCGCGGCGGAGGAGTTGGAGGCGCTGGACCGCCCCTGCCTCTACCGGGTTCATGAAGAGCCGAATGCCGAGAAGATAGATGCCCTGCGCGAAAGCGTCGAAACCCTGGGCCTGACACTTGCCAAAGGGCAGGTTCTGCAAACCCGTCACCTGAACGATCTGCTGCGCGGTGCGCGCGGCACGGATGCGGAGGAGATGGTCAACCTGCAGGTTCTGCGCGCACAGACCCAGGCCTATTATTCGGCAGAGAATTTTGGGCATTTCGGCCTGCATCTGCGCCGTTATGCCCATTTCACCTCGCCGATCCGGCGATATGCGGACCTGCTGGTGCATCGGGCGCTGACGGGCGAGCTCTCCGACGACGACGTTGAGCGCCTCGCGGAAACCGCGAGCCAGATTAGCCAGACCGAGCGCCGCTCGATGGATGCGGAGCGCGATACGATTGATCGCTATCTCGCGCATTACCTGGCGGGGCGCGAGGGCGCGAGCTTCCGCGGTCGCATCTCCGGCATTGCGCGCTTTGGCCTGTTCGTGAAGCTGGATGAGACCGGGGCCGATGGGCTGATCCCGATCGGAACCCTTGGGCGCGAATATTTCCACTTCGACGCCGAGGCGCTGACGCTGACCGGCGAACGCTCGGGCCGCGTGCTGGGCCTGGGAATGCGTGCCGAAGTGCGCCTGGTCGAGGCGACGCCAGTGACCGGAGGGCTGATCTTCGAGCTTCTGTCGGCAGATGGCGCGGCCCCGTCGCCCAGGGGTCGGCGAAGAGGCGGGCCAAAGCGTAAACTGGCGAAATCGAAGGTTGCCAAAGCAAAGGCGACCAGGAAGGCGAAGCGCAAGGCGCGCGGCTAAGACCTAGTCCACAGCCTTGATCAACTTGCGCTCCAGCACTTTCAGGACTTGTGCAAGCTCGTGCCCCCGCTTCAGGATGCGTCCGTCCATGCCAACCACTGAATAGGCCCCCTGCCGCTTGGCATCACGGGGACATTTTTCGACCCGGTACATCGGCGTTTCTGCCGCCCGGCGGAAGATCGAGACAACCGCTCGGTCGCCAAGGTGATCGATGGCGTAATCCTTGGCGATGCCAAGCGCCACCATCCGTCCGTAGACGCCCATGATCTGATAAAGCTCAGCGCGCTGAAACGCGTGGGAGGGGGGCGGCGCAGGCCGCAGCGTGACAACCTGATCCATGCTCATATCAACATCTTGGCACTCATGACGAGAGGAAGGCAAGCTGAAAGCAATCGTCAGAATTTGGCCTAATCTGCATAAAAATTACCCAGATTAGGTCATTCCTTCACCCTTCTGGGGCGCGATGAGGATCAGGCCGAAAGGCGGCCCGGTGCCGGTGGTTCAGCCCCCACCCAGAATCCCGGCACCGGGTTCCTTTCGGTAGAATCCCAAGACGTGATAACAGAACTCCCCTGCCTGGCGAAAGCCGGGCGGGGGAGATCGCCATCAGGCACTGTTCAGTGGCAGTAGTCGCGGTTGATCTGATAGTGATCGCCGGCTAGGTCCGAGAAGAAATCTGGCACTTCCGGATGGCCCACAGGCTCGCCTGTCTCGTCCGGCAGCAGGTTCTGCTCCGACACATAAGCGACGTAGTAGCTTGTCTCGTTCTCGGCAAACAGGTGATAGAAAGGCTGATCCTTGGTCGGGCGGATCTCCTCCGGGATCGATTCCCACCATTCTTCTGTATTCGCGAATTCGGGATCGACATCGAAAATTACCCCGCGGAACGGATGCACGCGATGCTTGACGATCTGACCGATCCGGAATTTTGCCGCACGGCTCAAAGCCATGATCATTCCTCGAAAATCTAAGCTTACCCGCTCTTAGACCTACAGCTTCATTGTGTCCACATTGAGAATGCTGCGTTAACCGTCTCAGAATGCGTCGTTGTTTGAAGAAATAGTATCAATCGGTGACATTTCACCAAAATGTGCTGCCCAATGTGCGATGTTCCTGCTATGATCCAAGCCGATGGCAGGCTTCGAGCAGAAAAAAACCGCCGCCCTCAGACTCTCCTGCATAGCGCTCCTGGCGCTTGTGCTCGGGTCATGCGGCTCCTCTAGGGATTACAGCGGGCCACCGCGCGCGCAGGATGATATCTGTGCGATTTTTGCGGAACGTCCCGATTGGCGCGATGCGACTGTCGCAAGCTCGCTGAAATGGGGCGCGCCGGTCGAAGTGCAGATGGCGATCATCTGGCGCGAATCCAGTTATCGGGCAGAAGCCCGCCCGCCCAAGACCTATTTCGCAGGCGTGGTACCGACCGGACGCGTCTCTTCGGCCTATGGCTATGCTCAGGCAATCGATGGCACCTGGGACTGGTATCGCCGCGACAGCGGCAATTCAGGCGGCGACCGGAACGACTTTGACGACGCCAGCGACTTCGTCGGCTGGTATATGTCCAAAACCCGCAGAACGAACGGCATCGGCATGTTCGATGCGTTCAATCAATACCTTGCCTATCACGAGGGGCATACAGGCTATAAGCGCGGTGGCTGGCGCAGCAAGACCTGGCTGAAGAATGCGGCAACCCAGGTGGCGCAGCAGGCCGCGAGATATCGCGGGCAACTAAGCCGCTGCTCCTAGCCGCCGAAAAGCCTGCGCAACCATCCCCTGATCCCGCGATAGCGATTGCTGACAGCGTTCGAGGTCTGCTCGATCTCGACATCGATGCCGTCGATCACTGGCGCGACATGACGGTCGAACAGGATGTGCAGCATGCGCCAGACGATAAGCACGATCAGTGTCAGCAAGGCGATCAGGATAATGTTGAGCCAGGGCACCAGTTTCTCGTCGGGACCATCGGCTGGTCGGATCGATAAGGCATTCGGGAACATCGACAAATAGGGGATACGCCAACCATAGTGGCGCACCACCATCCAGGGGCTTTCGCCACCATTCTGGCTTTCCGCGCTTTGCGCCTGGGCCTGGAGATTGGCACTGTCGAACTTGAGATAGGGCGGCCAGGACCAGTCGGTATCCTCGTTGCGGAAGACAGACGGCCTGCCATTCGGGTTCTGCCCATTGATTTGGCGCTGATCCTGGATGACGATTGAGCCGTCAGGCCGCTCCACCTCGACACGGACAACCTCGGTCCCGACGATCTTGACGATCTCCCGGTCCGGCAATGAGTAATGCAGAAACGCAGCCGTGATGCAGAACAGGATAAACCCGATCCCCCAGCGCAGATATCCCATCACTTCCCCTCTTACTGATAGTTCGCAATGTAGACCAGCAACAGAATTGCCATGAACGGTAAAACGAAAACACCATAAAGAAGCTTGCGACGCCACGATCTTTCGTAATTGGCCAGTCCTTTGTGGACATAGTCCTCTTGGCTGAGCCCGCCGCCCTCGCCTGTCATATGTTCGGATTTCAGCTTTTCGCGTTGCAGATATCGGTCATAGGCCGACAGCCCGATATAGACCACCATCAAGATGGCAAACAGGATCAGGACGCGTAGAGCGACAAGGTACATGGTTCAAAGCCCTCCCTACCCCTAGATATGGGGATTGTCGGGCCGTTTCGCCAGTGAAAATGCACAGGTGTCAACTGCGTGGTTTCAGGTCCAGCACCAGCAGGTTCGAGAGTTTCTGTATGTTCTCACGTCTCAGGACACCGCAGTTCTGCTCCACCCCGTCCCGTGTCACCAGGCAATAATCGAAGCTGCCCATATCCAGATTGACCGCCATTTGCGGGGTCACAGCCTCGCCGATGGCGACGGCAGCGTCGTGCAGGGTCACCGGGGTGTCCGTCTGGTAGACGCCAAAGCCATCCGCATCGGTGAACAGCAGGCGGCGGGTGGCCACGGGCGCATCTTCCAACGGTCTGGTGTCGAGCACGCCGTCGACGATCAGCAGATGGCTCTGAAAAACGCTCAGCCCCGCGGTGGAGGCGACCTGTTGGAACGCCCGGCGCGCCGCGATATCGCGGAGGTCGAAAGTCGAACGCTCGAGCCCCACTGCCGCACGATGCTGGATCGAGAGCGCACCGTCCGGCGCCAGCATGATCACGCCGTCCATCCGCGCGACTGTCGGGTTCACCACGACGCCCTTGTGGATGAACATACCCACGGGGTTTGGCAGCACCTCCTGCCGGGCGTCTTTGCCGGTGTAACCGCCCGTCACGACCAGGCGTTGCGCCCCAGCTTCGGGCACCGGACCTTCTTCAGGCAGCAGCAGGCTGGAGGCCTGTGCATCTCCCCAGCAGGAGTGGAAGAGAATTTGCGCCGAAGATTCCGGACAGGCCAAAGCAGACACAGGAAAAATCACCGATGCCGCCGCGAGGACGTTCCGGATCAAGGATAGGCCGCTCGATCTTCTCTTGGCCAAGCTTGAACCCTCCAACCAGGCTCTTAGTACTAGGCTCTTCTTGTCGCACGATATCTCGCACGCCTCATAACTCTTTGAAAATACGCAGTTTGGGCGCGAAGTTCAACCCAAGCGCCACTCCGAACGCACAGACGTGATCGAGAGTTAGGCTGCGTCGAGGGCGCGGCAATCCTCGGTCACCCAGCCAATCGGGGTCACCTCGCCGACATTCAGTGCCGCATGTTCATGGCTGTTGGGCACTTTCACGATGAACTCATCATTGCCCGCAACTTGCATTCGGCAGCGAATGTGATCACCCAGATAGATCAGCTCGACCACTTTGCCCTCCAGCGCATTGGGGGCCGAGGCATCGCCGATCACCACCCGCTCCGGCCGGATGGAAAGCATTGTCCGGCCGCCTTCGCCCCCGCAATTGACGGCCAGCGCGTCCACTTCGCCACCGCCATCAAGCGCGATCCGCGCCTCGTTACCATTGAGCGAAGCCACCTTGCCGCCGAGCTGATTGTTCTCGCCGATGAACTGCGCAACGAAGGCATTCTCCGGTCGCTCGTAGAGCGTAGACGGATCGGCCAGTTGCTGGATAACCCCGTCATTGAAGACCGCGATCCGGTCCGACATGGTCAGCGCCTCGGACTGATCATGGGTCACATACACAACCGTCACGCCAAGACGTTCGTGCAAGTGCTTGATTTCATACTGCATATGCTCGCGAAGCTGCTTGTCGAGCGCGCCCAGCGGTTCGTCCATCAGGACCAGTTCCGGCTCGAAAACCAGCGCGCGGGCCAGTGCGATACGCTGTTGTTGACCACCCGAAAGCTGAGCCGGACGCCGTCCGGCAAACTCGCACATCTGCACCATGTCCAGCGCACGAGTGACCTTGGCCTCGCGGTCTGATTTGGAGATCTTGCGCACCTCGAGCGGGAAAGCCAGATTCTCGGCAACTGTCATGTGAGGGAACAGGGCATAATTCTGGAAGACCATGCCAATCCCGCGCTTATGCGGCGGAATGTTGTTGATGCCCTGCCCGGCCAACTTGATCTCGCCATGAGTCGCGGTCTCGAAACCCGCCAGCATCATCAGGCAGGTGGTCTTGCCCGAGCCCGACGGCCCCAACATCGTCAGAAACTCGCCCTGGCCGATGTCCAGATTCAAATCCTTCACGACCAGCGTTTCGCCGTCATAGCTTTTCTGCACCCGCTCGAACGAAACGAAAGCCTGATTGTCACGCACCATTGCCATCCCCCTGGAAGTGTTGCGGTGCAGCTAAGCAAACTGTGGCAACACAAACAAGCATTGAAAATGGGCGGACCGGAGGAACCGGCCCGCCCCAGGTTCTGCAATGCCGGTCAAGCCGACGTTTGATCAATCAAGCCTGGGTCGCAGGCCGGTCCGCGATGTTTCAGGACCAGGATGAGGGGTCACGTCTGATCGATACCCGAACCTGCCGCCTTGTGGCGGTAAATGGGTCCGCAAACCGATCGTTCGAGACGGTGTTCGAGCATGGACAATTGCAGGTTCAGCCCCTCGAGCACATGGCCCTGCTGCTCGAGCTCAACCGGCAGATCCACATAGGCCCGCACCGTTCCCTCCATCCAAACCAGGGCGCTGGCAGCAAAAGCCACAAGAACCCATTTATCCTTAAACCGCTTCAGTCTGCCCCAGACCCCATCAATCGCCTTACTTGCATCTTGAGCTGTCATATTGCCTCCCGCGCCATCCGGCGGTGAACCGGCGACGCTCTTCTTTTTGCTTTTCTGATTGCCGGCCCGGCAGAGCCCCAGCCTGGGCCAAACCGGGTCGGGGTGGCATCGCCCCGCGAGAAATCCCGCAAGCCGACCAAAGGACATTATGCAGTAAAGATGAAAAGTTTCATAAAATGCGATCCGAAGGCGTCGATACTACTACGCGACCAGTGAGACCAGCAGCGCACCTTCCTCGACCTGCGCCCCGTCCCGGGCCGCCACTTCCTCTACCGTCCCATCGCGCGGGGCAGTCAACGTGTGTTCCATCTTCATCGCCTCCATCACCAGAAGCGGTTGCCCCATCGTCACAGCATCCCCGGGTTTCGCGTTGATTTTCTTGATCAAACCCGACATTGGCGCCTGGATGATATCCCCCCCCGCCTCGGTTGAACCCACGCTTAGCAACGGGTCTGCGACCTGAAATTCGAAACACCCGCTATTGGCAAATACCGCCACACGGTGTGCAGAGAGAACGGACCGAAAGCTCTGTCTTTTGCCTGAAACATCGAACGCATCTGCGCCGAGATAGGTAAGCGAGACGCGGTTCGCGTCAAAAGATACCTCGAACTGCGCCCCGTTTTGGATCACGGAGACATGCAGCGGCTGCTCCACCCCATCAAAGGTAATACCGGCATGAGCAGGACCCCATAGACGCCAGGCGCCTAGTTTGGCGAAGGGACCGGCATCCGCGCGATCCTCCAGCAGACCCAGCGCCCTCAGGGCCGCTACGGCCTGCACGACTGGCGGGACCTCGATGTCCGGCAGCAATTTTTCCATATCGCGACCGATCAGGCCGGTATCGACTTCCCCGGCCGCGAAGCCCGCGTGCGCAGTGAGCGCCGCCAGAAAGCCAAGATTGGTGGTGAGGCCCAGCACCTCGGTCTCGGCCAATGCGCGACGCATCTTGCCAAGCGCAGCTTCGCGCGTTGAACCATGGGTAACCAGCTTCGCAATCATCGGATCATAGTGGGGCGAGATCGCGTCGCCCTGCCTGACGCCGGAGTCGACCCGCGCCTCCAAGGGAAATCGCAAATGATCCAATGTGCCGGTCGCGGGCAGGAAGCTACGCGACGGGTCCTCGGCATAGAGCCTTGCTTCGAAGGAGTGGCCCTCGATTTGCAGCTCTTCCTGCGTGACGGGCAGCGCCTCGCCTGTGGCCACACGCAGTTGCAGGGCGACCAGATCGAGGCCCGTGATCGCTTCGGTTACCGGATGCTCCACCTGAAGACGGGTATTCATCTCCATGAAGTAAAACCCGTCTTCTCGCAAACCGTCGCTGGAATCGACGATAAACTCGACCGTCCCCGCGCCGGAATATCCGATGGCCTTGGCCGCCCGCACCGCTGCCTCCCCCATCGCGTCGCGCATGGCGTTGGGCATGCCGGGGGCGGGGGCCTCCTCGATCACCTTCTGATGGCGACGTTGCAATGAGCAATCCCGCTCGAAAAGGTGAACCGCGTTGCCATGGCTGTCGCCGAAGATCTGAATCTCGATATGGCGTGGCTGGGTTACGAACTTCTCGATCAGGCACGCGGAATCGCCAAAGCTCGCCTGCCCCTCGCGCTGCGCCCCCTCCAGTGCATCTGCGAAGTCCTCGGGCCGCTCGACCAGCCGCATCCCCTTGCCACCCCCGCCCGCGCGCGCCTTGATGAGGATCGGATAGCCAATCTTCTCGGCCTCTGCCGCCAGCAGATCGGGGTCCTGGTCGGCGCCGTGATAGCCCGGGACCACAGGCACCCCGGCCTCGACCATCAGCGCCTTGGCCGCATCTTTCAGACCCATCGCCCGGATGGCGCTTGCCGGAGGGCCTATAAAGACAAGCCCAGCGGCCTCGACAGCTTCCACGAACTCGGGATTCTCAGATAGAAAGCCATATCCGGGATGCACGGCCTCGGCCCCTGTCTGCAGAGCGGCCTCAACAATCCGGCCCTGACACAGATAGCTTTCGGCGGCAGGCGCGGGGCCGATGCAGACAGCCTCGTCCGCCATTTCGACATGGAGCGCGTTCGCATCAGCCTGCGAGTAAACAGCGACCGTGCGCACCCCCATCTCCCGTGCCGTGCGGATCACCCGACACGCGATCTCCCCTCGATTAGCAATGAGGATTTTTGAGAACATGGCTAAATGCTCCGCAACCAGAGGGAAAGCGAGGCCGAACGTCGCGACTGGTCCGTGAGCAAGCGGCATTTCGTCATCGCCATGACATCACATCCGAAACACCCCGAACCTCGTGTCGGGGATCGGGGCTTGCAGGGAGGCGGCGAGGCTGAGGCCCAGCACATCGCGGGTTTTGCGGGGGTCGATGATGCCGTCATCCCAGAGGCGGGCTGAAGCATAGAGTGGATGCGCCTGCTCCTCGAACTGATCGATCACCGGCTGCTTGAAGGCGGCCTCCTCCGCCTCGCTCCACGCGCCGCCCTTGCGCTCGATCCCGTCGCGGCGGACCTGGGCGAGGACACCGGCGGCCTGCTCACCGCCCATCACCGAGATCCGGCTGTTCGGCCAGGTCCAAAGGAAACGCGGCGAATAGGCTCGCCCGCACATCCCATAATTGCCCGCACCGAAGGAGCCTCCCACCAACACCGTCACCTTGGGCACCGAGGTTGTCGCCACCGCCGTCACCATCTTGGCGCCGTGCTTGGCAATCCCCTCGGCCTCGTATTTCCGCCCGACCATGTAGCCGGTGATGTTCTGCAGGAAGACCAGCGGGATCTTGCGCTGCGAGCAGAGCTCGATGAAATGCGCGGCCTTCTGCGCACTTTCGGAATAAAGCACCCCGTTGTTCGCGACGATCCCACACTCGATGCCGTGGATATGGGCAAAGCCCGTGACGATAGTCTCGCCAAAACGGCGCTTGAATTCATCGAACTCAGAGGCATCGACCACCCGCGCAATCACCTCGCGGATGTCGTAAGGAATGCGCAGCGAGGCCGGGACGACCCCAAGGATCTCATCCGGGTCATAGGCCGGCGGGCGGGCGGCGGACAGAGTAAGCGACGGCCCCCGTCCCAGGCGGGCCACAGCGCGCCGTGCCAGCGCCAGCGCATGTTCATCGTCCCGCGCCAGATGGTCGGCGACGCCAGAGAGGCGCGTGTGGACATCGCCGCCGCCCAGATCCTCGGCGCTGACGACTTCGCCGGTGGCCATCTTCAGCAAGGGCGGGCCTGCAAGGAAGATCGTCCCCTGCCCCTCCACAATAATCGTCTCGTCCGACATCGCGGGGACATAGGCGCCACCCGCGGTGCAGGAGCCCATCACCACAGCGATTTGCGCGATCCCCTTGGCGGACATGTTCGCTTGGTTGAAGAAGATCCGTCCGAAATGGTCGCGGTCGGGGAAAACCTCGTCTTGGTTCGGCAGGTTGGCACCGCCACTATCCACCAGGTAGATGCAGGGCAGATGACACGCCTCCGCAATCTCCTGCGCGCGCAGATGCTTCTTTACCGTCATCGGGTAATAGGTACCGCCCTTCACAGTGGCATCGTTGGCGAGGATCATGCAGGCGCGGCCCGAAACCTGCCCGACACCCGCGACCACCCCTCCCGCAGGGGCGTCGCCATTATAGAGCCCGTGCGCCGCGGTCGCTCCGACCTCCAGAAACGCCGTCCCCGGATCGAGCAATCGCTCCACCCGGTCACGCGGGAGCAGCTTCCCCCGCGCCACGTGGCGCGCGCGGGCTTTCTCGCCACCCCCCTCGCGCGCAAGGTCGATGGCCGCTTGGGCCTCGGCGAGGGCGGCCTCCATCGCTGCGCGATTGTCGGCGTATAGCCCAGAAGCAACAATTTGAGACTGAAGGCAGCTCATACTGCATCCGCCGTTTGCATACGAGAAAGGCTTCCAGGCAACTGTCGCTGCCAAAGTCGGAGTTCCACGATGTTCTTCTTCGCGAAGTACTTAGAAGCCTTCAAGCCCCCCTTTACGGCCTGACCGCCGCCAAGGGGTGAATTAGACTGGCCCGAAGAAGGGCTCTTCAAGCAATTCTCAAGAAGGGTGCGCGAGTTCGCAACTCGCGCTGGAACATCATGTATCTCAGGTTTGTATGCGGGTACCCCCACCCGCATCGCAATGCCGAACACGGCATCTGGCGCGCCGCTTCGCTGATAGATTGGAACAATCAGCCGACTTGGTTGCGGAGGGAGTACGGCGTGGCGATGAGCGCCTATGACGACCTGCACGTCCCCAGCTGTGTGTCCTACGGGAGGGGCACTCGCGATGGACGGCATTCGATGTGCTGGTTGCGACCGGAACGCCGCGACCGAATCGAGAGGTTCCGGCATCTCGCCTGGGTGATCACCGGAATGGGTGTCACCATCAGCGAGGTGAGGTGTCGCGATCCGGGACATATCATCTACCGCGATCAGGATCAGATCGTGGCTGTTCCCAAAGGCGGGATTCCCCGGGCCTTTCCTCGCCCTAAAACCCTCAGGAAACGGCCTCAATGAGGTCGCGTACATCACGCCGTCTCCTCGAACATCTCGCGGCCGATCAGCATGCGGCGGATCTCCGACGTGCCGGCGCCGATTTCGTAGAGCTTGGCGTCGCGCAGCAGGCGGCCGGTGGGGTAGTCGTTGATATAGCCGTTTCCGCCGAGGGCCTGGATGGACTCCAGCGCCACTTGGGTGGCTTTTTCGGCGGCGTAGAGGATACATCCGGCGGCGTCCTTGCGCGTCGTCTCGCCCCGGTCGGCGGCGGCGGCCACCGCGTAGACATAGGCGCGGCAGGCGTTCATCGTCGTGTACATATCCGCCAGCTTGCCCTGCATGAGTTGGAAGGTGCCGATGGGTTTGCCGAACTGTTCGCGTTCGTGGACATAAGGAACCACAGCATCCATCGCTGCCGCCATGATCCCGAGCGGTCCCGCAGCCAGCACAATGCGCTCGTAATCGAGGCCGGACATCAACACGTTGACGCCGCGTCCTTCCTCGCCCAGCACATTCTCGAAGGGCACCTCGCAGTCTTCGAAGACCAACTCGCAGGTGTCGGAGCCGCGCATCCCCAGCTTGTCGAGCTTCTGGGCGGTGGAGAACCCCGCCATCCCCCGCTCGATCAAGAATGCCGTGATCCCACGCGGCCCGGCCTCCGGATCCGTCTTGGCATAGACGACCAGGGTGTCGGCGGTCGGCGCGTTGGTAATCCAAAACTTGTTGCCACTCAGACGGTAATGGTCGTTGCGCTTCTCGGCCCGCAGTTTCATCGAGACAACATCCGAGCCCGAGCCCGGCTCGGACATCGCAAGCGACCCAAGATGGTCGCCCGAGATCAGGCCCGGCAAATACTTCGCGCGCTGATCGGACGTACCGTTCCGGGCGATCTGGTTCACGCAGAGATTAGAATGCGCGCCATAGCTAAGCCCGACAGAGGCCGAGGCGCGGCTGATCTCCTCGATCGCGACCACATGGGCGAGATAGCCCATGCCGGCGCCGCCATCCTCCTCAGGTACCGTGATGCCGTGCAGGCCCAGCGCGCCCATTTCGGGCCAGAGGTCGCGCGGGAAGGTGTTGCTGGCATCGATCTCGGCCGCGCGCGGGGCGATCTTGTCCTGCGCAAATCGGTGGACCGTGTCTCGCAGGGCGTCGATCTCCTCGCCCAGGGCGAAATTCATGCTGGCGTGGAACATGGGGTCTCCTCGGTTTGGTCGGCGCCGGTCATGCGGGCGACCATGGACCAGTATTCCTCCTCCAGCGCCGCCGGCCCCACCGGACCGTCAGCGCGATACCAGGTCATGATCCCGTTCAACAGCGCGATGATTGCCCTGGCGGCAATGCGCGGGTCGCCCTGCCCCAGCCGACCGGCCTCGATCCCGCGGTCCAGAGTTGCCGCCAGATCCCGTTCATAGCGGTTTCGCAAGGCCTCGATCTGAGCGAAGTTCTGGCGGTCCAGGCTGCGCAGTTCCATATACGAGATGAACGTGCTGTCGATCCGGCGCATGTGATGGCGAATATGGAAACGGACGAAGGCCTGCAAACGCGCCAGCGGATCGTCGGGTGGGTTGCTGGCGGTCCAGGCGTCAAGCAACTCGCGCATATGCCGCTCCATCAGATCGCGCAGCAGATCCTGTTTTGTCGGCCAGTAATTGTAAAGCGCGCTGGCCTGCATGCCGACGCCATCGGCGATCTCTCGCATCGAGACGCCCTCATATCCCTTCCGCGCGAAAAGGGCCTGTGCGACGCTGCTTGCCGCCCCGCGGGTGCGTTCGCCATCGGATCCGATCTTGCGCGCCATGGAGACCCCAGTAAATGAACGTTTGTTCACTTAACGGAAGAATGCGCTTCGATGCAACCCTTGCGCGCGCTCAAACCTCCGCATCGAACCGGGCCAGCGGATTGCTGCACGGATTGCGATAGGGATCGTAAAATTCGGTGAACCGGGCCTGTGCATCGGGATCACGCGCATCGTCGAAGAAATTGGTGGACAGCAGGCAATGGGTGACCGCGTGTTCGGCAATACCGCAATTATTGACAAGGCCCGGAAACCGTTGCGCGTAGATGCGGGCGAAAGTGGCCAGGTCTTGATCGCCAATCAAGTCACCAACAAGGGGTCGCAGGATGCGCAGAATACGATCGTCGCCAAGTGCTGTCTTTGCGGGCGCAAGACACGCAGGGGAGAGTACGCGCTGGGCGACCAGCGCCGCGCCAAGGGCCCCGGCGGCCCCACCGATCAGCAGATTGCGCCGTGTCTTGGTCATCCCGCCCTCATAAAAGCGATGCGGCGCGCAGCGACAACGCGCAGATTGTCAGCGTCGGATTGGCGGGCGCGCCCGTCGGGAAGGCCGAGCCGCCCAGCACGAAGAGATCGCGTTGCTCGTGATGACGCATCTGATGATCGACGATGCTATCGGTCGGGTTCTCGCCCATCACCACCGTTCCGAGATTATGTGCCTCGGTCGGAACCCACTCTCTGCTCCACGCGATCCGTTCGACCGGCAGGGCCGAGAGCAGATCAGGCAGCATCGCCTGGGCCCGATCGCGCCCCGCGACAACATAAGAGCTGGGGACTTCTTCATATTCGACAACCGGGCGACCGGGCGCGGCGTCATCGAGCCAGAGGCGATCACTCTCTCTCGGCAGATGCTCGAAAATGACTTTCATGAGCAGTGTCTGGCGCCATTTACCACGCTCCGCGCGAAAGGAGGGAATGTTCCGGGTCTCGATCAGACCCGCGGCGGCCTCGCTGCGATGTGGGCCGTCATAGAGCATATACCCGTGACCAGTGATCGAGGTGGAACCGGAGAAATTGTCTACTCCGTCCAAATCAATGACAACGTCCAATCCGATTTGCTCGTGCAACCGACGGCCCAGCAGCGGGTGCGACAGGCCCGAACGGATCAGGATCGCGGCGTTGAAGAACGCGTTGGCACCCAGGGCAACCGCATCGCCCAGCGCTTCGTGCGTCACGCCATCCTGCGTCCACTCGACCCCTGTAATGCGCCCACCCGATAGGCTGAGGCGTGTCACCTCCGCGCCCAGGACCATGGTCACGCGCGGATCCTCGAAGATCTCGGCCATGTCTCCGGCAATCGTGAATTTCGCGCGGATCGGACAGGTATGACAGACGCCCGTGGCACAACATGCCGGGCGCGTTTCGGTTGCCACCCGGGCCCGTGCCGTGGGCAGCGCAAAGATCAGGCCTGGATGCGCCTTTCGCAACACCCGTTCCGGATCCGTCGCGCGATGCGGTGGCTGAGGGAAAGGGCGCGAACGTGGCCAGAGATCGCTCTCCGCGCTGCCGGAGACTTGCATGATCTCCTCTGCCTCGCTGTAGAAAGGCTCCAACTCGTCATAGCCGACCGGCCAATCGCGGCCAACGCCATAAAGGCTGCGCATCCGGAAATCGCTCGGCAGCATACGCGGAGTATTGCCCCACCAGCAGTTCGAACTGCCGCCAAAGGCCAGTGTGAAAGGCCAGGATTTCGTTCCGCGAGACAGGTCAAGCGCAGCCTCCGGCGCCACAGGCGACAGGCGGCCACTGTCGATCTGTTCCTCGACGCTTAGCAATGGACCGCGCTCCAACACCAGAATACGGGCGTTGGGCGGCACCTTTTCGAGAAGCCCTTTCAGAAAGAACGAACTGGCGAACCCCGTTCCGACAATGATGAAGTCATAGGTCAAAACCGCTCCTCACCGGCTGGCACCCCAGCGTAAGCTGCCAGTGTTGAGAGGCGAGAGTATGGCGCCGAAGACGGGGTATTCAAGGGACCTGGGCGCGGTCCAAAGCGACGTATATTTGCGGCAGGGCATGTTGCAGAATTTCAAACTTTGCTTTCGCCGTCGCGGACCCGTCTGATCCGTTTCTGCAGCAGCCGCCGGCCGATCAGCAGGGAGCATGTTTGGAGTGTCACCGCATATCCAACCAGGCCGAACCCTGTGCCGTCCAGGCCCCAGGCCAGATATCCCACGAAAGCTGATCCGATGAAAACAGCCGTGGCGATTACCTGAAGGGCCAACATCGTACCGGCCTTGTTTGCGGATAGGAATGCCGGTTGGATCGCGAAGCCCAACAGACTGATCATCGCCCCGATGATCAGCAGCCGGAATAGCCAAAGATGGTCCGCGACCTCCGCCCCGAACAACTGATCCACCAGCAACGGCAGCGCAATCATCAGAATTACAGTTAAGGCAGACGCCAGGAGGAATGTGAGGGCAATCTGCCTCTTGAAAATGGCGCGGATTTTCCCCCATTCCTTCCGTGCCGTAAGGCGCGCGAACTCTGGAAAGATGATCGGCCCAAGCATGCGAATTGGTCGGCTGATTGCAGACGAAAACTGTCGGGCAACCTCGTAGACCGCTGCCGCGGCCGGGCCTACAGCGCCGCCGAGCATCATCGTTGCCCCATTTTGAACGACCAGAGTTGGGAAGCTCGACAGGTTCGTCAGGAAGAGAAATCGCCAGATGCCTTGGAACTCTCGCGCGGCCCGAATCCAAGCCCAGGTGAATTTGGGCATCGCATCGCGTTTCAAGACCTCTTGCATGAAGGCAGCCATAGGCCAGAGGCCCCCGGCGACGAACGCGAAGAACCAAGCCAGCACGACAAAGAAGAAATCAGCATCGAACAGGATAAGAAGACCCACCAACACAAACCGCACGCTGGCATTCAGCGAATGCTGCATGACAACGGCTCCGACGCGGTCGTATAGGCGCAGAACGCCAGTATGAGCGCCCTGCGTGATGAAGAAGATCGCAAAGACGAAGAAAGGCGCGAAGCTGGCCACGTTCTCCGGCCATTCGAACCAGCTTGCTGCGTAGGGAATCAGAAGGATCGCGCAAGCGGTGGCGAGACTGGCGGCCAGCAGATCAACCGTGATCACGAACCCCATCAGATTGCGAAACTTCAGACTTTCGTTTGATTCCTCCAGCAGCGAGCCGTATCGCAGCATCGCCTGCCAGGAATTGAACTTCACGATTTCCGCAAACAAGCGCGTGTAAGATTGCAGCAAAAGCAGCATGCCAAGATCGACCAGACCATAGTGGCGCAACGCCAGCGTCATGGTCGCGAGATTGAGCAGACCAAAAACCACCCGGCTGCCGAGCAACAAACCCGCATTGCGATAGAATCGACGATAAATCTCGCTGAGATCCATGGCTATGCGGGCGCCCAACCCCGAATCCGACCTGCTTTGACCGCCATACCACCGGGTCCGCACGGCGCAATCCGAAGTTTTCTCACTACGCGCATGATCCACCTTCCTGTCACGATCGGTGACCGCGCATATATCGCTCACTACGTTCACCCCAACGAGTGCGTCGCTTAGCGTGGCAAACACAGCTTTAAAAGGGTCAACAAGCACGGTGTCCATGAGTGGCTATTGCCTCGTCCGCTCATTTCGCGCCATCTCCCGCGTCGAAGACACACATGCCGCGTCTCTTGCGCTCGACGAATGCGCGTTTTAAGTCGCGTGCGAAAGAGGACAGCGCAAGATGGCAAACCCGTACAAAACTCATTGGTACAATCGCCGCTCGGCCCATTGGCTGCGCAAGGCGCCGGAACGCGACGCCGGAACGCGCGACGTGCCGGAATGTATCGTGCTAGCCGCGTCCGAGCCTGGTGCCGATGCGCCCGCCGTGCGCATCTTCCTGGGAACCGAGCCTGGCCAGTATCGCGCGACGCGCACGTTCATCTGGTCGGTGATGAAGGTGCGCGATCCATCGCGCCGCTACGAAATTTATCTGATGAGCGATCTGGCCGGTATCGACCGTGAAGGCTGGAAGACGGGGTTCACCAATTACCGTTATGCCATCCCACATCTGGCCGGCGGCACCGGACGGGCGATCTACAACGATGTCGACCAGATCTACCTCAGCGATCCGGCGAAACTGTTCGATATGGCGATGAACAGCAAAGGCGTGCTCGCCATCGACGCCCATGAAAACTCCGTCATGCTGATCGATTGCGAGGTGATGGCCACGCATTGGACCCTGGAAGATGTCCAGGCAGGCAAGAAGCACGCGCACTTCAAGGGCGCGGTAACCGACAACGGTCTCTTTGGGCCGATGCCGGGAACCTGGAATTCGCGCGATGGCGAGTATCCGATCGAGGACACGGATTGCCTGCACTACACGACACTTCACACACAGCCGTGGAAGCCCTTTCCAGACCTGTTGAAATATGACGACAACGCGTTTGGCGACATCTGGCACAAGTTGGAGGGCGAGGCGGATGCAGCGGGATACCTGATGTTTACCCGCGATGAGCCCAGCGCCGAGTCGAGTGAGCTGATCGGTCTTTACGAACAGATGCATGAGGGTGGCGCCGACGCCGCAAATGCCAACCCAGATGTGCCCAATCCGTTCCTCGGCTGGAGCCTGTCCAAGCATGCGAGCGCGATCCGCGACCTGATCAAAGCGACCGGCGCGACCCGGCTGTTGGACTATGGCGCGGGCAAGGGGGCATCCTATACCCTGCCAGATGGGACTGATCCGGAAGGCGCGATGCGCGCGCATTCCGAATGGCCTGACGTTTCGATCCACTGCTACGATCCAGGGCATCCACCCTTCGCCGAATTGCCCGAGGGTCCGTTCGACGGGGTGATCTCGACCGACGTGGTCGAGCATCTGGCCCCGTTCGACGTCGCCTGGACGCTTGATGAAATCTTCGCGCGCGCCGAGCGCTTCGTCTATGTCGTTGCTGCCTGCTATCCAGCGAAGAAAGTGCTGCCGAATGGTCGCAATGCGCATAGCGTGATCGAGCCGCCCTATTGGTGGCATCAGCAGATTGCATTGACCGCAAGACGCTACCCGGAGGTCGAGTGGACCTTGGTATGCGAAACGCGCGGCCCGCTCGGCAAAAAGATGCGCACTATCTTCTCCAAGGGCCAGGCCTCGCCGCTCGACTAACCCGCAAACACCACGATCGGATCAGACTAGGAAGCGATGCGCGCACTCTCGAAACAGTACCTGGCGCGATATGCTTCACGATGGCGCTCCAGCAGACATATCGAGGCGCATATACGCTTTCCAGGCATGGCCTTCCATGAAGCGCTGACCCGCGTGACCTACAAGCGCATCTTCAAAGTCTGGCCCGATTTGGAAGAGCCCAGAACCATCAGCGAGAAGATGTGCTGGTTGAAAGTGAATGACCGCCGCTCAATCAACGCGGTCATCACCGACAAATGGCGCATGCGGGACTATGCGGAAAGCTGCGGTTTTGGTCACATGCTTAACGAGATCATTTACGTCTGGGACCATCCGCAGGAGATAGATTTCGACGCCTTGCCCGAAGCCTATGTGCTGAAAGTCTCGAATGGCAGTGCAATGAACATCATCAAAAAGCCGGGCATGACGCTCGATTTTGCGCTCGCAAGGCGGAGGCTGAAACGATGGGTTGCGACCGACATGGCCGATCACAAGGGCGAGTGGTATTATTCGGCCTCGCCTGCGCGGATCCTGGCCGAGACCTATCTCGACACCGGCGAGGGCGATCTTCCTGACTACAAGTTCTTCGTGTTCAACGGGCAGGTTAGGATCATACAGTTTTGCGAGGGGCGATACCAAGATCTACAAAGTGTTTTCTTGGATCCAGATTGGCGCGTGCTTCCGTTCAGCTATGCCTCATTCGAGCCGTACGAACGCCCTCTTCCCGAAGCGCCTGAATGCCTCGACGAAATGATTCAGGCCGCGCGCGAGCTCGCCGCCGGTTTTCCATTGTTGCGCGTGGATTTCTACATTCATCAAGGTCGACCCGTGCTTGGCGAGCTTTCCCTGAATCCCGTCGGCGGCTACATCGTGTTCAGCCCCGAGCACTGGAACCGGACGGTTGGCGATTGGCTTGAACTGCCCGCGAAAGCCGACGTAGTCTGCGGGCAAGGCGGGTCTTTTGGCGAGATATAGCAGGCGAGCCTTGCTCACCATTCAGAGCATGAACTGAGACGGCTCGGGCTCTGCAAGGTTTCACCGAGCATTCAAGAGATCACCTGCAACAACCCGAACAGAGCCGGGTCCTCTCGGGTGATACGGCGGACAGGGACCTTCGCAAGGCGGGTTGCCAGGCCGCTCCGATCACAGATGCCAGAGAGGAAAGTGCTGCGGTCGATCACAGTATCGAAGTCTTGCAAAACGCCGCCGCAGAGAGCGACCCCACCCCAGGCGCCGGTGCTCAAGGTCAGGTCGCCAACCAACCTACCGAGGCTGTTCGAGTAGACGCGGCGAAACTGCGCGACGCAAGCGCCCACGGCTTCGGCCTGCACGCGCAGGCGCTGGAGCCCGGGACCAGAGAAGACCTCCTCCACCGTAACCGCGTCGCCCAAAGTCGCGCGTTCCACCTCCAAGCAGGTGGCTAGCGTCATATGACCCGCCTCGGTTGCCAGTGGCTGCCACCCGTCTCCGACGGGCAGCGACAGTGCGGCGCCGAAGCCTGTGCCGAGGTTGATGCAAAGGATTGGACCCTTGGCCGAAGCTGAATCGCCTGCGTGCAGCACCTCGAAATCGTCAGGCGCCATTGCCGGAACTGCCAGCGCCACCGCGGCGAGGTCGTTGACGATGCGCACAGGAATAGCTGGAAGAACGGAACAAACGGCCTCCACCGAGATCCGCCAGTTTGTGTTGGTCATATCTACGGCGTTATCGATCACCGGCCCGGCTACAGAAAACGCCGCACCATGCGGCTTTTCAGGCAGGCCGATTGCAAAAGCGGCAAGCGCGTCTTCGAAGCTTCGAAACTCCTGCACCGGAAGCACGCGGCGCGTCCGGATAGTGCCCGCCGCGTCTGCCAGCGCGAATCTTGCATTCGTGCCGCCGATATCCGCCAGCAGATGCATCTCAGGCCAGTTCGGCAGCGGTCGACAAATCGCGAATGAAGGCTTGGCGCCACTCAGCCGAGTCGTGCAGCTTGATCCGCGAATGCAGATCGCCATGTCGGTCCTTGCGCTCTTCCACTGTCATCGAAAGCGCAGCGTGCATGGCCAGCGCGACCTCCTCGGGGTCGTAGGGATTGACGATGATCGCCTCTCGCAGATCCGCGGCGGCCCCTGCAAACTGGGAAAGGATCAAAACACCCGGATCGTCCGCGTCCTGTGCGGCGATGTATTCCTTCGCCACCAGGTTCATCCCATCGCGCAGCGGTGTCACCAGCCCGACGCGAGAGCCCCGGAACAAGGCCGCCAGAGTGTCACGCGCCACGGATCGGTGGACATATCGCACCGGGGTCCAGTCGAAATCACCGAATTGCCCGTTGATCGCGCCGGAGAGCTGCTCCAACTCGGTGCGGATGTCGGCGTAGGCCGTCAGCTCCTCGCGCGTCGGCGGCGAAATCTGCATCAGCACCGTGTTCTTGCAATGCTCGGGGTATTTTTCCAGGAACCGGCGATAGGACCGCAGACGATCCGGCAAACCCTTGGAGTAATCCAGACGATCGACCCCGATGATGTGCTGATCGATCGAGCCGCGCTTCAGGCGTCTGATCCGCTCATCGGCTTCTTTCGTGTTCGCCATGGCATGAAATGCTTCGACATCAATGCCGATCGGATAACTCTTGGCGATCATCTTGCGTTGTTCGGCCCGGAACGGGTGCGTTTCAGGCGTCACGCTTCCGGCGGTTTCCTCGACATAGCGACCGAAATTCGAGACATCATTCGCGGTCTGAAAGCCAACCACATCGAAGGCAAACAACGTGTCCAGCAGCCAGGCATGCTCCGGCACCGCGCTGATGATCTCGGGCGGCGGAAACGGGATATGCAGGAAGAACCCAATCCGGTTGGTGACGCCCAAAGCGCGTAGTTCCGCTGCCAGCGGAATGAAGTGATAGTCGTGAATCCAGACGAGATCGTCCTCCGCCAGCAAGCCGACCAGCGATTTCGCAAACCGCCGATTGACCGATTGGTAGGCTTCCAAGGCATTGGCATCGAAGACCGCGAGGTCGAGGCGATAATGGAAAACTGGCCAGAGCGCGCGATTGGCGTAGTCCAGATAATAGGACTGATATTCGGCTTCAGTCAGCGCCTGGGTGGCCGAGGTTACGTTGCCGTGGCGCTCCAGCTTCAGGCCGATCTTCGCGACGTCATCGACCACCTCCCCCGACCAGCCGAACCAGACCCCGCGACTGTCGCGCAGGGCATCGAGGACGGCCACCGCCAACCCGCCGGAGGTTTGCCCACCCGCCAGATCCGCAACCCGGTTCGATACGACGACAACTCGGCTCACAACTCCGCTTCCCATTTACGCGACAGACGCATCGCGCCGTTTACGATACCAACCATGGAATAGGTCTGAGGGAAGTTTCCCCATGCGGCACCCGTGGCGTAGTCGCTGTCCTCGGACATCAAGCCGAGATGATTGCGCGCCGCCAGCAGCGCCTCGAAATGGTCGCGAGCTTCGTCGACCCTGCCAATCCGCGCCAGGGCATCGAGCCGCCAGAATGCGCAGACATTGAAGCCCACCTCCGGACTGCCAAAGTCATCGGCCTCTTCATAGCGCAACATGAATGGCCCCTTCCCGAGGGTTTCAGATAGCGCATTCACCGTGGACTTAAAGCGCGCATCCCCCGGCGGCAGGAAGCCAACCTCCCCCATCAGGAGGACACTGGCGTCCAACGTGCGGCCCCCGAAGCTTTCCACAAAGGCCTGACGTTCTTCCGACCAGGCATGCTCCAGAATCTTGTCCTTGATGGTCACGGCGCGCTCGGCCCAGAAGGTCGCGCGCGCGCCAAGACCCAAATGCCGCGCGATCTTCGCCAGGCGATCACATCCGGCCCAGCACATCAGCGACGAGGAGGTATGCACCCGCGCCCGCGTACGAAGCTCCCATATCCCGGCATCCGGCTGGTCGTGCAGCGTCCAGGATTGCTCGCCGAGGGGTTCCAGCATCTGGAACGCCGCCTCGCCAACATCCATGTACAGGCGCTCGTCAAAGAACGCCGGGGCGGCGCCCAGAATGACATTGCCGTAGGTGTCGTGCTGAAAGTGCTCGTGCGCCTGGTTCCCGATCCTGACCGGACCCATACCCCTGTATCCCTGCAGCACCTCGGACGTGCTTTCGGTCAATTGTGTTTCCAGACCGACGCCCAGCACGGGCTGGATGTGTCCGCCACCGGCATCGGCAACCACATTCATCAGCCATTGGAAATAGGTCTCCAACGTCCGCGTCGCCGCCAGCGAGTTCAGGGCGCGCACAGTAAAGAACGCATCCCGCACCCAGCAATACCGGTAATCCCAGTTACGCCCGCTGTTCGGCGCCTCGGGTATCGAGGTCGTGACCGCCGCGATCACGCCGCCTGTCGCTTCGTAGGTGCAGAGTTTCAACGTTATCGCGGCCCGGATCACCGCCTGCTGCCATTCCAGCGGCACCGCCAGCCTGCGCACCCAGCGCCGCCAATAGAGGCAAGTCTCCTCCAGAAAAGTCTTGCCGACCTCTCGGGGGCTCTCCGCCAGGCTTTCGTCGGGGCCCAGAATGAAGGTCAGCGGCCGATCCAGGTTGATGAGCTGCTCATCGAGAACATGATCCATGGGTGCATCCGTGGTCATGCGCAGCACCTGATCCCCGCCAAGGAAGCGCACATGGTTCGAGCCACGAGTGATCTGCGGCGCGGCCCTCGCCCAGTCGAAGCGCGGCCGCACCCGGAAGCGCACGCGCGGCCAGCCGTCGAGCGGCCTGATCCGCCTGATGATCATCTGTGGCCGAAAACTCCGCCCACGCGCTTCGAAGCGGGGGCAGAAGTCGATGATCTCCACCGCGCCACTGGCGCCGCGCAGGACGGTCTTCAGGACGGCGGTGTTCGGTTCATAGATTTGCTCGGAAGTGGCAAAACCATCCAACTCAATCGAAAACGCACCATCCTCGGGCGCGCCCGGCCCGTGCCCCAACAGGCGATGAAAGACCGGATCGCCATCCAGCCGCGGCAGGCAGAACCAGTCGATGGAACCGCGAGTGTCCACGAGCGCCGCGACGGCGCAATTTCCGATCAGCCCGTAGTCCAAGAGAACCCTCCCAATTCAGCTTTCCGGCATGGCCGCCATCTGCCACAGCCACGCGAGGAAACCCTCGGTATCGGCGGCATGAAAGGTTGCAGCAGTCGGGCCGGGGCCAATCTTTATACCGAACCCGCCCAGATCGTTCGCGGCCTTGAAAGCGTCTTCATCCGTAACGTCATCCCCCACCATGATCGGGATGCGGCCTTTGAAGGGCGCGTCTTCCATGAATCGCTTCAGGGCGGCCCCCTTGTCGATGCCTGCCGGCGCCACTTCGCTGATCATATTTCCGTGCATCGAGCGCAGTGCGTCATCGCCAGCCACGATCCGGTCAACCAGCGCCCCGCACGCATCCGCCAGGTCGGGTCTGTCGCGAAAATGCAGAGTTACCGCACCGGGTTTATCCTCCATACGCAGACTGTGTTTTGCGGCAAAATTCGAAATTTCCGTCAAGGCTGGCTGCAATACTTCCCTGGCGTCCAAACCAGCCTGATCGACCTGGCCGCCGCGTTTAAACTCAAGCCCGTGGGAGCCGGAGAGCGCGCATACCGTCGGAACCAGATGCCTCTCCAAATCAGCAACCGCCCGCCCGGATATGACCGCCAAAGCGTTGTCGGTCAGATCCTGAAGGCGCTCCAGCGCACGATGTGTCCGCTCATCGACAACCACGGCTTCGGGCCGGCACACGATTGGGGTCAAGGTTCCGTCGAAGTCCAGAAAAACCGCGTGAGCGCACCAATCGACATGGTCAGGCAATGTCGCAAGGGGTTCTGGCATCCGAGGGAAAGTCCAATCGGCAACGTTTGGGCGCGGTGAGTTGACTCTAGGGGCTATACCACGACACCGCAACGAGGGACGCTGCGAAGCTGTAACACCTAGGCAAGTCGCCGCATTAAAGCTGATAGAGCGCGCTAAATTTTGTTTCCAGATAATCCAAAAGCGGCCCCGTGGAGGAGGCTTCACCGGTCGCGTGCCGGATCAGTTCCTCAGCAGGCAGGGTGCGCCCGTGAGCATGGATGTTCGCCCGCATCCATCCCAGGATCGGCGCGACCTGAGCGGTGCGCACCATCTCATCGCAATCCGGCAGCGCCCGGCGCATCGCCTTGTCCAGACAGGCGGCATAGATGTTACCCAGACTATAGGTCGGAAAATATCCGAACAGACCCACCGACCAGTGCACATCCTGCAACACGCCAAGACTGGGATCAGGGACGTCGCGCCCGAAATCACGCAGAAACCGGGCGTTCCAAGCCGCTTCCAGATCCTCGACGGCGAGGCTGCCGCCGATCATCTCTCGCTCCAATTCGAAGCGGAGCAGAATGTGCAGATTGTAATGCACCTCATCGGCCTCGGTGCGAATGAAGCCCGTCTCGACCCGATTGACCGCCCCGTGGAGTTGATCGGGGTCATCGAGGTTCATCCCGTCGAAGGACGACGCCATCTCCGCATAAAGCCAATCGGCAAAGGGGCGCGACCTTGCAATCTGGTTCTCCCAGAACCGCGATTGGCTCTCATGCACGCCCATCGAGCAATAGTTTGCGGCGGGCATGAAGGGATCTACCGCACCTTGAGTGTAAAGTGCGTGCCCGACCTCGTGGATCGTGGAGTAGATGCAGTTGAAAGGGTCCGCCTCATCCGTGCGTGTCGTGATGCGCGCATCGCCGGCCGAGCCTGAGCTGAAGGGATGCACGGCTTTGTCTAGCCGGCCGGCGTCGAAGTCATAGCCGATCTGACGTGCGATGCGCCCGGCCAGGCTCATCTGCTGTTCCGCCGGGAAGCGGCCAGTCAAAGCATCCGGTTTTGGCTGTTCCGAGATTTTCTCGCGCAGGGAAGTGAGACGCGGGCGCATGCTGCCCAGCAAGGGCCAAAGATCCTCGACCTTTGCCCCGGGTTCGAACTCGTCCAGTAGACAGTCATAGGGGTCGGCCCCGTCCTCGGACAAACAAGCCGCTTTCTGGCGCGCCAACTCGATATTGCGCTCGAGCGCCGGGACGAAACTTGCGAAATCCTTCGCCTCGTGCGCTTGCGCCCAAGTCCGCTGACCTTCCGAGGCTGCGATTGCGCTCGCTTCGGTCAGGCTTGGCGGAATTTTCGTGGCGCGCGCGTGGGCGCGCAGGGCCTCCGCGACATTGCACTGATCGAAGGGCGACAACTCCGCGCGATCAATGGCCGCCGCCCAGTCGGGAATCCTTGGGTCAGCCTCTCGCGCGTGTACGACTTTAGCCAGCGCGCCCGCCTGTTCGGCACGCCCCGCCCCACCCCGAACCGGCATCATGGTTTCCTGATCCCAGGACAGCAGACCCGCCACCTGCGAGAGAGCAGCGGTTTGTTTCAGGTGGTCAAGAAGTGCTGGAAGGGACATGGGCCAAACCTGCTCCAGAGATATCAACGCGCAGTCTTACGCGCGACATGGGTCCGGAGAAACCCGAAACTGAGCGGTTTCGGCCGAAAAGCCGCAAGCTCCCAGATAGCTTTCGAGACGACCAGACGGCTGGCCAGCCAAACCGAACCGCATTGTGACGATTATTACGAGCCTCTTCGCGCAGACGGTGGTAACGTTGCGTCCAGTTCTCTGGGGGGAGACAGGCACTCGCGACGCTGATGCCTCCCATGCGTATGTTGTGGAGAGTTATCATGTTGCGTGCCGATGCCGACCAAATCATCATCACCGGAGATGTGGATCTCGATGCGACGACGGGGCAGTTCGGTCCGTCGGGCGAGCCTATCGGCGATCGGATATTCCTGGGAGTTGGCGAGCCACAGCGCATCGGCGGCAACTTCAATATCGGCGGTGGGGTTGGCGCGAAGCTGCCCTTTGTCGGCCAGGTGGAGCTGTTCCGCGCCCAACTCGAAGGCTCCATCGCGGGCCGCTTCGGACTGGAGTTCGTGTGGGAGTTCGACCCAGGCTCGGTCGATATCGTGCAGAACTATGATGTGAGCATTGCGGCACCGGGTCAGGCCCTGGGCGTCACCGATGTCTACAACATCACCACCCAGGCAGTCTTCGATCCGCTCGATCCCGATGGCGGGTATGTCACCGAATTCCCGGTGCTGAAGGCGGATCTGAATGCGATCCTGGAGCTAGCAGCCCAGCTTCAGGCGACCTATGGCGTGTTGGGAAACAACCGCACGGACGAGATTTTCGATTTTGATGCAGGCATTTCAATCCCGATCTTCTCGTTCGAATCGAACCGGGTGGATGCCGATGGCAACGCCAATGACTTCGAGGTTCTGGGGGCCACCACCCGCGAGATCCTGGACGAGTTCGCACCAAATGTTCAGAACATCGACGGCGAGTTCAAGATCGAGCTGGAAGATCTGTTCGGCACCGGCATCGCCGAGGATACGGTCGAGGTCGAGTTCTGCGACGACGAGGATGACGACCCTGACAACGACTGCGATGACGAGCCCGATTTCGAGGCGGATGTCACAACTACCCAGCAGATCGACCTCGGCGATATCGTTCTGGACATCCCGGATTTTTCTGTTCAGGACGCAGGCTTTGACGAGGAATTGGGCGCATATATCACCCAGACCCTTGCCTTCGACGATGATGGCAATCAGTTGTTCGATGACAAGGGCCGGGCGGTGCGTGGCAATGGCGAGGATATCGTCACCCTTACCCTGGACGTGGACGGGATCGCCACACGGGTGACCGGCGGCGCGTTCCCGCCGCTGGAACTGACCTCCGAGACGGACATCGAGGTAGGGCCTGCGACGATCTCGGCCGACTTCTCCTATAATCTGATCGATGTGGAACTGATTGGCGGCCTGCCACTGATTCAATTCTTCACCGTCACCCCGGATGTGGAGCAGCGTCTGCGATTCCTCGAAGCTGACGGGACGACACCGAAAGAAGTCGATGTCCAGTTGACCCGTAAAAACATCCTGTTCGACGTCGACGGCACTTTCCAAAGCCAGGCAGTCGAGGACCGGCTGAAGGAACTGGCCAAGGACAGCGCGAAATTCGCCACAGATATCGACCTCTTCATCGATTTTGACGCGGGCATTCCCGGTGCATTCACCGGCGACACCGCCTCGATCGGGGGGGCTGTGGTCAGCCGCCAGCCGGGATCCAGCACCTTCGCGCGCATCGACAATCAGGAGTCCGTGGCGCAGTCCGCGCCTCTGTTGGGCGAAGATCAGGACGCCCCCGTCCCGGTGCCGGAGGGAACCGCGTTCGCCTATGCCATCTTCATCACCGATCCCGATGCACCCGGCGGCGAGCGCACCGAATTCATCCCGCTGGATTTCGAACCGATCAGCGCCGAGGATCCCAGCGAGACTTTCCGCCTGAGCGACTCGATCTGGAAAGAGGTAGAAATCACCCGTGTCGAGCAGCTCACCGAAACGCCCTGGTACGGTGACGAGGGCGCATTCGACATTGTCCACGACACCGACACAGAAGTTGTGGTTGAAACCCGCGCAGGTGGCACGGTGCGCAATCAGACCGGGCTTGGCCTGTCGCTGGACGTGCTTCTGCAAGGCATTGCGGCAAGTGTGGAATTCGGGATCGAGGTCGATCTGGGCCTGTTTGATTTCGGAACCAGCATCGGCATTGGTTTCGACGAGCTGTTCAAGCGCACGTTCAATGTCTTCGACTTCTCGGACGAAGACGAAATCCTGACGCTGTTCGACGAGACATTCGAGATCGACACCGAAACCTCCGCCATCACCGAAGTTGCACGCTTCGATGTCGGACCGGGAACGCAGGGTGGCGAGGATACGGCAATCCGAGGTACCGAGGGCCCCGATATGCTCACCGGCACAGCCGGCGATGACGTGATCGTCGGTCTTGGCGGCAACGATACGCTGTCGGGCTTTCGGGGAGATGACACGCTGCTTCCCGGCGCGGGCAGCGACACGGTGCGCGGGAATGACGGTATCGACCGCGTAAGCTACGAGGATTTCCTGGGTTCCGCTGCGTCCGGTCCGATTGTGGTGGGCGGGATTCTGCTCGCCGAGGCGAACCAGACCGTCGGCCTGGAGATCCGCGGCAACCGCACGACAGTCCTGGGCGATAGCACAGTCGACTTTCTGTCGACCATCGAAGAGGCGCTGGGCTCAAACTTTAACGACCGGATCGTCGCCGATGGTGATCTGAGGCTGGTCGATGGGCTACGTGGCAACGATATTATCGAGTTGATCAACAACCGCACGACAGCCTTCGGGGGGGAGGGCGACGACGCTTTCATCAACCTCTCGATGCGTGGCAATCGGCATATCATCGATGGCGGCGAAGGGCGCGATACGGTCACCTTCGACGATAGCCGGGCGGTGAATGTCGACCTCATTAACCCAAATGCCAGCGCCGACACCTTCGTGGATGTCGAGGTGTTCGATCTGCGTGCCGCAGGCGATGCCGATTTCGACGACGTGTTCCTGGATGACGATGCCAATCACGAGATTATCGGCGGGCTGGGTAACGACACCCTTATGGGCCGGGGCGGGCGTGACGACTTGCAGGGCGGGGCGGGCGATGACTTCGTCTCGGGCGGTTCCGGCGCCGATCTACTCGATGGCGGCGAAGGCACTGACCGGCTGAGCTATAAGGACGCCGAAACCTCGGTCTTTGTCCGGCTGGACGCGACGCTCAACGGAACCGTGGGCGAGGCGTTCGAAGGCCGCGGCTTCCGGGGCGAGGCGCAGGGCGACCAGATCACCGGGTTCGAAGATGTCGAGGCGACGCGCTTCGATGACATCCTGTTCGGCGACCGGGGGGCCAACCGGCTGTTCGGCCTCAACGGCGACGACCGGCTGGCGGCGCAAGGCGGCGATGACCGACTGTTCGGTGGGGCAGGCGACGATATCTTCTGGCAGGGCAACGGGCTTGGCACCGATCTGCTGGATGGCGACAAGCTGATCGTGGGCGGCAGTGGATCGGATATCGCAGCCTACAACATCGATCTCAACGACATCCCGACATTCGACATCACGGCGCTCGGCACCGGCAGCTTCGAGATCGACAACTTCTTCCGCATCCAGAAGTTTCGTTTCCTCGGTATCGGCAACAGCGACGAGACGATCAATCTGCGCAGCACGCAAGAGCGTACTGTCACCCTGACGGGCGAGGTGGATCAGCAGGTCTCGCTCTTTGCCGATCTCGGCACCGGCGGGCAGGACGGTGAGGCGGTGCTGACGCGCCTGGCGCTCGATCCCACCGAGATCAACGATCTGCGCTTCGATCGGGTCGACCACAGCACTGCCACCGACAGCAGTTGGACCGTGGACGGCCGCAACCTGACCGTTACCAGCCGGGCACTGGCGGGTGGTGCCGACTTCACCGAACAGAGGGTTGGCGACGGCGTCCTTTCCCTGTTCATCGACCGTCCGAACAACGCGTTGCAGGGCGTGGTCTTCGACGACCGCGACTTTGTGGGCCTTGGCGATGTCATCAGCGTGACCGACCGGGACGTGGACCTGAACTCTGTGGACGAGATCCGCGGTGTCTCAGCCATCGGCGACGCGAGCGAGCGGATTGTCTCGACCGATGTTCTGCGCGACGTCGAGGGACTGATCGGGACCTATGGCAACGACACTCTGCTGGGCAATGACGAGGCAAACTCGCTCTTCGGCGATGGCGGCTTCGACCATATCATCGGGGGTGGCGGGGACGACACGCTCAGCTTCGGCTCGGCTCAGCCGTTGGCGCGAACCCTGTCATTCCCTGGAAGCATCTTCCTCGGCGGTGGCACACCCCCGCCAACCCGCTCACCGAGCGCGCGCGAGTTGTTGCTCGCCACGCTCAATCCCAACGCCAATCGGAATCAGAGCGATGATCTGACAGATGCCGAGATCGCACTGCTGCTCGGCGATACGAGCCAAACCGGCGACGATCTGAGCAACGCTTTCCTTTGGGGTGGCGCGGGGCAGGACACGCTGGATCTCCGCTTCGACCGCGGGATCGATTTCTTCCCCGAGGAGTCCGAGCGCAAGGCTGTGATCCAGCTCGATGTGCTGGCCAATCCGTTCGGTTCCGACACATTCCAACTACCGGATGTCCAGAACCAGTTCACGGGCGAGCGGCTCGCCTATGGCACGGCCAAGTTGGATGATCTGGGCATCGATACGGGCACCAGTGGATCCGGGGAAGGCACCGAGGAGGCCTATCTCTTCGGGATCGAACATGTGATCGCAACGGCAGGCGATGATGTCGTTGCAGGTGACGCAAAGAACAACACGATCGAGGGCGGCGCTGGCGCCGACTTTCTGCTCGGCGGTGACGGGATCGATACGCTCAGCTATGCCAATGCGGATGAGGCTGCGTTCGCTGTCGTCTCGACCAACGACGACCAGTCCCGCGCCCAGATCACCGGCGCCAGCGGCGGCGGCTTTGGAACGGACCACGATGCCTTTGGCGACGTGGCGAGCGGGTTCGAGCGGGTGCTGGGATCGGATTTCGACGACAGGCTGAATGCGGGCTTTGTCAGCGGCAGCCCGGGCGACGCGGTCTCGACCAATGTGAGCGCCCTCTATGCGCCGGGATCGTTCGTCGGTGCCCGCGGCTTCAAGGACACGCCCGACCTGGATGTCACGCTTTTGGGTGGCGCGGGCGATGACATGTTCGAGATCGGCGCCTTCGGCAATATCTCGGTCGAGGGTGGGGCTGGCGACGATCAGCTCTTCACAGCGGGTCATGGCACCAGGGCGGATCTGGGAGATGGCGACGATATCGCACGTCATATCGGCCCGCAGAACCAGCTTCTCTATGTCGATCCGGTCACGGGGAGGCCGACGGCTGAAACCGATCCGGGCGCGCTTAGAAGCGTGTTCTTCGGCGGCGACGGGTTCGACATCGCGCAGATCGATTTTGCGCCCGTCGAACGGGTGATCCTGTTCGATGACCGCGTGGTTGTGGAGGAGGCAATCTCGCCCACCCTGCTCAACGGCCTGGATCCGAACGTTGCGGCAGAGGTGCAGCAGATCCTGTCCCGCCAGACCTATTTCGAATTCGAGGCCATTACCTCTGAAGGCATTCTGTTGGCCAATCTCGATCCCATCGTGCAGGCCGACAAGGACCTGATCATCGGTGAGGATGAAAACGATCCAATCGCCATCGGAATCGAGATCGACCCCGATCAGTTCGACTCCGGGCAAACCTTCACCCTGACCCGCCGCCTGGATGGCGGGACCATGGTGGTGATCCGCGAGGACGGCTCGCAGCGCATCGTCGGCAACAACAGCGTGCTGACTATTGCCGAGATGGAAGCGTTGCACTTCATCACCGACCAATCCTATGATTTCGAAACCGGCCCGGTGACCTTCGAGATCGATGGCCTGTTCACCGAGGAGGAAGTCGGCGGCATCCCGACCCAGGTTCAGGCGACGGGTGCTGTCTCGGTTCCCCTCGCGCGCGGCGTCGATATGGCGATCGACCTTCCGGTGGACCCCGAGGGCGGCGATCTGACCGTCACCGTCGATGAGATCCCCGACCAGGGCTATGTCTTCTTCCTGCAAAGCGTGCCGACCCCGCTGGGCTTTGGCGAGGAATTACAGGCCGAGATAAGGTTGCAGGTCGGCGACCAGATCACCGCCGAACAACTTTCGACCCTGCGCTTTCGGCAGGAGACCGATGATCGGGGGCCTGCGGGCAATTTCAGCTATACCGTGCGCGATCCCAATGCGTTCGACACCAAGTCGATTGGGGATGCCATTGATGACCGGCGCAGCAATGCCGAGGGCCGTGACGGTATCGCCAGCCAGACAATCGCCATCCGGATCGCCGGACGCGAGGATGCACCCAAGACGGGCAATCAGGTATTCGAGTTCTCGCCCGGGATTCGTTTCGATGACAGCCTTCTGGGCAAGGACCCGGACGGCGACGACGCCCTGTTCCAACTGGTGCGCGGCCCGACCCGGGGGGAAGTCACACAGAGCCAGCCCGTGGCCCCGCCCGTCGAGGGAGAAGAAGCAGATTTCACACGCAACGCGAATGGCGACCTGGGCACGCTGCAGCTCTTTGGGAATGGCAATTTCAACTATATCCCGCCATCGGAGGATATTTTCCAGCCCGGCGATCTGTTCTTCGAAACCAGTTTCACTTTCAACCTGCGCGAACGCTTAGGCGACAAACAGGTGTCCGAGACGCGCACAGTGACGCTGCGCGTGGTGAACCCGGAAGCCCAACAAATCCTGTTCGTTGACCCCAATGACCCCAACCAACAGAAAAATCCCGATCCGGAGGACGGCGAAGAGGCCGATTTCAGCCTGAAAGCGCTGGGAGGTCAGGACACCTCGGATCATATCCGCGGCCACGGTGGCGCGGACGACCTAAATGGCCTGGCCGGCGCAGACATCATAGAGGGACTGCAGGCGGACGACACGTTGGCTGGCGGCGAGGACAATGACAGCCTGTTCGGCGACATGGGCAACGACACGCTGATCGGCGGCGAAGGCCGCGACCTGCTGGATGGCGGGTCAGGAATGGACTACGCCAGCTACTCGGACGCCGAGGCGGGAATGCGTCTCGACCTGCAGGGCCTCGTATCGCCCATCGGCGATGCCGTCGGCGACCGGCTGGTTTCGATCGAAAACCTGATCGGCAGCCGTTTTATCGATGAGCTGCGCGGCGATCAGGACGCGAATGAACTCATCGGTGGCGCTTCCGGTGACAGGCTCTACGGTCGCAACGGCGACGATACGCTGCGGGGCGAGGACGGGGTCGACAAGCTCTACGGCAATCGCGGCGTCGATCTGATGTTTGGCGGCGAAGGGAACGACCGCTTCATCTATTTCGGCTATGACGATTCAGGCGTTGGCTTCGGCAACCGCGACATCATCGGCGATTGGGAAAAAGGCGACCGGATCGAGCTCAGCCGCCTGGACGCAGACACGACAGGTGGCGGCAATCAGGCTTTCGAATTCATCGGCACCGCGCAATTCTCGGGCACCGCCGGGGAATTGCGCCATGTCCGTCAGGCCGTGAATGACTTTACAATCATCCAGGCGGATGCGGATGGCGACGGCCGGTCCGATTTCCAGATCGAACTGACCGGAATCCATGCCCTGAACGCGGACGACTTCGTGCTCTGAGAGGTCATCCCGGGGCGAAAAAGCAGCATGCTGTGGCGGAGCGCTATTTTGAGCGCCTCCCCCAGCACGAGCGCACGCTTTGGAGGAAGCCTATCTGAGCCACCTCTTCGACGCCCGAACATCGCATCTGCCGCGATTCTCGCTTCTATGCAGCCATTCTGAAGCCACCTTGCCAATGCATCGGGCGACCGGCTGGATTAGAGGTGAGCCATGACCTGAAGCTTACCTCTAAAGGCAACGGTAATTTCAAACTTTGACCACAGATTTCGCGCATGGATTGCATCGGTTTCCCCGGCATGTTGCCCACGCGGCGCTTTTCGGCGATAGACGGGTGGAACCAGAGAGGCGGGCAGGTATGAGCAAGACGGCGTTGATCACCGGGGTTACCGGGCAGGACGGGGCCTATCTGTCGGAGCTCTTGCTCGACAAGGGATATACCGTCCACGGGGTCAAGCGGCGGTCTTCCTCCTTCAACTCGCAGCGGATCGACCACCTCTACCAGGATCCTCACGATGAGGATGTCCGCTTCCACCTGCACTACGGCGATATGACCGACTCGACCAATCTGATCCGTATCGTGCAGGAGGTGCAGCCGGACGAGATCTACAATCTCGCTGCCCAATCCCATGTGCAGGTCAGCTTCGAGACACCGGAATACACCGCCAATTCAGATGCGCTCGGCACGCTGCGCTTGCTAGAGGCGATGCGCATCCTTGGTCTCGAGGGGAGAACGCGCTTCTATCAGGCCTCCACCTCAGAACTCTACGGACTGGTGCAGGAGGTGCCGCAGCGCGAGACGACGCCGTTCTACCCCCGCTCGCCCTATGCTGCGGCCAAGCTCTATGCCTATTGGATCACCGTGAACTATCGCGAGGCCTATGGGATGTATGCCTGCAACGGAATCCTGTTCAATCACGAAAGCCCGTTGAGGGGCGAGACCTTCGTGACCCGCAAGATCACGCGGGCGGCAGCAGCGATCAAACTGGGGCTACAGGATTGCGTCTATCTCGGCAATCTGGATGCCAAGCGCGACTGGGGACACGCCCGCGATTATGCCGAGGGGATGTGGCGCATTCTCCAGCAGGATGAGGCTGAGGATTTCGTTCTGGCCACCGGCGAAACCCACTCCGTCCGCAGCTTCGTGGAGCGTGCCTTCGCAGCAACGGGGGCGGAGATCGCGTGGGACGGCGAAGGGGTCGAAGAGGTGGGCCGCGATCAGAACGGCACCGCCCGAGTGCGGATCGATCCGCGCTACTTCCGCCCGACTGAGGTTGATCTGCTGATCGGCGATCCATCCAAGGCGCATCAGAAACTGGGATGGCGCCATACGACCGACCTGGACGGGATGGTGCGAGAGATGGTCGAGGCCGATCTCGCCCTGGTTTCGCAAGAACATGACAGGCAGAACCGCCATGACTGAGTATACGCTCGCAGGCAAACGGGTCTGGGTGGCGGGGCATCGCGGCATGGTCGGCTCCGCTCTCTGCCGCCGCTTGGCAAGCGAGGTTTGCGAAATCCTGACCGTGACCCGGCAGCAGGTCGATCTGACTCGGCAAGCCCAGGTGGAAGCCTGGCTTGAAAAGGCGCGGCCGCAAGCGGTTTTCGTGCCGGCAGCCAAGGTCGGGGGGATTCTCGCAAACGACAGCTATCCCGCGGATTTCTTGTACGAAAACCTGATGATCGAGGCGAACATCATTCATGCCTCGCACCAGGTAGGGGTGGAGAAGCTGCTCTTCCTCGGCTCCTCCTGTATCTATCCGAAATTCGCCGATCAACCGATCACCGAGGATGCTCTGCTGACCGGCGCTCTGGAGCCGACCAACGAGTGGTATGCGGTGGCCAAGATCGCGGGAATCAAGCTCTGCCAAGCTTATCGTCGGCAGCATGGTGCGGATTTTATCTCGGCCATGCCAACCAATCTCTACGGGCCCGGCGATAATTTCGATCTGAAGTCCAGCCATGTCCTGCCCGCCCTGATCCGCAAGGCGCATGAGGCGAAGCGGGCCGGGGCCGGAAGCATGGAGATTTGGGGCACCGGCACGCCCCGGCGCGAATTCCTGCATGTGGACGACTGCGCTGATGCGCTGGTCCATCTGATGAGGGTGTATTCGGACGAGACTCATGTGAATGTCGGCTCTGGCACTGATGTGACCATCGAGGATCTGGCCAGAATGGTCATGCGCGCCGTGGGGTTCGAAGGCGATCTGACCACGGATGAAACCAAACCCGATGGCACACCGCGCAAGCTGATGAGCGCAGATCGCCTGCGCGCACTGGGCTGGGCGCCCTCCATTCCGCTGGAACGCGGTATCGCCGAAGTTTACGACTGGGCACAGCACGCCGGTCGTCCGCTAGCGACTTAAAATTTCAGCAGAGAGCGTTGATTAACATACAAATTAGCAGAGAAGTCACGCTCGCGCGGATCTACGCCAACCGGTACAGCAATTTTCGCCGCTAGATCCTGCTTCGCGCGGAGCGCCGAAATGTCGATGGGGCTCGGCTACTCTAACGTGTTCTCCAACCTAATAAATATTCCAGTTCCGCCCGAGACCGAGCAGGTCACCAAGCTCTACGCGCGCGAGGGCGGCGCCGTCTACTGTAAGATTATCTAGGCGAAGGGGCTTCTCAAACGCTCCGCCGCGCGCCCGACCATCGTCGCCGCACGCCAGATGAGGGCACAGAGATATAGTCTGAAATGATGAACCGATATCGTGGAGGTTTCTGGAGGAAGAGGCATTCTGAGCCCCCTACCCGCCCGTCAGTACACTTTCGTGGATATAACAGTCATCGAAGCGCGAGATCTCTGGAAAACGGCGGTGATAGCCATGGGCGCTCATCAGATCGAAGATCTTCTCGCGCATGTCCGTGTAATTGTGCTCGATGGTAAAAGCGCGAACCAGGCGTTTGCCAAAGTCGAATGCCTCAATGATGTCCTGCTCGGTCCCTTCCGTATCGACTGAGACATAATCCACCACGTCCGGCGCATCGAATTCGTCCATTGCGTCGTTCAACGAGATCGTCTCCACATCGAAACTGTCCGCCACCTCGATCTCGTGCGCCGCTGTCGTTTCTACCCCCGGCGCTTCCAACCGCGAAAACATCGGGCGCTCCGCGCACGAGAATGTCAGGTTCAGACCCGTAGTCGAGTAGATGGCCTTTTTGGTGAACTGACAGCTGCGCGCGCGCTGAATATTCTCGTGGAAGGTCGGGTTTGGCTCGGAGATGATCCCCGTCCAGCCATGCCGCCGCTCCAAGTTGAAGCTGTTAGAGAGGGTCGTGCCATTGGCCACACCGAATTCGATGAAATAGCCTTCCTTCAGGCCATCCATTTCGTACAATACCCAAAGATCCTGAAACACCTGGCTGTGGGACTCCAGCAGTTGCGGCCAGGCGAAGGCATAGAACCCCTCCAACGACTTCACGCCGGGATCGGGATCGACCGGCGCGGAGGGCGGTGCTTCCTCCTCACGCTTCTCGCCGCGCAATTCACGCAGATGGACCCGTCGGTCGCGCAGGGTCTTGAAGATCTGCAGGGCGCGTTGCTGATCGGTCATATCGTCCTCGTCCTATCAGGCATCCGGGGATGCGGGTCAGGTCAACTCTTCCAGTTGTTCCAAATGCGCGCTCAGCTTATCGTGGCCGGGGTTCTGTTCCAGTCCGGCCTCGATCGCGGCACGGGCATCGTCGGCCCGGCCGACCGCGAGCAGACAATCGGCCAGCAGAATCATCAGCTTGGGCGCGCGCTTGTCTAATCGCTCCAGCAGCTCCATATCGGCCAGCGCCTCCTCGTGCCGGTCTTGCCCGTGCAGCAGGCGAGCGCGTTCGAAGCGGAACTGCTGTTCAGTCGGTGTGTCGGTGATCGCGGCGTCCAACTCGGCCAGTTCGGCATCGCGATCCCCAGCAAGGGCGTAAGCGCGCGCGAGAAACCCTCGGATACTGGGCATGGCGAGGCCCGAGGCAAGTGCTTGGCGCAAGGCGGCGATTGCCGTCTCTGCATCCTTCACGCGGATCGCCGTCATGCCGCGCCAGACTTGCAATGCCGGGACATCGGGCATCAGCGCCGCAGCACGCTCCGCCGCCACAGCGGAAGTCTTGAAATCCCGCGCCAGATAGAGCGCGTGCGAGAGGCGCTGCTGGACCATCGCGATATCCGGCGTGTCCGCGGCCTGGTCTGTGAGCGTCTCGATCGCCTCGTCCAGCCGCCCGCAATGCGCGCCATAGATCGCACGCAGGCTGTTGGCGTCGGGACCATCGGACAGTTTGCCCAGCGCTTTCTCGTACCCTTCGCGGTGCGGATGCCGCGCGACGGAATTCGACGAGAACGATCGCAGGAACAGTCCCCAGTCCCAGGTGATCGGCTCCAGCCCGGGGATATTCGTCACCGCGTCCACTTTGTCGGTGGCCAGAACATGCAGGGGTTTGAAGCGTGGATCGCCCAGCGCATCGCGTGCCATACGCCGTCGCAGTCGCTGCGCAGCCGCTGTCATTGGCAGGAAATTACTGGCAGTGAGAACCCCAAGCTCGATCAGCAGGCCCACGACTGTTCTTGGAACCACGCCATCAGGTTCATGCCAGAAGCCGTTGAAAATATGATGCAACCCACGTTGACGATCCCCGGTCATCACATGCGCGATGCCGTGCAAAACCTCACCCACGGCATAGTCGGCACGGTGATAGAGGATACGGTCGCGCATGATCGCGGCTGTGCGCAACGCACCCTTGGCGTCGCCGGCGACGATTTGTTGTTCCAACTGGCGGGGATACAGGAACGAGATGTTCAGCCCGGCTTCGATATGCCGACCCAGACTGGCGATTGCCTGATCGCGGCGCCCGGTCGCGCCCAGATGATCGATCACATGGACGAAGGACTGGCCCAGATCCCCCTCGCGCGCGATGACATCGTTGCCGTTCGGTTGTGCCAGCCGGTCGGAGAGGCGATCCAGCGCCATGTGCAACTGCTCAGGTGTCAGGTCCTCGCCCACATCGACTTTGCGAGCCCCACCCAAATCGGCAGCGGTGGAGGAAAAAGCACTTTGTCCCGGCGCGATGATCTTGGAGCAGCGCGACATGGCATAGAGCTCCATCAGGTCGCGCTGCCCGGTGGAGAGATGCGAGACGTCAAACAGCTCGCTGGCCGACAGAAGCTGGGGATAGGCTGCCTTGAAGCGCGCAATTGTCTCCGCATGGTCGCTGAAGACGATGGGACGTGCGCCGGCGTCGATCTCGCGCTCGATATGCACCATGTAGATCTCGTCAGGCACATATTTCTTGGGCCAGGAACGGTGCATGGCGCGCGGAAAGCTGATCAGATCGCCCCGCCGAATGTGATAGGCCGTGCCGCCATCGACAGCGCGTGAGATTTCCTCGATCGAGGGTTTAAGCGCCTGCGCGAATGGAAACTCTATAAGCAGGTCGGCGATGCGGTGTCGGACATGCTCCGGATCCTCCCCCGCGATCACGGTCAGCCCAAAAGCCGCGTCGACCAGCACATCGCGCCCACTGTCCAGCACCTCGCGGATCGCTTCGATACCGCCTTGTTCGAGCGAGCCTATGCGGACCGCATCGTCGCGCACGGCGCGCCATTCCTCGGCATCGATAAAATGCCGGTCCACGAAATCGGCATCGAAGAACGCCTTGGTGTCGTTGAAAACCGCGCCGATATCGGTCGCCTTGATCCAATAGACGGCGAGTGGCAGATCGTGGTCCTGGGACAGGCGCATGGCGTTGATCAGCGTGATCAGACGCGCGCCGAGACGGTCATTACGAAATGCCAGGATTCGACCGGGCCGCTGCCGCTTGTTCATAGAATCGTATCTTCCGTACCGCCAGACGCCATCGCTATCTGTGCCACTTTTATGGTGAAAAGCGTCCTAACACATAACATGGCGGGAGGAGGGAGAAATTGGGGCCCATACTTAGCCGAGCAGGGCTGCGATCACCGCCCGAAGCTCTGCGATCCCGTGGCCGGTTTCGGAGGAAGTCGTCAAAACCTCTGGAAACGCAGCCGGATGCCTGGCGAGATCCGCGTGCAAACCCTCGATCACCTTGTCGAATTGCCCGGGTTTGGGTTTGTCCACCTTGGTCAACACCGCCTGGAAGCTTACCGCCGCCGTGTCCAGCAACTCCATGATCTCGTGATCGACCTTCTTGATGCCGTGGCGGGCGTCGATCAGTACAAAAGCGCGGGCCAGTGTCGCCCTGCCCGCCAGATACTGCCGCAGCAGGGCCTGCCACTCGGCAACCTTGGCCACCGGCGCCTCGGCATAGCCATAGCCGGGAAGATCGACCAGATAGCCGCTCTGGCCCAACGCGAAATAGTTGATCTCCTGCGTGCGACCCGGGGTGTTGGACGCGCGGGCAAGTGCCTTGCGACCGGTCAGCGCGTTGATCAGGCTGGATTTGCCGACATTGGACCGCCCGGCAAAGCAGATCTCGGCCCGGTCGGCGGCAGGCAGGCCGTCCATCGCGACCACGCCTTTGACGAAATCGCAAGGACCGGCGAACAGCAGTCGCCCACGTTCGCGCGCGGCGTCTTCGGTATCGGGATCGATGACGAAGCGAAACATCAGATCCGGGCGGGGTCGCCGGTTTTGACTTCGCCACCCTCGATCACCTGGGCGTAGACACCGAAATCCATGTGTCCGAAACGCTTGCGCAGGATCGCGGGCACCTGCACATCGCGCGCACCTGTTACGGGGCTGGCAGTCGTAGCGTTACAGCGCTTGTCCCGCTCGGTGATCTTCAGCCTGGCATCGCCGATGGTAATCTCGCGGCCGACCCAATCCAGTTCTTCCCACGGAGCAAAGCCGTCGAGCCAGATATTCATGCGAAACCGGACGCGTTCCAAAGGTTGCCCGGCAATCTCGCCCAGCGCCCGTCGCGAGGCTTCCGAGGCGATGGAGATATGCGTATCCTCGAAATCCGTGAACGCGCCCTCCGAGATCCGCGCCATGCTATACGGTCCCGGGCGCGCATCCTGCCCCAGCGGCAGCAGCCAATGACAGAGCGCCTCACCCTCCCGGTCCGGATCGACGCTGAGCGGTTCGGCGTCGGGGTGCTCCAGATACAAGACACCCGCATCCTCGTCAAAGCGCAGGCTGATCTGCGCGAGCTGCGGCACGAAGGTCTGGTTCACGAACTGGCGCGGGATATCCCAGGCGCCCGAGGCGTCATATGTGCTCTGCCCATGGCAAACGGCCCAGATCCGGTCCCAGGGGAGCGGTTGTCCCGGAGCAAGCCGCGCGGCACCCACCAGTTCCTCGCCCAGGCTTTTCACCGGGTGCCGGCAGATCGCAGTGACCGCGGGTGTCATTTCCCGCTATCCGCCGACTTCGCCGGTTTGGGTTTTCGTTTGAAGCTGGCCTTCACATTGCCGAAGAAATCGACCTCCACCCCCTGACTTCGCATGATCAGATATTGCTGCGTGAAGGTGATGACGTTGTTGGCCGTCCAATAGATCACCAGGCCGCTGGCAAACGTGCCCAGCATGAACATGAAGACCCAGGGCATCCAGGCGAAGATCATCGCCTGGGTCGGATCGGTCGGGGCCGGGTTCAGCTTTTGCTGCATCCACATCGTGATGCCCATCAGAACCGGATAGATCCCGATCGAGAACAGCGCGAGATAGCCCGGGATCTCGTAGGGCAAGAGACCGAACAGGTTCAGGATCGATGTCGGGTCGGGGGCCGAGAGGTCCTTGATCCAGCCGATGAACGGTGCATGGCGCATCTCGATCGCCACGAACAGCACCTTGTAGAGCGAGAAGAAGATCGGGATCTGCAGCAAGATCGGCAAACAGCCGGAGGCTGGGTTCACCTTCTCCTTCTTGTAGAGCTCCATCATCTCCATCTGCATCTTCTTCTTGTCGTCGCCGCAACGCTCCTTCAACTTCTCCATCTCGGGCTGAAGCTGCTTCATCTTCGACATCGAGACATAGGATTTGTAGGCCAGCGGGAAGAGCACGGCCTTGACCAGGAAGGTCAGTGCGATGATCGCCCAGCCCATATTGCCGATCAGGTGGAACACCTGAAGCAGCAGCCAGAAGAGCGGTTTGGTCAGAAAGTAGAACCAGCCCCAGTCGATGGCATTGCGCAGATCGACGACGCCCAGGCTCTGCTCGTAATCCTCCAGCGTTTCGTATTCCTTGGCCCCGGCGAAATAATAGGTCTCGACCGAGCCTTCGGATCCCGCGGCGACGGTCATCACCGGCATCCGCATCTCAGCCCGGTATTCGGGGCTGGTGGTCACGTTCAGCGACTTGTAGACAGCGTTAAATCCCTGACCCGGCTGGGGAATCAGGGCGGTCAGCCAATATTTGTCCGTCAGTCCAATCCAGCCGTTCTGCTCCACCCCGTATGCCGCGACATTCCCGCCTTCCAGCGGGTTGGGCGTCAGATCCTCCAGATCGTCATAGGTTTCCAGCACCAACTCGTCATCGATCGAGGCGACGGCACCCTCATGCAGGATCCAGAGGCGTTGCACATCCGGCAGGTCGCGCCGGGCGATATAGCCATAGGGGGCCAGGCTCACCGGCTCGGCCCGCTGGTTCTCAACCGACTGGGTAACAGTGAAAATGTATTTGTCGTCGACGGCGTAGGTACGGCGGAAGATCAACCCCTCGCCATTGTCATAACTCAATGTCACCGGGCTGTCGGGCGTCAGCCGGTCACCGCTTCCCAGCGTCCAGTCGGTGTTGGGATCAGGCAGCGGCCCGGTCTCGCCATCCGCGGTGCGCAGCCAACCATATGTGGTGTAGTAGGGATGCGGCCCGCCGGTAGGGCTGAGCAGTGTGACGGTGTCAGAGCCAGGCTCCAACGTCTCGCGATAGTCCACCAGATGCAGGTCGTCCAGGCGACCGCCCCGCAGCGAGAGCGAGCCGCTGACCGAGGGGGCGACGATCTCGATGCGTTCCGTGCGTGCAAGCGCGCCATTGCGGTCCAATGCAACCTCGGGCTGCGGCGTACCGGGCTGTTGGACTGTGGCTTGGCCATCGACAGTGGGCTGACCGGTCGCTGACTGCGTAACTTCAGGCTCGGGCGGCGGCGGGCCCGGAAAGAAGTACTGCCATCCAATGATCACGGCCATGGACAGCACGCAGGCCATGATCATATTTCTGATGTCGTCCTTGTTCATATGCCGCTCCGCCTCACAATCACACGCGGGTTCAACCGGGTTGCCAGGTCTGCGTCAAGGGGAATCGGTGCATTGACCGGGATGCAGACCCAGAACCGCCCCGCGCATTCGGTGTTTCAATGCCACCCCGTCGCGCATCGGCGTGACCCTGGGCAGCGATCTCGAGGAGACTTTCAGGACAGCAACCACGGGCCCGCGCTGCGCATATAGCGCGGTGGAGAGTTCAGCCAAACTCTCAGCCTCGGCAATCGTCGTGGTCCGCGCAATGCCGGAGGCTGCCGCAATCCCCGCCAGATCGGCGCCATGCCCCGTTGCGGTCGCCTGCATGCCGGTTTCCGCGTAGTGCTCATTGTCCAGGATCACGATGGAAAGATTTGCGGGCTGATGCTGGGCAATGGTTGCAAATGAGCCGATCCCCATCAGCATTTCGCCATCGCCGGTCACGACCACGACCGGGCGATCCGGCTGTGCCAGCGCCAGGCCAAGCCCGGTCATCGCAGAAGCCCCCATCGCACCCCATAGGTAGAAGTTCGCCGGATTGTCACCAGCCGCAAAGACATCGTAGGTTGGCGAGCCGAGGCCGGTCACCACCAGTGCATCGCCCCTATTCGCCAGCAGGCTGGCAACCGCTTCGCGCCGTTCGATCATTTCGCGTTGCTCCCGTCGCTGCGGGCAGCGGCCCAGTTCTTCGCGCCGATCAACCGCTGGCTCAGCAGCACGGCGACGCTGCGATCCGAGAAATAGGCGTGATCGAGGCCCGCAGCGACAGTCGGCCCCACATCCTCGGCACGGTCGCAACGATAGACATCGACCCCCATCGTCTCCAGCACCGCGGGTGTGCGTCGCCCCATGGCGACCTGCCAGGGCACAAATTCACCCCACTCGCCACGCATGGTGATCAGCATGACAAGCGGTATGCGGCAGTTTTCCGCCAGGGTCAGCATGTTGATGCAGTTCCCGACGCCGGAGGACTGCATCAGAAGCGCCGATTTCACCCCGCCAAGCCACAATCCGGTGACCAGCGCGATCCCTTCCTCCTCCGTCGTCAGCACGGTCATGCCGATCCGCGACGCCTGCTGGCAGAGGCCGATCAACCCCTGATGCCCACCATCGGGGACATAGGCGACATGGCGGATATCGGCGCGCTCGAAGGCTTGCAGGATGTCTCGCTGCCAGGGCCGAACCTGCTGGTCAATTTCCGTCATCAACAGTCCCCGACGCCACAAGACCGGCGAAATCGAACAGCGCCGGATCGGCGAGGTGACTGGGCCGCACATTGGTCAGCGCCTTAATCATCACGTCCTTGCGCCCGGGTGCGCGGTGTTCCCATCCGCTCAGCATCTCTTTGATCTGCCGGCGTTGCAGGCCGTCCTGACTGCCACACAGATCGCAAGGGATAATCGGAAAACCCATCGCATCGGAAAACTTCGCGCAGTCGTCCTCGGCCACCAGGGCGAGCGGGCGCAGTACAGTCAGATCACCCTCCTCGTTCACCAACTTGGGCGGCATGGTCGCCAACCGCCCGCCATGGAAGAAGTTCAGCAAGAACGTCTCCAACAAATCATCCCGGTGATGGCCCAGCACCACCGCCTCGCATCCTTCCTCGCGCGCGATGCGATAGAGATGTCCCCGGCGCAAGCGCGAGCAAAGCGCGCACATAGTTCGGCCCGCGGGCACTTTATCGACCACGATGGAATACGTATCCCGATACTCGACGCGATAAGGCACGCCCAGCGCGCCCAACCACTCTGGCAGCACCGTCGCCGGGAAATTTGGCTGGCCCTGATCCAGGTTGCACGCCAGCAAATCGACCGGCAGCAAGCCGCGCCAGCGCAACTCGATAAGGACCGACAACAACGTGTAGCTGTCTTTGCCCCCGGACAGACAGACCAGCCAGCGCGCACCGGCGCGCACCATGCCATAGGTCTCCAGCGCCTCGCGTGCCGTGCGGATAAGCCGCTTGCGCAGTTTGCGAAACTCTACCCCATCCGGCGCCCCCGCATAGAGCCGTTCCATGATCTGATCGTCTGGGCTGTCAAGCATCCGGGGTTCTCCGCTCAGGCACCGGATCATAACCAGAGGCAGCGCCTGGACGACAGCGTAGAATACGACGGAAGGCCAGCCAGCCGCCCCGCAGCCCGCCATGGATTTCCAGCGCTGTCAGCGCATACTCCGAACATGTGGGTTGAAATCGGCAATTGCGTCCGACCCAGGGCGAGCCGATCAGGCGATAGGCCCGCACCGGCAGGGTCAAAAGATGAGCCAGCGGGCTCACCGATCCGCCTTTGCGGGGGTGTGCAAACGCGAGAGTGCCTTTTCCAGATCCGCCAGAAGGTCGGTAAACCGCCGGTCTATCGTAACATCAGCCCGGCCAATCAGCACATAGTCCCAGCCCGGTTTCCCATGCAACGCCATCAAGGCGCGCGCGGCCTCGCGCAACCGACGTTTCGCCCGGTTGCGCATCACCGCATTGCCGACTTTCTTCGAGCAGGTGAACCCTACCCGCGGCGCGTCATCGTCGCCGCGGTCGCGGGCTTGAACGATCATCCCTGGCGCTACCCACCGGCGCGCACGGGCGCAGGCTAAAAAATCGCGACGCTTGCGGATCACCAGTGGCGGCGCGCCTGAAATGGTAAAGGGCGCCGAAGCGCCCTGAGTCCCGGTCGGATATGCCCCGCCGACCATACCGAAATCGCTTATGCGGACAGGCGCTTGCGGCCCTGCGCACGGCGGCGATTCAGGATCTTGCGGCCATTCTTGGTCGCCATGCGCGAGCGGAAACCGTGACGGCGTTTGCGAACCAGGTTGCTGGGCTGATACGTGCGTTTCATCGTGCCATTCCTTCTGGCGAGAGCGCTCTCTCGCGACTGCTTGGGACAGTCTTCGGCGCCTGTTGCGCGCTGAAAATCCCAGCGGTGAATCCGAGACGTGCTGATATCTTGGCACCGCACGCCTGTCAATCGACCTAAAGCCAATCCTTTGGTGATCTTTTCACCGCAAATTATTTCACTTCAGATGGCAATTTCTCACCCTTGTGTGAGGCGGGGTGGTGGTTGGCACGCCACCTCCGATATCCTGGGCAACGAAACGATTATGGGGCATGCTCAGATGACTATGCAAGACACGGCGCGGGACACTGTCGGAACGCCAGCCACCAAGGAGGGTGGCATCAAGAAACTGCTTCCTATCGCCCTTATCGCCTGCGGCGCGGCAGCGGGTTTCTTTTTTCTGCGCGATTTTCTGAGCTTCGAGACACTTGAACAGAACTACGAAACGCTGATCGCATGGCGCGAGGAGAATTTCGTCGCAATGATCGCGGCATATTTCTTCATCTACGTCCTGGTGGTTGCCTTCTCGATCCCAGGCGCAATCTGGATGACCCTGCTCGGTGGGTTTCTGTTCGGTACGGTCACCGGATCCGCGATCGTGATCCTGGCTGCCACGACCGGCGCGACGCTGCTGTTCCTCGCCGCCAAGACCTCGTTGGGCGAGGTTCTGCGCAGCAAGGCAGGTGGCTGGATCACCAAGCTGGAGGATGAGTTTCGTCAGGGGGAGATCAGTTTCCTGCTGATTATGCGCCTGGTCCCGGTCATGCCGTTCTTTGTCGCCAATCTGGTCCCGGCGTTCCTGGGCACGCGGCTCTTCAATTTTGTCTGGACCACCCTGGTCGGCATCATTCCGGGCACCTTGGTCTTTATCTCAATTGGATCGGGCCTCGGCGCCCAGCTTGGAACCGGTGAGCCGCCAAATTTGAACGTGATTTTCGAATTGCACGTGCTTGGCCCCTTGCTTGGTCTGGCAATGCTGGCCAGTCTGCCGATTGTCTTGCGCAAGCTGGGCATTACGTCAAAGGGCTGACAGGCCAGACCAAGGGAAGACGATATGGCAGATATGCTGACCCCCGATCTCTGCATCATCGGGGCGGGGTCGGGTGGCCTCTCGGTGGCGGCTGGCGCTGTGCAAATGGGCGCCAGCGTCGTGCTGATCGAGGGGCACAAGATGGGCGGCGACTGCCTGAACTATGGCTGTGTCCCGTCCAAGGCCTTGATTGCCGCGGCCAAGAAGGCGCATATCCACCGCCACTCCGATGCATTCGGCGTGAAAGGTCACGAGCCGGAGATCGACTACGCCGCCGCCATGGGCCATGTGGAAAGCGTGATCGCGGGGATCGCGCCCCACGACTCGGTCGAACGGTTCGAGGGGCTGGGCTGCACCGTCATTCAAGACTATGCCCGCTTCACCAGCCCCGAGGAGGTCGAAGCCGGCGGCACCCGGATCCGAGCACGGCGGTTCATCGTTGCCACCGGATCATCCCCGGCTGTCCCCCCGATCTCCGGTCTGGACGGCGTGCCCTACCTGACCAATGAAACCTTATGGAAGAACCGAGAAAAGCCCGAAACCCTGATCGTCATCGGCGGCGGCCCGATCGGAATGGAGATGGCCCAGGCCCATGCGAGGCTGGGATCGAAAGTCATCGTGCTCGAGGCATTCAAGGCACTGGGCAAGGATGATCCCGAAATCACCGATGTCGCCCTACGCTTGCTGCGGGCCGAGGGTCTGGATATCCGCGAAGATACAATGGCGGATCGGGTGGAAGGTACTGCAGGCGACATCACGGTTCATCTCAAGAACGGCGGATCCGTGACTGGCAGCCACCTGCTGGTCGCGACAGGCCGTATACCAAATCTGGACAAGTTGGAACTGGATGCCGGCAGCATCGCCTTTGAACGCCACGGGATCTCGGTAGACAAGGCGTTGCGATCGACCAGCAACCGCAAGGTTTATGCGATTGGCGATGTGGCAGGCGGCATGCAGTTCACCCATCTGGCAAACTATCACGCGGGACTGGTGGTGCGAAACGCCCTCTTCCGCCTGCCGGTCGCCGTCGCAACCAATCACATCCCGCGTGTCACCTTCATCGACCCGGAAATCGCCCAGATCGGCCGGACCGAAGCGGAGGTGATCGAGCTCAAGGGCGAAGGCTCCTACGAAGTCCACCGCTTCCCCTTTGCCGAGAACGACCGCGCGCGCGCCGAAGGCCAGACCGAAGGCTTGATCAAGGCCATCGTCTGCAAGAAAGGCCCGGTCCACGGCGTCAGCATCGTGGGACCCCAGGCTGGCGAAATCATCCAGCCCTGGGCGCTCGCGATCTCTGCCGGGATGAAGATCAAGCACGTCGCAGGCATGGTCGCCCCCTACCCCACATTGGGCGAGGTGAACAAACGCGTTGCAGGTGCCTACTACGCTGATCGGCTGTTCAAAAGTTCCATGGTCAAGACCGCGGTACGCCTGCTTGCCCGGTTTGGGTGATACACATTAAGGTTCGCGGCAATCCGGAGAGGCACAGGATCACATGACGCGACCAAGGTGGCTCAGAACGAGGGCTACGGCATGACGTTCTTCAGCGGATTGTCCGGTCGGCTGCTGATCCTGACCGTGATTGTCGTGATGCTTGTGGAGATCGCGATTTTCGTACCTTCGGTCGCCCGTTTCCGCGTCGAGTATCTGAACGAGAGGATCGCGCGGGCGCAGATCGCCTCACTGACCCTGCTGGCCGCGCCCGAAAGCGAAATCCCCAAAGCGCTGGAAGAAGAACTGCTCGGCAACGCCGAAGTCGTCAATATCGTCCTGCAACGTGACGGCGTACGCGAACTGGTGTTGATGCGCGACGCGATCCCCATGGTTTCGAAAAGCTTCGATCTGCGTCAGATGGGGGCGGGTGAGATGATCGTCGATGCTCTGGCCCGCATGGCGATGCCGATCGATGGCGGCGTGATCCACGTGACAGGCGTGCCGCCAAAGGGCGGCGGCGAGATCATCGAGATCACCCTGGACCCCTCGCCGATGAAAGCAGCGATGATCGACTACGGCTGGCGGATCCTGCGTCTCAGCCTGGTGATCTCGATGATCACGGCGGCGGGTATTTTCTTCCTGATCCGCCTGATCGTGGTCCGGCCGCTGCTGGACGTGACGGAGAACGTCACCGCATTTCGCGAGAACCCGGAAGATGCAAGCCGCATCCTGCCTCCTACAACCCGCAGTGGTGAACTGGCCGAGGCTGAACGCGCGCTCTCCGCCATGCAGCAGGATGTTCACCGCGCGCTGAAGGAACGTGCCCGCCTGGCCAGCCTTGGCGAGGCAGTGGCCAAGATCAGCCACGACCTGCGCAATCTGCTGAGCGCGATGCAACTCATGGTCGACCGGATCGAAAAATCCTCGGACCCTGTCGTCGCCCGCGTTATGCCCAAAATGATCGGTTCGTTGGACCGAGCCATCAACCTCTGCAAACGCACCCTGGATTTCGGCAAGGCCGAGGAACCGGCGCCAGAAATCCGCGCCGTCGCTTTGCACAAGATGGCAACCGAGGTGGTCGAGAGCCTGGGCCTAGATGCAAACGGCCTTGTAAGCGCCAAGATCGAGATCCCCGAAGCGCATACCGTTCCCGCAGATCCTGAACAACTGCACCGCGTGCTGACCAATCTGAGCCGCAATGCCGCTCAGGCGATCTCCGCCACCGGCAAGCCCGGCAAGATCACTTTCTCCGTCGAAAGCATGGCCGATACCGAGACTATCGTCGTCAGCGACACCGGCCCCGGTCTGCCGCAACGCGCGATCGAACATCTGTTTCAGCCTTTCCGGGGAGGTGTGAGCCGCGGCGGCTCCGGCCTCGGCCTCGCCATCGCACACGAGGTCATCGCCGCCCATGGCGGTCGCCTGGAACTGGTGACATCGACAACCGCAGGCACCATTTTTGCGATCGTCCTGCCATCGGAAGAGTGATCCGAGAAAACGCAGCATATCCACTTGCATTCCCCCGCCGTCAGGGCTAGGAACCGCGCATCGCAGCGTAGACTGCGGCTCCGCACCGGTAGCTCAGCTGGATAGAGCACTAGACTACGAATCTAGGGGTCGGGGGTTCGAATCCTCCCCGGTGCGCCATTTTGTTTTCATCCCCTTGGAATGTCGCTAAAGCCTTGAAAGGTAAAGTGGTTTCCGGGGTTCGAAGGCCCTCTTTTCGGCAGTATTGAACCCGCTCGGGAAACACCAATCTGAGCACCAATAGGCGCATGTCTATACGGCCATTTTCCCATATTTTCCAAGGGCTTGAGAGGAACCGCATGGCAAGTTCGAACATTTCCTCGAAGGTACGAACGGGCCTGCCTGAATTTTCCAGTTTTTCGGCTGCAAGCTGCTTCGATGTCTCTAGGGCATCGATCCGTTTTTCATAGGCCGCGATGACGCTGTGGTTATCGGTTTCGACAATCCGGTCCAGCAGGTTATCGATCTGATCTTCGAGTTTTCGCATATCGCGTTTAAGCGTTGCCGCGATTTGCGCGGCCTGTGAGGCGCGCTGGTCCCAAGCATCTCGAAGCATTGCGCGCACCACATCGAACAGCTTTTCATGGGGTTGGAGCGATCTGAGAACCTCGGCGAAGGCGCCTTCAAGGGGTGCCTTGGAGTTGGAGTTCCCCCGTTTCTGTGGACAGCTATGGGCTTACGGTTTGAAGCCCTTCGGGGTTGTTTTTTTCGTATTCGACAGGTGACTTGTAGCCAAGCGCCGAATGGCGGCGGGCGGGGTTGTACCATCCTTC
>JBCCDU010000004.1:0-101666 GCA_039030715.1 Pseudomonadota bacterium
ACCGCATCGGCGTCTTCCGCCCGCAGATGGAAAATATCGACGTGCTTGGACCGGGGGAGATCGGTTTTATCACCGCGTCGATCAAACAGGTCCGCGACACCCGCGTCGGCGACACCATCACGCACGAGAAGAAACCCACCGACGCCCCGCTGCCCGGCTTCCAGCCCGCCCAGCCGGTGGTCTTCTGCGGCCTCTTCCCGGTGGATTCGGCGGAGTTCGAGGACCTGCGCGACGCCATCGAGAAACTCGCCCTCAACGATGCCAGCTTCTCGTCCGAGATGGAGACCAGCGCGGCCTTGGGCTTCGGCTTCCGCTGCGGCTTCCTGGGGCTGCTGCACTTGGAGGTCATCCGCGACCGGCTGGAACGCGAATACGAGATCGACCTGATCACCACCGCCCCCTCGGTTGTCTACCACATCCAGATGAACGACGGCGCCGAGATCGAGATGCACAACCCCGCCGACATGCCCGACGTGGTCAAGATCGCGGCGATCGAGGAGCCCTGGATCAAGGCGACCATCCTGGTGCCGGACGAATATCTGGGCGACGTGCTCAAACTCTGCCAGGAGCGGCGCGGCATCCAGCTCGACCTCACCTATGCCGGCACGCGGGCCATGGTGGTCTATAAACTGCCGCTGAACGAGGTGGTCTTCGACTTCTACGACCGGTTGAAATCGGTGACCAAGGGCTATGCCAGCTTCGACTACCAGATGGACGGCTACGACCCTGGCAATCTGGTCAAGATGCAGATCCTGGTGAACGAGGAACCGGTGGACGCGCTCAGCACCATCGTCCACCGCGACAAGGCCGAGGCCCGCGGCCGCGTGATGTGCGAAAAGCTGAAAGAGCTGATCCCCCAGCACATGTTCAAAGTCCCGATCCAGGCCGCCCTGGGAGGCCGCGTCATCGCCCGAGAAACCATCTCGGCGCTGCGCAAGGACGTGACGGCGAAGTGCTACGGCGGAGACGCGACCCGCAAGCGCAAGTTGCTGGACAAGCAGAAAGCGGGGAAGAAGCGCATGCGCCAGTTCGGAAAAGTGGACATCCCGCAAGAGGCATTCATTAACGCGCTGAAGATGGACGGGTAACTACTTTTTGTGATCGAGTTCCACAGAGAAGTGAGTTTCTTTGTACCTCACCTTCAAACGGATGGTTCGCCCCAGAAAGAGAGCAATCAAGAATAATACGAAGACGGGGCATATAAGCCATAATACGATGTCAATCGTCTCGGCCATTTCTAATCCTTTCGATTACTTTCCATAGCCGACGCTTTTGCTCGATAGCGCGACGCGCTTTAGTTTCTGATGCCTTATATTGCCACTTCAGTACACTAACTGTGGTTTCAGGAAAAACCATGTCGATTGGAATGTGTAGACCACTCCCAAAAACATTCGCTTCCCATTCGTCTTCTGGGTCTGTTCTGAAAGAGCCGATATCATAAACTCCAGATCTGGCCATTTCATAGCTTTTTGATTGCCTGCAGTACTTCGAAGTATGCAGGATGGTGTGACTTATTTCATGATACAATGTATGCAGCGCTTCACCGATCCCAGCATGCGCTTCGATGATTGCGTTGTTGGATATTTCGAGAAACGCACCGTTCTTGTCGAAACTAACTTTCGCCTCCACTTTCTTGCCGTCTTTAGTTACCTCTTCTCTCCACTCATGATCAAAATCCCGTCTCATCATTAGATCCCTCTCAATATGCCTGATCGGATCGAAAAAATTTGCTCGCGTTTCATAACGGTCACGATACCTTTGAGCATCAAGTAGGAGCTTCGCCTCATTTTCTTCGTTGCGTTTGTTCATTTGCTCGCCTCAATCTGGTGGTGAAAATGCTGCTTCAAACATATTTCTAGTTTCGGTAATCGCCTCTGCTTTGCGTTTCGAGCCAGTTTCTAGGCTCTGATTGTTTATCTTAATCACGACCCGAAGCTTCTCAGCACCTTTTTCGTCTAACTGGAAAAAGTCGATGAGTTTTGGAATCCAATCGCCAGGAACCTTTTTCGAAGCTCTCTCGGTGCTGCTTACCATTGATGGTGTGACGCCTAAAGCAATCGCCATATCGATCGACGTCAAGTCTCGCTGCAAGCGAAGCATTCTAGCGTGTCTGCCATAACGACCTACCTTTTTCATGATGTTCTCCTGTCTGGCTAGGTTAAGAAATTAACCTATATTTTGTGTCGGCGTCAAGCAGTTGTGTTCGAGGATGTGGGCGACCCATATCTGGTGTTTTTGCTTCGGAGAATATCTCTGTGGAGTTTTGCAACTGACGGCGTGTAACAACCCTCACAGACGCACCCCCTCCCCCTACGTCATCCTCTCCCCGATCAATGGCAGAACTTGGGAGGAGACGGACATGCAGATGGCAGTGTTTATCCTCGGGTCGGCGGGGTTCTATGCCGTCGCTATGGTGGCCATGAAGTTCTGGGGGCAGGGGCCGCAGCATATCGGGTTCGTGCTCGTCCCCGTGATCATCGCCCTGACCGTCTCCGCCGGCGTGTGGCTCGAAATCTCCGCGTTGAAGGAGGAGCGTCTGGGCCTCATCTATGTCGGCATTCTGGGGGCGGAGGTGATCCTGATCGCGCTGGCCTCCTGGGCGCTGTTTGGCGAGCAGTTCACCGCGAAGGAGCTGGCGGGCGGCGCGCTGATCGTCGTCGGAACGGCGCTGGCCTGGGTCTAACGCGGGCGGGCCTGCACCAGATACCCCGCGACAGTATCCTCGCCCAGGGCCTTCAGCGCCTCCAACCGGTGCAGCCCCTCGATCAGCACGAAATCCTCCTTGTCGCTGCGGACCTGAATCGGGGTGGTCTGGCCGTTTTCCAGCATATCCTCGGCCAGGCTCTCGACCTTGGCGGGATCCAGCGTGCGCAGCCGCTTTACGGGCACGCGGACCCGGGCAATGGCGAGGTCGATGCGCTCTCTCATGGGCTGAGCGTAGCAGGGGCCGCCAGGGGGTGTAAACGGGGTGCGAAGAGGGGGCGCAAATCGACATAGATCCGAGTTAATCGACAAATTACGCGACAAAATCGCGCCCGATGTCGCGTAACTCCCTAGATCTCGTTAAGGATTTCGGTGAGCGGGCGGCGTTCGCGCTTGCGCTGCAGTTCGAAATGGCCGAGCGGGGTCCAGCCCGCCAGGCTGGTTTCGACAGGGTCAGTGCGGAAGGCGCTGCGCAGAACCTCCTCGATCTTCTTGCGGTGCATCTTCTTAAGTGGCGCAAAATCCACGGTAATTTGCCCGCCCAGGCCGCGCAGGCGCAACTGGCGGGGCAGCTCCCGCGCCGCCTCGATATTAGTGGTCATGGCCGCTCCAGCGGAAAAGCCAGGGCCGGTATTCACATCGACAGTGACCATCGCCCGCGTCGCCTCCACCGCCATCATCCCGCCAGAGGGCAGGGCGGATTCCGGCGCGCGCAGGCGCTCCACCGCCTCCCAGACGCCGAACGCCTCGAAGGGCGCAGGCTCCATATCCGCCACAAGAGGCATGATTTCCGTATATTTTTCAATTACTTGACGCGGAAAGCCAAAGCAGTGAATCGCATCGGGCAGCGGATCGGTCCATTCGCAAAGCGCAGTGGTCGCGGCGTCCATATGCCAGAGACGGCCTGCGCCGCCCGCCTCGATCTCCCGCCACACCGCGAGCAGATGCGCTGCCTCCGCACTCAGATGCGCTGGTTCGGCGCCGCGCGCCGCGGTGCGCAGGATCAGGCCGATATCCTGCGCATCCAGCGTCACCTCGGCGGAGAGCCTGCGGCGAAGCTCCGTGTCCTTGATGCCGCGCGAGGCATTGATGCCGGGCGCGCCGGGGGTCAGGATCACCCGGCGCGATTTCAGCAGCGGCCGGCGCGAGACGGGTACGGCTTTGCCGGGTTCGGCATGGGATGAGACCTGGACGAGGATCTCCCCACCCTGCTTCAACCCTTTGGTTTCGCGTAGAAAACCCTGATGAGCATCGGTCAGCCGAACGAAGGCGCCGCCCATCCCCGGAACCAGCCGGTCAACCTTGGCGCGATAGATCTCTCCCGGACCGGGCACTGCCTGGCCTTCGGGCGCATCGAAGATCAGGTCCTGGAGCCGACCGTCCGAAATCAGCGCTGCACCACGCGCGGGGCCATCGATGACCAGCACCCGGCCCTTCATGCGGGCGGCCCTTCTAGGCTGACGGGATAGCCCATGCCGCGCAACAGGTTGGCGGTTTCCACCAGCGGCAAGCCAACGACATTGGTGTAGCTGCCGTTGATCTCGGGGATCAGGGCGGCGCCGATGCCCTGGATGGCATAGCCCCCAGCCTTGCCCCGCCACTCGCCGGAGCGTAGATAGGCGCCCAGTTCAGCATCGCTCAGCCGTTTCATCTTCACCCGTGTCTCCACCGTGCGCTGGCGCAGCACGCCGTCATGGCTCAGACAGACCGATGTGGTGACCCGATGACGCCGTCCACCGAGCAGGCTCAGAAACTCCGCCGCTTCGGCCGTATCGGTCGGTTTGCCCAAGATGTGTCGCCCCGCACTGACCACCGTGTCGGCGCTCAGGATCAACCCGTCGCCACTGGCCGCCATGTTCTTCTCGCGGGCCATGCGCTCGACATAGGGGCGGGGCAGCTCGCCAGTCATCGGGGTTTCGTCGATCTCAGTTGGGCGCAGCTCATCGGGCACGACCCCGATCTGCGCCAGCAGATCGCGCCGCCGTGGCGAGGCACTGGCCAAGATTAGTCTCACGCCAGCCATCCATGCTGCGCGCAGCGCGCACCGAAGCCCACGGCGCACCGCTTTGGGCTGCGCCTGGGAGGACGGGTGGTCGCGGAGGCCAGAACGGCGCGCTGTGAGCGTGACTGAAGGCGGTTCAACGCCTTACTTGAAGCGATAAGTGATACGCCCCTTGGTCAGGTCATAAGGCGTCATCTCGACCTGTACCTTGTCGCCCGCCAGAACCCGGATCCGGTTCTTGCGCATCTTGCCGGCGGTATGGGCGATGATCTCATGGCCGTTCTCGAGCTTCACCCGGAACGTCGCGTTCGGCAAAAGCTCGGAAACGACCCCGGGGAATTCGAGCATTTCTTCCTTGGCCATGCTTTCTCCATCTGAGGGTTCGATTTCGCGCGGAACATGGCCCGCACCGCCGGAGATTTCAAGCGATTGCTGCGATCATCTGGGCTGGGGCTCGTCTATTTAGCGAAAATGAAACAAGAAATTCGCGCTTAGACTGTAAAATCCATGTCATAATGGGACAGGTGGGAGAAGCGGATCCCACGCCATTCGGTCTATCAAGGGGGAAAATACAATGAAATCAGCATATTCTGCCGTGGCCGGCGCCATGGCACTTCTGTTCGGCATGGCGGGGGCGCTCCCGGGCGCTGCTCAGGCGCAGGAGCGGTATTTGGGTGAGATCTTCGTGGTCGGTGAGAATTTTTGTCCGCGCGGCAGCGCCGCCCTCGACGGCCAGATCCTGCAGATCAATGCAAATCAATCACTCTATTCGCTGCTCGGCACCACGTTTGGCGGCGATGGCCGCACGACATTCGCGCTGCCCGATCTGCGCGCGCGCTCGCCGCTTGGCGCAGGGTCGGGCACCAACCTCACAGCGACACCGCTGGGGCAGAAGGGGGGCGCCACGGGCATCGGGCTGACCGCTGCGCATATGCCGCCGCACACCCACGCGCCGGCAGGCACGGTGACGGGGCGCGCGCTTGGCACCACGGCCAGCGCAGCGCAGAGCGATCCGAGCGGCGTGAGCCCGGCGGCGACCGGCGGCGCGGTCTATGGCGGCACGGTGAACGCACCCATGGCCGAGGGCAGTGTGATCGTCCCGCTCAACGGCACGAACACCGCGGCGGCGGGTGGTGGCAATGCCTTGAACCTTTACGACCCCTATCTGGCGTTGCGCTACTGCATGGCGACCACGGGTCTTTTCCCATCGCGCAACTGATCGCGGCGGCTCAGCCAAGAACTGGAGATGATGATGACAAGATGGATCAAATCCCTGACCCTGGCCGCATTCGTGGCGATCGGGCTCGGCGCTGCGCTGCCTGGTAAGGCTGCGGCGCAGGAATACTATATCGGCCAGATTTTCCTGGGCGGCTGGAATTTCTGCCCGCGTGGTTCCGCCTTCGCCAATGGGGCTCTGCTTCCGATTTCAGACTATACGGCGGTTTTCGCGGTGCTCGGGACAGCCTTTGGCGGGGATGGGCGCACGACTTTCGCGCTGCCCGACTTGCGCGGGCGTACACCGCTCGCACCGGGTCAAAGCCCGGGTCTCTCGCGTTTCCATATCGGTCAGAAGGGCGGCGCCGAAAGCACGGCGCTGAACAGCAACCAACTGGCGGCCCATACGCACGCGCTGACCGGAACGCTCAGCGGATCGATCCAGGGGTCCAGCTCCACGGCCTCGACCGGCACGCCGACGAATGCGGCACCAGCGATAACCGGGGGCAGCGCATATGCCAGCGGTCCGCCCGCGCCGATGGCCGACGGAACCGTATCGCTGGACCTCAGCGGCGCCGCGCTGTCGAGTTCGGGTGAGGGCCAGTCCTTCGGCCTGCGAGACCCCTATTTGGCGCTGCAATACTGCATTGCGCTTCAAGGCATTTTCCCGACGCGCAACTGACCCCTGGCAAGATGGAGACTCAGATGTTGAAACTCAGAAAATTCGCGCTTGCCGGGCTCGTGGCCATGGCGGCATCGCTGCCCACCGGGCAGAGCGCCCAGGCGCAGGTCATGCAGATCGGCGATATCATCATGGGCGGCTGGAACTTCTGCCCGCGGGGGACGATTCCGGCGGCCGGGCAACTGCTGGCGGTGGGCGACAACGATGCGTTGTTCTCGCTCTACGGTACGATCTATGGGGGCGACGGGCGTACGACCTTCGGTTTGCCGGATTTGCGTGGCAGGGCGCCCCTGCATTTTGGCAGTGGGCCTGGCCTCGCCAGTGTCAGTCTGGGTGCAAAGGGCGGTGCGGAGCAGGTGACCATGAACGCCTCGACCATGCCGTCGCATACGCATACCTTCTCGGGCAACGGGTCTGGGCGGCTGGTGGGCAGTTCGGCCACCGCGGCTGCGACCTCGCCGCTGAACCAGACTTATGCCGCCACCGCCGAAAATCAGTACGGCACGCCCGCGAACCAACCGATGGCCGTGGGAACCGCGACGATGTCGCTGGACGGCCACAGCACCGCGAGCACAGGCGGCAGCCAGAGCATCCCGATCCGCGATCCGTTCGAAGCGATCCAGTTCTGCGTGGTCCTGTTCGGGATCTACCCCTCGCGCAACTGAGCGTTTGGACAATCAGGTCGGGGCGGGTTTCGACCCGCCCCGCCATCCCCGTCAGGCAAACCGTGCCGTGATCCGCTGCAGTATCTGATCGCGGGTCTGGCGATAGGCATCCAGCTTCTGCGCCCGTGTCTCGCCCAAGGCGGTTGGATCGAGCGTCGGCCAGTATTCCACATCGATCGAGAAATGCCGGGTGAATTCCAGACCCCGGCGCTGTGCGGCGGGCGATAGTGCCACGATCAGGTCGTAAGCGCCGATATCGTCGCCCCAATCCTCCATCTGATCGAAGCTTTTTGCCTTGTGCTTGGTGATGTCGATCCCGACCTCGGCTGCGACTGTGATCATGAACCCGTCGGTTTCCAACTCCGCAAAGATCCCGCAGGACTGAACGAAGATCTGCCCGCCATGGCGCAGCTTCAGCGCGCCCTCTGCCAAGGGGGAGCGCACCGCATTGTGATCGCAGCAGAACAGTACCGAGCCTGGCAGCGACCCCAACCCGCTCAACCCCGGAATTGCAGGGCGCAGATGACGGTGAAGAGGCGTCTCGCGGTCTGGTGGTCGGTGGTGACCTTGCCCTCCAGCCGCTCGATTAGGGTGCGCGCGCCTTCGTCATGCACCCCTCTACGTCCCATATCGATGGCCTCTATCTTCGAGGGGGGCAGGCGCTTGACAGCATCGAAGTAGCTCTCGCAGATCTCGAAATAGTCCTTGATCGTGGCGCGCAGCGGCGAAAGCGAGAGCTGAAAGGCAATGACCGGCGCATTGGACATATCGGTGATCTCGAGGCCCAGAAGACGCTCCACCATGCCGATGCCCAGCTTGTAGGGGCCGGTTTGATCGGGGATCTGGAACTGGTTTTCCTCCGCCAGGTCGAAGAGCGCGACGTCGAGTTCCTGCTGAATCTCGGGGGTTCGTGCGCGCGGGCGGTCCTCCATCAATCGGACGGCGTGCAGTCGGTCTGTCGGGGCAAAGTCTGTCATGGTTGATCGAGCCTCGCGCGGATCGAAAGGGCGTGGGCCTCCAGGCTTTCCGAACGTGCCAACGTCTCTGCCGCCGGGCCGATGGCTTGCATCGCGCCGGGCGACACGCGGGCCAGGGTGGTGCGCTTCATGAAGTCCAGCACCGAAAGGCCGGAGGAGAAGCGCGCCGACCTTGCGGTCGGCAAGACATGGTTCGGGCCCGAGATGTAATCGCCGATCGCCTCCGGCGTATGTGCGCCCAGGAAGATCGCGCCGGCATGGGTGATCTGGTCTGCCAGCGTATCGGCATCCTCGACGCAGAGCTCCAGATGCTCGGGCGCGATGCGGTTCGAGAGGGCGGCGGCCTGCGCCAGATCCTCGGTGACGATCACGGCGCCATAGTCGCGCCAGCTTGCGCTGGCGATCTCGCGCCGTTCCAGACGCTGCAATAGGGCGTCGACATGACGCGCGACGTCCTCGCCGAATGCCGCGTCGTTGGTGATCAGGATCGATTGGGCGCTTTCGTCATGCTCGGCCTGGCTCATCAGATCGGTGGCGATCCAGGCAGGGTTCTGCGTGCCATCGGCGATCACCAGGATCTCGGATGGACCCGCGATCATGTCGATCCCGACCTGGCCGAAGACTTGGCGCTTGGCGGTCGCCACATAGGCATTACCGGGGCCGGTGATCTTGTCGACGGGCGCGATGGGACCGGCGCCATGGGCCAGAGCCGCCACGGCCTGCGCGCCGCCGATGCGATAAACCGTCTCGACCCCGGAGAGCTGCGCCGCCAGCAGGACGAGGGGGTTGCACACCCCATCCGGCGTGGGTGCTGTCATCACCAGGCGCTTAACGCCGGCCACCTTGGCTGGGATCGCGTTCATCAGGACAGAGGAGGGATAACTTGCAAGTCCGCCCGGGACATAGAGTCCGGCCGCATCTACGGGCCCCCAGCGCCAGCCAAGGCTTACCCCAGCCTGGTCCTGCCACATCCGGTCTTCGGGAAGCTGTTTCTCGTGATAGGCGCGGATACGCTCGGCGGCGAGTTCGAGCGCCTGGCGTTCCGTCGCTGGGACCGCGGAGATGGCGGCGTCGATCTCGGCCTGCGAGAAGGCGAGGGTGTCGGGCGTGATCTGCCAGCGGTCGAAGCGTTGCGTGAGCTCGATCACGGCGTCGAGGCCGCGTGCGCGGATATCCGCGATGATGCCTGCGACGACATTGTCGACATCCGCTTCGACCTCACGCTTGAGGTCGAGGAGCGCGCGGAACCGGGTTTCGAAATCCGGCGCGTCGTGGGTGAGGAAGTGGGGCATCGCGGGCTCCGTCTGCGGCTTCGAACGACCCTTTACAGAAGGTGGCCGGGCCGGGCAAGAAGACCCCTGCCAGCGCGGCGGTTCCACCGCCCGCCCCCACCCACCCCCCTCGGCGCGCGGCGGCCCCGCCACGCTGGCAGGGGCTACAAGCAGGAGCGAGATATGGCCGAGATCACGCCCGAAACCATCGTGGCGGCGCATGAGCGGATTGCACCGCATGTCCGGCGCACACCGGTGATCGATGTGGAGGGCACGGTTCTGAAGCTGGAATGCCTGCAGCATGCGGGCAGCTTCAAGCCGCGCGGCGCGTTCAACACCCTGCTGGGGCAGGAGGTACCTGAGGCCGGGTTGGTCGCGGCTTCCGGTGGGAACCACGGTGCTGCGGTTGCCTTCGCCGCCCGGGCCCTGGGGCATCGGGCGCGGATCTTCGTGCCGGACGTCGCCTCCCCCGCCAAGATCGCGTTGATCCGGCGGCTCGGTGGAGATGTCGAGGTGACCGGCGCGGTTTATGCGGAGGCGCTTGCGGCCTCCGAGGCGTATCAGGCGGAGACCGGTGCGATGAGCATCCATGCCTATGACGCGCCGGGGACAGTGGCGGGCCAGGGCACGCTGGGGCGTGAGTTGGAGGCGCAGGCGGATCTCGACACCCTGCTGGTCGCCGTTGGCGGCGGCGGTCTGATCGGCGGGATCGCCGCCTGGTATCGAGGCCGGGTGCGTGTGATTGCGGTTGAGCCAGAGAGTTGCGCCTGTTTCGACGCGGCGCGCAGCGCGAATGCGCCAGCGGATGTCGATGTTTCGGGCCTTGCCGTCGACAGCCTGGGGGCGCGGCGCCTGGGCGCTATCAGCCAAGCTATCAGCGCGTCTTACGTCGCCGGCAACGTGCTGGTTAGCGATGCCGATATTCTGGCGGCCCAGATCTGGTGCTGGCAGGCGCTGAACCTGGCCGTTGAGCCTGGCGGCGCGACCGCCCTGGCGGCGTTGCGGGCCGGTGCCTATCGTCCCGCGCAGGGCGAACGCGTCGGCGTTGTGATGTGCGGTGCGAATGTGGATCTGACCCGGTTGGCCAGCGCGGCCGCAGCAGACGAAGGAGAACGGCAATGAACGAATTTCTCAACAGCCTGGGGTTGGGCGAGTTGGATCTGGGCGAGCTTGGCTGGCTTGTCGACTATGCGCTGAACGTTTTGGGCGCGCTGGTGATTCTGATCGCCGGTCTGATGATCGCCGCCCGTCTTGGCCGGATGGTTCAGCGGATCGGCACCCGTCACGCCCATCTGGACGAGACGTTGTTCGGGTTCCTGGGCGCCCTGACCCGCTGGCTGGCCACAGCCCTGACGGTCATCGTGGTGCTGGGGCAGTTCGGGGTCGAGACAACGTCGCTGATCGCTCTCTTGGGTGCTGCGGGTCTGGCCATCGGTCTGGCGTTGCAGGGGACGCTGTCGAACCTGGCCGCCGGGGTGATGATCCTGATCTTTCGGCCTTTTAATGTTGGCGATTTCGTCTCGGCCGGTGGTCACGATGGCACGGTCGAGCGTGTGGGCCTATTCACCGTCGATCTGGTGACGCCGGATAACGTGTTGATCATCGTGCCGAATTCCGACGTCTGGGCAGGGGCTGTCACCAATTTCTCGGCCAAGTCCGAACGGCGCGTCGATCTGGTCTTTGGCGTCAGCTATGCCACCGATCTGAAACTGGCCGAGAAGGTGCTGCGCGAGGCGATAGCGTCGGACGCGCGGATCCTGTCCAACCCGGCGGAGCCTTTCATCGCCGTCAGCAATCTCGGCGACAGCTCGGTCGATTTCACCATGCGGGTCTGGTGCAAGGCGGGCGACTATTGGGCGCTGAAATTCGCCTTGCTGCGCGATGTGAAGGAGCGTTTCGATGCGGCCGGTGTCGACATTCCGTTCCCGACCACGACAATCGTGAAATCAGCCTGATCCCAGCGGGGTCTGCGAGGCGGAGTAGTTCACCCTGACATAGTTCTCGATCAGCATGCCGATGACCAGAACCACCGCATAGACCGAAATCGGATAAAACACGCTGGTGGTATCCGCAGTGTAGTTCAGGAACAGCGCACCCCGTGCCTGGTCAAGGATATGGAACAGCGGGTTCCAGTCCATCGCGCTGCGAAAGGCGTTGGGCATGTGTCCGGCGACGAAGAACTTGCCCGAGGTGAAAAAACAGATCCGGATATAGGTCATCTGAATGAGATTGCCCCAGACCAGATACCGGTTCGCCGCGAGCAGGATCATCCCAATAGCGACACCGCCCAGCCAGGCGGTGAAGACGATCAGGATAAAGATCAGGCCATTCTGCATCTCCCACACATCGCGGAGCAGGTAGTTCAGGGCCATCAGGATCAGGGTGGCAACGGTCATCTTGTAGCCGCTTGCCATTGCCTTGACGCAAATGAAGAGAAACGGCGAGGCCCGCGAATGGCGCATCAGCCCGGGATTGAGCGAGCCTGCCACAGCCGCGACGGTGCGGATGTGAAAAAAGAAGACCAGGAAGCCTGCCACGATGAAAGTGATGTCATCGGTACGGATCGGCGCGGATCGCCCGCCAACCAGATTCATGAAGATGTAGAAGGTCATCGCCGTGACCAGCACCATTCCGGCGGACAGCAGGATGCCGAGCGCGGCGGATTTGTTCTCGGTCCGCAAATCCCGGACAGTCAGCGCAAAGACCAGCGAGAAGAATGCCGAAAGGGCGACGGGCAGGGGTTGGCGCGTGGCTGTGCGGGACTGCATCGGAAATTCTCTCTCCAGCCAGACCGCTCGGGTCTTCGATCACCTGCGCTGCTTCACTGGCCACCAGTCGGGCCATGCGTCATGACGCCGTCGCCATTCTTTCACCCAACTCGGTATATAGCCGGTGAATCAACGCCGAAAAAGGGATATGTCATATGGCGATCAACCGTGACGAGATCGAGGCAGTGCTGCGGGACCTGGCGCTCGAGGCAGGGCAGGCGATCATGCGCGTCTATGCCGATCCGGGGTTCGAGACGCGGGTGAAGGCGGATGACTCCCCCGTCACCGACGCCGATCTGGCCGCTGACAAGATCATCGCGGCCGGTCTGAAAGCGGCATTTCCCGATATTCCGACAGTGACCGAAGAACAGGCCGACAGCCACGAGCAATCGGGTATGGAGCGGTTTTTCCTGGTCGATCCGCTGGATGGAACCAAGGAATTCGTCCAACGCCGGGGCGATTTCACGGTCAATATCGCGCTGGTCGAAGGCGGGCGCCCGACCATGGGTGTCGTCTATGCCCCCGCCAAGGGGCGGCTGTTCCGTACCCTGGGCACGGGGGCCGTGCAGGCGGAGGTCGACGCGGCAGGTCGCGAGGTTGCCGGCAGCGAGACGCCGATCAAGGTCTCCGAACCCGACAATGGCGCGCTGGTGATCGTGGCCTCGAAATCCCATCGCGACCAGGCGACCGATGACTTCATCGGGCGGTTTCAGGTTGCCGATTTCAAGGCGGCGGGGTCCTCGCTGAAATTCTGTCTGGTGGCTGCCGGGGAGGCTGATTTCTACCCCCGTCTCGGCCGCACGATGGAGTGGGACACCGCCGCCGGACACGCGGTTCTTTTGGCCGCCGGAGGTCATGTGTTACGATTCGATGATCAGAGGGATCTGATCTATGGAAAGCCGGGCTTCGAAAACCCGTTCTTTCTGGCGCTTGCAGAGGGGGTCCGGCTTTAGCCGCCTGACCCATGGGGGACATGGGACCAGTCATTATCATACCGGCGCGCTACGCCTCCACACGCTATCCAGGCAAGCCGCTCGCGACATTGCGCGGTGCCGACGGGGTCGAGAAAACCCTGATCCAGCGCAGTTGGGAAGCCGCCATGGCCGTCCGGGGCGCGTCACGGGTGATCGTTGCGACCGATGACAGCCGTATCTCGGATCACGCGAAGGAGTTTGGGGCGGAGGTCGCCATGACCTCGCCCGATTGCGCCAACGGGACCGAACGCTGCGCCGATGCGCTGGAGGGGCTGGGTACCGCCGGGATCATCGTCAATCTGCAGGGCGACGCACCGCTAACTCCGTCCTGGTTTGTCGAGGCCCTGATCGACGCAATGCACCAGCGCTCCGAAATCGCGGTCTGCACGCCAGTGCTGCGCTGCGACGAGGAGGCGCTGGCCGGGTTCATCGCTGATCGCCGGGCCGGGCGCGTCGGCGGCACCACTGCCGTGTTTGACGAAACCGGCCGCGCGCTTTACTTCTCGAAAGAGGTATTGCCGTATATGGGCGACGCGGGCGACAGCCGCGAGTGCCCTGTTTTCCATCATGTTGGCGTCTATGCGTACCGTCCTAACGCGCTCCGAGCCTATATGGCGATGGCGCCCGGTCGTCTTGAGCAGCGCGAAGGGTTGGAGCAACTGCGTTTTCTCGAGCGCGGCGGGCAGGTCCACTGCGTCGAGGTCGATGCTCGCGGGGCGGGGTTCTGGGAACTGAATAATCCCGAAGACGTTCCCCGCGTAGAGCGAATGCTGAAGGAGCGAGGGCTGGCGTGAGCGGAAAGATCTCCGTCTCGATCATAATCCCCAGCCGGGGGCGACCCTATCTGATACCGGGGCTTATCAATGCGTTGCGTTATCTGACGCATCCGGCATTCGAAGTGATCCTGGTGGGCGAGCATAAGGAGGTCACCTCCTATGACCTGCAGGAGGATCTGCGCAACTCGATCCATTACTTCCCGTGTTTCGAGGCGAATATCAGCGCTGCGCGCAACATCGGCCTGCGCGCCGCGCGCAGTGAGGTCGTGGCCTTCATCGACGACGACTCGGTGCCCGAACCCGACTGGCTCTGCCGACTTACTGACCCCTTTGTCGACCCGAAGGTCGGCGTTGCCGGTGGACCGGTGCGCGATCGGGACGGTGTGCGCTTTCAGTTTGAGGGGGCACGCTTCAACAGGGTGGCGGATGAGGAGCCGCTGGACCTGGAAAGCGCGGCCCGCGCTGTTGCGGAGACGGGACTGATCTTTGCCCCTGATCGCCAGCGGCCCGTGGGCGTGATGGGCACCAACTGCGCGTTCCGCCGCAAGGCGGTTGCCGCGCTGGGCGGGTTCGACGAGAGCTATATATACTATCTCGATGAGACCGATATGGTGCTGCGGATGAACGAGGCGGGATGGTCCACCGCCTGGGCGCCGGATGCCGAGGTGCATCACCACTCCGACCAGAACGGGATGCGCGGGCGGCACCGCGAGCCGCGCGACCCCTATCAGCTTGGCGCCTCCAAGGCCTATTTCTGCAAGTGCCATGCGCCTGGAGGCGAATGCGACGCGGCAGTTGAGCGGTTCAACAAGAGACGCCAACGCGACTTCGATCAGCACATTTCGGTCGGGCGGATCACCGGGGCCGACCGCGCTTTTATGGAGCAGCGCCTGAAGGCCGGGCTTGCGGAAGGGGCGGAGCGCGAGCCGCGACTGCCGCTCTATGCCACCGAAAGCGAACGCCTGATCATGCCGTTTGCCGAACGTTTACCCAACTCGCGGCTCTCATTGGCGTTGGTATCGGGCTGGGGACTGCCGAGCGGGATCCGCACGGATTATCTGGCGCGCGCGCTGGTGGCGCGGGGGCACCGTGTGTCGTTGATCTCGTTCGGGAGCGGGAACCACCCACTGCGGGTCGCGCAGATGGACGGTCTGTGGGAGCATACCGGCGGCACCTGGACGCTGACCAAGGGCGGCAGATTGGGGGCGATCCTGGATATCTATCGCGGCAGGCGCGCGATGGCCGAGATCGACCGCATCCTGCCCCGGCGGCGGTTCGACGCGGTGATTCGCCCCCGCTCGTGGAGCCGGATGCTGGGCGCCGCCCCGGCCCAGCCGCTGAATTGCCGCGATGACCGGCTGCGCTTGGCGGTTGAACTGGTGGATACCGAACGCAGCGACGGTAACGCCTTGCTGGAACGTGTTGAAATCGAGGTCGCCGCCGCACTCGATCAGGAACCGTTCGACCCTGGCCGGGCGCCCTGGACGGGCACGTCGGTCAGTACCCCACCGCCCTCGGCCACAGTTTCGCCGGGTTGATCCGTATTTATGTTGCGGCGCAAGACTGGCGTGAAGGCGCTTTCCACGGTATGATATTCGGGTGTGGGTAGATTGGTGCCGTCGCGACCTCGTCGGCATGTCTGAGCGAGTGGAAGGAAATGCTATGGTCAAACCGGTACGCAAGGCCGTATTCCCTGTTGCTGGTCTGGGAACGAGGTTCCTTCCCGCGACGAAATCTGTCCCCAAAGAAATGTTGCCGCTGATCGATCGGCCATTGATCCAGTATGCCATCGATGAAGCGCGCGAAGCCGGGATCGAGGAGTTCATCTTCGTGACCGCCAAGGGAAAATCTGCGCTGGAAGACTATTTCGACGCGTCCCTCAGCCTGGAGCGGGCGCTGGAAAAATCCGGCAAAACCGAGCTTTTGGAAGAAGTGCGCAATTCCACGATGCCTTCCGGCGCAATCGCGCATATCCGCCAGCACGAGGCGCTGGGCCTGGGCCATGCGGTGTGGTGCGCGCGCCATCTGATAGGCGACGAACCTTTTGCGGTTATCCTGCCCGACGATGTGATCGCGGGCGAGAAGTCCTGTCTGGCCCAGATGGTCGCGGCCTATGAGGCCAATGGCGGATGGGGCTGCATGGTTGCGGCGATGGAGGTCGCGCCCGAGAAAACCCAAAGCTATGGCGTGCTGGATATCGCCGACGATATGGGCAGCCTGGTGCGCGCCAAGGGCATGGTCGAGAAACCGAAACCTGCCGAGGCGCCGTCGAACCTCGCAGTGATCGGGCGCTATATCCTGACGCCTCAGGTTATGGCGAGCCTGGATGCCAAGAAAGTCGGCGCCGGTGGCGAGATCCAACTGACAGATGCGATTGCGTCCCAAGTCGAACTGGGTGGTCAGGTCTTCGGTTTCCGCTTCAGGGGGCAGCGTTTCGATTGCGGATCGAAGTCCGGCTACCTCCAGGCGACGGTCGCCTTTGCGCTACAGCGCGAGGAACTGGCAGATGAGTTCCTTTCCTACCTGCGCACAATCACGCCCGAGCAGGTCGCTGCCGAATAAGCCCGCCTTTCCTCCCCGGTTCAGGAGCACGCCTTGGCCGTAATTCTGGTGACCGGCGGCGCGGGTTATGTCGGCTCCCATGCCTGCAAGGCTCTCGCCGCGGCGGGGCACGAGCCTGTGGTCTTCGACAATCTGTCGACCGGCTGGCGCGATGCGGTAAAGTTCGGCCCGCTGATCGAAGGCGATCTGCTGGACGCCGCCTCGCTGGAGGCTGCCTTCGCCGAGGTTCGACCCGATGCTGTGATGCATTTTGCGGCTCTCTCCAATGTCGGAGAGAGTGCTGAGAAACCCGATCTCTACTGGCGCAACAATGTTGGCGGAACCCTCAACCTGATCAGCGCGATGCGGGAGCAGGGCGTTGACCGGATTGTGTTTTCCTCGACCTGCGCGACCTATGGCGAGGCGCGCGGAGAGGCCCTGGTCGAGACGGATCCCCAGGCCCCGATCAACCCCTATGGCCAGACCAAGCTGGCGGTCGAACGGATGCTGGCGGATTTCGGCAATGGCTTCGGCATGCGCCATGTCATATTCCGTTACTTCAACGCGGCAGGGGCCAGCCCGGACCGCGAGATCGGCGAGCACCACGAGCCGGAGACCCACCTGATCCCGCTGGCGCTGGATGCGGTCAGCGGCAGGCGCGATCATCTGACGATCTTCGGCAGCGACTACCCAACGCCAGATGGCACCTGCGTTCGCGACTATATCCATGTGATGGATCTGGCGGATGCCCATCTGCGCGGTGTGGACCATCTTTTGCGGGGGGGCGAGAGCCTGGCCCTCAATCTCGGCTCGCGCCACGGCTTCTCGGTGCGCGAGGTGATCGATGCGACGACCCGTGTCACCGGCGCGACCTGCCCGCATGTGGAGGGGCCGCGCCGTCCCGGCGATCCGCCGCGTCTGGTCTCTGGCTCTGCCATGGCTGGCGATGTGCTGGGCTGGGTGCCCGAACGCTCGGATCTTTCCGCGATCGTCGCCGATGCGTGGGCCTGGCATCAGACCGGAAAATATGACCGGTGATGCGCGGCCCCTGCTGGACGTGACACGCAGCTTGCGCCGGGTCCGTCATCCTCAGCAAAGCGGCATCGATCGGGTGGAGCGGGCCTATCTCGACTGGACGCTGGAGCATCGCGGCGCCTTGGTGGCACAGATCGGCACCCGGCTTTCCCGATTGGAGGGGCAGGGGGCCGCAAGTTTTGCTGCGTTCCTGGATGGGGGGTCGGCTCCGCTCGATCTCCTCGCGCGCCTGCGCCCCGACCGCGATCGGCGGATGCGCGAGGGCGAGGCGCTGGTCAGGCGCCATGCGATCGCCCAAGGCACCTGGCCGGATGTCACGATGCCCGGTGGCGTCTATCTGAATGTCGGGCATGTCAATCTGACCCCCGGCGACATGGCGGCGATCCGGGCTGCTGGCATGACGCGCGTGGTGATGCTGCATGACATGATCCCGCTCGACTATCCGGAATTCTCGCGGCCCGGCGTGGCGGAGGATATGGCGGGAAAGCTTTCCGCCGCCTGTCTGGCCGAGCATCTACTGACCAACTCTGCGGACACGGCGGAGCGTGCGCGCGATCAGGCCCTGGGACGCGGTTTGCCGCTGCCTGGCATCAGCGTCCTGCCGCTTGGTGTTTCGCTGCCCGAACCGGGCAGGGCCGGCGATCCGCCGGATCGGCCCTATTTCGTCTGCCTCGGCACGATCGAGCCGCGGAAGAATCACCGATTGCTGCTCGATATCTGGCAGAGCATGTGGGACGCGGGCGATACTCCGGCGGATCTGCGCGTCATCGGGCGGCGGGGCTGGTTGAACGAGGATGTGTTCGAGCGTCTGGATTGGTCGGACATGACGGACCGGACCTTGTTCGAGCATTCGGATATGGGCGATGCGGAAACTGCTGCCCTGTTGACGGGTGCGCAGGCGCTGCTGATGCCCAGCTTTGCCGAGGGCTATGGCCTGCCTCTGGCAGAAGCACTTTCGCTTGGTACCCCGGCACTCGTCTCCAATCTCGCAGCCTTGCGAGAGGTGGGCCGGGAGGCACCTGAATATCTGCCGCCCGACGATCAGGCGGCCTGGAGCGCCGCAATTTTGGATTATGCTGGCGATCATCCGCGGCGAATGGCGCAGCTCGCCCGCATCGCGCAGTGGCAAAAACCGAGCTGGCACGACCATTTCCGCGATCTTGATGCACTTTTGACGGAATTGATGTCTAACAGGGGCAGATCCAGCTAGGACTGCGCGAGATGATCAGACGCCTCCGCAAATTGCGCCGCAACAGCCGCCTTGCGCTTCGCTGGGAACGCCGGGGTCTGCAGATCCGCGCCTGGCGCAAAAGCGGGCAACTGGTGCCTGTGGCGGATCGGACGGGGCAGATGCCGCCGGGCCCGATCCTGATCTCGACCTTGCGCAACGAGGCGGTTCGGCTGCCCTGGTTCCTCGACTACTATCGCCGCCTGGGGGTGGTGCATTTTCTGATGATCGACAACGGCTCGACCGACGGCTCGGGCGCGCTTTTGGCCAGCCAAGACGACATTTCCCTCTGGAGGACGGAGGCCAGCTACAAAGCCGCCAATTACGGTGTGGACTGGGTCAACTGGCTGTTGCGCCGCCATGGCGCGGGGCGCTGGATCCTGTGCGTCGATCCGGATGAGTTCCTGGTCTACCCCCATTGCGACACGCGCCGCCTGCCGGCGCTGACCCGATGGCTGGAACAGGCCGGGCGCGAGAGCTTCGGCACGCTGTTGCTGGATATGTATTCCGACCGGCCACTGGCTCAGACGCGCTATGACGCGGGCGAGGACCCGGTGGCGGCGGCGCCCTTCTTCGACGCACAAAACTATTTCGTCGAACGTCATGGCCGCTACCACAATCTTTGGATCCAGGGTGGACCCCGGATGCGGGTCCATGCACAGGAGACGCCGTGGACCGCGCCCGCGCTCAACAAGATCCCGCTGGTGCGTTGGCAGAAGGGCTTCGTTTATATGCGCTCGACCCATGACCTTCTGCCCAGGCGGCTCAACCGGGTCTATGATTTCAATGGGGGCACGCGGACCTCTGGCGCGCTGCTGCACACCAAGTTCCTGTCGATCCTAACCGAGAAGGTGGCGGAGGAACTGGCGCGCCGTGAGCACTATGCCGCCGGGCGGGAATACGCGAGCTATGCGGCGGAGGGGGAAGGCACGCTTCTCTGGACCCGTCAATCCACCCGCTACCGCGATTGGCGGCAACTGGTCGATCTGGGCCTAATCGCACGGGGCGGCTGGCTATGAGCGTCGGCTTCATCGTCCTGGCGCATGAAAAGCCGCAAGAAGTGACGGCTCTGGCGCGGCATCTGAACGGCCAGGGCGCGCCTGTTGTGATTCATCTGGATAAGCGCGCAGGATACCTGGACGAACTGCGCAAGGCCTTGGGCGACGCAGCCCGCGTAATCTCCACCCAAGCATCGGATTGGGGCCGGTTCGGGCTGGTCGCCGCCAGCCTGGATGCGGCAAGGGAACTGCTGCGTGAGGCGCCGGGGGTCGGGCATGTCTGCCTGCTCAGCGGCAACTGCATGCCGCTGCGCCCGGTGGCCGAGCTGTCGGCGTTCCTCTCCGGGCATCCGGACACGGATTTCATCGAAAGCGAACCGGCCAAGGGATGGGTCGCGGGCGGGTTGGATGATGAGCGATTCACGCTCTACCATCCCCTCTCCTGGCGCCGGCAGCGCTGGTCGTTCGACCGGTTGGTGGCGGTTCAACGCCGCCTGAGGGTGCGACGCAGACTGCCGGACGGGCTGGTTCCGCATCTGGGTGCGCAGTGGTGGTGCCTGACCGCCAACAGCCTGCGCGCGATCCTGGATGACCCGCGCCTCGGCACTTGGACGAGGTTCTTTCGCAGCGTCTGGATCCCGGATGAGAGCTTCTTTCAGACTGTCTTGCGCAGGCCCGATGCGCCGGGCCAGATCCGCTCGCAACCGCTGACCCTGGCGCGCTTCGATGCGCGCGGTCAGCCGTTTGTCTTCCATGATGATCATCGGGATTTGCTGGGGGGTAGCGACTACTTCTTCGCCCGCAAGATCGACCCGGATGCGGCGGCCTTGCGGGCATGGGCATTTACGAGGGAGACGGGCGCATCCGCTTTCGAGGGCCGCGTGGGCGAAGACGCTTTCGCCCGTGCCTGTGCCGAGCCGGGGACCGAGCACAAGGGCATCCAAATGGCGGGCCGCTTCCCGCGTGGTACCGGCGTGATGCGCCCGGATACGGCGCGCCCCTATGGCGCGCTGGTCTGCGACCGGGCGGAGGTGCTGGAGGCACTGCACCGCGCCCTGGGGGAAATCTGCCCCCAGATGGTGCTGCATGGCCGACTGTTCCACCGGGCAGGGGCGCAGTTCGCAGGCAACGATGCGCATCATACGGGCAACCTGGCGGCGCATCCTTCGGTGCGCAACTATCGGCCTGAGCAGTTTCTGGCTCGCCTCGTCTGGGCGGATCGCGACCGTCCGATGGCGTTCCTGCTGGACCCTCACGACAATCACAGGGCAGGGCGCAAACTGGCTGGCGACCCAAACGCGCGGATCGTGACAATAGAGGCGGCGCATGAAGCCGGTGCGCTGCGCCATATCCTGACCCGCGCGCGCAAGGGCGAGACGCAAATCCATATTGCCGCCCGCTTCCTGCCGATCGATCAGGCGGATCTGCACGCCGAGTTCGCCGAAAACCCGGCCAAGGGCGGACCGCTGGTCGCCCGGATCGCTGAGTTTCTGCGAGGGCGCGCCGCATGACGCCGCGCTATTTCGTAATCTTCGGCGCGATGCGCACCGGCTCGAACCTGCTGGAGCGAACACTGGCCGCTTTGCCTGGCATTCACACCATGGGCGAGGCCTATAATCCCAGCTTCATCGGTGGGCCGAACAAGGGCGGCCTGCCGGGCTGGAACCTGGCGGGGCGCAATCGCGATCCACTCGGGTTTCTCGAGGCGATGATCGCATCGGCACCCGACCATTTGATCGGGTTTCGCCATTTTGACGATCATGATCCTGCGGTGCGCGCCCATGCGCTGGCCGATCCGGCCTGTGCGCGGATCGTCCTCCGCCGCGATCCGTTGGAGAGCTATCTATCGCTCAAGATCGCGATGGAGACCGATCAGTGGCTGCTGGCCGATCCGCGCCGCCGCCTTGTCGCCAGGGTGCATTTCGACCCGGTGGCGTACGAGGCCCATGCGGCACGGATGCAGGCCTACTACGCGGGCCTGGATCGCGCCATGACGGCAGCGGAGACGACGGCGTTGCGTCTCGATTATGACGACCTGTTGCAGCCGGACATCGCCGCCCGACTGGCCGAACATCTGGGCTGCGATCCGGGCGGGCATTTTGTCGAGGCCGGTATCACCCGGCAAAATCCAGGCCCGCCCGAGAGCAAGGTGACCAATCCCGATGAGATGCTGGCCTATGTCAAGCGGAGCGAGCGACCCTCCGCTGATACCGAAGCCGATCCGCGCGCGGTGCTTCTGGCACGTCAGGCATCCATCGCATTTCTGCCGATCGAAGGCACGGGTCTGCGCGCACCCCTCAGCATGATCCACTGGTTCGAGAAGCGTGATTACGGCGCGGTGTCTCTGCCGGTTGCGCGCCTGATTGGCGCTGCCGGTGAGGTCTTCGAGACCGGTCTGGACATGGCTGCGCTGCGCGGGCGACTGCATGGGCGGGTGCGCATGACTTTGGTCTGTCCGCCTGCGGAGCGGTTGCACCGACTTTTCCTCGAACAGGCTTTTACCAACGGACAGCAACTGCCGCATGTGCGCCGGGCGCTGGATGCGGCCCACGGCGAGACCGGATCGTTGCAAGACTGGATGCCCGCCCTGGAAAGTGAGGCGGGTCTGACACGCCATCGCGCGAGGTTTGCAGGATTTCTCGAACTGATCTCCGACGCCTTGGCCGGGCGCGGGCGACACCCGGTTCATGCAGGCTGGCGCCCCCAGGCTGAGGAGGTGCGAGCATATGAGCGAACTTTCGGACTGGATGTCGTGCTGCGAAGCGACCGGATTGCTGATGGAATGTCTGCCCTGGCCGATTGCCTGTCGGCACGCCCGATGCCGGATGCGATCCGCGACCGGTTGGCCGGGTTGGACCGGGCGGCGGAGCCCGACCTGACCCGGATCCTCACACCTGACCTCAATGACCAGATCCGCACCTTGCATGAACCGGATTTCGACATGTTTGGGTTCGACTGAACACCACCAATCGAGACAGGTTCGACCCAGCCGCGGCAAGCTCGACGGTTCGCTGACGCCGCAAGCGTCACGGCTGGTGCATCTCCTTCGTCGTTGAGAGCGTGATGTCGGGGTAGTCGCGCTCCACCCGGTCGATGTCCCATTGCAGGCGGGTCATGTAGACCGGGTCGCCGTCATGGTCCTCGGCCATCTGACCCTTGTTGGCTTTGATGAATGCCTCGAGCTTGTCCTTGGGGCCCGAGATCCAGCGCGCGGAGATATACTGCGTCGGCTCGAACCGCACGGGCAGGCCGTATTCGAGTTCGATACGGCTCGCCAGCACCTCGAACTGCAACTGGCCCACGACGCCGACAACCCAACCCGCGCCGATATTGGGTTTGAAGAGCTTCGCGGCCCCCTCCTCGGCGAATTGAAGCAGGGCCTTGTCGAGATGCTTGGCCTTCATCGGGTCGCCCGCGCGAACATTGTTCAGCAGTTCTGGCGCAAAGCTGGGAATGCCGGTGAAACGCAGATCCTCGCCCTCCGTCAGTGCGTCGCCGATGCGCAGTTGCCCGTGATTGGGTATGCCGATGATGTCGCCGGCCCAGGCATCCTCGGCAATCTCGCGTTCGCTTGCCAGGAACAGAACCGGGTTCGAGATCGCCATCGGCTTGCCCGCGCGGACATGCTTCAGTTTCATGCCGCGTTGAAAGTGTCCGCTGCACAACCTTACGAACGCGACACGATCCCGGTGCTTGGGGTCCATGTTTGCCTGAACCTTGAAGACAAAGCCGCTGACCGGTTTTTCACCCGCCGAGACTTGCCGTGTCGCCGTGCGCCGGGGTTGCGGGGCAGGGGCATGGGCGGCAATCCCTTCCATCAGCTCGCGTACGCCGAACGAGTTGATGGCCGAGCCGAACCAGATCGGCGTCGTGTTGCCCGCAGCAAAAGCCGCCGGATCGAAGCCCGGCAGCAATTCGCGGGCCATCTCGACCTCCTCGCGCAGGGTGTCGAGTTGCGCTTCGGGAATATGGTCGGAGAGTTTGGGATCCTCCAGACCTTCGACGCTGATGCTCTCGGCCTTGCGGTTCCGGTCGGCGCGGTCCATCAGCTCCAGCCGGTCGCGCAGCATGTCATAGGCGCCCAGGAACTCGCGGCCCATGCCGATTGGCCAGGAGGCCGGGGTCACGTCGATTGCGAGATTTTCCTGGATTTCGTCAATGATCTCGAAGGTCTCGCGGCTCTCGCGGTCCATTTTGTTGCAGAAGGTCAGTATGGGCAGGTCGCGCATCCGGCAGACCTCGAAGAGCTTGCGCGTCTGGCTTTCGACCCCCTTGGCGCCGTCGATCACCATGATGGCGGCGTCCACGGCGGTCAGGGTCCTATAGGTGTCCTCGCTGAAATCCTCGTGGCCCGGCGTGTCGACCAGGTTGAACCAGTGGTCACCATAGGTGAACGACATGGCCGAGGCCGAGACCGAGATGCCGCGATCCTGCTCCATCTTCATGAAATCCGAGCGGGTCCGCCGTGCCTCGCCCTTTGCGCGCACCTGACCCGCCATCTGGATCGCGCCGCCATAAAGCAGCAGCTTCTCGGTCAGCGTCGTCTTGCCCGCATCTGGGTGAGAGATGATTGCAAAGGTCCGCCGGCGCCCGATTTCGGGCGGCAGAACGGGTTGGTTTGTGCGGTCGTCAAGCATGGCATGCCTCCTACGCCAAGTGCCATGGCAGGGCAAGGCGAGGAGCCTCGCAAAACCGTCTCTTCCCCGGATATTCAGTTTCTGCTAAAAGAGGAACATTAAATGAACATATGGAGGATGTGATGCCCGATGATCTGAAGTCAGTTGCAGAAGCCCTGTGTGACCACTGCCGGAACGGAACGGAGGGCGAGGGGCTGACGACCCTCTATGCCGCAGACGCCGTATCGGTCGAGTCGGTCGCCATGCCCGGCACCGACAGCCGCGAGACCCATGGCATCGAGGGAATACAGGGCAAACACGCCTGGTGGGAAAGTGCGATGGAGGTACATGAGGCCCATGTCGATGGCCCCTATCTGCACGGCGATGACCGGTTCGCGGTGATCTTCGAAATCGACGTGACGGAAAAGGCCTCCGGCAATCGCACGAAGATGAAGGAGGTCGGTCTCTACACGGTCTCCGGCGGCAAGATCGCGCGCGAGGAGTTCTACTACACGATGTGAAGATCGCGCCGGGTTGCTGGGACTGCAAGCACGATCCGCTAGCGGGCCCTTTTCAGCCAGTCGCATGCGGCGCGTGTCTCATGTGCCAACTGATGGTCATGAGCAGATTGGGTGGCGCCCAGAGTTGACCCGGGTGCCGCCCTGTTTTGGCGTTTGGATCAGTTGGTTTTGGCGTTATGTGCGGCCAGAAGCTGCACTGCCTTGTTCATCTCCGGCAGGAACTTGTCGGTGCCCTGCGCAAAGCGTTCCAGTTCGACCAGCGAGACGGCGTCACCTTCGGCAACCGCATGGGCCACATCCGCGACGGCGGCCCATTCGGCCTCGGCGACAGCCAATTGTGTGGCAATCTCGTCGCTGGGCGGCACCGGAACGCCCGCGATGGGCATGCCGTTGATGAATGCGTTCAGCGAGTTCTCGAACAGCTCCAGGGTCGCCGCCAGTTCAGGGCGGGTCTTATCCAGTTCGTGCCCGCGGGCGACGAGACAGACCTCCTTCGAGAGCTTCTGGCTGAGCATCCGTTGGCGACCATAGAGGTCGATCAGAATGGCCGAGCCAAAGCCGCCACCTCCAAGCTGCGGGGCATAGGCCGTGCGCAGTTGGGCGACCATGTCGTTGGCCTCCTTGCGGGTCGACAATGTCACGGCATTCGCCGTGGCGAAGTCCTCTTCCGACACGAAAGCGCCGCCCAGGGCGCGATCGTAGATCTCGCTCAGCACAGCCCAGTCGCCGTTCACCTTGATCCAGCTATCGCGGACCGAATCCACGGTTTCGGGAAAGATTTTCATTGCGGCATCGCCTTGGGAAAAGGCTGTATGCGTGGCGGCAAACATGTCCTTGGACTTGGTCAGGTTCTCCACGCTGGCCATGACGTCCACGCCGGAGCGGGCGTAACAGAACATCTTGGCCATACGCTCCAGCAGCATGCGCTGGCGTCCGGCGAGATTGATGCGATGGCCAACCGTCTCGGCATTGACCGGAATTTCAGCATCGGCGGCTTTCGAAGGAAGAGGGCCCAGGATTGCTACGCTCGCGAAGGCTCCAGCGGCGAGGATCATGGGTCGTGCGGCACCTGCAACAGATGCAAAAGTACGGGTCGGCATAAGCGACACTCCACATAACAACTCAGACTTGGGGACCAACTCACCAAACAGCGTGGCGGGAACAAGGCGTCATCTGGTTAAAAACCCGAACCACAATCCGGATTTGGCACATTCGGTTGTTATACCGAGAATTTTCGCGCTTGAGTAGAATTTACAGGAATGGAAGTGCGCAAAGCGTGCCCGACGCCTCGCGGCCATCCGGTAGCATCACGACGACTTCGGCGCCCTCGTCCACGGTCCGGCTGATCAGGGCCAGGCCGATATTCTGCTCCAGGCGCGGCGACCATGTGTGGGCCGTGACGTCGCCCACCTTCTGGCCATCCTTGACGACCCGGCTCCATTGATCGATCCCGGCGAGTTGGCCATCCACCTCCATCTTCACACCCAACTGATGGCGAGCAGGGCCTTCCTGCGCAATCCGGCGCAGGGCCTGGATGCCTATCACGTTGTCCGGGGCGTCCAGATGAACGTAACGTTCCATGCGCACTTCGAACGGGTTGGTGTTGTCGTCGGTGTCGCCACCCCAACTGAGCAACCCGCTCTCGATCCGCTCCATCGTATTCGGTGATCCTGGACCGATGTCAAAGGGTTGACCCGCCTCCTTCACCTTCTGCCAAAGCTCTGCCCCACGACTGCTATCGCAGAGATAGAGCTCGAACCCGCCCTGTTTCGACCAGCCGGAGCGGGCGACGACCAGCGGGATGCCGTCCAGCTCCATCTCCCTAAATCGGAAATGCTTGATCTGGCGGATGCTCTCGTCCAGCAGGGCGGCCACGACGTCCTCGGCTTTTGGACCCTGGACCGCCAGGGGCGACACGTCGGGTTCGAACACCGTGCAATCCAGTCCCCGCTCGGCGGCAATCGCGCGGGCCCAGAGCAGGTGGTCGCCATCGGCGATCGAAAACCAGAAGCGGTCCTCCTCCAGCATCAGCAGGATCGGGTCGTTCAGCAGGGTCCCGCGCGCATCGCAGACCGGCACGTACCAGCCCACGCCGGGACGCAGTTTGTCGAGCTTGCGGGGGCAGAGGATCTGCGCCAGCTTGGCCGCGTCGGGTCCGCGAACTTCTACCTGGCGTTCGACTGCCACATCCCACATCGAGACCCCCTCGATCAGCCGCCAGTATTCAGCCACCGGATCGCCGTAGGAGGTCGGCATGAGCATGTGGTTATAGGGCGAGAAGCTGACCACTCCTTCGGCCACCGTCGCATCGAAGAATGCACTGCGTCGCAGTCTGGTCGAGGGAGAGATCTGAAACGACATCGGCGTGTCCTCTAGCCTTATGAATGTCTGACATTTGCCATGTCGCCGAGCTTAGGCGCTTCCAGAAACGGCATCGGAATGTCGTTTTTCGTCTGCGATGCTTTTGCGCGACAGGGGGCAGCGGGCTCTTGCCTCCATGGATGCGGATTGTTAGGTCATCGGTCGATCCTTACGAAAATACTCAGGTAGGCCGTGCCCAACAGCAAGACCGACACCTCCGAAATCCAGCAGGCTGCGCGTCTGGCGCTTGAGGGCGTTTCGATGCGCTTCGACAAGCAGGTCGCCGTCGACGAGGTCAGCCTTGAGATCGGCGAGGGAGAGATCTGTTGTCTGCTTGGACCCTCCGGTTGCGGCAAATCGACGACGCTGCGCATGGCCGCCGGGGTCGAGCGCCAGAGCGCCGGTCGGGTTTTGGTCGATGGGGTGGAAGTTTCCGGCCCCTCGCTACATCAGCCGCCGGAGGCGCGCTCGGTCGGTTTGATGTTCCAGGATTTCGCCTTGTTTCCGCACCTGAATGTCGCCGACAACATCGCCTTTGGCCTGCGCCGGATGTCAAGACGCGACCGCGCCGCCGCGGTGGAAGGGTATCTGCGCAAGGTGGGCCTCGCAGCTTATGGCGAGAAGTTTCCGCACCAGCTTTCGGGTGGCGAACAACAGCGTGTCGCGCTCGCCCGTGCCCTGGCGCCGCGCCCGCGCGTAATGCTGATGGACGAGCCGTTTTCGGGCCTCGACAACCGCCTGCGCGATGATGTGCGCGACGAGACGCTGTCGATCCTGAAAGCCGAAGGCACAGCGGTCCTGATGGTCACGCATGAGCCGCTGGAGGCGATGCGCATGGCGGATCGCATCGCGCTCATGCGGTCCGGCAGGATCGTTCAGACGGGCGCGCCGTATCACCTCTATAACAACCCCGTCGATCTTAAGGCGGCGGCGTTCTTCTCGGACATCAATGTCGTGCATGGGAGCGTGATCGATTATCAGACCGACACGCCGTTCGGTCTGTTCCTGGCGCCCAGAATGGTCGATGGCGCGGATGTGGAGATCATCATCCGCCCGCAGCATCTGAAAATCGAGCAGGACAAGGGTCAGATGCCCGATCCGACAGCCGCCGACGGCGCGCCCGCGAAGGGCCATGTGGTCCGTGCGCGCTTTATAGGCCATGAGAGCCTTATCGAATGCCGGATGGAGCATGACGGCAGCCTAATCCGCGCCACAGTCCCTCATGCCTGGCTGCCGGAGGAGGGAACGCCGATGTGGCTGAGCCTGCGCCGCGACCGGTGTTTCGTATTCCCCTGTGCGACCCAGTCGCGGGTGGCGAGCCCCTGGGCGGCTGAGTAAACACGCCGATCATCGCGCTTGGCGCGCAGAATACCGTCTAAACCGCTGTGTTTATGCAGTTTGCTCCGTATTTGCTCCGTTCCGGGGCAGTCCGGGCACCTATATCAAGCGGAATTGCGACGATCAGGGCTTTCGCAGCGCCCGATCATCCCATATGTCTGTGCCAGAGATATCAACGGCGCGCCCGAAGCCGGGCGAGCCGCGACAGGAGGAACGGGAATGCTGAATAATATTGGGCCTTTCGGCCTCATCATCATCCTGATTGTTGTGTTGCTGCTGTTCGGCCGGGGCAAGATCCCGCAGCTGATGGGTGACGTGGCCAAGGGGATCAAGAGCTTCAAGACCGGCATGAAGGAAGAGGTCGATGAAGCGAACAAGATCGCCAAGGACACCGAAGAGCCGATCGACGTGACCCCCTCGAACAAGGAAGAGAAAGCGTAAGCTTCCTCGGGCGGCGACATGTTTGACCTTGGCTGGACCGAACTTCTGCTGATCGGGGCGGTAGCGCTGATCGTGGTGGGCCCGAAAGACCTGCCGCGAATGCTGCGCACGCTCGGCCAGTACACGGGCAAGGCGCGTGGCATGGCGCGCGAATTCCAGCGTTCGATGGAGGATGCGGCGCGCGAGGCAGATGTAGCCGATCTGGGTGGCCTGAAAGATCTGGGGAACGACATCCGCGACGCGACGAAGTTCGACTTCAAGGAACAGGCGGCGCGCAGTGCAAGTTCGCTGACCAATCCGCCAAAGAGCGATGCCCTGGCCGAGTTCGAGAAGGTCAAGGAAAAGCCCAAGGATCCGACACCAGAGGCAGCGCCAGCCCAAGATGCCGATGCGGCGTCGGTTGATCCTGCGCCTGAAGCGGCACCGGATCCGGCACCCGAACCTGCTGCGCAGTCAAAGGCCTGAGCCGAATGACCGACAAACATATCGAGGAGAGCTCGGCCCCCCTGATCGAGCATCTGGTCGAATTGCGCGGTCGGCTGATGTGGAGCATCGGGGCCCTGGTGGTCGCGATCCTGGCCTCGTTCCCCTTTGCCGAGGCAATCTTCGATTTTCTTTCGCACCCGGTCTGTGCCGCGATCGAGGAGCGCGGGCGCGAGTGCAAGATCGTGGTGACCAGCGCACACAAGATCTTCTTCACTTATGTGTCGGTCTCGATTTTCTCGGGCTTCTGCCTGGCCTTCCCGGTGATTGCGATCCAGATCTGGCGGTTCATCGCACCGGGGCTCTATACCTCCGAACAGAATGCGTTTCTGCCTTTCCTGCTGGCGACGCCGGCGCTGTTCGTATTGGGGGCGTCGTTTGCCTATTACGGGGCGATGCCGCTGGCGATGGACTTCTTCCTCAGTTTCGAGAATCAGACCCTGGATGAGGCCTCCGGCCCGGGGTTGGAGGTTCTGCAGACGGCGGATGAATATCTCTCGCTGACGATGAAGTTTATTCTGGCGTTCGGTATCTGCTTCCAGTTGCCGGTTGCGCTGACCCTGATGGGCAAGGCGGGTCTGGTCGAAAGCACCGGACTGAAGAATTTTCGCAAATATGCGGTGGTCTGCATCCTGGTCGTCTCGGCCATCGTGACGCCGCCGGATGTGATGACGCAGCTTCTGCTCTTCACCGTGGTCTACTCGCTCTACGAGATCTCGATCTGGCTGGTGAAGATGGTCGAGAAGAAGCGTGCCGAGCGCGATGCGGAGCTGGAAGCCGAGCTCGACGAGATCTGATCCTTGGCCAAGCTGACAGATATCGTCCATGAGCTAAGCACGGAGCCGAGCGCGTTGGAGCGAATTGCGGATGCAATCGAGCGAATTTCGCCGCCGCCCAGCCCATTGCCGGCATTCACCGAGGCGGAGGCCTATCTCTGGGCGACCGAACCGGATCGGCTGGAACCGGTGGCGCGGGTGAACCGGGTCGAGATGGAGTTGCTGATCGGGATCGACCGATCTCGCGACACGTTGATGGACAACACGATGCGCTTCGCGCGTGGGACTGCCGCGAATAATGCGCTTTTGTGGGGTGCGAGGGGCATGGGCAAATCCTCGCTGGTCAAGGCGGCCCATGCCAAGGCTCATGCCGAGACGGGAGCCTGTATCCTGATAGAGATCCAGCGCGAGGACATCCCCTCGATCGGGCGTCTGCTGGATCTGCTGCGCGGGTCGGACAAGCGGTTCCTGTTGTTCTGCGACGATCTGAGCTTCGACAAGGATGACACGCATTACAAATCGCTGAAGGCGGTGCTGGATGGCGGGATCGCCGGACGGCCGGAAAATGTGCTGTTCTATGCTACCTCAAACCGGCGCCATCTGATGCCACGGGACATGATCGAGAACGAGCGGTCCTCGGCCATCAACCCGTCGGAGGCGACCGAGGAGAAGGTTTCGCTGAGCGACCGGTTCGGGCTGTGGCTGGGTTTCCATCCCTGCGGCCAGGATGAGTATCTGGCAATGATCCGAGGATATTGCGACCATTATGGGATCGAGATTTCGGATGAGGATCTGCGGGCCGAAGCGATTGAATGGCGCCAGACCCGCGGGGCGGTGTCGGGCCGGGTGGCCTGGCAGTTTGTCCAGGACCTGGCCGGACGCCACGGACTGCGGCTGAATTGACTTTCACTGTTGAGGGTGCGACCGGAAAAGGGCCCGCAAGGGGCCCTTCGTCCGGCCACTTTGGAGCAGCGCCCCGCGGGCGCTGCAGGGGCGTTCGTATCAACCGGCGATGAAGAGCGTGGGGTCGAGGCTTTCCGCGCCACGGCGCACTTCGAAGTGCATCCGTGCCTCGGAACCCGAGGGCGGGCTCGCGACCGTGCCGATCTGTTGGCCGCGGCGCACCAATTCGCCCTTGCGGAGCGAGACGTCGTCGATGCGGCCATACACGGTCAGCAACTCGTCGCCATGGCGCAGCAGGACGATGGTGCCGAGCCCACCGAGGGACTGGCTGACCAATGCCACTTCGCCATCGTCGGCGGCCAGCACCGGTGAGCCCGCAGGGCTGGCGAAGTCGACGCCGTCATTTCGCGCGGCCCCTGTGCCGCGGCGAAACCCGACCGCGATCGGGCCCTGCACCGGGCGCTGCAAGCGTGTTGTCGCCGCAGGGGCCGGTTGCGGCGCGGGCTGCGGTGTTGCCACCGCATCGGTCGCCGTTTCGGACCCTGGATTAGGGGTCGGCGTGACCACGGCGATCTGAGTATCCGTGCCCGCAGGGTCCTGCGGGCGTTCCACGGGCTGCGTCTGATACTGGCTGAGATCAGGCGAGGCTGGCGCACCCGGTGTGGTCGGGTTCTCTGGCAGGGGGTCATTGGCGCTGGGCGGAGCTGCGAGATTGCCATCCTCGTCGATGCCCGTGGCACGATCAATGGCGGCTGCTGCGAGTTCGGGGCTCCATCCGCCTGCCGCCGCTGGGGCTTCCTCAGGCACCGCAGGTGTGGAGGCACCGCCATCGAGCGGGGTCGCTTCGATGCTGGGTTGGCTCGGTGTCTCGACCACTGGTGTAGCGGGTGCCGCTGCCCCGCCTGTGCCATAGCCGCCTGGTCGCGGTGGAAGCACCAGTTCGTCGCCTGCGGCCAGTGTGTGGCCGGCGGAAAGGCCGTTATAGGCGCCAAGCTCGGAGGCCGAGAGGCCGACCCGACCCGCGAGGTCCGAAACGGTCTCGCCATTACGTGCTACGGCTGACTGGTAGGAGCCGTAATCGCGGATACCGCCCTGAGTGGTTGGCTGTTGGGTGCCGGTCGATTGTGGGGCCGGTGTGCTCTGGCCCGTGCGATCGTCGATCGGCGCGCGGCGTGGGCCAGGCGTGCAGGCCAGCGCGACCATGGCAACGCCGCAAAGCGCCAGTGCCATTCGGGGCCGTGCCGGGAATGTTCGTTCGATAATGCGTGTCATCATTCTGCCCTTGCCTGTCAGGTCTGGCGCCCGTCGTTGCGGGATGGGCCGGAAGTCAGGGCCCGGTTTCTTCCGCGATCCCCTCGATCAGGGGGACGAAGAGCACATCGCCAAGCTCGCTATAGAGATGTCCGTTTTCGGTTTTCTCGATCTTTATAAGCTGTTGTACCTCATCCGTCTGGCCTACGGGAAGTACCATTATGCCGCCGACGCGCAACTGTTCCAGCAAGGGTCCGGGTGCGTCATGGGCAGCAGCCGTGGCCAGGATGCGGTCGAACGGGGCCTGTTCCGGCCAACCGCGGGTGCCGTCGCCCGCCCGGATAGTGACATTTGCGAGGCCGAGCTGCTCCATCCGTGCGCGCGCCTCGAGCGCGAGGGGGCGGTGACGCTCCACTGCATAGACGCGCCGGGCGAGCCGCGACAGGATCGCGGCGTGATAGCCAGAGCCGGCCCCCACCTCCAACACCTTGCAGCGGGGCGTGATGTGCAGCGCTTCGGTCATTTTCGCAACTACGGAGGGTTGCGAGATGGTTTGCCCGCAGGCAATGGGTAGAGGCATGTCCTCGAAAGCGCGGTCCTTGAAGGTGCGTTCCACGAAGACGTCGCGAGGGATGGCCTCCATCGCATCCAACACCCGGCGATCGGTGACGCCAGCGCTGCGGAGCGCGAAGATCAACTGCATCATCTCCGGATCGCGGGTCATCGCCTCGCCGTCCCCCATTGGCCCCTCCATCACAGTGATGCGAATCTAGCGCCAGCGAGCCTCGCTGTCAGCAAGCGATATCAGAGGGATGGGATTTTACTGGCCGTTATTCGGGAGCGACCGGGCGCGAGGTTCAAGCGGTTGCTGCCCTCGGCGCTGTGCCATGATCGGTGGGCGCGTCCGGTGTGCGGAAGAAGCTCTTCCAGAAGACGGCGGCGTCCATTTCTGGGGCCTTGTTTGCGTTTCGCCGGATCGTTTCTTGCAGGAGCAAGTTGTCTGCGGCCTCCTCGGCCCGGACTGGCATGGCATCGAGCGGGATAGTCTCGACCGAGATCTTCGCCTCGCAAGCGTTCGTGTCTTCCGGCATCGCATTGGCCAGATACCGGGCCATCGATATGAAGCTGTCGAGTTCCTTGAGCTCGCGCGCCAAGCTGTCGCGGCGTTCCTGGGCGAGTTGCAGAAGATCGGCCATCAAGTCCCCACCTGATTGTTAACCATGCTCCCTCAGCATCGCCAACTTTGCGGCGGCATCGCGTCGGAATCTTGGTCAAAACATGTTGTGGGGCAGTTTATTCAACCTAAGGTGGCGCGCGCCTCATCCAGCACATGGCTCGCCGTCAATTGAAGCGCCAGTGGTGTGATTGTGATCCAGCCATCATGGCAGAGCTTGGCATCCGTCCCTTCGGGGGCGGAGGCATTGCGGGTCCCGTGGCGGTAGAACTGATATTCCCGACCGTTCGGTGCCGTGTGTCCGATCACGTCGAACGTACTGTCGGCGCGGATACCCTGGGGGCAAACCGTCATGCCCTGAATATCCTCTGCCCGGGTCGCGGGGAAATTGACATTGTAGAACACGCCTGTCGGGAAAGGCATTTGAAGCACTTTGCGGACCGCTTCGGCACCATGCGCCGTCGAACTGGCAAAAAGATGCCCCTGGCTGCCCTTGGAGTAGAACTGGCTGAGCGCGATGGAGCGGATACCCGCCAGCGCGCCGTCCATCGCGGCACCGACAGTGCCGGAGTAGAACACATCCTCCGCTACGTTGTGCCCGCGATTGACACCGGAAATCACCAGATCGGGTGGCGTGTCCTTCAAGATCTTGTGCAGTCCGACCAATGCGCAATCCGCCGGATAGCCGTCGAGAGCGAAGCGCCGTTCGCCCAACTGATTGAGGCGCGTCGGCTGTGTGTAGCTGATCGCATGGCTGGCACCCGAGCGCTCGTTCTCTGGCGCCACGACCCAAAGCTCGCCCTGGGGGCCGGCAATCTCGGCGGCGATCGCTTCGGCAATCTCAAGGCCCGGCGCGTTGATGCCGTCGTCGTTCGTGATCAGGATGCGCATAGGGCCTGCTTCTGCTCTGTGAGGTCGCTCAACTGTCGGGCTGACGACGCCCGCCCGCGAATTGAGTCATGACGTTGTTATGCGCTGCCCTCAGATCGGCGGTGGAGGTCGGAAGCCGCGCCAGCGTCGCGTCGAAGAACACCTCGGGACTGGCCAGATCGCCCAGATTGCAACCCACCGGCTTGCGCTCGCGGATTTCGCACCGGGTGAACAGCGGCGCGCCGAAGTTCAGCTTTTGCTGTTTGTCCGCCGTAATGATGTAGAGGATATCGGTGGCCTCGCCGTTCAGGTTCTCCTGCCCAAAACAGAGGATCAGGTCGCCCTGCGGCGGTTGGCACGCATTGGACGGGCGCCGGTCCTGCAGATCGGTGATCAACTGGCCATAGTTTTGCAGCAGGGCGGTGGGCGTCGCGAACAGCGAGACATTCCCCTCCAGCAGATCGCTCTGATATTCGGAATCGGTGATCACCCCACCGATCGGCAGCGGTTTGTCCGGACAACCGGTGCCGCGTGCCAACTGTGCGGCCAGGGGCTTCTGACGATCTATCTGCGCCGTCTCGGGCGAGTCGACCAGAACAAGCCGGCGAACGATCTGTTGGGGCAGCGCCACGGCGGTGCCGGAGATCTGGTAATGGACCAGATTGTCCTGCTGCTGATTACAGGCGCTGAGATCCAGCCAATTCGGGTTGGCCTGCTGCGCGGCTGCGCCGGTGCTTGCGGCACCGCCACTGCCGGTTGCGGTCGTCCCGCTGTCGGGCCCGGCCTCGGTCGCCGTATTCTGCGCGCAGGCCCCCAATGCCAACACGAAAGCTGCCCCCAGCAATCCGATCCGCTTGTTCATTCCGTATCCTCGCATAACGGTGGCGGGCAAAGCCCTGCCTTGTTCCCAGCGTTCTAGGGTTTTCGGCGGCACCCGTCCACCTTTGATCTGGCTGGATATCGACGGCGTGACCCATCGCCGCCGATTGCATCATCTGGGCTTCAGTTCAGCGCGCCATCCGCCCCGATCCGTGTCGCACCGCCCATATACGCCGACAACGCCGGGGGCAGATCGATGGAGCCGTCCTCCTGCTGGCCGTTCTCCATCACCGCGATCAGGCAGCGCCCGACAGCCAGGCCCGAGCCATTGAGCGTATGCACAAATTCCGGGCGCTTCTCACCCTCACGCCGGAAGCGCGCATTCATCCGCCGGGCCTGGAAGTCGCCGCAGACCGAGCACGAACTGATCTCACGATAGGTGTTTTGCCCGGGCAACCAGACCTCGATGTCGTGGGTCCGCCTGGCACCAAAACCCATATCGCCAGTGCAGAGCACGATGGTACGATAGGGCAGGCCCAGTTTCTGCAGAATAGCCTCGGCACAAGAGGTCATGCGGTCCAGTTCGGCCCTGCTGTCCTCGGGTTTGGTGATCGAGACCATCTCGACCTTCTCGAACTGGTGCTGTCGCAGGATGCCACGGGTGTCCTTGCCTGCCGAACCGGCCTCGGACCGGAAGCACTGGCTGAGCGCCGTGTAGCGTTGGGGCAGGGCGCTCTCCTCCAAAATGTCGCCTGCTGGCAGGCTGGTCAGCGTCACTTCCGAGGTTGGGATCATCCACCAGCCATTGGTGGTCTGATAGCTGTCCTCGGCAAATTTTGGCAATTGGCCAGTGCCGACCATGATCTCCTCGCGCACCAGGATCGGGGCCCAGACCTCTGTCAGCCCGTGATCCTGAATATGCGTGTCCAGCATGAACTGACCAAGCGCGCGGTGAAGGCGGATCAGCGCCCCCTTCAGCACCATGAAGCGGCTGCCGGACAGCTTGGCGGCCGCCTCGAAATCCATGCAACCCATCGCTTCGCCCAGCTCGAAATGCTCCTTTGGGTCAAAGGCGAAGTTGCGCGGGTTGCCATGACGGTGGAGCTCGACATTGTCGTCCTCGTCCGCCCCGTCCGGTGTGTCGTCGAAGGGGGCATTGGGCAAGCCCATCAGGATTTCGCTTAGCCGGGCATCTTCGGCCTTGGCCTCCTCCTCAAGCCGGGCGATCTGGTCCTTTTTCTCGGACATCAAGGCGCGCAACCGCTCGAATTCGGCATCGTCGCCCGCGGCCTTGGCGCGACCTACATCCTTGGAGGCGGCATTGCGGGCTGCCAGCGCTTCCTCCGCGGCGGTGATCTTGGCGCGGCGCGAGGCGTCAATGGCAAGGATTTCCGACGACAGCGCATCGAGCCCGCGCCGCGCGAGCATCGCGTCGAAAGCAGCAGGGTCATCGCGGATCAGTCGGATATCGTGCATCGTCACCTCCCATTCTTGCCATTCTGAATAGCGGGCGGGTTATGCACGATCTGCGGCGATTGATCCACCGGGATCTTGGGTATCGGCGGGCAGGCGGCCCGACACGGTTTCAGAACAGAAACGCCACCGACATCAAGGTTGCATAGAGCGTTAGTCCCATGGCGGGCGCGATATAGTATATCGGGTGTTCCATGGCAGATATTCTCCCTCGCGCTGGCCCCCCGACCAGGTGATTGGGCGTTGGCTGCCGCCCATTAGATCCCGGCTGATGGTGTAACTTCACCCGCAACCGATTTATGAAACGCTAACGCTGAGAGCCCGGCAATGGTTCCGCCGCCTTGCATCGCGGCCAACCCCCCGTATATATGCGCCCAACGGCCATCAGAGCCGGCGTTCAGGATCGAGAGGAGTTCCGATGTTTGCAACCGAAGCCTATGCCCAGACCGCCGGGGGCGGTGACCCGATGGCGGGATTGGGAGGTTTTCTGCCCATCATCCTGATCTTCGTGATCTTTTACTTCTTCTTGATCCGCCCTCAGCAGAAACGCGCCAAAGAACATGCCGCAATGCTGGAGGCCGTGCGCCGGGGCGACGAGATTGTTACCAATGGCGGGTTGATTGGCAAGGTCACCAAGGTGAACGAGGTCGAAGGCAAACCCGCCGAACTTGAAGTCGAGATTGCCAAGGATGTGAAGGTCAAGGTGCGCCGCGACATGCTCGCCCTGGTCAAATCCAAGACCGAACCCGTCAAGGACGCCTGAAACCGTTAAACAAAGGGGCGTCGGCCCATGCTTTACTTCGCCCCCTGGAAACGCTTCACGATCCTCGCGCTCTGCTTGATCGGGGCGCTTTTCGCCAGTCCCAACCTGCTGACGCCCGAAACGCGGGAGAGCCTGCCAAGCTGGCTTCCCCGGGATACCGTCAATCTGGGCCTGGATCTGCGGGGCGGGGCGCATCTGCTGGTCGAAGTCCAGATCGAAGAAGTCGTCGCCGACCGCATGGACAACCTGCGCGCAGAAGCGCGCGACGCCTTGCGCGACGCCGGGGTGCGTCGCTTTACGGCACTGCGGGCGACGGACAGCGACGTCAGCGTGCGGATCACCAATGTTGATCAGGTCGAGGCCGCGCGCACGGCACTGCGAAACTTGGCCCGACCTGTCGGTGGCGGGATTGCCGGTGGCTTTGGCATGGCGGGCGGCTTTGGCGGCGGTGTGGATCTGGATGTGGCGGTCGAGGCCAACCAGATCCTCCGCCTGACCCTCACTGAACCCGCTATTGCCGAGATCACCGACCGCACGATGGCGCAGTCGCTGGAAATCGTGCGCAAACGGATCGACGAAGCGGGCACCCGCGAACCCTCGATCCAGCGCCAGGGCGAGCGGCGGATCGTTATTCAGGTGCCGGGCATCGGCTCGGCACAGGAACTGCTGGATCTGATCGGAAAGACAGCGAAGTTGTCATTCCATGCGGTGGTCGGCTTCGGCGCCGACGCGCAGAATCCGGGGCCGGGCCAGTTCCTTGCGAACGGGTCCGAGGCCGAGGGTGGCGGGACCTATTTGCTCGAGCGTCGAGCCATCCTTACCGGAGACAACTTGGTCGATAGTCAGCCCGGGTTTCATCCGGAAAATGGCCTGCCGATTGTGAACTTCCGCTTCGATACCGCAGGATCCACGATCTTCGGAACTTACTCGGCCGCGAATGTCGGACAGCTTTTCGCCATCGTACTGGATGATGAGGTGATCTCTGCCCCCCGGATCCAGAGCGCAATTCTGGGCGGTGCGGGCTTCATCGAAGGCAATTTCACCACGGAGAGTGCGACAAATCTGGCGATCCTGCTGCGCGCCGGTGCGCTGCCAGCGTCGATCCAGGTGTTGGAGCAGCGCACGGTCGGCCCCGATCTGGGCGCGGACTCGGTGGCGGCCGGGGCGGCGGCGACCCTCCTGGCGTTTGCCGCTGTGCTGATCTTCATGGCGATCACCTATGGCCTGTTCGGCATTCTTGCCGATATCGCGCTGATCGTGAATGTGGGCCTGCTGTTTGGTGCGCTCAGCCTGTTGGGTGCGACCCTGACGTTACCCGGTATCGCGGGCATCGTGTTGACCATCGGGATGGCAGTCGATGCCAATGTGCTGATTTTCGAGCGCATACGCGAGGAGATCCGTAACAATGCGGGCAAAGTCTCGCGCGCCATCGAGCGGGGCTATTCCCAGGCATTCTCGGCCATCCTCGACGCCAACGTCACAACCTTTATCGCGGCGATCATCCTGTTCGGGATGGGCTCCGGCCCGGTGAAGGGTTTTGCGGTGACACTCGGAATAGGGATCTTGACCTCGGTATTCACTGCCGTCCTGGTGACGCGCCTGATGGTCGTCACCTGGCTCGACCGCGCTAGACCCAAGGAATTGAAGGTCGCCAAGATCCGGCTGGTGCCCGAGGTTACCAAGATCGACTTCATGAGCGTGCGCCGCCTGCCGGTGATCGGGTCGATGGTGATGGTCGTCGCCTCAATTGCGCTGGCCTCGACGCTGGGGCTGAACTTCGGCATCGATTTCCGTGGCGGCACGATGATCATGGCCAAGACGGCGGAGGCGGTGGATACGGGCGAGTATCGCTCGGTCCTGGATGGTCTGGACCTGGGGGATATCGCGGTGACCGAGATTTCCTCCACGGCCGAGGAGATTTCCGGCGAGAGCCAGAACGCGGTGATGATCCGGATCGAGCAGCAGGGCAGCGACCCCGCTGCGCAGAACGAGACGATAAAGCTGGTCAAGGACACGCTCAGCGAACGTTTCGAGAGCATCGAATACCTGGCGACCGACGCTGTGGGGGCCAAGGTCTCCGGCGAGTTGCTGCAGGCGGGCATCATCGCTGTCGCGCTGGCGGTCGCGGCGGTGTTGTTCTACATCTGGTTGCGGTTCGAGTGGCAGTTCGGCCTCGGCGCCGTGATTGCCCTGATCCACGATGTCGCGCTGACTATCGGGGTCTTTGCGATCACGGGGATCGAGTTCAACCTGGCGATCATCGCGGCGATCCTGACCATAGTTGGGTACTCGCTGAACGATACTGTGGTGGTCTTCGACCGGGTGCGCGAGAACCTGCGCAAATACAAGAAGCTTTCGCTGCCGGAACTGTTGAACCTGTCCATCAACGAGACGCTGTCGCGGACCGTGATGACCTCGGTCACGACCCTGATCGCACTGGGCGCGATGTATCTGCTGGGCCCGGCGGTGATCAAGGGTTTCACGTTCGCGATGATGTGGGGCGTTGTGGTCGGCACCTATTCCTCGGTCTTCATCGCGGCGGCGGCACTTTCGTGGCTGGGCGTCAAGCGCGACTGGAAGACGGCCGAAGAGGTCCGCGCCAACGTCCGTGCCGACGGCGCTCAGGTCTGAACCATGCGCCTGAACGAGATCGATTTCGAGGGGCAGCAACCCCCGATCGATGGCTATGGCCCCGGTGGGTTTCGGGTAGCGGAGGTTTGGCACGAGGGCGATCTGCTCATGCTTCCCTCCGGCGCTTCGCGGTTTTCCGGTCTATCGGCGGAGGGTTTGGCACCGGTTCTGGCCGCGCATGGCGATCTGGATGTGCTGTTGATCGGCATGGGCGCCGAGATTGCGCCGCTGGCCCCCGATCTGCGCGCCCCGCTGGAAGCCGTCGGCATTGGGGTCGAGATCATGTCGACCCCCTCGGCCTGCCGTACCTACAATGTTCTGCTGGCGGAGGATCGTCGCGTCGCGGTGGTCGCCCTCGCAGTCTGAGGTCGCCGGGACTTTAACACCCGAGGCCTGGCGCCACATCCGGTCAGTCGAGGACATCCAACCCTGGAACGCTATGCGTGCGGGCCGCGTTAGTCGGGCAGGCAATTGTCGTGCCAAGCGATGTCAGGGCGTCACCACCCCTTTCACCCTGCGCCGAACGCGATATATTGCACGCGGCGGGGGCCTCCCCGACAAGATCACCCGACAGAAAGAGGGCTATTATGGCATTCGACCTTCCCGACCTTCCCTCTGCGCCTGATGCGCTGGCCGCTCACGACATGAGCAAGGAGACACTGGAATACCACCACGACCTGCACCACAAGGCCTATGCCGATAACGGCGCCAAACTGCTGGAGGGCTCGGGTCACGAGGGCAAGAGCCTGGAGGAGATCGTCAAGGCGACCTACGAGGCCGGTGCGGTCGCGCAATCGGGCCTCTTCAACAACGCCTCGCAGATGTGGAACCACAACCAGTTCTGGGAAATGATGGGCCCAACCGGCATGCCCGGCAGCCTGGAGAAGGCACTGACCGAGGCGTTCGGCTCGGTCGATGAGTTCAAGTCGCAGTTCTCGGCGGCAGGGGCGGGGCAGTTCGGTTCGGGCTGGGCGTGGCTTGTGCAGAAATCCGACGGCTCGCTGGCCGTGACCAAGACCGAGAACGGGGTCAACCCGCTCTGCTTCGATCAAACGGCGCTCTTGGGCTGCGATGTGTGGGAGCATTCCTACTATATCGATTTCCGCAACAAGCGCCCGGCCTACCTGACCAATTTCCTGGATAACCTGGTGAATTGGGAGAATGTCGCGGGCCGTATGAGCTGAGATATCCCGAACGGAAAGCCGCGGGCCCGATCCGGGCCCGCCGCTAATCTTGCAACGCTTCCTGCAGGATGCTCACGGCTTCGTCCGGCGTCTCCACCACCCGCATGAAACTGCGGAAGGAGGGGTGGACGAATGCCTCCTCCACCAGATGATCGATCAGCGCGAGGAACGGGTTCCAATATCCCTCCGGACTGACCAGGACGACCGGGCGGGTATGCAGGCCGATCTGGCGCCAGGTAAGCACTTCGATCAACTCGTCCAGGGTGCCGGGGCCTCCCGGCAGGGCGACAACGGCGTCGGAATTGCCGAACATCAGCTTTTTGCGTTCATGCATCGTCTCGGTCACGATCAGGGCGTCGATGCCTGGGTTGCCAACCTCCATCTCCAGCAGATGACGCGGTATGAAACCGGTGACATGGCCGCCCGCCGCTTTGGCGGCGCGGGCCGTTTCGCCCATCAGGCCCAGGTCGCCGGCGCCATAGACCAACCCAAATCCCGCCTTGGCCAGTGCGCCGCCCAACGCGCGTGCCGTCTCGCCAAAAATCGCCCGTTTGCCTGGGCGTGAGCCGCAGAACAGGCAGATCTTCAATATCGGGCTGGGTTCGGACATCACGATCTCCGGGTTGGATGTGTGAAGGATTGACTACACCCCGTTGATTTCATGGGGTAGGGTGCCGCGAGAGCTGCGACAGGGTGACCGAGAATGAAACGAAGCGCAATTGCGATTGCCGGATTGGCCGCGCTTGGCGTTGCATTGCTCGCATATTGGCAGTTCGGCAAGCAGGGCGAGGCGGAGGATCCGCAACAAACTGCCCAATCCGCTGAGACCGGAGATACGGTGCCGGAGACGGCGGTAAATGCTCTAGCACCCGAGCCGGTGGTTGAAGAAACGCCGCCAGAAGAGACGGCAACGTCTTCCGAAACGGTCGAGGTTGAAGCTGTAACCGAACAGGCGGACGCTGCGATCGCCCCGAAATTCGACGTGGTACGTGTCGACCCGGAAGGTCAGGCTGTCGTCGCCGGGCGTGCCACACCGGGTGCCGCCGTGGAAATCTTGGTGGACGGAGAGATCGTGGCGACTGAGACCGCCGATGCCTCCGGCAACTTCGTCAGCCTTTTCAAGATTGCCAAGAATAGGTCTGCTCGGCAGCTTGTCCTACGTGCCGCTGGGGTAGAGAGCGATGAGACTGCGGTGGCGGCTGCCGCGACAGGCGCGATCATCGGGGATGAAGATGCACCAGAACCTGGGGCTACGACGAACCAGAATGCTGCGGGCGCCCCCGAAACGCCGGGGGATCAGTCAGAGGTCGCGCTGACGACAACACCGGTAACAGGCGAAACCCAGACGCTGGAGCCGCCGGAAAATCTCAACCCCGGGGCTGTGGCCGGTGATCTACCGGCGCCGGATACGGTGGCGGGACAGGTTTCCACCGAAGCGGGCGAAGGCAGCGCCGCCGATCAAATCGCCGGGGCCAGCGATACGGTAATCCTGCTGCCGGGCGCGGAGCAGGGCGATGCGCCTCTGCTGGTCCAGCCGGGGAGCGAAGGTTTGGCGCTGTTGCAACCTGCCGAGACATCGGTGGAAGGGGTCAGGCTGGACCGCATCTCCTACAGCGCGGGCGGGGACCTCAACCTGTTGGGCCGCGCGGTGCCGGGGAATACCATCCGGGTCTATGTGAATGCCGAACTGAACGGCGAGGCCATCGTGATCCCCGCCGGCCAATGGCGGGCTGTCATCGGTGTCGCCGCGGCGCGCACGGCACAGTTGCTGCGCTTTGACGAGGTGGACGCCGCAGGGGATGTGGTGAGCCGGATCGAGACGCCCTTCAGTTATGAGGCCGAGAGTGGGCCAAAGACCCTCTCGGAGCGCCAAGTGAAGATTGCCAAGGGCGATTATCTCTGGCGGATTGCCGAGAACTATTATGGCGAAGGCATCCGCTACTCGCTGATTTTTTCCGCAAACTCGGATTTGATCCGCGACCCAGATCTCATATATCCTGGGCAGGTTTTCACCGTGCCCGAACTGGTCGACAGCCAGTAAGACACTCGCCCCGAAGGAGCGTCAATGCGCCGAACCCGGCGGCGGCCCTCGACCGGGGGCACGCCAGATATCTCGATTCTGACCCGCGCACTGCCCGATCTCTGGCCAAAGGACAGGCGCGATCTGCAAACACGGGTGGTCATCGCCCTGGTTCTGCTGGTCCTTGCCAAGGGTGCGACACTTCTGATGCCCTTCGCCTATCGCGAGGCGGTGGACGGGTTGAATGAAACCGCGGCCGGTATCTCGGCCGCGATCCTGATGGTTGTGGCTTACGGTGTCGCGCGCCTGTCGGGCACGGTACTGCAACAGTTGCGCGACTATGTCTTTGCGCCGGTGGGTCAGCATGCGCTGCGCGGGTTGGCGCTGCGCACCTTCCGCCATGTCCACGCGCTTTCGCTCGGCTACCATATTGGGCGCAAGACCGGCGCGCTCAGCCGGATCATCGACCGGGGCGTCAAGGCGATCGATTTTCTGCTGCGGTTTCTGGTGTTTAACATCGTGCCCCTGATGTTCGAGTTGATGATCGTCGCGGCGATCTTCTGGGTCGAGTTCGGGTGGAGCTACTTCGCTGTCTTGGTCGTCACGATCGTGGCCTATGTGATCTTCACTTTCCGGATCACCGAATGGCGCGTGAAGATCCGAATCGAGATGAACAAGGAGGATCAGGACGCCCATCAGAAGGCGGTGGACAGCCTCCTGAACTATGAAACCGTGAAGTATTTCGATGCCGATGGGCGCGAGTCCGACCGTTACGACCGGGCGATGGCGCTCTATCAGTCGGCGGCGATCCGTACGCAATCCTCGCTCGCGCTCCTGAACTCGGGGCAGGCTGTGATCATTGCGGTGGCGATGGTTGCGGTGATGGTGATGACCGCGCTGGAGGTGGCTGCGGGCACGCTGACGGTGGGGTCCTTCGTCATGGTCAATGCCTTCATGATCCAGATCACCGTACCGCTGAATTTCCTCGGCACCGTCTATCGCGAGATCCGGCAGAGCCTGGTGGATATGCGCGAGATGTACGAATTGACCGATCAGGCGCCGGAAGTAACGGACCGCCCGGGCGCGCCCGGGCTGCAGGTTGGCCCGGGGCGGGTGACCTTTCGGAATGTGGATTTCGCCTATGGCGGCGCGGAGGAGGGCGCGCGCGCGATCCTGCGCGATGTGGACTTCGACGTTGCGGGTGGGGGCACGCTGGCGGTGGTCGGGCCCTCCGGCGCTGGCAAGTCGACCATCGCGCGGCTGCTCTTTCGGTTCTACGATGCGAGCAGTGGTGCGGTGGAAATCGACGGTCAGGACGTGCGGGATGTGACCCAGGCGTCGTTGCGACTGCAGATCGGCGTGGTGCCTCAGGATACGGTGCTGTTCAACGACACGATTGGCTACAATATTGGATACGGACGCGCCGGTTCCAGCCGGGAGGAGATCGAGGCGGCGGCGAAGGCCGCGCGGATCCACGACTTCATCGCGGCGCTGCCGGAAGGATATGAGACGCTGGTTGGCGAACGCGGGCTGAAGCTGTCCGGCGGCGAGAAGCAGCGGGTCGCGATTGCCCGCACGGTCCTCAAGGATCCCGCGATCCTGGTGCTGGATGAGGCGACCTCGGCTCTGGACACCGGGACCGAACGCGAGATTCAGGCGGAGCTGCGCCGGCTGGGCGAGGGGCGCACGGTTCTGATGGTGGCGCACAGGCTGTCGACCGTGGTGGACGCGGATCAGATCATCGTGCTGGAGGCAGGGCGCGTGGTCGAGCGCGGGACCCATGGGGCGTTGCTGGCCAAACGCGGGCGATACGCTGGGATGTGGGCGCGCCAGGAGGCTGACGAGGCGCCTGTCGCAGCCGAGGCGACCTAAACGGAATCGCCCCGCGAAGAGCGCGGGGCGATGCGACATGCCCTCGCAGATCGGAAGAACCGATCTGCGAGGGGGGGCGCTGACGGTTATGGAGCGCTCTATTCTGCGGCGCGCAGCAGCGTTTGCGGTTCTGGACCTTCGTCCCAGATCAGCGTTGTCCCCGGGGAGGCCTTGCGCAGGGCGCGCGTGAGGCGGCGGTCGCGCCAGTAGGGGCTGGTGCCGGTCATCGTCGCGGCGATCATTCGGACCGATGCATAGCAGCCAAGCGTTGCCCATTCGCGGATCGCCAGTGCAGCTGGTGTGACCAGCAGGGTGAGCAGTGTGGCGACGCCCAGCCCCCAGACAACGGCTGTTGCAAGCTGAGTCCACCAGAGTGCGGTGGGTGCGCCGAAGGAGATCTGACCGTTGGCGAAGTCCAGGCTCATCGCGAACATCATCGGGGTCAGGCCCGCCATCGTGGTGATCGTGGTCAGAAGGACCGGACGAATCCGCGCCTCCGCCGTGCGCACGATCGCTTCCAGTCTGTCCATGCGTTTTGCGAATTCCTGGAACGTGTCGATCAGCACGATGTTGTTGTTCACCACAATGCCGGCCAGCGCGACGATGCCTGTGCCGGTCATGATAATCGAGAACTTCTGATCCATGACCAGCATCCCGATCAGCACGCCAGCAACCGACATCACCACGGCGGAGAGGACCAGCACGGCGTTGTAGACCGAGTTGAACTGCGCCAGGAGGATCACGAACATCAGCCCCAGCGCTCCGGCGAAGGCTTTGGTCAGGAAGGCCTGGCTTTCCTGCTGTTCCTCCCAATCGCCGACGAAGCGCGCGGAGACGCTGGTGGGGAAGGGTTGTTCCTCCTCCACCCAGGCCTGCAACTCTGCAATTTTCTCGTTTTCCGATGTGTTGGCATCGACCTCCGCCCGGATTAGGAAATAGCGCTCGGTATCGCGGCGGCTGATCTCGGCCAGTTTGGGTACCGGCTTGCGGGTGATGAAATTGGCGAGCGGTACCAGACCGCGATCGGTGGAGATGCGCAGCTCGTCCAGCGTGGAAAGGTTGCGGTCTTCCCGCGGGAACCTGGCGCGGATGTCGATTTCCTCATCCAGATCGTCCGGACGATAGGTGTCGAGCGTGGCGCCCCGCGTCACGAATTGCACCATCGGGCCTACCGTGGCGATATCGGCCCCATAGCGACCGGCGGTCGCGCGATCCACGGTGATCTGCCATTCGATGCCGGGCAGGGGGCGGGTGTCGTCGATCTCGACCAGCCCCTCGGTGTTCTCGAAGCGCGCGCGGGCGATTGCGGCGGACTCCAGCAGCTCCTCCCAGGTGTTGGAGCGGATCTCGAGCTGGATCGGTTTGCCCTGCTGCGGCCCGTCCTCCTGAATGAAAACCTCGGTCTTTATACCGGGCAGGTCTGCGATCTGGGCGCGGACCTGGTCGACGATCTCCTCGCCCGGGCCGCGTTTGCGCCAGTTCACCAGTTCGAATTGCAACTGGCCGATGGCATCGCGCGGGCCACCGGTGCCGCCGGTGGTCAGCCCACCCTCGCCAGAGAAAGCGAAGGTCGAGGCGATGCCGGGTACGTTCAGCACCCTCTCCTCGACCATGCGGACCAGTCGATCGCGTTCCTCCAGGCTGTTGTTGCCGCGCGCCCGGACATAGACGATCACACGAGTCGGATCGGTCTCGACGAAGAATTCCGTACCGTTCTGGTTCTTGCCATAGTAGCTCATCACCCCCGCGACCGAGACGATGGCGACGATCAGCGCCACGACCGGGCCGACCGGGTTTTTCACGATGAGGCTGACGAGGTGGCCAAAGGTCGAGCGGCGATAGAGCCCGTCGCGCTGTTTGCGCTTGCGCGGTCCAAAGGCGAGCCAGATAACCAGCAGCAGCAAGGCAGGCGCCAGGAATGCCATCGGGGCCTGGGGTGTCTGACTGATGAGCGAGATCCAGACCACGCCGACCACTGCAAAGGTCGCGATGATCAACATTTTCGTGCGCAGCGACGCCTCGCGGAGGGCGCTGACCCAGGTGTCGCCCAGGCGCGTGATCCGCCCGGCAATCCCGCCGAGGACGGGTAGAAAGATCAGCGCCACGATCAGCGAGGCGCTGAGCACGAAGATCAAAGTAACCGGCAACTGCCCCATAAACTCTCCCGGCATACCAGGCCAGAAAATCATCGGCAGGAAGGCGCAGAGCGTTGTCGCCGTGGATGCGGTGATCGGCCAAAACATCCGCTTGGCGGCGGCCGTATAGGCCTTCATCGGGCCTTCGCCCTCCTTGATCCGCTTGTCGGCATATTCGACCACCACAATGGCGCCATCGACCAGCATCCCCACGGCCAGGATCAGCCCGAACATGGTCATGTTGCTGACCGTCATGCCCAAGGCACCCATCAGCCCGAAGCTGAGCAGGAAGGAGCAGGGCACGGCAATCCCAACCAGCAGAGACGAGCGGAAGCCGAGCGAGGCAAGTACGACCAGCATCACAAGGATCACTGCGGTCATGACGGAGCTTTCGAGCTGCCCGATCATATCGACCACTTCGCGGCTCTCGTCCATGGCGATGTCCAGGGCAACGGCGTCGCGCAGAGGCTGGGGCCACTTCGCGGTTTCCTCCGCCACAACCGCCCGCACTGCGGTGACGGTGTCGATGATATTCTCGCCGATCCGCTTCGAGATCTGGAGCGAGATCGACTTCTCACCATTGTATCTCGCACGGCCCTCCGGATCCTCGAAGGTGCGGCGGATATCCGCAACATCCGACAGGCGCACGATACGGTCACCGCTGATCTTGATTGGCAGACCATGGACATCCTCGACCGTCTCGAAGGCGCCTGGCACCGAGACCGAGAATTCCGCAGTCCCGTTTTCGACCGCGCCCGCTGCGACCAGGATGTTGTTTCGGTCGATCACGTTCAGCAATTCGGTCGTGGTGACGTTGTAGCTTTCCAGCCGAAGCGGGTCGATTTCGACCTCGATCATCTCGTCGCGATGGCCTTCGAGCGAGACCTCGAGAACACTCGGCACTGCTTCGAGCGCGCGCTGCATGTCCTTGGCGAGTTTGGTCAGGGTTCGCTCCGGCGCTTCGCCCGACAGCGAGATCGTCACAACAGGGAACTCGCTGAGATTGACCTCGAATATCGTGGCTTCTTCGGCGTCTTCCGGGAATTCAGCTTCGGCCTGATCCAGCTTGTCGCGCACATCGGCCAGAACCGCCTGTTTGTCCCAGCCGAAATCAAATTCCAGCAGGATCGAGGCGTGGTTCTCGGTCGCGATGCCGGTCATCTCCTCGAGTCCCTCGATACCGCGCATTTCGGTCTCGAGCGGTTTGACGATCAGGCGTTCGGCATCGATAGCGGAAATCCCGGGCAGCGGCACCGAGATATAGAGGACCGGGATATCGATATTCGGCGCGCCCTCCTTGGGCAGCGAGATATAGCTTATGATCCCTGCGGCGACCGAAATTACAACGAAGGCCAGCACCATGCGGGCCCGTTCGCTGCACCAGTCGATTATGCCAGTCATCCCAGATCGTCCCAACTGATCCGTACGGGCTCGATTTCGCGACCGTCGCGGACGAACTCTTGCCCAACAACGATGACCTCGGCGCGCTCGGGCAGGCCCGAGACCCAGACCCCCGTTGGGTCATCGCGCAGAATGGTGACCGGGAGGAAGCGCGCTTTCGTTCCTTCGGCAATACGCAGGCCCACGCGACCTTGATCGTCGAGGGTCAGCGCGGATTGCGGGATGAGATGCGCGGTGCGTGCCGGCAGATCTACCATGATTTCGGCTGTCATACCGTCGCGCAGGCGTGCCTCTGGATTGGCCAGTGTGACTTCGATCAGATACGTGCGGGTGTCTTCGTCGGCCATGCGGCTGATGAAGGTGATCTCTCCCTGGGTCTCCATCCCGTTAATCAGCCGGGCTTTGGCGTCGCCGCCCACTTCGATCTGGTCGATGCTCTGTTCGCCGACATAGCCGGTTGCCTTGACGACATGCAGGTCGATCACGGTCGCGCAGGTTGCGCCCGGAGCCAGACGGGCGCCCAGCTCTGCCGTATCGGTTTCGAGGATGCCGTCGAAGGGCGCTCGGATCTGCAGCTTCTGGATATCCCATTTCACCAGGTCCACGGCGGCCTGGGCCGCGCGCAGATCTGCGGAGCGGGCGATGCGCGTTGTCTCGGCCCCGAAACCGCGTTCGCTGAGGCGGTCCGCGGCCTGAAAATCGGCCTCCGCACGGGCCAGTTGCGCCTCGGCCTCGCGCAATTGTGCAGCGCGCGTACCCGCCGAAAGCTCGCAAAGGAGCTGTCCAGCGGTGACTTCCGAGCCCCGACGGAGCGGTTGCGAGATAACGATTCCGGTTGTTTCGGCGGGCACATGCACGGTGCGGTTGGCCTCGGTCCGGCCCCGAACCACCAGTTCGGCGGCGGCTTGCTGTGCCTCGGTCTCCAGCACCATAACAGGAACGGGTCGCAGGGGCTCGACTGGTTCAGGTTCGATTTCCTGAGATATTTCAGTATCTTCCGCGCCAGATATTCGCGCGTTCAACGCGGCGACTTGCGCCGGATCGCGCAACAGAAACCAATATGCGAGCGCCGAGACGAGCGCGAGTGCAAGCAGTAGCGGGCCGAAGCGCATGAGACGTCCTGATCCCTCTGATCCATTCGGAGTTCCACGTTACAATATAGCAGTTTCCTGTCGTCAACAAAGGTTGACGCAACGTTGCTATGCGCGGTGTGCAAGCGGTGCGCTCGCTTGCGATCCGCAGGCGAATCGCGCTACCGCCAACGTAAAAGGGAGGACCCTGATGTCCACACGCTCGACCATCTCCAAGAAGGCCGCGATCACCGACCCCGATACAAGGCCACGCAGACGCATGACAGTGCCGGATTTCATGGCGCGCAAGGGCGGCGATCCTTTGGTCTGTCTGACCTCCTATACCGCCCATGTGGCGCATATCTGCGAGCAGGTCTGCGATCTGCTGCTGGTTGGAGACAGTCTGGGCATGGTGATCCACGGCATGCCCAACACGCTGGGGGTGACGCTGGAGCATATGATTATGCACGGCCAGGCGGTGGTACGCGGGGCGGAAAAGGCGCTGGTCGTGGTCGATATGCCCTTCGGCAGTTTCGAGGAATCCAACGAGGTCGCGTTCCGCAACGCCTCGCGTGTCGTGAAGGAAACCGGCTGCCACGCCGTGAAGCTGGAGGGCGGGGTCGAGATGGCGCCCACCATCCGCTATCTCGCCAGCCGTGGGATCCCGGTTATGGCGCATATCGGCCTGATGCCCCAGGCGATGAACACGGCGGGAGGCTTCAAGGCGATCCGCGACGAGGACAAATGGGATGCGGTGATCGCCGATGCCAAGGCGGTGGAGGAAGCCGGTGCCTTCTCAGTCGTGGTGGAGGGGGTTGCCGCCCCGCTGGCGGACAAGATTACCGCAGCTGTGAGTATTCCAACCATCGGCATCGGTGCCTCCGCCGGCTGTGACGGGCAGATCCTGGTTTTCGAGGACATGGTCGGATTGCTGCCGCGCGTGCCCACCTTCGTCAAACGCTATGGCACGATGGAGGAGATGATGACCGCCGCGGTCCAGCAGTATGCCGATGAAGTGCGCGCCCGTACCTTCCCGGCGGAGGAACACACCTACAAGAAGAAGTAGGCAGTGTATCCGGACGTCTATCTGCCGCTTGATCTGGACCTGCATCTGGCCTTTGGCGTTGTCGCGGTCTTTGTCTTTCTGGTGCTCGCAGTGATCGAGTTGGGCGTGCAAATGCGTCGTCTGTTCGGTCGGCTTGCGATGGAGATGGAGCGCCACGACCCGGCCCTGCTGGCCCATTGGGACTGGCCTCTGGTCGGAGCGCGCACCGGCTGGGGCGATCGGCGCCAGGTGCTGCGGCGCGAATTGATCGAGGCGCGGGTCTTTCTGTATGGCCTGCCCATCGAAAACGTATCCAAGGAAGCGCGTCGTCTGGCCCGCAAGTACCGGACGCTGAGCGGGCTCTGTCTGCTTCTTAGTCTGCTTTTTTGGTACGGCATTTTCGCCTACGAGGTTGGGCGTTATGGTTGGGACATATTCAACCTACTGGGCATTCTGGCGCCGGCCCTGGGCATGGCCGCGCTATGGCTGCTGGTGCCCCGCTGGCCCCGGGATGTGAATTCGGGGAGGGAAGAAAAATGAATCTGGCCGAGACCGCGCTGCTGGTTGTGGATGTTCAGATGGCCTTCGTCCTGCGTGACGCCAAAGGCGCGGCGCGCACGACGCGCGGGGCGGAGGAGGCGATTGCCCACCTGATCAAGGCTTTTCGCGAGGCGGGTGGGCAGGTGATCCACATCCACCACGACTCGACCGACCCGGACTCGGCCTTCAAGCTGGGTGCAGAGGGGGGCGAGGTTCAACCCTGCGCCGCGCCAGCACCGGGCGAGGCGATCTATGTCAAGCATGTCAATAGCGGCTTCATCGGCACGACGTTGGAGGCGGATCTGCGCCGTGATGGGATCTCGCATCTGGTGATTTGCGGCGCGACGGCCAATCACTGTGTGGAGACGACAACTCGGATGGCGGGTAATCTAGGTTTTGACGCCTATCTCGTCGCTGACGCGGTCTGGGCCTATGACGCGACGGGCCCGGATGGCCGCAGCCATGCGCCGGAAGATGTGCTTTCGCTCACGCTCTCCAATCTCCACGAAGAGTTCGCGACGGTGGTGTCGAGCGGGCAGGTTATGGGCCGCTTGGGCTTGGGCTGACCGGCGGTTCAGGGGAGTGTGATTAGCGCTTCCCCCCGCGCCGCTTCGGCAATATGGTGCGCGCCGAAACGAACGGAGGCGGCGGGTGAGCGAGAGCGACAGTTTTATTCGCGAGGTGACCGAAGAGGTCGAGCGCGACCGGATGAACCGGCAGCTCAAGAAATGGGGGCCGTGGATTGCGGCCCTGATCTTGGCGATTGTCGGGGGCGTCGCGGCCTGGGATTGGCAAAAGGCACAGGATCGCGCGGCGGCGGAGGAGATCGGCCGCATTCTGCTGAGCGCGGATCTGATCGATCCCGAAGCGGCGACCGAGGCGCGGAGCGTACTGTCCGGCCCGCCTGCGATCCTGGCCGAATTGCGCCTGGCCGAGGCGCAGTTCGGGTCTGGAGATACCGAGGCGGCGATCGCGACCTATCTTGCGGTTTCGGAAAATCCGGAAGCATCCATCGCCTATCGCGATCTGGCGGCGCTGCGCGCGGCCCGGCTTCAGGCGGTGGCCGGCGATGCGGCGGAGGTGCTCGCAGCCATCGAACCCCTGACCGGGACCGACCGCCCGTATCGCCTGTTGGCGATGGAGTTGAAAGCCGGTCTGATGCTGAACCAGGGCGAGACCGACGCGGCCCATGCCCTGATGCGCGAAATCCTGGACGATCCGACGCGTCCCGGCGGCCTGGACCTTCGGCTTCGCGAGTTGCTGCAGGCCAGCGGTGGCAGTGTATCCGAATGAGCGAGTGGAGCAGGTGATGGGCGGTTTCTTGACCGGGATGCGTGCGACTTCGCTGCTGGTGGCGGCATTGACATTGGCCGGTTGTGGCCTGTTTGACGAGGACGACCGGTTGGAGGGCGAGCGCATCAAGCTGCGCGAGCAGGACCGTGAAAGCGCCGCGCGTCAGACGATCCGCGCACCGCTTTCGGCCCCCGTTGCGCTATCTGAATGGACGCAGACCAATGGCCGGGCGGCCCATAACAGCGGCAATATCGCGGGCCCGGCCAACCCTCAGATCGTCTGGCGCGTCGATGCGGGGACCGGCAACAGCGACGAAAGCTGGATCACCTCACCTCCCATCGTGGCCGGCGGTGCGGTGCTTGTCCTGGATGCGGAGGCGCGGTTGAGCGCATTCGACGCAGCCTCCGGCGCAGACCGCTGGCGCACCGATCTGTCGCCCGAGGGCGAGGATGGCGACGAAGGTTTCGGCGGCGGTCTGGCAGCCGAAGGCAACGCCGTCTTCGCGACCACCGGGTTCGGTGAAGTGCTGGCTTTGAACATCACCGATGGCGAGATTATCTGGCGCAAGCGCTTTAACGCGCCGTTCCGCGCGCCGCCCAGCGTGGCCAACGGCGTGATCGTCGCGGTCACGCGCGACAATCAGAGCTTCGCGCTCAGCGCAAGCTCCGGCGACGTGCTTTGGCGGCATCAGGGCATCGCCTCCGATGCCGGGCTTTTGGGCGGGGCCAGTCCTGCAATGGCGGGGGGGCTCGTTGTGCTGCCCTATGCCTCTGGCGAGATGCTGGGTGTGGATATCGGATCGGGTCGCCCGATCTGGAGCGCGGTTCTGACCGGCGGACGGCGCGGCCTGGCGCGCGCCTCGATCACCGATCTGACCGGCGACCCGGTCATCGCCGGACCGTTCGTGCTTGCCGCCAATCAGAGCGGCCGGATGGTCGCGATCGAGGGGCGCAGCGGCAACCGCGTCTGGACCCGGGTCATCGGCGCGATCCGCCCGCTTTGGCCCGTTGGCGACACGCTGTTCCTGATGAGCGATCTGTCGGAGCTGACGCGGATCAGTCTGCGTGATGGCTCCACCCTCTGGCGCACGCCTCTGCCCGCTTTCGAGGACGAGGAGGATCAGGAGGATCCGATCACTTATTCCGGGCCGGTCGTCGTGTCGGGCAAGGTGCTGGTGACCGATAGCCTGGGCAATCTCTGGTCCTTCGACGGCGTTTCGGGTGAGGGTCAGGTGATCGCCGACATTCCCGGCGGGTCGCATACTGGCCCTGTGGCTGCGGGCAACACCATCTATGTTCTCGGTGACGACGGCGATCTGGTCGCGCTGCGCTGACCCGTCTCAGCCGCGTTGTGCCATCCGGGCCAACCCCGACAGCGCAAACATCATGCTGGCCGCAACCACGATGGTCGGGCCGCTGGGCGTGTCCCAGAGATAGGAAACCCGCAGGCCGACCAGAACCGCAACCATGCCTGCGATGCTGGCAATCACGGCCATGGCTTCCGGCGTGCGGGCCAGGGCGCGTGCTGTGGCTGCGGGGATGATCAACATCGCCGTGATCAGCAGTGCCCCCACCACCTTCAACGCAACTGCCACCACAATCGCCAGGGCGAGGGTTAGGATCAGGCGCTCGCGCGCGGGATCGATGCCGTTGGCAAAGGCAAGCTCAGGGCTTAACGTCGCGGTCAGCAGACCCGACCAGCGCAGGCATAGAAGGGCCAACACCAGCCCGGCTCCCCCCCAGATCACCGCCAGATCGCGTGTGCCCACGGTAAGGATCTCGCCAAACAGATAAGCCTCCAAGTCGATGCCGGGGCCTGAGGTCAGCGAGACCGCGACCAATCCCAGGGCCAAGGCCGCGTGAGCGGCAACCCCCAGAAGCGTGTCCATCGCAAAACTGCGCCCATCCAGGGCCGAGACGCTCAGCGCCATGACGATAGCAACGGTGAGCACGCCGACGAAAATCGAAATCGAAAAGCCAAGCGCCAGGGCTACGCCCAGAATAGCCGCATGAGCTGTCGCATCGCCGAAATACGCCATGCGCCGCCAGACCACAAAACAGCCGAGCGGACCCGCGGCCAGCGCCACGCCAAAGCCCGCGAGAGCCGCGCGGATCAGAAAGTCCTCCGGCATCACTCGGCCGCCTTGACGGTATGATCGTGGGCATGATCGTGATCGTGTTGGTAAAGCGCCAACGCCCCCTTGGTGCCGTAGCCGAAGAGCGCCCGGTATTCTGGCGTGGAGGAAACCACACTGGGCGTTCCCTGACAGCAAATATGGCCATTCAGGCAGATCACCCGATCGGACGCGCTCATCACCACGTGCAGGTCGTGGCTGACCATCATCACAGCGCAGTCGAGATCGGCGCGAACCGCCTCTATCAGAGCATAGAAGGCAGCGGCGCCCGGCTGATCCAACCCTTGCGTCGGCTCGTCCAGCAGCAGCAGATCGGGGCGGGTCAGGAGGGCTCGGGCGAGCAGCACCCGCTGAAACTGACCGCCAGAGAGGGCGTGCATCTGCCGGCCCTGCAATCCTGGCACGCCAACCTCCGCAAGGATGGCCGCGATCTCGGCCGACGTGTGACGCTTGGGAAGGCAAAGGAACCGGTTGACCGTGAGCGGCATGGTGGCATCGACATAAAGGCGTTGCGGGACATAGCCGATCCTGAGCCCCGGCAATTGCTTGACCGATCCATGGCTGGGACGCTGAGCGCCGATCATTGCGCGCAACAGGGTGGATTTACCCGAGCCGTTGGGGCCGACGATCGTCACGATCTCTCCCCGCTCGATCGCCATATCCACGCTGTGAAAGACACGGTTCTCGCCAAGGGTCACCGCCAGATCGGTGGTTTCGATCAGGGTCACGGGCGGGCGTCCTGTTGGCAGGCGGGGCAGAGCCCTTCGACCTCGACCATCACGCGTTCTACCGCGAACCCGATCTCGCGCGCGGCTTCGCCGATCGCACCATCGCCCGGGACAGCGTGGTTTTCGGCCACCGCCCGGCAACTCCGGCAGATCATGAAAACCGGGTCATGGCCCTCGCCCGGATGCATACAGGCGACGAACGCATTCAGGCGCTCGATCTTGTGGACGAACCCATGACCAACCAGGAAATCGAGCGCGCGATAGGCGACCGGAGGCTGCGAGCCCAGACCGTCCTCATCCAGACGCCGGAGGATGTCATAGGCACCCAGCGCCGCATGGCTTTCCAACAGTAGTTCCAGCACCCGGCGGCGAACCGGCGTGACGTTCAGACTCTCACCTGCGCTGATCTCCTCGACCTGGGCGAGGACCCGGGCAACGCAGTCGGCATGATCATGGGCCTGCATCGCCAGGCCGGGATGGGTCTTGGTCATTGGGGGGCTTTCGGTTGCAATGTTATATTCTAACATGTATCTGCAACGCCGCGCAACGAATCCGCGAGGGGGGCCACGTGAAGTTCACCGCATTGGCAGCACTTATCCTGACACTTGTTGGCGTCACGGCACGGGCCGAAGTGCCCCGTGTGGTCGCAGATATCGCGCCGGTTCACTCGCTGGTGGCGCGGGTGATGAAGGGTGCGGGCGCCCCCGATCTGTTGATGCCTGCTGGAACGTCGCCACATGATCATGCTCTCAAGCCCTCGACCGCGTTGGCGCTTGCGCAGGCGGATCTGATATTTTGGATTGGTCCCGAACTGACGCCCTGGTTGAAGCGCGCGGTCAGCAGCCTGGGGTCCGAGGCCCGGAGTGTCGCTTTCTTGTCCAACGGCCAGATAGAGACCCTGGCGCGGCGGGAAGATGCGGCGTTCAAGACGGATGGGCATGATCACGACCACGATCATAGCCACGATCATGGTGCACCGGATCCGCATCTGTGGCTCGACCCCCGCAATGGCAGCGAGATGTTGGGCATCATCGCAGCCGCTTTGTCCGAAGCGGATCCGGTGAATGCCGCGCTCTATGCCTCCAACGCGGCGGATGCGATGGGTGAGTTGCAAAGCCTGGAGGGAGAAATCTCCGAGATGCTCTCGCCGCTGCAGGACCGCGGATTTCTGGTTTTTCACGATGCCTATCACTACTTCGAGGATCGTTTCGCGCTGAAGGCAGCAGGGGCTGTCGCGCCCAGCGATGGGGCCCAGCCCGGGCCCGCGCGCGTTGCCTCCTTGCGTAAGATGGTGCGCGAGGGCGGTGTGGTCTGCGTCTTCTCCGAACCACAGCTCGATGCCAGGGCGTTGCGTCTGGTTGCAGCAGATGCGGGCCTGAAGGCTGGTGTGCTCGATCCCCTGGGGATTGGCGTGACACCGGGGCCTGCGCTCTACCCGCAGGTATTGCGGGGCTTGGCGGTGGCGATGCGGGACTGCCTTGGCTAAACATTATAAATCGTGATGTTTGTGGCATTATATATTCATTTTTGTTCTGAGTGAAGGATCGCTATCTGTCTTCTGCCGGTCGCATGACCGTGCCCTACAGGAGGACAACGCGATGACGCTTCACGCCAGACTGTCTGACTTTGAACTGCGCGAACGCCAGGTTCCGCGCGATGCTTCGCCAGCGCTTTACGTGATCGTGGCCGCGATCCTTGCGCTGGCCCTTGCCGGGCCCATGGTGGTCATGCCGGATCACAGCTCTACCGCTGTCGACACGGCGCTCGACACTGCCGAAACGGAGCAGCGCGTGATCGAGGACTGGCGCGGAAACAGCGCCAGCTTCCACCTGGCGCCCTGAAAAATGGGCGGCGATGACTCACATCATCGCCGCCCGCTGTTTCAGCCGTGCCTAGTGGGCGTAGCGTTTGATCTCTCCGCTTTTCAGCCGATCGAGATAGCTGTTCAACTCGGCCTTCACGATCGGCATCAGGAAGTAGAGGCCGATGATATTGACCACCGCCATGGCGAAGATAGCCGCATCCGAGAAGTCGATGACCGGACCGAGGTTCATCGCGGCCCCGATGACGACGAAGATGCAGAACAGGATCTTGAAGATCAGCTCGGTCACCTTGCCTTCGCCGAACAGATAGGTCCACGCCTTCAGGCCGTAATACGACCACGAGATCATGGTCGAGAAGGCGAACAACACGACCGCAATCGCCAGGATGAACGGGAACCAGCTGAAGCTGCTCTCGAACGCGGCGGAAGTTAGTTCGACCCCGCCAACGCCGCCCGCGGTGGCAATCCGGCCAGCCTCGGCATCCCAGAGATAGCGCCCCGTCTCAGGGTCGGTGTTCAGCACACCGGTGATCACGATCACCAGGGCCGTCATGGTGCAGATCACCACAGTGTCGATGAACGGCTCCAACAGCGAAACGAAGCCCTCGGTAATCGGCTCCTTGGTACGCACGGCCGAGTGGGCAATGGCAGCCGAGCCGACACCTGCCTCGTTCGAGAACGCGGCCCGTTTGAAGCCCTGGATCAGCGCACCGACCAGACCGCCCGCGACACCGACATCGGTGAAGGCCCCGGCGAAGATCTGCCCGAAGGCCCAGCCAATTTTATCCGCGTTCATGATCAGAATGACGACGGCAGCGCCGACATAGATCAGCGCCATGAAGGGCACGACCTTTTCTGTCACCTTGGCGATGGACTTGATCCCACCGACGATCACGATGAAGACGATGGTCGCGATGACCACGCCAGTGATCCAGCCATTGCCGCTGAGGAAGCTGGACTCGCCCCCGGTGATATTCACCAGCTGCGCATGGGCCTGGTTCGCCTGGAACATGTTGCCGCCCCCCCAGGATCCCAGGATGCAGAAAATCGCGAACAGCACGGCCAGCACCCGGCCGATGGCGCCGCGCCCTTGCTCTCCCATCCCCTTGGTGAGGTAGTACATCGGCCCGCCGGAGACGCTGCCATCCGCATATTCATTGCGGTATTTCACGCCCAACGTGCATTCGGTGAATTTCGAGGCCATGCCCATCAGCCCGGCCAGGATCATCCAGAAGGTTGCCCCCGGTCCCCCGATGGAGACCGCGACCGCAACACCCGCGATATTGCCGAGGCCCACGGTGCCCGAGAGCGCCGTCGCCAGCGCCTGAAAGTGGCTGACCTCCCCCGCATCGTTGGGATCGGAGTAATCCCCTTTCACCAGCGCGATAGAATGGGCGAATGCCCGGAACTGGATGAAACCGAAATAGATCGTGAAGACCGTGGCACCCACCACCAGCCACATTACGATCCAGGGAAAGGTGGTGCCCGGGAAGGGCGCAAAGATGAAGCTGACAAACGGGCCCGTAACGGCGCCGACCGTCGCGTTGATCTGTTCGTCGATCGACGGTGCCCCATTCTGCGCCGCGGCGAAGCGCGGCAGGAGGAGCGAGAGGAGCGCCAGCACCGGCGCAATCATGCGATATGACATAGGTGTTCTCCGATTTCTGACGTTATGGGACGATGACGGTGGCAACCGGCGCGGCCTGTGCCAGCCCGATGGGCACGCTGCCGAAGACGCGGTCGGCCAGGGAATTGCCGCTGCGCCCGACAAAGATCATGTCCGCCTCCTTGTCCTTGGCGGTGCCGATGATCAGGTCGACCACATTGCCGTAGCGGATGTCCGAGCTCACCTCGACCCCCGTGCCGTTCAGCGACTTCAGAATTGGGGCCATTACGATATCATTCGCGCGGGCCAGCTCTTCGGTGCGCCTTTTATGGCGCTCGGCCAACTCCTCGGGGGTGAGGAAGGAATAGGGTGACCACTCGAGCACATGCAACACATGAAGGCTCGCACCCATCGTCTTGGCATGGTCAGCCGCATAGCTGACGACACCGCCGTCTTCGCCATCATAGGCGACAAGGAAAAGCTGTCCTGGCATCGGTCGGAGTCCTCTTTTGCTTTTGTTGATCCGCCTCGCTGGCTCCCCTATGTCCCACGAGAGGACACTTTTTTGCGGAGCGCAAGGGGGCATTCACAAGTTTGGCGTGTGGTTTTCGGTGCTGACGGTAGAAAATTGAGACCGATTTCGAGGTGTTGCGCGTGATTGGGATGCCGATACCAACGCGCTTTGCTTGCGTTCCGAGGCTGCGCCGCGCATAAGGCGGCGGATGAGCTTTACCCTTGCAATCGTCGGTCGGCCGAACGTGGGAAAATCCACGCTTTTCAATCGTTTGGTTGGAAAGCGTCTGGCTTTGGTTGACGACCAGCCTGGCGTCACCCGCGACTTGCGCGAAGGCGAAGCGCGGCTGGGGGACCTGCGTTTTACCGTGATCGACACGGCAGGTCTGGAGGAAGTCACCGATGAAAGCCTGCAGGGCCGGATGCGCAAACTGACCGAACGCGCCGTCGGTATGGCGGATGTCTGCCTGTTCCTGATCGATGTGCGTGCGGGCGTCACGCCGACCGATGAAACCCTGGCCGAGATGCTGCGCCGTCAGGGAGCGGAGGTGATTCTGGGGGCAAACAAGGCCGAAGGGCGCGCGGCGGAGGATGGGATCTACGAGGCCTATTCCCTCGGTCTGGGCGACCCCATCGGTCTATCGGCGGAGCATGGCGAAGGGATGGGAGAGCTCTATGCCGCCCTCGCCCCGATTGCCGAACGATTTGCGGAACGTGATGCGGTGGAGGCGTTCGACACCGACCTCGAAGCCGACGAGATGGCGGAAAACCGCCCCCTGCAGATCGCCGTGGTGGGTCGGCCCAATGCGGGCAAGTCGACCCTGATCAACACAATCCTGGGTGAGGATCGCCTGCTGACCGGGCCGGAGGCGGGGATCACCCGTGATGCCATTGGGCTGGAGACCGTCTGGGACGGGCGGCGCTTCAAGGTCTTCGATACGGCGGGTCTGCGCAAGCGCGCCAAGGTGCAGGAGAAGGTGGAGCGGCTTTCGACCTCCGACGCCACCCGCGCGATCCGCTTTGCCGAGGTCGTGGTGGTCCTGATGGACGAGGAGAATGCTTTCGAGACACAGGACCTGCGCATCGCCGATTTGGTGGAACGGGAGGGCAGGGCGCTGGTCCTCGCCGTCTCCAAATGGGACTTGGCCGAAGACAAGAACGAAAGGGTGCGCGAGTTGCGCGAGCGCTGCAACACGCTGCTGCCGCAACTGGCTGGCGTGCCGCTCGTCACCCTCTCGGGCCTGACGGGGCGCGGCCTCAACCGATTGAAGGACGCGATCGAGACCCAGCACAAGATCTGGAACCAGCGGATCACCACCAATGTCCTGAACCGCTGGCTGGCCGCGCAGATCGAGCAGCACCCTCCGCCGGCGCCGGGGGGGAGGCGCATCAAGATCCGCTATATGACCCAGGTCAAGACCCGCCCCCCCAGCTTCGTCGCCATGTGCGCCCGGGCAGACGACCTGCCCGCCAGCTACACCCGCTTCCTGGTCAACGGCCTACGCCGCGATTTCGGCCTGCAAGGCGTGCCAATCAGACTGATGCTGCGCAAGGGAGAGAACCCCTTCGACAAAGGCACCTGATGGGCGATTGTCTGGTTTAACTCCATCTACACCTTGTTGAGAGGCAGCCGATCCGGCCAGAATGATGAATAGCGAACTATATTGAGTGCAGCCTTCGACGCCCTTCCCAATTAAGAGGATGACTTGATAGCCGACACCCAAACAAGTGCGCCTCCTACCCCGGGGGCCTTGGCCGGTTTCGCCGGTGGTCAATCAGCATACCGACTGGCGGGTGGCATGGGCGTGGCGTGGCGTGCGGGCGATATCGTTCTGAAACCCAGTCCCAGTTCAGAAGAGGCGCGATACGTTGCCGAGACGCATTTCGGTCTACGTGACACGTCAGAATGCCGCTTCCAGCGTCCCGTGGCGCCGCCACATGCACTTGGAGACTGGGAGATTGACGGTTGGGCTGCGTGGCGCTGGATCGAAGGTGAGCCCGCGCCAGAACGTGCGCGCGAAATCGTGCTTGCCGCACGTGCCTATCATAACTTGCTTTCTCCGTTGCCGGTTGATCCAATTTTTTCGTCGCGAAACGATCCTTGGGCGCGTGCGGACCGGGTCGCATGGGGCGAAGTAAGCGCCGACTATCCAGCCGACTACCTTGCATTGTTGGCGCCGCTTCTCGCCGACCCGCCGCCACTTCTCCGGAGACAGGTCGTTCACGCGGATCTGACGGGCAACGTCGTTTTCGCCTCCGGATTGGCGCCCGGGATCATCGATCCCACACTCTATTGGCGCCCCGTCGAATTTGCGGAAGCGATTGTTCTGGTTGATCAAAGCTGGTTCACTTCAGCGCTTGATATAGCCCCATTCGCCGATACCCCGGCCATCGCACCGATGCTGCGCCTTGCGGCTGCGCGACGGATCGCCGAACAGCCCGAACAAGTCGCCGCCAACGGTAAGTGTGCCGCCGACGCCTTCGCCGTCGCGCGACAGATTGCGAGCTGGGCCGAAGCCGCGCTCAACTGCCTAGGTTCAGCAAACTGATCAGGGCGCTGAAAGTTCGCTTTGTCACATACATCTGACTTAACTACCGAGTAGTTTGCATCACGCAAAAGTGCCTTTCGCGGGCGGGGCGTTTCTTCAGATTGGCGATGTTCTGATTTCCGTCGTGGAGCGAACAGGAGGAGAGTCTCGATGAAAACGCTTATCGCCGCCGCCTTGATCGCCGCCCTGCCGCTCGCCGCGCAGGCGCAGACCTATGCCTTGGATGCCGGCCATACCGAAGTGCGCTTCTTCTATGACCACGCCGGGGTGTCCGAGCAGTCGGGCGAGTGGGGCAAGATCGACGGCACGGTCGACTTCGATCCGGAAAAGCCAGAGGCCACCGTGATCAATGTCACCATCGACGCCGCCAGCATCGATACCGGGGTGGAGGCGCTGGACACCCACCTTAAGAAGGACGATTTCTTCGAGGTCTAAACCTATCCGACGATCACGTTCACCTCGACTTCCGTGGTCCAGACCGGACCGGAGAGCCTGCGGGTCACTGGTGATCTTACCATCAAGGATCAAACCCATTCCGTCATGCTGGATGTGACGCTGGAGCATATCGGCAAGCACCCGGTGGGCCAGTTCCTGCCGTACTACGAAGGTGAGTGGGTCGGTGTTCACGCCACCGGCAGTCTGTTGCGCAGTCAATTCGGCGTTGGCTTCGGTGCGCCGCTGACCTCGGACCATGTGCGCCTGGAGATATCCTCGGAGATGAAAGCGCAGTACCGCTTAGCCGTCGCGCAGGTCGATCAGCGCGGTGGGGGTGGCGAGTGCGGTCATCAACCTTTCGGCTGCGACATCGCACTGGGTCAGCGCCTCTCGGTTTTCGCCCGGGAAGAACCGGGCGCGCAGGGCCGTGGGCATCCCGGGGGGCATCACCTCGACAATGGTGATCCACTTTTGCGCCTCCGCCGCCCAGGATCGGGTCATAGCGGATTGCGCGGCCTTGGCGGCAGCGTAAGCACCAAAGAATTTATGCCCCGTGCGGTCGTCGGTTGCGATCAGCGCGAGGGCGCCGTCGCGCGCGCGCAGTAGGGGATCGACAACGCGGATCAGATGCTGGAAGGACCGGATATTGATCGCGATGGTCTTGTCCATGTCCTTGGCATCCGCCTGCTCCAACGTGCTGAGGGGCGGGGCGTGGCATGCCGTGTGGAGCCAGATATCCACGCCCCCGAAACGCTCGTGCAGTGCCGCGCCCATTCGGGCCAGGCCGTCGCTGTCCTGAATGTCGAGAGGGACAAGCGTTGCGGCCCCGCCAGCGGTCTGGATTGCATCGTCCAATTCTTCCAGCCCGCCCACTGTGCGGGCAACCGCGATCACATGCGCGCCCGCCTCGCCAAACGCCCGCGCCGCGGCAAACCCAAAGCCGCGGGAAGCACCGGTCACAAGCACGGTCTTGCCGGATAGGGTCATCGGAAAGGGATCACTCCGCCGCGAGATCCAGCCCGCCACTGGCGCGCGCATCGCTGGGCTCGATCGGGTACTCGCCCGTGAAGCAGGCATCGCAGAATTGCGGGCGGTTGGTGTCGCGCCCCCCCGGATGGCCGCAGGCGCGGTAGAGCCCGTCTATGGTCACGAAACGGATGCTGTCGACGCCCAGCGCCTCTCGCATCTCGTCCTCGGTCATCATCGCTGCCATCAGTTTGGTGCGCCGCGGCGTGTCGACGCCGTAGAAGCAGGGCCATTTGGTGGGCGGGCTGGCGATGCGGAAATGCACTTCGCTGGCCCCGGCCTCCAGCACCATATCCTTGATCTTGCGCGAGGTGGTGCCGCGGACAACGGAGTCATCGACCAGGATCACCCGCTTGCCCTTGATCAGTGCCCGGTTGACGTTCAGCTTTAACCGCACGCCCATATCCCGGATCTCGTCCGTCGGTTCGATAAAGGTGCGCCCGGTATAGGAGTTGCGGATGATCCCCATCGCATAGGGGATGCCGCTTTCCTTGGAATAGCCGATCGCGGCGGGCGTGCCGCTGTCTGGCACGGGGCAGACCAGATCGGCCTCCACTGGGGCCTCGCGGGCCAGTTCCATGCCGATGCGCTCGCGCGCCTCGTAGACGCTGAGCCCGTCGATCATGCTGTCGGGGCGTGAGAAATAGACATGCTCGAAGATGCAGAAGCGCGGCTCGGCATCCTCGAAGGGGAAGAAGCTTTCCAGGCCTTTCTCCGAGGCGATCACCATCTCGCCCGGGGCGACCTCGCGTTCGAATTTGGCGCCGATGATGTCCAGGGCGCATGTTTCCGACGACAGGATCCACGCCTCGCCCAACCGGCCCAGCACCAGCGGGCGCACGCCGTTTGGGTCGCGCACGCCGATCAGCTTGGTCCGGGTCATGGCAATGACCGAGAACGCACCCTCGACCATGCGCAGCGCGTCCTTCATCCGGTCGGGGATGGTCTTCTGGATCGAGCGCGCCATCAGATGGATGATGCATTCGGTGTCGGACTGGCTCTGAAAAATCGAGCCGCGCTCGATAAGCTGCGCGCGCAGGGTACCTGCATTGGTCAGATTGCCGTTATGGGCAATCGCGCAGCCACCCATCGCGAAGTCCGCGTAGAGCGGTTGCACATCGCGCAGGGCCGCGCCCTTGGATCCGGTTGTCGAGTAGCGTGTATGCCCGATCGCCGAGCGGCCCGGCAGCAGATCCATCACCGATGATTTGGTGAAGTTGTCACGGACATAGCCAATGCGGCGCACAGTGTTAAAGGTCGTGTCGGGATCGTAGGAGCAGATCCCAGCGGCCTCCTGCCCCCGATGCTGCAAGGCGTGCAGGCCCAGCGCAACGTAAGTTGCCGCCTGATCGGCGCCGAATACACCGTAGACACCGCATTCCTCGTGCAGCTTGTCGTCGAGAGGGTCGCCGTCCTGGAGGTCGAAGGGATGCTGGGGCCACGCGGGCTCCATCTCGTCAAGGCCGTCGCAGGACCTGCCCCCGCTCGGGCCGCACCCCTTGAAACTCATGCCTGCTCTCCACGCCCAGGTAGGTCTGACGAAGCCGCTCGGGCGACTCGCCAGTACCGTCGCTGACTTATACGCGGACGGTCCCGGGCTGTCATCACACCTTCATGATCGGATCTGCGCCAAATAGCACCGGATCGTGCCCGCCCGGCCCCTCAAAGCCCTTGCGTGGCGCTGCGGCCACACATAGCGTCATACCTCGTGAGACCAGAGCACAGACATAACCGGCGGGAATGCCGAAGAACAACCAAGGGTCATTTGTCCGAATACGGGCATGCTCTTAGGTTTGTTGCAAATCAGGGGCCCATACCTGCCTGCGGATAAACGCTGGCCGGTACAAGAAAAACGAAGCTCAAAAAAACACAACCAATCGGGAGATATCCATGGAAGACCAAAAGCTGATCGACCGCATGTTGCGCGATCCAAAGACCACGCGCCGCCAGTTCATGGTGGGTGCGACGGCAGCGGGGCTGACGGCCTCGGCGGCCTCGGGCCTTTGGGACCAGGCGCAAGCTGCGACGCCTAAGCGCGGCGGCCACATGAAGTGCGGCCTGAATGACATGAACACGGGCGACAGCCTGGATCCGGCAACCTGGAACGCCACCGGCATGATCGTTGTCGGACGCGCGGTGCGCGACAGTCTGGTCGAGGTCGGACAAGACAACACGGCGCAACCGGGTCTGGCAGAGAGCTGGGAAGCCTCGGCAGACGCGAAAACCTGGCGTTTCAAGCTGCGCTCGGGCGTCGAGTTCTCGAACGGCAAGAGCCTGACCACCGAGGATGTGATCAACTCGATCAATGTCCACCGCGGCGAAGACTCGAAGTCGGGCGCCAAGGGGGTCTTCGCGGGCATCGACGATGTGCAGGCTGACGGCAAAGACGTGGTGGTCGTTTCCCTTTCGGGCGGTAATGCCGACTTCCCGTTCCTAATGACCGATTATCACATGAACATGGTGCCAACGGTGGACGGCAAGGCGGACGTCCTGTCAAAAATCGGCACCGGCCTCTACACCCTCGAGGAGTTCGACCCCGGCATCCGCGTTTCGATGAAGCGCGCGCCGAATGCCTGGCAGCAGGACGATTTCGGCTATGTCGATAGTTGCGAGATCACGGCCGTGTTGGATGACGCCGCGCGTCAGAACGCTTTGATGACCGGCCAGGTGGATGTCATCAACCGGCCCGCTCTCTCGACCATCAACCTGCTCAAACGCAACCCGAACATCAAGATCCAGGCGGTGCCTTCGAACCTGATGTTCACCATGCCGATGCATGTGAACACCCCGCCTTTCGACAGCCTCGAGCTGCGGATGGCGCTGAAACATGCGCTCGACCGTCAGGCGTTTGTCGATAAGATCCTGTTCGGCTATGGCGTTGTCGGCAACGACCAGCCGATCGGGCCGGGCTTCCTCTATCACGACCCGGATGTGCCGCAGAACGACTTCGATCTGGACAAGGCCAAGTCGATGCTGGCGAAGGCGGGGATGGACGGGGTGACCGTGCCCTATCACGTCTCGGACACGGCCTTCGGCGGCGCGCTGGATGCGGCCCAGTTGTTCCAGGCGGATCTGGCCAAGATCGGCGTCAATCTGGACATCATCCGCGAGCCGAAGGACGGCTACTGGAACAACGTCTGGAACAAAAAGCCGTTCTGCGCCTGCTATTGGGGGGCGCGCCCGGTCGAGGATATGATCCTCTCGATCGCCTACACTTCGGACGCACCGTGGAACGACACGCGGATCAATATCCCCCGCGTGGACGAACTGGTGACCGCAGCCCGTGCGGAGCTCGACCCAGCGAAGCGCAAGGTCATGTATTCCGAGGTTCAGGCGCTGATTTCGTCCCAGGGTGGCACGCTGATCCCTGCCTTTGGTCAGGACGTGGCCGGGCTGAGCCAGCGGGTGCAGCATGGCGCACTCGGCGGCGGCTGGGAAATGGACGGCGGTCACTTCATCAAGCGTTGGTGGCTGGACGCCTGATCGGCGCAACAGCAGGGAAACAGAAGCGCGGCGGGGCGACCCGCCGCGTTTTTCGTCAGAGACCGGCTGCGTCCAGTTTCTGGACTTCGCGAACCATCTCGCCCTTTACGGACCAGTTCCGGCAGCCCTCGACCAGCGCCGCGAAATACGTCAGGTCATCCAGCAGGAAGTCATCTACCCAAGCGCTGATCGCGAAGGCCCGCGGGAACCCATCCACATCCTCGTCGGTCTTGCCGAGATTGTGGGCGGTTCGGGTTATGCCGATGCCGAATTCACCCTCGATGCGCTCGACCGCCGGGCCCCATGGGCCGCAAGTGACATTGCCGTAGAGCTCTCAAGCCTGCTTCGGTGGCCGCGCCACGATTCGCCCGGCACGGTTCGAGAAGGTGCCTGGGAGGCGATAGGAAACGGCCCTTTTCACGACCAGCCCGGCCAGCACGAATATCAGGATTTGGACCATCCAGCCCAGCAATACCGTGGACGTCGTGGTGGCTTCGTTCGCGGTCTGGCCCAGCGCAATGGCGACCTGCCCGCCGATCTGCAACAGCAGCACGATCAGCAGCAGGAAATCCAATGCGAAGCGGAATGTGGCGGCAAATCGCGGGATCGCAACGGATAGCAGAAGGACCGCGCTAAGCCAGCCGAGCATCACCGCATCGAGAGCGGCGTCCCCCGCAACAGCGTCAAATAGGCGAAGGCGACGATCCTGTGGAGATCAGCCGCCTTCGTTGCAGGTAGAGGGCTCGTACATGCGCCGCGATCAGTTGCCTGTGGCGGCGTCGCCCTCGGTTTCGGTGGTTGCGGGGGTGATCCCTTCGCCCGCACAGCTTCCGGTCAGCGCATCCACACGCTCGGTAAACCATGTGGGCAGCTCGTCGGGAAGATAGGCGCTGATACGGGCCACGATCTCGTCGAAGATAACCCGGCTCTCGGCGTTGGCGAGCGGTGGCCATTCCTCGGTGCCCGTGGCGATATTGGTGTAGATCAGATAAGCCACAGCCACCAGCAGCACGCCGCGCGCGACCCCAAACAGGAAACCAAGCACCCGGTCAATTGGGCCAAGCGCACTCTCCAGTACCGCGGACGAGAATATCGGCGTGAAGACCGAAAGCACCAGCAGCGCGCCGGCGACGATCAGCGTGAAAGCCGCGATGGTAGAGATCACGCAGGAATCTGCCAGGAACGGGCCCACGAATGGCGCCTCGCGCATCAGTGGCTCCACGATCGGCGTCAGATAGAAGGCGAGCGCTGCGGCGGCGATCCAGCCGCCGATGGCGAAGACCTCGCGCGTCAAACCCCGGGAATATGCCAGAATGCCTGACAGCAAAACGACGACAGCAACACCGCCGTCAACCAGAGTGAATTGCATCAGTCTCCCCCTGCATGTTCTTCAAGCCCCTCGAAAACGCTGTTAACAAAGGCTGGCAAATCGCTCCACCCTTTTGTGACAATTGCTGGATCGCTGGCCGGCTTTGATTGCGCGGGCACATAGGCGCTGGCAAATCCCAGCTTCTCCGCCTCTTTCAATCTGGCATCGGGCTGCGGCACGGGTCGAATGGCGCCGGAGAGGCTGATTTCCCCGAACAGCACCAGATCGGCAGGCAGGGCCATGCCGCTGAAGGCTGAAAGCAGCGCGGCGGCGGCGGCCAGGTCGGCGGCAGGTTCGTTTATGCGCAAGCCACCTGCGACATTGAGGAAGACGTCGCGGCCAGCGAAGGAGATACCGCAGCGTGCCTCCAGCACTGCCAGAATCATGCTCAGCCGCGCGCTGTCCCAGCCGACCACCTGGCGGCGCGGGGTGCCGAGGGGGGAGGGGGCGACCAGCGCCTGAAACTCCACCAGCACCGGGCGCGTACCCTCGATTCCCGCGAAGACCACGGCGCCAGAGGTTGGCTCCCCCCGCTCTCCCAGGAACAGGGCGGAGGGATTGGCGACCTCCGCCAGTCCTTGACCGGTCATTTCGAACACACCTATTTCGTCGGCTGGGCCAAAGCGGTTCTTGACCGCGCGCAGAATGCGAAACTGATGCGCACGGTCGCCTTCGAAATAGAGGACCGTGTCAACCATATGCTCGACCACGCGGGGTCCGGCGATCTGCCCGTCCTTGGTAACATTGCCCACCATGACCACCGCAGGGCCGCGGCGTTTGGCGAAGCTGGTGAGTTCATGCGCTGTCGCGCGAACCTGAGCGACCGAGCCCGGCGCGCTCTCGACATGATCGGCCCACATGGTCTGGATCGAGTCGATCACCACCAGATCGGGCTTCTCCGCCTCCAGTGTCGTCAGGATATCCCGCAGATTGGTTTCCGCCGCCAGCATCACCGGGCTGTCGGCCAGCCCCAGCCGGGCGGCGCGCATCCTGACCTGGGCGGATGCTTCCTCGCCCGACACATAGACGGCCTTCAGCCCCTGGCGCGCAAAGGCCGCGGTGGCCTGCAACAACAGAGTGGATTTGCCGATACCTGGATCGCCACCGACCAGGATGGCCGATGCGCCTACAAGCCCGCCGCCCAGCACCCGGTCAAGCTCGATCAGGCCCGAACCTGCGCGGGGCGGCGGTGCTTCTTCGCCCGCCAGGACAACCAACTTGACCTGGCGGCCCTTGGTCTTGCCCAACGTCTTGGTGGCAGGTCCGGCGGCGGACAGGCCCGCATCTTCCTCGATTGTATTCCATCCACCGCAGGCCGAACACTGCCCGGCCCATTTCTTGTGGGTGGCGCCGCAATCCCGGCAGACATATGAGATCTTTGATCTGGCCATCAGAATTGAACGTATCCGCCCAGCAGCAGTCCGGCAAACGCCACCTGCAATATGGGAAAGATCCGATACCACCGCCTCTCGACCCAGAAGGTGGCGATACAGGCCAGGACCAGCAGGGGGGAGAGCATGCGTGCGGTGTCCGGGTCCCGCTCCAGCAGGAACCACATGACGGATGTCATGGCGATGATCGCAAAGATATGGGCGGCGCGGGTCCAGCCGTCGCTCATCATCATCTGAGCCAGAGAGTAAAGTGTGCCGATGCAGATCGCGATGCCCGCGAAAACTCCGACGATGGCCAGCAGCGTCTGGCTCATGGCTTCGTTGCCGATTTTGCCGTCTGCCATCCAACCCAGATCGAGGCGAGCACGCAAAGGGTAAAGAGCCAGAGCCCCCAGGCCGGCGTCACATGGCCGATGCCGACCCCCTTCATGACGACGATATAAAGCGCGATCAGGAAGACATCGGCCATCGAGAGCTTGCCGACGATCTCGATCAGCGCGATGGGCCCCTGCCAGCCCCGATGGATTGCGACCAGCAAACAGGTCTTGGCGTAGGGGATGACCACGGCCAGAAGCGCCACGAGCAGGCTGAGCGCGATATCGATCTGCCAAAGATCCACGACCCCGCCCGCGACCGAAATCGTGTTTCCGGTGAACCAAGGTAAAACCCCCGCTGTCGCGAGGGGAGAGAACCACGCGGCCGGATACGCGATCAGCAGCGTCAGATTGACGATGTGATGCAGTGGCATGTCCCCTCCCGCGCAGGCGGGAGGGGTTTAGCATCTGGCGGCGCGGCGGTCACCCCGGGGGACAGGGACGCCGCGCCTGGTCGAAAGATGGCCGCTTAGGACGGCAATTCGGGGAAAAGCTCCGGCACGCGCCGAAGGGCGGCGTCGATTAGCTTGCGGATGGCGGTCTGGATCCGGGTCATGTCGTCCTCCTGGGTTCGGCGTTGCGATGGGGAGAACTTAGCGATTCGAACAACCTTTGGATGTGAGGGTTGGTACAGTCTCGTTTTGGGACATTCGCGTTAAGGTCGATCAGCGCATCGCTTGTGCCAGCTTCAGCAGAACCGCGCCCACCACGATCAGGGCGAGCGAACTGAGCGGTCCGAACCGGCGTTCCTCGCTGGACGCGGCGAGCAGGCCCAGCGAGACCAGCAGCACCGCAAAAGCGACCAGCCAGGCCAGCCGGTGGCCCCATCCTGCGCCATCGCCAAAAGCCGCGAGAGCGCCGAACAAGATCGCGGCCAGGAGGGCCGTCAGACCGACAATACGATGGGTGCCGCCTTGTCCCGTGATATGGCGCTGCGACAGCGCCACGGTTTGCATCAGCCCGAAGGCCAGACAGAAAAACGCGACGAAGAACAGATAGGCCTCGGGCCCTGGCTGGGTCACCGGATCGCCTCGATCGGCCCTTCGGCCAGGCCATTCACGAACTGGTGCACGTATGGGTTATCGGTGGTGTCGATCTCGGCCACCGGGCCGCTCCATTGCACCACGCCTTCATGCAGCATGGCCACCTGATCGGCGATCTTGCGCACGCTGGTCATGTCGTGGGTGATGGTCATGGCGGTGATCTTCATCTCCACCACGATCTCGCGGATCAGGTCGTTGATCACATCGGCCATGATCGGGTCGAGACCCGTGGTCGGCTCGTCGAAGAAAATGATTTCGGGCTCCGCCGCGATAGCGCGGGCCAGGCCCACGCGCTTCTGCATGCCGCCGGACAGTTCGGCGGGGAACAGATCGGCCGTTTCCGGCTCCAGCCCCACGCGGCGCAGCTTTTCTATCGCCAGATCGCGGGCATCGGTTTTGGACAGTTTGCGCGGGCCGCGCAGCAGTCGGAAAGCCACATTTTCCCAAACCAGCATGGAGTCGAACAGCGCACCGCCCTGAAATAGCATGCCGAACTTGTCGAGCAGTGCCTCGCGGGATCGACCGCGCTTCTTCGCGACATCCTCGCCATCCACGGTTATCAGACCCGCATCGGGTCTGATGATCCCCAGCACGCATTTCAGCGTAACCGACTTTCCGGTGCCAGAGCCGCCGATAATCACCATCGATTGTGCCTGACCCACGTCCAGATCGACGCCCTTAAGGACATGCTTCGATCCGAAGGATTTTTTCACGCCGCTCATGACGATCTTGGAGGTCATGCCGGGAACAACGCCTCCGTCAGGATGTAGTTCGAGGCGAGGATCAGGATCGAAGCGGTCACCACCGCGTTGGTCGTCGCCCGCCCTACGCCCTGCGCGCCTCGGCCTGAGTTATAGCCCTGATAGCAGCCCATCAGCGCGATGATGAAGCCAAAGACAGCCGCCTTGATCAAGCCGGAGGTGATGTCGCCTGTGGTCAGAAAGCCATAGGTCGTGTTGATGTAAGTTGCCGGGTTGAAATCCAGCCGCAGCACGCCGACCAAGAACCCTCCCATAATCCCGATGATATCGCCTATGAAAGCCAGGATCGGCATTGCGATGGTGGCTGCCAGAAGGCGCGGCGCCACCAGGTATTTCATCGGGTTGGTCGACAGTGTCGTCAGCGCGTCGATCTGCTCGGTCACCCGCATGGTGCCGAGTTCTGCCGCGATGGAGGCCGAAACGCGCCCCGCCACCATCAGGCCACCCAATACAGGGCCAAGTTCCCTCACCATGCCGATGGCGACGATGGAGGGCACCACGGCCTCGGCATTGAAGCGCGCGCCCCCCGCGAAAATCTGCAACGCCAAAGCGCCGCCTGTAAATAAAGCGGTGAGCCCAACGACAGGCAGCGAGAAATATCCGATCCGGATCAACTGGCGCCCAAGCTCGGGCAGATAGAAGGGTGGACGCACCATGTGGCTGATGCCCGAGCCTGCGAACAGAACAAGACTTCCGGTCGCCGAACAAAGCCCGATAACCGCGGCCCCGACCGAGGCGAGAAAGCTGACGAAGAAACTCATTGGCGCGCGTGCGGCCTCATCTGCGGAATTGCGGAGCATGGTATAAACGGGCGCTGATCTGCTGCCAAGCGGCGTTGGGCCGGATAAGCGGCGATTTGTCAGTTCACATAGACGCGACGATAACGAGAGCCGAGGCTGGTCAGGATCTCATGCCCGATTGTGCCCGTGGTCTTCGCCAAATCGTCGATGGTCTGATTGGGTCCCAGGATCTCGACCAGATCGCCAACACCAACCTGTCCGCAGTCCGTTACATCCAGGGTGATCAGATCCATTGACACCCGCCCAGCGAAGGGCGCTGGCCGGCTGTGGATAAAACCCGTCGCTCCGCCCGATCCCATGGCCCGGATCAGGCCATCGGCATATCCCGCGGCGATCGTGGCAATTCGCGAGGGGCGGCGCGCTGTCCAGGTCGCCGCGTATCCGACAGTCTCGCCTTCCGCGAGATCGCGGACCTGCAGGATCGGGACTTCCAGCGTGACCACGCGTGCCGCGTCGTCGTAAGGCCAACCGCCATAGAGACCAATTCCGGGACGGGTCAGATCGAACTGCCAGTCCGGTCCGCGCAGCATGCCCGCGGTCGCCGCTAGGCTGCGTCTCGCTCCATGGCCCTCGGTCAGTTGTAGGAAGGTCTGGCGTTGCCGATTGCTCTGCGGATGATCCGGTAAATCCGCACAGGCGAGATGGCTAATCACGTGGCTGATGCAGCCGGGCAGAGCACCCATTTCGGCGAGTTCGCCGGGCTCCAGTCCCAGCCGGTTCATGCCAGTGTCGAGTTGCAGCATTGCGGGACCGGCAGGGCCGTTCATCCAGGCGCTCACCTGTTCAGGCGCGTTCAGGATAGGGCGCAGGTCATGCGCATCGAAGGCGGCATGCTCGTCGGCGGTGTAGCCGGAAAGCATATTGATCCGGGCGTCGGGGCCAACTGCGCCACGCAAGCGTGCGCCTTCGTCCGGGGTAGCCACGAAGAAGCAACGGCAGCCTGCTTGCCAGAGGGTGGGGCCTACGCGCTCGATCCCGCAGCCATAGGCGTCGGCTTTCACGACGGCGCCGGTCTCGCACTCTGGCGGGGTCAGTGCATCCAGCGCGCGCCAGTTGCGCTGGATGGCCCCCAGATCGATGGTCAACTCGCCCGTCAGCATCGGCGCGCGGCGCCTTTAGCCGAATTCCGACGAATAGTCGGGACCTCTCGCGCCGGGCAGTTGGGCAGGGTCCGAGAACTTGGTGAACTTTCCCTCGAAATGCAGATCGACGGTACCGATGGGACCATGGCGCTGCTTGCCGATGATGACCTCTGCCCGGCCGAATAGCCGTTGCGCCTTCTCCTGCCATTCGGGGAATTTGGGGTCATCTTCCGGAGGCTTCAGCCGTTCGTGATAGTACTCTTCGCGGAACACGAACATCACCACATCGGCGTCCTGCTCGATAGAGCCAGATTCGCGCAAGTCGGCGAGTTGTGGCCTCTTGTCGTCGCGTGCCTCGACGGCGCGCGAGAGTTGGCTGAGCGCGATCACTGGGATGTCCAGTTCCTTAGCAATTGCCTTAAGCCCTTGAGTGATCTCGGAAACTTCATTCACGCGGCCCTGGTCCTTGTTGGATGCCGGCCGCAGCAGTTGCAGGTAGTCGACGACCAGAACATCCAAGCCCTCGGTCCGTTTCAGCCGACGAGCGCGTGCTGCCATCGAGGAGATCGGCAGTGCCGGTGTGTCGTCGATGAAGAGCTTTATGGTCTCCAGATCCCGCGCGACCTCGATGAAGCGGCGCATGTCGCTCTCCTCGATCCGGCCCGACAGAAGCTCGTGGCTTTTGATCTGGGCCTCGGCCGACAGGATGCGGTTGGCGAGCTGTTCGGAGGACATTTCGAGCGAGAAGAAGCCGACGACGCCGCCCTCGACCGCGCCTGTCGTGCCATCGGGTTTTTCGCCCTTAAGGTACTTCTTCGCGATATTGAAGGCGATGTTCGTGGCCAGCGACGTCTTGCCCATCGACGGGCGCCCGGCCAGGATCAAGAGGTCCGAATTGCGCAATCCACCCAGTTTGAAGTCCAGCTCGGCCAGCCCGGTCGAGATCCCTGCCATGCCCCCGCCACGCTGATAGGCGGCGTTCACCATGTTCACCGCATCGGTCGCTGCGCGAGAGAAATTCTGGAACCCGCCTTCGTATTTCCCGGTCTCGCCGAGGGTGTAGAGCGCCTGCTCTGCCTCCGTGATCTGATCGTTGGGTTCAAGATCCGGGTCGAACATGTGCGCGCGGCCCTGGATCTCCTCGCCGATCCGGATCAGGTCTCGGCGCAGCGCCAGATCGCGCACGCTGCGGGCGTAGTCCTTGACCGCCACGATGGAGATCGTGGCTTCGGCCAGCGTCACCAGATAGTCGGTGCCGCCCAGCTCTTTCAGCCCCTCGTCATCCTCGAGGAATGGTTTCAGGGTCACTGGCGAGGCGAGATTGTTTTTCTGGATCCGGCGTGCCGCCAGTTCGAAGATTCGGCCATGGACCGGGTCGTAGAAATGATGCGCTTGGATGATGGAAGCGATTCGGTCATAGCACTCGTTGTTGAGCAGAAGCGCACCCAGCAGCGCCTGCTCCGCTTCGATGTTATGGGGCTGGAGCTGTTGCTCCTCCATGGGGCTGCCATCGTGGGGTCTGCCATCCGGCATGGCGATCTCCTCAACCTCTCCGCCGCGCTGTTCAAGGAGCGCGATCGCTGTTCTTGATGCGTGTGTTGACGCCACTTTAGGCAATGTTGATGCAGATCGGTATCCAAGCTTTCACTTGACGAGAGTTTCTCCCCGATATCCACGGCTGCTGTGGATAAGTCTGTTGGTGAATGGGAAAATCCAGCGGGACGCCAGCACTAGATGCGGGCGTTAACACTTCCTCGCAGATTCGCCTTCAGGCGTTGTCGATCCAATGGCGCAGAAGCTGGTGCGCGATGGCCATCGGAGGCGGCGTGAAGAGTCCGTCGGCATGATTGCGGTCTAGCATCGAACGGGCTTCCTCGCGGCTGAACCACCGGCAATCTTCCAATTCTTCGTGGTCGAAATCGATCTCGGTCGATACCGCTTCTGCATGGCAGCCGATCATTAGAGAATGGGGGAACGGCCAGGGCTGGCTGGAGTGATAGCGCACGCGCCCGATTTGCAGACCCGATTCTTCGGCGAGTTCGCGACGCACAGCGCCTTCGATGGTCTCGCCCGGTTCGACAAATCCGGCCAGGCAGGAATACATGTCGGTAACGAAGCGGGGTTGGCGGCCGAGCACGCATCTTTCGCCATCGATTGCCAGCATAATCACCACCGGATCGGTACGCGGGAAATGGTGGCGTCCGCAGGTGTCGCAGTTGCGGCGATACCCACCCTGTTCGATCCGCGTTGGGGCACCGCAACGGGCGCAATGCCCATGGCCGCGATGCCAGTTCATCAGCCCGCCTGCATGGCCGACAATGCCCAGATCCTCCGCTGACAGCATTCCGAACATGGCCAGCGAGCGCAGATCGATCACGCCCTCTTCGGCCTCGCGATACTGACCGGCGCGATAGGTGGCAGGGTTCTGCGGATCGGGCGCCGTGGGGGCGGACAATCTGGCCGCCAGCACGGGGATCGTGTTGTGATGGCCGAGCAAGATGGTATCCGCTGGGTCAGCACCCAGTGCTTCTGCTTCGGCAATGTCAAAATAGGGTGTTGCGACGTCGCCCCTGTCCGGCACGGCAGGCAGGCGCAGATCCGCCCCCACGAAAAGCAGGAACCGTGCTGTTGGGTCGGCGACTGCCGCTGCCAGCTTATTGGCATCCTGGCGTTCCGAATCGCGCGTGATGGGATTTGCTGTAAAGCCGGTGCACGGCGCCGCATCGGGCGCGCCAGCGAAGAAGTCAGTCATGAAGCCTGGTTCCATCGGTGAGGGACCGTCAAATTCGCCGGTCTGTCCCTGAAACGCAAGACGCCGCGCAGGGGCTGCGCGGCGTCGGATCGTCTTGTTCCGGGTAATCTCAACGGTCGCGCGGGTCTTCCGACTCGGCGTTGCCCTCGGCGCTGTCTTCCGAGGCCTCGACGACCGGTGCCGGGCCATCTTCCTCGCCATCCTCCAGCGCCGCCGAACCGATGTCGTCGAAGAGTTCCGCGAGATCGAATTCGCTCTCGGCATCTTCTTCGGCGCGGAGTTCCTGGATCGATTTGCCAGAGGCTTGGATTTCAGCCTCCTCGACCGAACGGGCGACGTTGATCGTGATCTCGGCCGATACCTCCGGGTGGAGGACCACATTCATGAGGTGCAGGCCCAGTTCTTTGACCGGCTTGTCGAGTTTGATTTGGCGTTTGTCGATGGTGAAGCCGCCCTCGGTCACGATCTCCGCCACGTCGCGTGTGGTGACCGAACCATAGAGCGAGCCTGCCTCGGATGCCGAGCGGATCACCACGAAGCTCTCGCCGTCGAGTTTCGCCGAAACCTTCTCGGCCTCGCCCTTGCGCTCGAGGTTCTGGGCTTCGAGCTGGGCACGCTCCGCCTCGAACCGGGCCATGTTGGCCTTGTTGGCGCGCAGGGCCTTGCCCTGAGGCAGAAGGAAGTTGCGGGCATAGCCGTCCTTGACGGTGACCACGTCGCCCATTTGGCCGAGCTTCTCGACCCGTTCCAGAAGAACCAGTTCCATAATGTCCTCCTTACTGAACGGAGTAGGGCAGAAGCGCCAGGAAACGCGCGCGCTTAATGGCTTTCGCCAGTTCGCGCTGTTTCTTGGACGAGACCGCGGTGATCCGGCTCGGCACGATTTTGCCGCGTTCGGAGATATAGCGCTGAAGCAGCTTCACATCTTTATAGTCGATGGTCGGCGCGTTCTGGCCCGAGAAGGGGCAGGACTTGCGGCGGCGGAAAAACGGTTTGCGGGCCATTATGCTGCACCTCCGGCAGGACGCTCTTCACGGGGCGCGCGATCTTCGCGCGGTCGATCATCGCGGCGGGGCGGACGGTCGCCACGGTCGCGGCCACCACGGCCACCTCGTTCGTCGCGCGAGTTCTTCGCCAGGACCACGGCCGAGGGCCCTTCGTCATGCTGGTCGACCTTGATGGTCATCACCCGCATAATATCGTCATGCAGACCCATCAGACGCTCCATCTCCTGCACCGCGGCGGAGGGGCTGTCGGTGCGCATGAAGCCGTAGTGGCCCTTGCGGTTCTTGTTGATCTTGTAGGCGAGGGTGCGGAGCCCCCAGTATTCGGTTCCCACAATGGTTCCGCCATTGTCGGTGAGAACCTGGCCGAAATGCTCGATGAGCCCCTCGGCCTGCGCGTTGGAGAGATCCTGACGCGCAATCATGACATGCTCGTAGAGCGCCATGGTCAAATCCTTTCCTGGGCGCGCTTCAAAACACGGGGACAAATGCCTCCCTGCCCGTAAACGAGTGGTGCGCCGAAACATGTTTCGGGAGAAGCCGCGCGTATAAAGCTGCAGGCCTGGAAATGCAAGCCGCAGAAAACGATGCGGATAAGTCCACTAAAAAAGGCCGCCCGACTGGGCGGCCATATGGTCTGGAGATTGCCGCTGGGTCTAGAAAGTCAGACCCGATGCGGGACATTCGACGATGCCATGGGTCAGATCGCCCCGTGGATCAGCCAAAATATTGCGCTTGTCATCCGACCGGATGGTAAGCGCGTTCTCGGCGTTGGTGTCGATAAGCATGCGACCCTGCGCCGGCTCCACACCAGAGCTCATCACACTCTTCCCATAGTCCTGAGATTTAGTCATCTTTAAGTCCCCCTCCACTGACTTAAGAAACCAATGGCACAACGTCCGTCGGTGTGATGTGGCAATTGCCACAAATTGTATAAATTGTGATAATTCCCGCTTGACGCGTCTGCCGCTCTGTGCACTTGCGCCCGGGCTCTTGCTACACCTAACCTTGACAACCTGGGCGGGCTGGCGCAGTCAGCGCGCACTTCAGCAAGGGCCGATCGAGGAGAAGTATAACCATGCGCGCATTCGTTTTTCCGGGACAGGGGGCGCAGACCGTCGGCATGGGCAAAGCCTTGGCTGATGCCTATCCGGCTGCTCGATCCGTGTTTCAAGAGGTCGATGAGGCGCTGGGCGAAAAGCTGAGCCAATTGATTTGGGAGGGGTCGCAGGACGACCTGACCCTGACCGCCAATGCGCAGCCCGCCCTGATGGCGACCTCGCTGGCAACGATGCGGGCGCTGGAGGCGGAGGGTGTGTCGATCACCCTCGCGGCGTTCGTGGCGGGACATTCGCTGGGCGAGTATTCGGCGCTCGCCGCAGCCAATGCTATCAGTGTGCCGGACACCGCGCGCCTGCTGCGGATCCGCGGCGAAGCTATGCAGAGCGCGGTGCCCGTGGGCGAGGGGGCGATGGCGGCCCTGCTTGGGCTGGATTTCAACGCCGCGATGAACGTCGCCGCCGAGGCGGCAGACGGCAAGGTCTGCCAGGCAGCGAATGACAACGACCCAGGTCAGGTGGTTGTCTCCGGTCATCGCGAGGCGGTCGAGCGCGCGGTGAACATCGCCAAGGACAAGGGCGCGAAACGGGCTTTGTTGCTGCCCGTCTCGGCCCCCTTTCACTGCGCGCTGATGGCCCCGGCGGCCGAGCGGATGGCGCAGGCGTTGGCGGAGGTCTCGATTGTTTCACCCGAAGTGCCGCTGGTTTCAAATGTCCGCGCGGAGGCAGTGAGCGACCCCGACGAGATCCGTGCGTTGTTGGTCGATCAGGTCACCGGATCGGTGCGGTGGCGCGAATCCGTCCTCTGGATGGCAGGCCAGGGCGTTACGGAGATTCTGGAGATCGGTGCGGGCAAGGCGCTTTGCGGCATGGTCAGGCGGGTCGATAAATCGCTTGCGGTTCGCGCGATCAACTCGCCCGACGATGCCAAGGCTGCAGGCGGCGACATCGTAGGCAATGGCTGAGAACAAGAGGCGAGCATGTTTGATCTGACAGGAAAGAAAGCCCTGGTCACCGGAGCATCGGGCGGCATCGGCGGCGAGATCGCGCGGGCGTTGCATGCAAGGGGCGCCAGTGTCGCGCTCTCGGGCACGCGGGTCGAGCCGCTGGAGGAGTTGGCGCATGCCCTGGGCGACCGGGCTTTCGTGACACCCTGCAACCTGTCGGATCTGGATGCGGTGGATGCCTTGCCAAAGGCCGCGACCGAGGCGATGGGTGGTCTGGATATTCTGGTGAACAATGCTGGCATCACCCGCGACAATATCTTCATGCGCATGAGCGCGGAGGAATGGGAGCAGGTGATCCACGTCAATCTAACCGCCACCTTCCGGCTGTCCAAGGCAGTGCTGCGCGGCATGATGAAGAACCGCTGGGGGCGTATCATCGGCATCACCTCGGTCGTCGGCGTCACGGGCAATCCGGGGCAGGGGAACTATGCGGCGTCCAAGGCCGGCATGATCGGCATGACGAAGTCGCTGGCGTCCGAGATCGCCTCGCGCAAAGTCACCGTGAATTGCGTCGCACCGGGTTTCATCGAGACGGCGATGACCGATGGGCTGACCGAGGATCAGAAATCGAAGATATTCGCTCAGATCCCTGCCGGACGCATGGGGACGGGGGCGGAATGCGCCTCGGCGGTGGTTTACCTTGCGTCGGAGGAAGCCGCCTATGTCACTGGTCAGACCCTGCATGTGAACGGTGGTATGGCGATGATCTGAGCGCATCGGGCGCGCGGCATCACGCCTAGAACCGCCTCGCGAGCGAGGTAGAAAACCCGTTTGCGCTTTCCAACACTTGTTGATATGGGGGGCGCGGATCATAAATTGGCTTCGGGTCGCCTGACCCGCACGACCGGCCCATCGGCCAAAAAACCTGAGGAGAGACCATGAGCGACATCGCAGATCGCGTGAAAAAGATCGTCGTCGAGCATCTTGGCGTTGAAGCAGAGAAAGTGACCGAGAGCGCGAGCTTCATTGACGATCTTGGCGCAGACAGTCTGGACACGGTCGAGTTGGTCATGGCCTTCGAAGAAGAGTTCGGGATCGAGATCCCCGACGATGCCGCCGAAAGCATTCAAACCTTTGGCGACGCGGTAAAGTTCATTACCGAAAAGTCCTGATCGGATCGGGACGTGGCCCTGCGCGACGCGGGGCGAATGCGCGGCTGTCGGGACATTCCCCGGGGGCCGCGTTTGCGTTTCGAGGATGCGATTGTGTATCAATTGAAGGGCGTACCCCTTTCGCCTATGTAGGGTGCGCAAAGAAGTCTTAGGGGGTCGAATGCGCCGCGTCGTCGTAACCGGTCTTGGAATGCTGTCGCCGCTGGCTTGTGGAGTGGAGACCACCTGGGAGCGAATCCTGGCCGGGAAATCGGGAGCTGGGCAGATCGCCTATTTCGACGCTGGTCACCTGCCTTGCCAGATCGCCTGTGAAATCCCGCTGGGGGATGGCAGCGACGGCAGTTTCAACGCGGATGACTGGGTGCCCGCCAAGGAGCGACGCAAGATCGACCGGTTCATCACCTATGCCCTGACCGCCGCCGATATGGCGGTGAAGGACGCGGGCTGGATGCCGGAGGATGACGAAGCGCGCGAGCGCACGGGTGTTCTGATCGGCTCGGGCGTCGGGGGCATCGAATCCATCGGCGAAACGGCGGTGACGCTGAAGGAGAAGGGGCATCGCAGGGTCAGCCCGTTCTTTATTCCTGGCGCTTTGATCAATCTTTGCTCTGGCCATGTATCGATCAAGTATGGCTTTAAGGGGCCGAATCATGCGGTTGTGACCGCCTGCTCGACCGGCGCGCATGCGATCGGCGATGCGGCGAGGCTAATCGGGCTCGGCGATGCCGAGGTGATGCTGGCTGGCGGTTCGGAAAGCCCGGTCTGCGAGCTTTCGGTTGCGGGATTTGCGGCCTGCAAGGCGCTTTCGACCGGTTACAACGATGCGCCAGAGACCGCTTCGCGACCATATGACCGGGGCCGCGACGGGTTCGTCATGGGTGAAGGCGCGGGCGTTGTGGTCCTGGAAGAATACGAGCACGCCAGGGCCCGTGGCGCCAAGATCTATGCGGAGATTCTGGGCTATGGCCTGTCCGGCGATGCCTATCATATCACCGCCCCGGCCCCGGACGGCGATGGCGGCTTTCGGTCCATGAAGGCGGCGTTGCGCAATGCCGGGCTGGAGCCATCCGCAATCGATTATGTGAATGCCCATGGCACCTCCACTCCGCTCGGCGACGAGATCGAGTTGCAGGCGGTCACCCGGCTGTTAGGCAACCAGGTGGGCGGTGTGACCATGTCCTCCACCAAATCGTCCACCGGACACCTTCTGGGGGCTGCGGGTGCGATCGAGGCTATCTTCTCGATCCTCGCGATCCGGGACAACGTGGCGCCGCCGACGCTGAACCTGGAGGATCCCTCGGTCGAGACGGAGATCGATCTGAGCCCGTTGAAGAAGACGGAGCGTGAGATCAATGTGGCGCTCTCGAACAGTTTCGGCTTTGGCGGCACGAACGCCAGCGTGATCTTCGGGCGCGTCTGAGCCGGTCGGCGGTGGGACAGGAAACATGCGGAACATCGCGGCCAATGTGATCAGCATCATGATCGTCGTGGGCCTGGGGCTCGTGGGGTTGATCACTTACGGCAAACAGCAGTTTGTCGCGCCTGGTCCGCTGCAGGACGAGGTGCTGGTCGAGGTGCCCGAGGGTGCAAACCTTTCGACTACCACACGCCTCCTGGCCAGCAACGGCGCAATCGACAACGAAATGATCTTCCGCCTGGGCACGCGCTATTCGGGCCTGGAGCGGCAGATCAAGTATGGCGAATACCGGATCCCGCCCGAGGCCTCGATGGAGGAGATCCTGGGTCTGATCATCACGGGGCGGACTGAGACCTATAAGGTGACCGTGCCCGAGGGGCTTTCGAGCCACGAGGTCGTTGCGTTGTTGGACGACCATGAGATCCTGACCGGCGATACACCGGATGCGCCGCCCGAAGGCCATGTCGCCCCGGATACCCATTTCGTCTCGCGCAATCAGAGCCGCGAGGATGTGTTGACCCTGATGCTGACGGCGCAGGAGAGCATTCTCGCGCAGGCATGGGAGAACCGCCAACCGGACCTGCCGCTGGAGACGCCAGAGGAGATGCTGATCCTAGCGTCGATCGTGCAGAGCGAAGCCGGGGCGGGCGAGCTCGACAAGGTCGCGTCGGTCTTCATCAACCGCCTGCGCCAGGGCCGCCGGTTGGAAGCGGATGCGACGGTGCGCTATGGCCTGACACTCGGCAAAGAGAAGCTGCGCCGTGGTCTGAGGCAGAGCGAGTTAGACAAGCGCACGCCCTACAACACCTATCAGATCGCGGGCCTGCCGCCGACGCCAATCTCGAACCCTGGTAAGGCGGCGATCGAGGCAGTTGCAAATCCGGCTAAGACGGACTTTTTGTTCTTCGTCGCCGATGGCACCGGGGGGCATGCGTTTTCGCGCACGTTCGAGGAGCACCTAAAGAACGTGGCCAAGTGGCGCGAGATCGAACGGCAGCGCCAATCCGAATGAAGCCGTGATTGCGAAGATTTTTAAAACAACCTTTAGATTAGTTGTTGACATCGAGAACGCTCATAGATAGAAGTAAGGAATGCTCAGAGAAGTGTGGATGCAGGCAGCCGGAATGGGCTACCTTTTTGTATTTCGGTGGCAGAGTTTCTGAAGGCTCTGAGCGGCAACAACAATCAAAAAAACGAGGCGAACACGTGGAACCGACCAAGCAAGATGCTGGTCGCGGGGGTGAAGCGCGCCGTGAAACTGGGGATCTGGGAGACACCCTGGCCACTGCGCGCCGGCTCTTTGCGGCACTTTCGAAGAAGTTGGAATTCGAAATCGACCAACTGCAATCAGAAATGGTGATGGACGAGGCGCGAGATAGAATCGTGACCGATCTGATCCGTCGTACCCAAAAGGCCCTGCAGACGGTGCTGGACATCGAGGTGAAACTTGCCGGCAAGCCCGGTCCTGATGCACCTGAGGCACCGCCTGTCGACCTGGACCAAGCACGTGCAGAAATTGAACGCCGCCTGGCTCGCCTCGCTGCGTGAGGACGAGCGGCAGGAGTTTTTGGGGGATCTCTCCGAAAACGCTCTGGCGGCGATGCCCTGGCTCTGGGAGTTGTGGGCCAATCCATTGCACCAGCTCGCACCTGCGGGCGATTGGCAAGTCTGGGTAATCATGGGGGGGCGCGGCGCGGGTAAAACCCGCGCCGGAGCCGAGTGGGTGCGAACCCGAGTTGAGGGATCAACCCCGCTCGCTAGGGGGGCTGCGCATCGCGTGGCCCTCCTCGGCGAGACAATCGAACAAGTCCGCGACGTGATGGTCGAGGGAGAGTCGGGCCTGCTGGCCGTGACGCCACCCGATCGCCGTCCGGACTTTAAGCGCAGTTTGAACAAGGTGATCTGGCCGAACGGTGCCGAGGCAAGCGTGCTCAGCGCCGCTAATCCGGAAGCCCTGCGCGGTCCGCAATTCGACTGTGCCTGGTCCGACGAGTTGGCGAAGTGGAAGACCTGCCGAGAGGCATGGGATATGCTGCAGTTCTGTTTGCGCCTGGGAGATGACCCACGCCAGATCGTGACGACAACGCCGCGCGACAATCCGGTGCTGGACGAGATCATGGCGCATCCAGATACGGTCGTGACCAAGGGGGCGACCAGCGCGAACCTGGCCAATCTGGCGCCGAACTTCTTGAAGACGCTGGAGTCGAAATACGGCGGTACGGCGCTGGGCCGACAGGAGCTGGAAGGCGAGATCGTCCGCGAGACGAAGGGCGCCCTGTGGACCCGTGGGATGATCGAGGATGCCCGGGTGGGCGAGGCGCCCAAGATGGACCGCATCGTGGTCGCCGTGGACCCGCAGGTGTCGAGTGGGGCGAATGCCGATGAATGCGGGATCATGGTTGTAGGGGCTGTTCTGGGAGAGGAGCGCCGAAACTGGCGTGCCTATCTGCTGGCCGACCGGTCGTTTCAACCGCAAAGCGTCACGGACTGGGCCGAGCAGGCGGCTGATGCCTATGCCGAGTTCGGGGCCGACCGCCTGGTGGCCGAGGTCAACCAGGGCGGGAATATGGTGGAGGAAGTCCTTCGCAGCATTGACGCGAATATCAGCTATCGCCCGGTCCGGGCGCGCCTCGGCAAGCGGCTGCGGGCCGAACCCGTGGCAGCGCTCTATGAACAGGGGCGTGTGCATCATGTGGGCGCCTTTGCGAAACTCGAGGACCAGATGGTCCATTTCACTGGCCGTGGCGGGGGTGGCAAAAGCCCGGACCGGCTCGACGCTCTCGTCTGGGCGATCACGGATCTGATCATCGGCGAGGGCCCGGCGCAGCAGCCAAAGGTGCGCACTCTCTAGCTTCTGCCAAGGAGACATCGAAGCATGGCAATCAAATTGTTCCGTGCCGCCGATACCGGCGCGCGCGACGAAAAGGCGTCGGCTGCAGGCCCCGTCATGGCGTTTCACGGCACGGGCCGTGCGGTCTGGAGCCCGCGGGACCAGGTTTCGCTGACCCGCAACGGATACGAGAACAATGTGATCGCTTTTCGTTCCGTCCGCATGGTGGCGGAGGCCGCAGGCGCCCTGCCGCTGGTTTTGAGCGAAGCAGGTGCGCGGATGAGCGAACACCCTGTGTTGCGGCTGCTGACCCAGCCAAATCCAGGCCAGGACGGGCGCGGTTTTCTGGAGCAGATTTACGGCTATCTGCAACTTGCCGGGAACGCCTATATCGAGGCTGCCTGTCCCGACACTTTGAACCTGCCGCGCGAATTGCACGCATTACGCCCTGATCGGATGAGCGTCGTTCCGGGGGAGGACGGCTGGCCCGCTGCATATGAATATCGCGTGGGCAGCGCCAAGCATCGCTGGATGATGAGCGAGGATGCCCGCCCGATCCTGCATCTGAAGGCGTTCCATCCGCTGGATGACCACTACGGAATGAGCCCCTTGGAGGCTGCGGCCTCCTCGCTGGACGTCCACAATGCCGCTGCGCGTTGGTCCAAGGCGCTGCTGGACAATGCTGCCCGACCATCGGGAGCCATCGTCTTTGGCGGCAAGGATGGCGGCAGCATGAGTGAGGAGCAATATCAACGCCTCACCCGCGAGATCGAAGACAACCATCAGGGCGCGCGCAATGCCGGCCGGCCGATGCTGTTGGAGGGTGGGCTGGACTGGCGGCCCATGGGGTATTCGCCCTCGGACATGGAGTTTCTGGAGACCAAGAACGCGGCGGCCCGCGAGATTTGCATGGCGTTCGGCGTACCGCCGATGCTGCTGGGCCTTCCGGGGGACAACACCTATGCCAACTACGCCGAGGCGAACCGCGCCTTCTATCGCCAGACGGTGCTGCCGCTGGCCAAGAAGACGCTGAACGCCATGGCAAGCTGGATCGGCGAGGCGACCGGTCAGGCGCTGATGTTGGAGCCTGACCTGGATGCGACCCCCGCCCTGTCGACGGAACGCGAGGCGCTGTGGAGCCGCGTCGCGGGTGCCGACTTCCTCAGTGATAACGAAAAACGCGCGCTTCTGGGCTTTGGCCCGGCGGATGCCTGAACATCTAAAAATCAGGGGTAAATCGATGCAGATGACAAGAGACCTCCGCCTGGATACCGGGCTGGAGACCAAATTCGTTGCGGTAAGCGATCTGGCTGAGATTGGCACCGATGGTCGGGTCCATGGCTATGCCTCGATCTTCGGTGAGCCGGATCAATCAGGCGACGTGGTGATGCCAGGGGCATTTCAACGCTCGCTGTCCGCGTTGGCCGGGGCAGGGCGCAAGGTGAAGTTTCTCTGGCAGCACGATCCGGCCTGCCCGATCGGTGTTTGGTTGGATGTGCGTGAAGACCAGAAGGGCTTGCTGGTAACGGGCGAGATCCTTGCCCAGGTCAGCCACGGGACTGACGCGCTGGCACTGATGGCGGCCGGTGCGATCGATGGGCTGTCAATCGGCTATCGCACCGTGAAGGCCGAGGCAAATCCGGCCACCGGAGGGCGCAATCTGCACGAGATCGATTTGTGGGAAGTATCGCTGGTCACTTTTCCGATGCTGCCCGCTGCCCGCGCCATGCTGGGGGCCGTCACGCCCTCGGATGTCATGGAGCTGGCCCTGGCCGAAGCGCTGAGCGTCTGAGGCATAACCAGGGCCCTAGGCACGCGTGGCCGGGCCCGATCAATCCCCCGAGAGCAGGAGACGGGAATGACTGACCTGGAAACCCACACCGCGGCGACGCCGGAAGCGAAAACGGCCGCCAAGGAATTTCTGAGCAACTTCAAAACCTTCAAGGATGATGTGAGCAAACGCATGACCGACATGACCACCCGGATCGAACGTCTGGACCGCAAGAGTGCCGAGGCGCGCCGCCCGCTGCTGGACAGCGCTGCGAACGAGCGTCAGCCGCATCAGAAGGCGATCAATGCCTATATCCGCCAGGGCGATGAGGATCCGATCAAGTCGCTGGGTCTGGATACGAAGGGCCTGAATACGGCGGTCAATGCCGAAGGTGGTTTCCTGGTCGATCCGCAGACCTCCTCGATGGTCGAGCATGTGCTGCGTTCGGGCGCCAGCATCCGTGCCATCGCCAAGGTGGTGCAGGTCGAAGCAGGTGCCTATGACGTGCTGGTCGACCACTCGGAACTGGGAGCCGGTTGGATCGATGAGACCTCGACCCAAGCCGAAACCGCAGCCCCGATCATCGACCGCGTGTCGATCCCGCTTCACGAGCTGTCAGCCTCGCCGTCGGCCAGCCAGCGCATCCTGGATGATGCAGCTTTCGATATCGAGTTGTGGCTGAGCGAGCGGATTGCCGACCGGTTCCTGCGCGCTGAGAGTGCTGCTTTCGTGAATGGCGACGGGGTCAACAAGCCGGTGGGCTTCCTGACCAAACCGATGGTGGCCGATAGCGGTTGGACCTGGGGCAATATCGGCTATGTCGCCACGGGCACCTCGGGTGGGTTCGATCCCAACGACCCGGCAGATGCGCTGGTTGAGCTGATTTACACGCTCGGCGCCGAATACCGCTCGAACGCGGCTTTCGTGATGAACTCGAAGACCGCGGGCGAAGTGCGCAAGATGAAGGACAGCCAGGGCCGCTTTCTGTGGATCGAGGGTCTGTCGGTCGAACAGCCAGCACGTCTGCTGGGCTATCCCGTCCAGATCGTCGAGGATATGCCCGATATCGCCGCCGATGCCCATGCCATCTCGTTTGGTGATTTCGGCCACGGCTATACGATTGCCGAGCGCCCTGACATCCGCCTGCTACGCGATCCCTATTCGGCACGGCCGAACGTCATGTTCTTCGCGACTAAGCGGGTCGGCGGCGATGTGACTGATTATGCGGCAATCAAGACGCTGAAATTCGGCGGCTCCTGAGCGCTGTTGCAGGGGCGGGCCTGATGTAAGTCAGGCCCGCTCATCGGAACTTATCGACGCAACAGGAGCTTGGCGATGTTTCTGAAGGAAGTTTCTCCGCCGACGGTGGACCCGGTTACACTTGGCGAACTGGCCGCGCATCTGCGGCTCAATCATGGGTTTGCCGATAACGGGGCCGAGGATGGCCTGCTGAGCCTTTATCTGCACAGTGCGGTGCGTGCGATCGAGAAGCGGCTGAGTCAAGCGCTTGTGCTGCGGACCTTTTCGTTGGAGGTCGATTGCTGGGATCGCGCCGGACATCTGGTGATGCCGGTGGGGCCTGTGGCCGAGATCACGGGGATGGAATTGCGCAGCGGAGGTTCGGTCACGCCGGTTTCGACCGCTTCGCTGAGTCTCCGAGCCGGAGCCAGCAGGCAGCTTCTGTCCGCTGCGGGTGGGGCTGCGCTGCCGCCGATCCCGGCGGGCGGACAGGCAGCACTGACCTTCGACGCAGGGTACGGTCCGAGTGGAGAAGACGTACCGGGCGAGTTGCGCCAGGCGGTGCTGATCCTATCCGCCCATCTCTATGAACACCGAAGCGGCGGGGATGTGCGCCGGATGCCGGGTGGCATCGACGCCCTGCTCGAGCCGCATCGCGCCATACGGCTCTGAGGAAGACATTATGAATGCACCAAGATTGACCCATGAATTCGTGCTGGAGCAGCCGGTGCGTACGCCCGATGGCGGCGGTGGTTTTGCGACCGACTGGACACCGCTTGGCCGGATCTGGGGTTTGATTGATCCCGGGTCGGCGCGAGAGGTGATCTCTGGCGGGCGGGAGACGTCCTCGATCACGCATCGGATTACAGTGCGAAACGCCCCGATCGGCTCGCCGCAGCGACCGCAGCCGGCACAGCGTTTGCGGCGCGGCGACCGGGTCTTCGCCATTCGCGGGGTGGCCGAGGATGATGGTCAGGCCCATTACTTGCGTCTGTTCGTGGAAGAAGGCCCGTTCCAATGACTTACGCCCTGGCCTGGCCCTTGCAGGAAGCGGTGTTCCAGATGCTTAGCGGTGACAGTGATTTGATGACCCTGGTCAGCGGGATCTATGACGCGGCTCCGCAGCAGGTGTCCGATGCCGCGCCGGAGGGCCTCTACGTCACCATCGGTGACGAAGTGGCCGAGGATTGGAGCACGGTTACCGATGAGGGTGCGCTGCATACTGTGCTGATTTCCGTTCACGCCCCGCGCCGCGGATTCTCGGACGCGAAACAGGCAGCGGGGAAGATTTCGGACCTGCTGCTTACGTCCACCATGACGCCTTCGCGTGGTCGGGTCATACAGACACGCTTTGTCGATGCACGCACGGTGCGGGCCGAGAACGATGCGCTGCGGCGCATTGATTTGCGGTTTCGCGTGACTTTGGAAGACACAGCCTAAGCGCCCAATCCCGAACAAAAATAGAGGTGAGCATGACCGAGCGTTCCGAACGCGCCCGCAGGTTCGATCTGGTGTTTTACGCAGCCTTGGGGCTTTGCGTTGCGATTGCCCTCGCGATCACGGCGGTCGAGTTGTTTGGCCGTGACACTGTAATCGGCTGGGTCGAGGCGATCTGGCGGCTCAGCACCGATACCCAAATCCCGATATCAGGAGACCGATCATGACGGCCCAAAAAGGTAAAGACCTGCTGCTTAAGTTGGACGAAGGTGGCGGAGGAACCTTCGAGACCATAGCCGGGCTGCGCGCCACGCGACTTTCGTTCAATGCTGATACCGTGGATGTGACCACCGCCGAGAGCCCAGGGCAATGGCGCGAGTTGTTGGCGGGTGCCGGGCTGCGCTCCGCTTCGATATCGGGTTCCGGGATCTTCAAGGACGAGGATTCAGATGCCTCGTTGCGCCGGATCTTTTTCGACTCGGTGATCCCGACGTTCGAGATCGTGATCCCCGACTTCGGCACCGTTAGCGGTCCGTTCCAGCTCACCAGTCTTGAATACGCGGGCAATCACGATGGTGAGGCAAGTTTCGAACTGTCGATGGTCTCGGCGGGTGCGCTTGAATTTGTCGAGGCGGTTTGATGACCAATCCATGCCGGGGTGAAGTCGCGATCACCTTGGATGGCGTGCCCCATGTTATGCGCCTGACGCTGGGTGCGCTGGCTGAACTGGAAGCGCGATTGGAGATCGGCAGCCTCGTCGCTTTGGCCGAAAAGTTTGAGTCGGGATCGGTTTCGAGCTCGGAGCTGATTTCTCTGATCGCTGCGGGGATCAAGGGAGCGGGGGGCAGCCTCGGCGAGAGCGATGTCGCAGAGGCGGATATCGACGGCGGCGCGGTGGGCGCGATGCGGGCGGGATTCGCCCTCATGTCTGCTGCTTTCGGTCAGGACTGAACAACGGCAATGCCCGAAGCTGAAGGGTTGAACTGGCCCCAACTGATGCGGTTGGGCCTGGGCGTCTTGCGCCTGACCCCGGCTGCCTTCTGGGAAATGACGCCGGGCGAGTTACGCCGCGCCCTGGAAGGCGCAGGTGTGTTGCCGTTTGGGGCTGCGGCCCCTCTGTCGCGCGAGGGGTTGGAGCAGTTGATGGCTGCGTTCCCTGACAAGGAGGTTTGATACATGCAGACGGACGGATCAGGCGGGTTCAACCCGGGTCTAAGCCAGGCACTGAGCGACATGCAGGGATTGGCCAGCGGGTTCCGCGAGGAACTGGCGGGTGCTACGCAGATAATGCGCGAGATGGATGGCGAGACGCAACGGCTCGCGCGCTCGCTCGGGTCCTCTCTGCGATCGGCTTTCGACAAGGCCATTTTTGGTGGTGGCAGGCTCAGCGATGTGTTCAAGGGCCTGGCGCGTGACGTAGTCGGCAAAACGTTGGATGCAGCGCTTCGCCCGGTTCAATCGGCGATAGGCAGCGGGATCGCCTCGCTGGCCGGATCACTTACGAGCGCGTTTGGCTTTGCCAATGGTGGGGCGTTCTCTTCCGGTCAGGTCCGCGCCTTTGCGAATGGCGGCGTTGTCGGCGGTCCCACATATTTCCCTATGCGCAGCGGCGTCGGTCTGATGGGCGAAGCGGGGCCGGAAGCGATCATGCCGCTGACCCGCGGGCCGAACGGCAAGCTCGGGGTCGCCGCGTCTGGTGGCGGGGGGCAGGCGCCGATCACAATCAATATCTCGACACCCGATGTGGAGGGCTTCCAGCGCTCGCGCGGGCAAGTCGCGGCACAGATTGCGCGCGTAGTGAACCGAGGCAACCGGCGTCTCTGAGGCGCTTGGGCTCCCCTGAAGGAAGGATTGGCAGATGGCATTTCACGATGTGCGGTTCCCCGCCGTGATCTCGTTCGGCTCGTCTGGCGGAATCGAGCGGCGGACCGAGGTAGTCACCTTGGTCAACGGATTCGAGGAGCGTAACTCTCCTTGGGCTCAGGCGCGCCGACGCTACGACGCCGGCCTTGGGGTGCGCACCTTGGATGATCTAGATCAGACCGTTCAGTTCTTCGAAGCGCGCCGTGGCCGACTGCACGCGTTTCGCTGGAAGGACTGGCTCGATCATCGCTCCTGTGCGCCCTCGCAGCAACCTCAGGCATCGGATCAGTTGATTGGCGTGGGGAGCGGCATCGAGACTTCGTTTCAGCTGGTGAAGCAGTACCAAAGCGGCGGTCATAGCGTGAGCCGCGAGGTCACGAGACCGGTTGCGGGAACCGTTAAGGTCGCGGTCGATGGCATGGCGCTTTCGGAAAGCATCGATTTCGCCGTCGATCCGGCCACTGGACTCCTCACGCTGGCAAGTGCGCCGACTGCAGGGGCCGAGATCACGGCCGGGTTTGAATTCGACGTGCCAGTCCGGTTCGACACCGACGTGATCGAGATCAACTTGGCAGCCTTTGAAGCTGGCGAGATTCCTTCGATTCCAGTGATCGAGGTGCGTGTCTGATGCGCGATATCCCGGGCACTTTGAAACAGAGCCTCCTCGGCGGGGTCACTACGCTTGCGCGATGCTGGCGTTTGGAGCGTCGAGATGGCGTGATAATGGGTTTTACAGATCACGATCGCCACTTATCCTTCGACGGCGTGAGTTACGGTGCCGTGTCCGGGCTGGATGCGGGTGCGATCGAGCGTTCGACTGGCCTCAGCGTCGACACCCACACAGTCGCGGGTGCGCTGCAATCCGAGAAAATCAGTGAAGCGGACATCCAACGAGGGTTCTTCGACAGCGCGGAAGTGCAGCTTTGGCTGGTCGATTGGCAGAATGTCCAGAACCGTCTGCTGCTTTCGACTGGTCATCTCGGCGAGATCAGGCGCACCGAAACGGCGTTTGAAGCAGAGATTGTAGGGCTCGCCGAGCAGCTCAATCAGCCGGTTGGCCGGGTCTATCATCACCGTTGCGATCTGCGTCTGGGTGAGGCGCGGTGCGGTATCGATACAGACTCGCCCGAATTCAAGGGACAGGGCGTCGTGACAGAAGTCAGTGGTGCGCAGCGATTTGTTGCGTCAAATCTTGATACCTTCACCGCAAATTGGTTTTCCGAAGGAGCTATTGCGTGGACGTCTGGTGCGAACGCGCTCTCCAGTGGGCAAGTGAAAACTCATCTGATCAATGACGGTTTGGTGAGGTTGGAGCTCTGGCAGGCGCCTGGCTTGAAGATTGCGGTGGGCGACAGCTTCGACATCGTTGCGGGTTGTGACAAGCGGTCTGAAACCTGTCGCCTGAAATTCTCCAACTTCCTGAACTTCCGCGGGTTCCCGCACATGCCGGGCGATGACTTCGCCGCAGGCTACCCATCGGGCGGAGGCCATGATGGTGGCTCGTTGCTGCGTGGCTGAGCTGCAGGGTGAAATTGTCGCGGCGGCGCGGGGTTGGCTGGGGACGCCCTATTGCCATCAGGCGAGTTGCCGGGGCGCGGGCGCGGATTGTCTTGGGCTGATCCGCGGGCTCTGGCGCGAGCTTTATGGTCACGAACCCGAGAGGCCGCCCGCATATACCCCTGACTGGGGCGAAGCAACGGGTCAGGAAGCGTTAATGGACGCGGCCCTGCGCCATCTCGAACCAGTGCCATTCCCGCGCCCGGGTGACGTTTTGTTGTTTCGGATGCTGGCGCGCGGCCCTGCGAAACATCTGGGCATCCTAAGCCAGGATTGCCCAGAGCGTGGACGATGGATGATCCATGCCTTCTCTGGCCACGCGGTCTGTGAAACCAGCCTGACGACCGCATGGTCGCGGCGCATTGCGGGAAGCTTTGCCTTCCCGGCGAAAGGGACGTAATGGCCACTCTGCTTCTTTCCGCAGCTGGTTCTGCCGTTGGCGGGTCGATTGGCGGATCCTTTCTAGGTGTCAGCGCGGCTGCGATCGGTCAAGCCGCAGGCGCTGCCGTGGGCGGCATCATCGATCAACGGGTGCTAGGGTCCGGCAGCGCGCCGGTTAACGTTGGTCGGGCGCGGTCCTTGCGCATCCAGACCTCGACTGAGGGTGCCCCGATACCCCAGCTGTACGGGCGGATGCGTCTGTCCGGTCAGATTATTTGGTCCTCGCGTTACCTCGAGAATGTCCGCACGACGACCCAGGGCGGTAAGGCGACCGGCGGGCAAAGGGTGCGCGAGTTTTCCTATACGATCAGCTTTGCGGTAGGCCTGTGCGAGGGTCCCATCGACCGGGTTGGGCGGATCTGGGCAGACGGGCAGCTATTGGATACGCAAGACCTCACCTTCCGCCTCTATCGCGGTGATGAGGATCAACTGCCCGATCCCAAGATCAGTGCTGTGGAAGGCGATGGCACCGCGCCTGCCTATCGCGGCCTTGCCTATATCGTGTTCGAGGATCTGCCGGTTGAACGCTTTGGCAACCGTATTCCTCAACTGAACTTCGAAGTTTTTCGTGCGCCCCCCGTCGAGGTTGCGAACGGCGATGAGGAGCAGGGCTCGAGGCTGCGAGATCTGGTGCGGGGCGTTGCCCTGTCGCCCGGCTCCGGCGAGTTCTCGCTGGACACCGAGCCAGTTCAATATGTTTTCCCTCAAGGTGGCAATCAGTACGCCAATGTGAACAATTCCAATGGTGTGCCGGATATTTTGCAATCGCTTGATGAGCTGGATTTCGAACTGCCGGATTGTGACAGCGTCTCGCTGATCGTCTCGTGGTTCGGTACAGATCTGCGCTGCGGCGAGTGTCTGGTCGAACCGCGTATCGAGGAAGCCAATCGCGCCAGCCGGCCCAACGCTTGGCGGGTCGCTGGGTTGACGACGGCGACTGCCCGGACAGTGTCTCTTGATCCTGACGGCAGGCCCAGCTTCGGTGGTACGCCGTCGGACCTTTCGGTCATCCGCGCGATCCGCGAGCTTAAAGCTCGCGGTAAAAAGGTGATGATCTACCCCTTCCTGCTGATGGATATCGCTCAGGGCAATGCGTTGACCAATCCCTATACCGGAGATACAGGGCAGCCCGTGTTTCCTTGGCGGGGCCGTATCACTGGAAGTGTCGCGCCGGGTGTCGCCGGAAGCCCGGACCAGAGCTTGGCGATGACTGCAGAGGTGGATGCGTTTTTCGGTACGGCCGCAGCCTCCGACTTCGCGGTTGCGACCAACTCTGTGACCTACACAGGCCCTCAGGAGTTTCGGTGGCGCCGTTTCATACTTCATATGGCCGCCTTGGCGGCTGCCGCTGGGGGCGTCGATTCGATCTGTATCGGGTCCGAGCTGCGCGGGCTCACAACCTTGCGCTCTGACCGCCAAGCCTATCCGGCTGTTGATCGGCTCATCGACCTGGCAGCGGAAGTGCGCCAGATTCTGCCTGCGGCCAAGATCGGCTATGCTGCGGATTGGAGCGAGTATTTCGGTCACCAGCCGCCGGATGGTTCGGGTGACGCGATCTTCCACCTCGATCCGCTCTGGGCCGATCGGGAGATCGATTTCGTCGGCATCGACGACTACACGCCGCTCAGCGACTGGCGCCATCAGTCTGACCATCTGGACCGCACTGCCGGTGCGCCCGCGATCTACTCGCTGCCCTATCTCAGCGGGAATGTGGAGGGGGGCGAATACTACGATTTCTTCTATGCCAGCGAGGCAGCGCGCGCCGTTCAGGACCGGACGCCGATCGCCGATGGTGCTCATGGCGAAGATTGGATCTATAGACCCAAGGACATCCGAAACTGGTGGTCCAATCCGCATCACAACCGTATCGGCGGCGTGCGTGAACAAACGCCGACAAGTTGGGTGCCTGAGAGCAAGCCTGTTTGGCTGACCGAGACGGGCTGTCCTGCGATCGATCTGGGGGCAAACACACCCAATCTGTTTTTCGACCCTAAAAGCTCGGAAAGCGCCTTGCCTTTCGGTTCGGTCGGCGCGCGTGACGATGAAATGCAGCGCCGTTTCCTGCAGGCCAAGCTCGGCTACTGGCAGGAGCCGGGAAACAATCCCGTTTCATCAGTCTACGCCGGGCCAATGATACCGGATGATCGAGTGTTCGTCTGGACCTGGGATGCGCGGCCCTGGCCGGATTTCCCGGTGCGCGAGAGTGTATGGTCCGATGGGCCCTCGCATCGTATGGGGCATTGGTTGACCGGCCGCGTGAGTGCCAGCGCACTGTCGGAGGTGGTCGCCGATATTTGCCGCAGGCGCGGCTTCGAGCGCTTTGATGTGCGGCAACTTTTCGGTGTCGTTGACGGGTATCTGATCGAGAATGTCGAGAGCGTGCGGGCGGCGCTGGAGCCGCTGATGCTCGCCCATGGGTTCGACGTGTTCGAGGGCGAGAATGGTATCAGCTTCCGCATGCGCGACCTGGGCACAGACGCGGTGATCGCCACGGATAAACTAGTAGCCGCCGATGACCCGCGCGAAGGACCGATTTCTCGCGAGCGTGCCAGCAGTGGTGCCGAGGCGGATCTTGTGCGCCTGAATTATGTTCAAGCCGAAGGTGACTATCGGGCCAGCGTTGCCGAGTCGCAGCGTCCGGATGGAACACGAAGCCGGACCAGCGAGACTTCGCTGGCTCTGGCCCTACCCGCGTCAAAAGCACAGGTTCTGGCGACGCGCTGGCTCTCCGAGAGCACGAGCGGCGAGGAGAGCGTGACCCTATCGCTGCCGAACTCGATGCTGGATCTGGAACCGGGCGACATCATTTCCCTGAGCCCGGATGAGCAGGCGCGCCATTATCGGATCGATGCGCTGACCGATGGGTTGCGCCGCGAGGTCCGCGCGACCCAGATCGATCAGACGATCTATCTGCCCGCAAGCGCCAGCGAGCGTGTGGTTGAGCCTGAGTTGACTCAGCCTCCCGGTCCGGTCGAGGCGACCTTCCTGGATCTGCCACTGCCAGGACGCGATGGGTCGGGGCGCGCGCGGATGGCTGTGGGTGCCGATCCATGGCCGGGCGAGGCGGCGATTTACTCCAGCGCGCAAGCCGATGGGTTCGGCCTCGCCGCCCAGATCCGAAAATCTGCACTGGTGGGCGTGCTGCAGACTTTGCTGCCACAGGGACGCCCCAATCTTTGGCAAAGGGTCTCGGTTGATGTGGCAATTCCGCGAGGAGGGGTGAGTTCTGCAGAGCCCCTCAGCGTCTTGAACGGTGCGAATCTCGCAGCACTCGAACTGCCGGGCGGTGAGTGGGAGTTGCTGCAGTTTCAGTTTGCGGAACTGGTTGGTCCGGGGCTCTATCGCCTGTCGACGCTGCTGCGTGGTTTGCGTGGCACGGATGCGTTGGAGGCGGGGCCGGTGCCTGCGGGCGCGAGACTCTTAATCGTCGATGATGCACTGGCCGAGCTGCCGCTGAGTGTGGGCGAGCGTGGTTTGCCGCGCTTCTATCGCGTTGGGCCCGCGCAGTTTGGGTTCTCTCACCCTTCCTATATCGAACTGACCGAGACTTTCCGCGATGCTGCATTGCGTCCCTTCGCCCCCGCTCATCTGCGTGCGGACGGACAATTGGGATCCGACATTGCGCTAAGCTGGATCCGCCAGACCCGAATCGACGGGGATAACTGGGAAGGCTTCGATGTCCCGCTTGGCGAGGAGCGTGAGCATTATCGCGTCCAGATTCGCCAGTCCGACAATCTGCTGCGCGAGATCGAGACCCCAACATCCCATGCGACCTACACCGCCGGGATGCAGGCCCAGGATGGGGCTGCTCCGGGGATCGAGATCGGCGTTGCTCAACTGTCCAACGCTTATGGCTATGGCTCGCAAAGAAGGATTCTGATCGATGGCTGAAACCGCCAATCTCGACCTCGCTCTGCTGGATGCGGCGCAGGCGCAAAAACATGTCACGATGAACGAGGCCCTGACGCGGATCGACGATCTGCTGTTTGGTGCGGTTGCTTCCGTGGGCCAGACCGCACCGCCTGTGCCGGTCGATGGCGAGGCGCATGTCGTCGGTGCGCCAGCAACCGGCGATTGGTCAGGTCACGAAAACCAGATTGCCTATGCTGCGAATGGAGGATGGCGGTTTCTAACTCCGCGCCCGGGCTGGCGGGTTTGGTCGTTGAGCGATCATCATGATCTTTTCTGCGACTCCGTTGAATGGCGCCCTGGCGTCTCCGCCTGCTCGGCTGGCGCCGCGGTGACCACGCAGGGCGTGTTGGAGTTCGATCACGTCCTCGCCACCGGGGGAGCATCCACCAGCGTCGAGACGATCCCCGACAAGGCCATCGTATTGGGTATCAGTGCCCGCGTGATCGAGGCGATCACCGGTGCCTCGACATGGTCGCTGGGCGTGCCTGGCAGCCCTGACCGTTACGGCAGCGGTTTTGGCACCGCGCTCAATTCGCTCGCCGAAGGTGTGACCGGTCAACCCATCGCATACTACGGCGGTGTCCCCGTTGAAGTGACTGCGGCGGGTGGCAGTTTCACAGGCGGTACGTTGCGGATCGCCGTGCATTTCCAGGCAATTACGGCCCCACGCGCTGTCTAAAATGGCTCGATACTGCGCCGATCACGCGATGTGATCGGCTGCACAACACATTTTGTGGTGGTTTTTCGGTGGCCCCACTCCCATTTCTCGGTAGGCGGCGTATAGTGGCGCCGTCTCGGGAAACCAGGATGGAAGTTGGAAATGAGCCAGCAAAACCGCGCGCAGAATACCCCGCCCTCGCTTGATCCTGTGTGGAATCAGATCCGGCAGGAGGCCGAAGCGCTGGCCGCAAACGAACCGCTTATGGCGAGTTTTGCCCACTCGGTCGTTCTCCACCACCCCTCGTTCGAACACGCGCTGAGCTATCGGATCGCGCAAAAGCTCAGCTCCCCCGAATTTTCTCCGCTGCTGATGCGCGAGATCGCGGATGACGCCTATGCGGCGAACCCTTCCATGGGTCACGCGGCGCGTGCGGATATTGTCGCGACGTTCGACCGCGACCCGGCATGCGACCGGATGGTGAACCCGCTGCTCTACTACAAGGGCTTTCTGGCGGTGCAGTCTCAGCGGCTCGCCCATTATCTGTGGCTGAACGGGCGCAAGGATGTGGCGCTCTACATCCAGATGCGCGCGTCCGAACTCTTCGGTTGCGATATTCATCCCGGTGCGCGGATCGGACAGGGGATCATGATCGATCACGCCCATTCCATCGTGATCGGTGAGACCGCGGTGGTCGGCGACGATGTCTCGATGCTGCATGCGGTGACGCTGGGCGGCACCGGCAAGGCGGGCGGAGATCGTCATCCCAAGATCGGCAATGGCGTGCTGATCGGTGCGGGCGCCAAGGTGCTGGGCAATATCCGCGTCGGCGACTGCTCGCGGATCGCCGCAGGATCGGTGGTGCTGAAAGATGTGCCAGCGTGCAAGACGGTGGCAGGTATTCCAGCGAAGATCGTTGGCGATGCAGGCTGCGACCGACCCTCGATCAGCATGAACCATGTGCTTGTTCCGACCCAGCCCGAGGATATCGTGCCGGACTGCTGAACAAGCGAATAGCGAAAAGAAAACGGCCTCGTCCATCGGGCGAGGCCGTTTTTCGATTCTGGGGCGCCGATTAAGCGCGGCGGCGCCGTCGACCCTCGCGGGCTCCCCTCGCGCCTTCGGGCGCACCGGCGGTGGCAGGTTTATTGAACTTGATCCATGTGCCGCCGGAGGGGTCGCAATTCATCAGGAAATCGGCGGCCTTGATCGCCTCGATCTCTTTCGACGGGGTCGCTTTGGTCGAGATCAGGCCCAGATGCGGCGCGAGTTTCTCCCAATCCGCATCTTCCGGGATCACGATCCCCAACTCCGCCAGCGCCGCCACCTTCTCAGCAATTTTCTTGGCCGAGGCACCGGCCTGCACCGGGTTCATGATCGCCGAGGTCATGCCTGCCGCCGCGGCCATCGGCAGGAAGGCGTTGTTGATCCCATGCCGGTTGGGCAGCCCAAACGAGATATTTGACGCGCCGCAGGTCGTGTTGACCCCCAGTTCCTCGCGCAGACGCCGCACCAGGGCAAAGACCTGCAGGCCCGCGGTTGCCATAGCGCCCACCGGCATCACCAGCGGATCGACCACGATGTCATTGGCGGGGATGCCGAAATCCGCTGCGCGCTGCACGATCTTCCTAGCGACCTCGAAGCGAACATCCGGATCCTCGGAAATTCCGGTATCGTCGTTCGAGATTGCAACCACCGGGACATTGTACTTTTTGACCAGCGGCAGGATCGCCTCCAGACGCTCTTCCTCGCCGGTGACGGAGTTCAGCAGGGGCCGACCCTCGCAGACTTCCAGCCCCGCTTCCAGGGCGCCCGGCACGCTCGAGTCGATGCAGAGCGGGACATCCACCAGCGCCTGAACCAGTTGGAGCATCTTCACCATCAACGGCGGTTCGGTCTCGTTCGGATTGGGATTCGAGTTGTAGACGACGCCCGCATTGACATCCAGGACGGTCGCCCCGCAGGCCACCTGCTCCAGTGCGTCCTTCTCCACCGTCGAGAAATCGCCGGCCTCCAACTCGGCCGCGAGCTTTTTGCGCCCGGTCGGGTTGATCCGCTCGCCGATCACGCAGAACGGCTGGTCAAAACCGATGATCGCGGTTTTGGTCTTCGACTCGACAACAGTCTGGGTCATATGGGTGTGGTTCTTTCTCAGGCAGAGGCGGCGCGGGCCATAGGGGCCTGACCGCATTCGGTGGTGAACTCGGCGGTCTTGATGATCCCACCCAGCGGGAAGAAATGGACCTTCGCGATGTTGAAGTCCGGATTCGCCGCCTTGTGCGCTGCCAGATCTCGCAGGATCTCCTCTGGCGTGAAGGGTAGAACCAGCTTGGTCACATCGGCGGCGCGCCGTTGCAGCACGCGCAAGGACGGCCCGATCCCGCAGGCGATGGCGAATTTGATCAAAGTCTGCAGTTTTGCGGGACCCGCCACCCCGATATGGATCGGCAGATCGATGCCTGCTTCGCGCAGGCTGTCGGCCCATTTGATCACCGGTTCAGCCTCGAAGGCGAACTGTGTCGCGATGGCCATCTCGGCATCGGTGCGCTCGCTGAACGACTGTTTCCAGCGCAGGGCTTCCATAATGGTGCTGTCACCGCCATCGGGGTCGATGTCCTTGTTGCCCTCCGGATGCCCGGCCACATGCAGGCGCTTGAACCCTGCGCGGTCGAAGGCACCATCCTCCATCAGATCCATCGAGCTATGGAAATCGCCATGCGGCGTATCTACGCCGCCCGCCAGTAACAGCGCCTGGTCGACCCCAGCCTCGCCCTGATAGCGGGCGATCCAGTCGGCCAGCGTCGCCGAGTCCTTGATGATCCGTGCGGGGAAGTGCGGCATTACGGGGAAACCTTCGCCGGCTATCCGCTTGGCGGTGGCCACCATGTCATCGATCGGCGTGCCCTCGATATGCGCGATGTAGACACGGGTGCCTGCGGGCAGGATGTTCGCGAAACTCTCGACCTTCTCCGCGGTGCGCGGCATTACCTCGATCGAGAAACCGTCGAGGAACTCGCGCATCTCGGGGCTTGCCGGGGCGGGGCCGTTCTTGCGTCCGAACAGGTTCAGTATCTGTGCCATGGGTCGTGTCCTTCGACTAGGCTGCCCAGCCGTCGCGGGCGATGAGCTGTTTGATCTTGTCTGCGTCGAATTCGGTGTCGAGCCGGGCAAACTCCGCCTCGGCCAAAGCGTCAGGATCGCCGTCAACATCGACCGGATCACTGCGGCGCCACTCTGCCAGATAGGCATCCGAGTCCTTGGCGCCAACCTTCATCGCGCATCTGTCAATTGCCTGTTCGAAACGTTCGGGCAATTGGCGCTTGGCCAGTGCCTTGCGACCCTTGCGAATGATCACTTGCGCGGGGATATCGCGCCAGAATACCGTCACCAGTTGCGGCATTTCTCACCCTCTTAGTCGAGCACGATATGTGCTTCCCTGAAAACATCTAGCCTGCGTTTCGCCCTTCTGAGCGCATGATTTCGACTTCGCCCGGCGCGTCCGCGACATGTTGGCAGCTGCGGCCTTGCCGTTAAGGCACGGGCAACTTGTCCTACCCTATCTTCGAGTCGCATTTAAGCCTTTAATCGTCGCTTTTGTTACTGTATGAGCAGGCGCAGAAAGTGGCTGTTGTCGGCCGCGTGTGTACCCCGCGAGAAGGATTGCCCCGATGAGCACC
>JBCCDU010000005.1:0-87228 GCA_039030715.1 Pseudomonadota bacterium
CGGCGGCGGCGGAGGCGGCGTGGGCGTCGGCGGCGTGGGCGGCGGCGGCGGCGAGGGCGGCGGCGTGGGACAAGATCGCCTGCGCCCTGCTGGCCGCTCTTGAAGATGCGATCAGGTTTTCGAAGTGAATGTGGCGCTAAGAAAGGACCCCGACTAGCGATCACGCTGATCGGGAAACCACTTGTCGATTTTCAAGATCGCCCTCAACATCTCATAAAAGAACGCCTTCATCGCCGATCTCCCGCCCGTCCGCCCTCGACTTGCTTCTTATGGGCGCTCAGCCGCCGGGCATCTCCCTCGGTCACCGCAGAACAGGTCCAGAGGCCAGAGGGCAGGCGCTCCGGCATGGCGCCCTTCTCGCACCAATCACGGACAGGCTGCGGATCGACCAGCGTCCATAGGTTGGGCGCGGATGGCTGGGCGCAGCTAGCAACCAGGGATACCAAGATCGCGGCACAGGTCGCTGACCGGAGCATTGCTCACCTCCTCCTCGATTGCGTTCTTGCGCTCGACCTCCCCAACAAAGGCCCTGTTGGCTTCTCGCTCCTGCTCGCGCAGAGCGTCGCTGGCGGCGTCGTAGCGGATCCAGGCAACAACGGCAGTCACGATCAGCACCACAGCCACAGCGAGCCCCCAGCGGCTGAACACCAGCCTTGCGACCGCGATCATCCCAGCACCTCCTCGGGCTTCTGCGGCCTGCTCAGACGCAAGCCAAGCTGCTTGGACGCGGCATCCATGCCAAAGGCCGCGAGCGTGAAGCCCCAGATCACCATGGTCGCTGTCGAATAGAGCGGCATATAAGCGGCGACGTTCTCGACAGGCGTCGCAGTGAACAGATGATGGGTCATCCAGATCCAGAAGATCACCAGGCCGACAGACAACTCGCGCTTGCCGGTGCGCTTGGTCCAAAAGCTCATGGATCATCCTCCGAAATCTCGCGCGCCAGCAGCGTGAGGACGGTGGTCGCACCCCAGCCGCCGAGTGCGATCAACAGCGCAATATGGCCATAAACGGCGGGGCCTTTGGCGATGGGATCGAAGAACCCGCCCAGCGCGGATATCACGCCGGCCACGTAGGGATACCCAAAGATGACAGCCCACCACTTCAACCCCCAAAAGGCCGCGTTGATCGCGTTTGCCGCGACGGTCCAGAAGATCCCATGCTTGAACCAGCAAAAACGCTCCGCTCCGGATGGAGGCAGGAAAAATCCCGCACGCAGGTAATAACAAGTCGCCAAGGCGGTCGCGCAAACAGCCGTCGAAACAACCAAACTGGTTCCAGCCGAAAGCGTGGCAGCCAGTGTATCCAAATCAGTCATCCTTCTTTTCCCTCGCAACCCGCACGCACAGAGCCTCGGCCCGCAGTGTCGCCCGCTCCGCGCTGGCGAAACTCTGGGCAGAGATTGTCCGCGTGCGCGCAAACAGCCCCACAATCCACGCGACCCAGCTCATTCCTTCAATTTCTCGACGGCGCGCGTCAGCTGCTCCAGCGCGCTGGTTTGTTTGGCCATCACCTCGATGGCCTGGCGGCTGGTTTTCCGCTCCTCGCGATACTCCCGCCACACCAGGACAAGCATGATGAGCAGCACCCCGCTGAGCGGGCCGATCTGCTGAACAAGCGTTGAGAAGCCGGAAAGCTCGCTCACGGGGCATGCCGACCAAGCTGCGACCGGCGCCTAACGCCAATCAAGATACGTCCCCGCCCACGCCTTCAATAATGAAGATCACACCTCGCATGATTGTATCGAGAAGCGTGGCGTCTTCCGTATCCGTCATCTCAACATCGTACTTATACTGCCCAGGATCCTGGTTTGTGTGTGCGGAAAGAAACTGAAACGTCACCTCGGCCGCATCTTCATCGGTGATCAACCCCGGGAGCTCGAACAGAAGACCGCCAGATCCGTTTTTCGCGGTCAAAGAGAAGCGCTTGTTCGCGATCCCACCGATGGGTTCGCCATTTCGATCCTCTATGAGAACGGGAACTGGTTTTGCATCACCTTTGGTGAAGCGGATATTGACCACAGTTCCTGTCAGATCGACGTCTTGGGCTGGATGCATATCCTGATCCTCTGCGATTGAGCGCTAGCAACAATTGGCGTAGCCAGCATGCGCACATGCGGCATACCAGCAGCTACTCGGACCACAACGCGGCGATCCGGAACCGAAGCTCTTGCTGATGGAGATTTGACCGTGACAATCACAAGCGGCTCGACACTCTGTGCCACACCATCGCCATTGCCCAACCACGCGAACGACCAGAAGCTCATGTACGATCACGCAGCGCTACATCACGGCTACCGGGGCCAAGCGTGACGTCTTTGTCAACCAAAACGGTATCGGTGCCCTTGCGCAACTTCTGAGCCCGCACCTCGGTTAAGACCTCATCGGCCTCGACAATCTCCCCGATGCGGGTGAGCAAGGCAGCCTCCTCCGAGGTGAGCGATGATCCACCCGTGGACACGCGGGTGCCGCTGGATGATGTATTGTTTTGCGTCGTGACCAGGGGGTTCAGAGCAAAGATGTCGACCCCGTAAGTCTCAGACACAACGTTACCGCCACCAACCGAGAACGTGCCCGCGATCTTCTCGGTGAGGATCAACCAGCCTCTAAGAAACGTGACCGTGAGATCTGTCTCGGTGATGCCTTGCTCAAGGATCGTTCGGCCTTCGGCATCTATGATCTTCGGGAACGCAATCCCAGGCGCCGATGCCTCCGCATCGCGCGCGGCTCGCTGCCAGGTATCGGCCAGCACCCGATCGATCGAAGGCCCAACAGAGACCACTTCACCTTCAAAATTCCAAGTGAACGGGACACCATCCACCACGTTTGAGTAGGTGATCATGCATCACTGTTCCGCTGTGCGTTTATACTCCCGCCAGTAGGCCCGGCGCTGAATGTGCCTCGGAACGGTTGCATCTGCACCGCGCTGTTGCGCACATCGACAGAGAACAGATTGCCACCATTATCGAGATAGGAGGCCGTCTCCTCGATGCCCGTCGCGACCCTACTGATGAATGGCACATAGAGGCTTGCACCATCGGCAACATCTGCGCCAATCGCGCCCACCAGCGTAAAGGCAGAGCCCGCATAACCTGAGTACTCCAGGTTCTGACCATCTGAAATCCGGATCTGCCCGGCCGCTGGCGTGTCCACCTTAATAGGTTCATTGATCACGAACACGCCGCCTCCAGCGTCATTTCCCGCAGCCGCCGTGTACTCTTGCTTGAGGTCTGATCCACCGGACTGGCGCGTCACGATCACGCGATCCCCGGCGATCAAATTGCCGACTGAGATCACAGCCGTGATCGGCGGAGACTGCGCATCGCCGGTATCATCGATCAGCTGATATGCGGTCGCATCTGCCGCCGGCACATTTTCAAGAAACCACCCCTGCGCGGCGAAGAATGTCCCCCCGGCGAATGTGCCGAAAGGCGCCGCTGATACAGCGGCATAGGCGGGCTTGAGTTTGCGATAGATCTCCCCAGCCACGCCATCGATCTGGTCGACGGATCCCTGGCGCGTGAGGTATTGAAGGGCCTGATACACTTCGGACAAACGCCGACCACCGCAATCAATCACGCCCCCATAGGTCCGCGACCCATTCCCATTATTGAGATCTCGCGAAACGTCTCCGACGACAATTGTCAGATCATCCAACACCGCCGCCGCCTCGACTTCGGACAAAGTTATTGAAGCATCCAAAGCCGTGGTGATGGCTGCAGAGCTCTCCGAACCTGCTGCAAGATTGAGATCGAACGCGTTATAAGTCTGCCCATACTTTCGCGAAAATACCGTCACATCGCCGTTGTCTATCAAGTCCCCGGTGGCGCGGACCTTTACCATGATCTGGATATGTCCATCGGGCCAGAACGTGTTCAGCTTCACCCCGTTTTGCACAACATACATCGGCGATCCGGCAACGATAGATCCGATCGTCTTCAAACCAGAGTAAAGCGTCTGCCCGCCATCCTGCTCTATGGAGCCAAAACTGATGAACTGAGCGGCCGCGTCATCAATGTTGTAAGCAGTCCCTTCGGGGCCATCGTTTAGCAGTGTCAGGATCGAGGGGATCGTGGCGTTTCGCGTTCCGGCCAGGCTAGACGGATTATCGTTGTCGATACCATCCGCATCATCCGCCCGGTCCTGCAACGCGACATGGGCGTCCAGCACACTATAGACCGTATTGCCCGATGCGTGGCGAATGTCGCCAGCGTCCAGATCAACTGTGAAATCATCCAGAAAGGCCATTTTATTCCTCCACCATCACTGCGGTTTGGTCGTATCCGGTCGAGCTGGAGATCGAGCCGCCGAGGACCCCCTGCTTGAAGGCTTGCGCGCCTGCGCTCTTTCTCGCCCGCCCACGAACAGGCTGCGTCCCGGCCACTGACATCGTGGTTGAGATCTCGCCATTGACATCGCTCAGCCCACTCAGAATTTCCGTGCCAACGGGCAGCGGTCCACCGAGCGCGGCCTCAAGAAACACGCGAGCACCCTCGACGCGCGCACCCGTCGAACTTTGCGCGGTCACTTTGACTGTCACGACATTGTCAATGACTTGAGTTGCTCCGCCGCCATCGTTTCGAACCGATGGAGTCGTGCCACCGCTTAAGGTGATCGTTACAGACCCCGGCCTGAGATCGACGATGTTTACATCCGAGGGCGCCGGAGTGAATGTAATCTCCGCCAAGGTAATGTCCTGCGGCGCACCTGCGGGAATGATCAGGTCAATTGCGTTTCCCTCGAACCGGACCTCAGCAAGTGTCGCGGAAGCATCGAATTCCAGCGCGCCACCCGCATCGGCGCTGTTCTGAATGATGCACCTAGTGAGATCGGCGCCGCCCGGGACAACTCGCCCGCAACCCTCGAACGTGGAACCGGTGACGATCGCCGGCGCATCCAAAGCCACCGGCGCCATGTTGATGAACACAGTCTGCAAGATATCGAGCTTCTGCCCAACATTGCCATTCGAGAAAACGCGTACTGGATGCGGTGTCGGCGCTTGCACAACCATCTGATTGAACTCGACGTCATAGGCGCTGGTGACGTTGAAGTGCAGGCCAAGATATCCTTCGGGAAAATGACGAAGCTGGTCACGCGGGTTCACCGTTGCGTTGCCGCGAAACTCCAACAGGCTCAGTTGCTCCCGAAAATATGTGGTGGTCGCTCCGCCGTCTCCAATCTCAAGCCGGTTGATGAACGAGAATGCTGACTCCCCAAGTCGCTCGACAATGCGTGCATATTCGCGGTTCGGATAGACAATCTCGAAGATCCCATTTAGGTCACACGGCTCAGCCGGTTCACCCTCGGTCATCACAAAGGGCTCAGTGAGGATTGGCTGGTCGGCGTTCCAGCGCATGTTGTTCTGGGAACGGTCGAGGCCGATCGTCACGGCGATCATGACGATATCAGTCAGATCCGGCGGGGTCGCGCTTTCCCGTAGCATGGTGGCGGTGTGGGATGGATCGATGGCCACCTGTGTTAGGCGAGACGCGGTAATGTTCCTGTCGTTGCCGTCTATCTCCATCCCCTCGCCACCGGTCCGCCAGAACCGGAAATTACCGAGGCTATCAATGACGCCGATAGCGCCGCCCGCCTTATCGGTAGTCAGATCGTCATCGACTGCTGTAACCCTGCTCTGAAGGTTGGTGTTTCCAGATGGGGAGAACCTAATCACAAGAAGCGTGTTCGCTCCGGAGAAGTTCACCGGATTGTCAAAGTCGAAACGAGCATAAAGCGAGTCCTGGTCTGAACCATTCAACCTCCAGTCCGAATTTTCGAAAGCCGAGCTGCCCACCCTGGATGCACCTGTCACATAGGGGTCGCCCTTTTCATCTGTGGCGGGGACTGCAGTGATCGCACCAGAACTTGGATCTGACGCGGGTTCCATCGCCCCTCCGCTAATGACTGGTGCGGCCATATTCGATCTCCCGGTTTACAGCACTAAGCGCCTCGAATTTACCCGCGCACCTAGATCGCGGCCGGCACGTCCACATTCGGCAGATAGGTGATCGACCAATCATTGGTGTCCGGGAAGAAGGTTGCGCGGATATTCGCGCTCCGATCGGAGGAGAAGGTGAACTCCGCCTGGCCCTCGACGGTGATCGGATTGGTTGGATCGTTGCGCTGGGCGTCGATGGCTCGGATCGTGATGTTGCCGTTCGGGTTCTGATCCGAGCCCGGCCCGTTCAACTCGATATAGACGCTGCGGTTCGAGCCTCCGAAGATGCGGAAGGCGTCCGCCAGCCATTCGAGCTCGATCGTGCCCGACCCGCGATCGAAGGCATATGTGTTGCGGTTCGCCTCATTGGTCCGCGTGACAGTAGCCCCGGTTCCGCCGGTAGCCTCATCCAGGTTGGTGCCCTGCTCCGGCTGATAGGTCCCGCCGTTGAAATTGAGCGTGACCCCCCAGAAGACCGGATCCACCAGCGTGTTGTCCGCCGCGCGCTGGTTGAGCTTCTTCCAGCGCGAGAAATCTTTGAGATCGTTCGTGGCTTCGATGCTGGCATCCACTTCGATCCCGCCGGAATGCAGCACCTGGAGATCGGTTGGCCCCTCGAAATAGACATTGCCGAGCACCAGGCCGCGACCAGAGCCCGTGCGGGTGAGCCCGATCTGCAGGCCCGCGCCATTGAACTCGGAGTGGATCAGCCCGCATTCCAGCCCATAGAGCGAGCCGTGGCGCAGGGCCATGCCGCAGCGGAGCGCCGAGATCCCGTTGATCTGCCAGAGGCCGCTGTCATTGGCCTCTACCGAGAGCCCGCCGCCATGGACCGCCACGGCCGTGCCGGACGTGTTGATCGTGCCATCGCCATTGTTCGGCGGCGTCGGGAAGACCTCGATTGTGACACCCGAGATTGAGAGGATCTGACAGGGCTCGCCCTCGATGATCAGAATGTCATGGACCTTCCACTCGGTCGGTACTGCGGCCGCGAGGGTGAAAGTCGATTTCTGGTTCGGCCCGATGATCGCGTTATCGACCCGGTTGACGAAAGCGACCTCCTGCGTCGAGGCAGCCGAGGCGCCACCATTGGAGCCGCAATCGAGTGCCTGTAGAGAGCCGATGCGGATGTTGTTGTTCTGCCCTCCCACGCTCTCGACCGCCCAACGCTGGAAACCACGGGCAAAGATCCGGTCGAAGGTGGATTGCCCGGCGCCTGAGACAGCCAGCGCCGCCCGACATTCCCGATTTCCATATGTGGCGAAGCCGCCGGGCGAGCGGCCTTCAAGCGCGAGATAGCCGCCCAGATGCATCTGAGCCCCAGTGACGGTCAGAAGCGGATCGGTCATCGCAGCAGTGGCGGTGATCCGCCCCATGGTGAAGGTGCTGCCCAGGGCACCGATCAAATTAAGCGGCTGGGATGTGTGCCAATGGCCGCGCATATCGCCATGCACATCGGTGTTCCTCTCCAGATACCCAAAGAATTCGGCCAGGCCATTGAAGTCATCGAAGGTCGGATCGCCGCCGCGGGCACCAAACATCTCGGGACGCACGGTCCGCTCGGCCAGGTCCCAGATTGCGCCAAGCTCATCCACCTGAAACCCCGGATGATCCGGCGGCGAGGCAACGCGGCGATAGCTCGCCCGACCACGCGGCGTCTCGGCGTCATAGCCGTTGGTCTCAAAGACATCGATATGGGACGGGATGGTCAGATTAGCGATCTGCTCCGCCGGGTAGCAGCCGCGCGCCGCCAGCTTCTCCAGAAGCTCAAGATGCAATTGGCCATCGGTCTCTTGCAACAGATGCCCACGGAAATCGGGTGCCAGTCCCGCCATATTTAGTACCTTTCGACTGCATGCAGATAGATGATAGTCTTTGCTATTTGCCCTGATCGCCGGCGCTGGAATTGTGCGTTGAGCTTGCCGATGGATCGCTCAGCACGCCAAAGATGCTCCGCGTCCGCGCAAAATATTCCCGGTCGCCTGGCCCCGATCCTTCCACCGTGATCTCGTCCAATGGATCCACGAAGAGCTCCGCGAAGATCTCATCATTGCGGTAGACAACGAGAACCGAGGCGCGCGCATCATTCGGCACTCGGAAGATGGGCCGGTGATTTGTCCCGGTGCTCGCAGAGATCAGGCTCGGCGGGTCGGGGATCTCGCCCGATGGCGCGATCGCGAAGGTGGTAAGCGCCGGCGCGGAAAGCCCCCGGAACGAGACAGCCCGCACAACCGCCTGATAATCCCCTGCCACCAGCCCATCGATCGAGAAGATGATCCGATCGCCGCCGCCGAGATCCTCGACCAGGATGGAAGGCAGCGCGACCGAAGTCCCGAAATTCCCGCCGCCGAGGTTAGGCCGGTAACTTACATTATAGGCTGTGACCGAGGCCGAGAGGGATTGTTCCAGCTCGATTGTGGCCCCGGTGGTCTGGCCATCTGTTTCGATGCCGGTCACGGCCAGAAGGTTCGGCGTGTCCACCGCCTTGACGGGATCGTCTTCGATGATCTCTTCGAGATCCGGTCGCGCATCGGCATCGAAGAGATCCCATTGCGGCCCGGTCTCTACCAGCGTCATTGGGATGGTCATGCGCGCGATGCCGAGCGTGTCATCCACCTGATCAAAGCCGAGCGACCAGCCCTTGCAGACCATCTCGACCGGCGCGTCGTAAAGCGCTGGGATCTCCAGAAAGAGTGGCGCCTCGACATGGGCTTTGAGCGCCCTGCCCCCGAAGACGCCCGTGCATTGCCGCTCCAACCGGGTGATCTGGATGGTGCGCCAGGCGATGCGATAGGCCTGGTCGATCGAGGTCACCCAATCGAGCTGGATCGATGCCCAGGAATTGACCCCGCCATCCGCGCTCAAGGCGGCTTCATCCACGATGTCTTCGAGGGGCTGCAGATCCCAATTGTGCGGTGGTGAGACGAAGCTCACCCGCGCCGAGTTGATCAGATCGGCCGGATCCCGCTCGAAGTCGAAGACCGCCTCCTCGCCGATGATGTCATCACCGCTCAGCGTAAACTCCGGCGCACGATAGGCGCCCGGCACATAGCGCCATTGCCCATCGACCTCGACCAGATCGGACATGCCCGCATCCATGCAGGGCTTGATGATCTCGAAGGGTGCCTTGCCCTCGGTGCGCCAGGCCCCGCCGACCCGATAGAGCGCTTCCTTGCCGCCGCCCTTTTTGCGCACTTGGCGATCGCAGATATTGGCGCCTTCGATGAAGCTCGGAATGTTGATCGAGGAGAGCGGTGCATCGAAGCAGTTTGGATTGCGGATCATGTCCAGCTTGCAGAGCGCCTGATTGGCGCTGAACCGCCAAGTATCGGGATCATCGGGATCCTGAGCAGGATCGCGCGGATCCCAGACGGGCGAGAACTGCCCCTCCACATTGACCAGCGGTACGCCATCTGGATACCGATCCCGCGAGCGGCCCTGGTCTCCGAATTTGAAGCGCCCCCAGACGACAGTGAAGCCCGGCCAGATCGGCGCCTCGGCGAGTTTGGGCTCCTCATCCAGCAGCTGCGCAGGGACCGTCGATTGATCGCCGAGCCCCATCCAGAAGGTCACCAGCCCGTCATAGAGCTCGGCATCGGGAAACACATCGGGCAACTCCGGGTCGAAGGATTGCGCGCCAGGCCCATCGAAATCGAATGGATCGCCCTCGACCGGGATCGCTCGGTCATTGATGAAGAACGAGAACGGTCCAATGCTGCGATCCGACTGGACCATCAGCTGCATGAAGAGAATGTCGCCCTTGACCCGGCGCTCGGTGACATAGCCTCCGCGATAGAGCGTGCCGTAGCATTTGGTGTAGACCGGCGCGCCCTCGATCTCGTTGAGCTTGTTGCGGCGGAAGGGCGGTCGCGGCTCCTCCGGCCGGAACACCAAGCTGGTCAGCAGCGAAAGCGCGGCACTGACAACGGCGGCCGCGATCGAGGCCGCGCTGATCGAGATGGTGACACCGGCGATCACGATCTCAATGCCGGCTTGCGCCAGGCTCGGCACCAGAATGATCGCAAGGGCGATCGCCAGCCATGCCCCGCGCATCAGAGGAGCGCGAGCTCCGCATGCGACCAGACACGATCGGCACGGGCCAGCAGGCCGACACCGCGCGGTCCAGCGAAGAGAAAGCGCCCGGCGGATGAGATCGCCACCCCTTCCGTCTCGCGCCGCACATAGCCGATCTGGCCTTGGCGCTGGGGCGCGCAATCCTCGCCAGTGAGCGCCCAGCCACGGGCAAGGAGCTCGGCCTCGACCAGCTCGCGCAGGCTTGCCCCGGCGCGGTGCCGGCGCATGAGATCGCGCAAGATCTCGGGCGAGAGCTCGGGCACAAGATGCCCCGCCCCGATCGTGGAGAGAACGCGCCAGGGCGCGAGCAGGCAAAGCCCCGGCAGGAGCGGATCCGCTTGGGCGTAGATGCCGCGGACAGCCGCGGAGAAAGCGCTCGGCGCGATCGTCATCAGTCGGGCCAATTGAGCACTTGCTTGCGCAGGCCGGGCAGGCGCGGATGGGTGTGATGGATGGTGATCTGGCGCCGTATATCCGCCCAGAAATTCTGCACTGTGATCGAGATCCAGTGCTGTACTGCCTCCACATCGACCCGGCGCACTTCGAAGCGCTTCGAGCGCATATTGCCCCGGAACGTGCCGATCAGCTTGCCAATCGGCTGGCCGCGCTCATCCACGGCCCCGATGAAAACCTCGGCCCGGCGGTTGCGCAGGCGCGCCTCGGAAAGCTGGGCGACCTGCTTCTCCAGAAGCCCCTTGAAGGTCAGGACCATCTCACGCACGGCGAGGCCCGGCCGCTCGCCGATCCCCTCGATCGATCCGAGATCGCCGACGCCGAGAAAGGTCTCGCCCTCATAGGTGAAGGGATGCGCACGGGAATGCATCCGGACAGTCTCTTCGGGCCAATCGATCACCACGGCCGCGACAGGCCGGAAGGTGCCAGAGGCGATCTCCGCCTCTAGTGCTGGATCAATCTCGCGCACTATGCCTCCACCAGGTTCTCGACCAGCTCCAGGCGGAACGAGGCCCGCCGGCTGACTGTGGTCGGGTTTGCCACTGCATCGCGATTGATGACGCGCATCGGGATGACCATGCGATCGCCGATCCGGACTTTCGCCCGCGTGCCCACATCCAGCCGGTGATGTGGATTGATCGCGACCGTCACACGGCCGTTCGCATCCGCAACGCCATCTGCATCTGCTATCGCGAAGCGCCCGTTGATCCGGATCGTATCGCCCGCGCCGACCGTCATCTCGCCTGGCACAGCGCCGCTGATCTCCAGCGGGCTTTCGCCCGGACGCAGCCGTTCGGCCACCATCAGATCGGTCTCGACAGCGAAGCCCACGCCGCCCGTGAAGCCCACGCCGCCGGTGAACCCAACAGACTGATCGTGGAAGGCATCGCTGATACTGCGCGCGGTGCCAAAGGGGCGCAGCTTCTCATAGTCGAGATCGTAGATATTCACGAGATTGCGCCCGCCATGGAGCCGGCGCAAGAAGGCCTCGACCCGATAGCGATCGCGGCCGAGCGCCGGCGAGATCTCGATCTCCGAGCGCCAGACGGCGCCGAGATCCTGGATCTCGACATTGGCCGAGAAAAGCGAGCTGGAGAGCGCGACGCGCGGCGCGAGATAGAAGCTCGATCGCGTGATGGCGAGGGCCGCCACGGGCAGGTCAATCGTCTCGGTCATTTGCCCCCCAGATAGGCAGGATCCTGCCGATTGAGTTTGCCGACCCGCTCGACAACAATGCGCTGCGTCTCGCGATCGCGTCGATCGAGCTCGGGTTCCAGTCGGCGCATAAGCGCGTCATCATCACCGCCGCTATTGTCGATTTGCAAGATCGTGGTCGGATTGAACGACACCGGCTGCGCTTGCGTCATGCGCGGCGCCCTGGGCGCCACGCTGGGCGCTGCTGGAGCGGCGGACACGAGATCCGCCGGGCTGCGCACATTGCCGCTATGGATGGCATCGAACAGCCCCGGGAACCGCCGCGTGGTCGGCGCGTCGAAGACAAACTCCTGACCATGCACCACGCCACGCACATCCCTGGGCGAAGATCCGCCGGTGAAGCCGCCACTCATGAAACCCAACGCCGGGCCGATACCGGACAAAACGCTTTCGAGAAGTGGTGTTGCAACACTTTGGATGGCGATCTTTGCCAGCTGTACTCCAAGGCGTTTCAACGCATCTCCGGCATTGTCGATGTTCGTCACCACATCCTCAAACGCCCGGCTTAGCGAGGACCCCACCTCCTCCCCCACACCGGAAGTCTCTTCCAGCTCACCATTGGCGCGTTTCACGGCGGCCGCCAGCGCCTCCTGGGCCTCGATTTCCGAGCCGGTGAGCTCAATCAGGGCAGGAAGCAGCTGCTCCAGCTCTCGCCGGATCTCCAGGCGCCGCTCTTCGATCGAAGCGCTTTCAAGCGTGTTCTCCTTGAGAAGCTCTTCGGCCGCGCGCAGATCATCGACGCGCGCCCGCTTAGTCGCCAAGATCGCCGCCTCGATCTCGATCTGTTGCAGCCGTTCCGCGCTCAGATCGCGCCCTTCGCGCTCCAGCGTGTCGAGCAACCGCCGGCGCTCTTCCAGGAAGAGCACTTCCTCGCGGACCCGGCCGATGGCGCTCGCCTCCTCATCCAGCGCCTCGGCCCGAGCGCGCGCCTCACCGATCAGGTCGCGGTCAGATCTGGTACGGGAACGACCACCGCCGCGTGACGAAGAACGCCCCGAACCGCCACCACCACCGGAGCCGTCGCCGACTTCTTCACCACCACCACCGGCGCCGCCAGCAATATCTGTAAACTCACTCTGCAACACCCGCTCGACCTTCTGGATCGCGATGTCCGCAAGCTCGGCATTGGCGCTGACCTCCCGCAAACGCCGCGAAACCCCCTCCAGCTCCTCCTGGCGCGAGGCGTCGAGCCTATCTGCAAGCGGCTGATTTCCGCCTCGCATCCCGGGTCGCACCGTGATGGGTACACTCAGTTCGTCAGCTTGGCTTTGCAGGCTCGACTGCTCCGCCCGGCGTGTCGCCTGAAGAGCCTGTTGGCGTTCCAGCTCTAGGCGGAGGAGTTCCTTTTTCGCTTCAAACTCGCGCTTGCTGTCCGCAACGATGCTGGCCGTCGAGGCGCTCTGCGCATCCGCTGTTCCGCGCACCGCCTTGGCATAGGCGACGGCCGCGCGCTCCAGATCGCCAAGCGCGCTTTCGAGGCCACCGATGCCCTGCTCATAACCGGCTGCAGCGTCGACGGCTTCGTCGGTCGCGTCGGCCAAGGCGAATACGCCAACAGTAACAGCCGTGATCGCCAACCCGATCGGTCCGCCGAAGAAGGCCATGGCCCCGCGAAGCGCCACCATGGCCCGTGTGCTGACCGCAGCCGCGAGCGAGAGACCGCGCTGAGCAACCGCCAGGCGCTGCGTCGCGCGCGAGACGTTGCCATAAGCCACGGTGGAGGCATTAATCGCCGCAGTCTGCCGCCCCCTGGCAGCAGCGAGACGCGCCTCGCTGGCGCCTTGCGTCTGCAGAAGGGCGATCTGCTGTTGCGCCTGGCGCTGCTCGACCTGGGCGAGATGGAGGCGCCGCTGAGCGCTTGCGAGCTCAGCCGCCGCCGCCGCCGCCAGCTGGCGCATTTCCGCCTGGCGCTGGGCGATCGAGCGGGAGAGCGCGCCAAAACCGCGCGAACCCGCCAGCGCCAGCACACCAGCGCCGGCGACGTCCAGGTTCTCGGCGAGGAAATTGATCGCCTGGGCGAGCCCCTCGGCTGCAGCCGTGGCCGCATCCAGCCCCCCGCCATCGCCGAGCGAGATCAGGAGTTCCTCGAAGGCGGCCGAGACCCGCGCCAGGGCGCCATTGAGGCCCTGCATGCGCGCCTCGGCCTGCTCGGCCGCATCGAGCTCGCCGATGGCGCTGGAGAGATCCCGGAAGCCCTCCGCGCCGATTGCCGAAAGCTGTGCGGCTGAGCGAAGCGCATCCGTACCGAAGATATCCTTGAGCGCCTCGCTTTGCGCTTCCTCACTCAGATCGCTGAGCGCACGCTGCAGTTCGCCCGCCACCTCGCCAAGCGGGCGGAGCTCGCCCGAGGCCGTAAAGAACTCAAGGCCCAGATCCTTGATCGCGGCCTCAGCCGTGGCGCTGTTGCCGGTCAAGGACGTGATGAAAGTCTTAAAGCTGGTGCCGGCATCGGAGCCCGACGCGAAAGCGGCCGAGGTGCCGGCAATCGCGGTGACAAACTCCTCGATCGAGACCCCGGCCTGGGCCGCGACCGCGCCCGCCTGACCGAAGGCAAGCCGGAAGTCATCGAAGGCGAATTTCGAATTGGCGGCCCCGCCTGCGATCAGATCGGCCACACTCGGCAGATCCTGGGCTGCGAGATTGAACTGCAGCATCGCATCGGTCGCAAGATCCGCTGAGCCAGCCAGATCGCCCCCAAGTGCTGCAGCGAGCGTGACGGAAGCGTCCAGCGCACCGCCGAGAATATCCGCGACGCTGACGCCGTTCTTGATCAGCGTTTCGATTGCGCCCGCCGCCTGCGAAGCGGAGAAGATCGTATCGCGACCGAGCCGGCGCGCCGCTTCGCTAAGCCCCCTGAGATCCCCCTCGACCACACCAGGCAAGGCGCCGATCCGCAGAAACACCGCCTCGAAGTCGCCGGCAACGCGCGCCGCCGTGCGGCCGAACTGGACAAGCGCCGTGGTGGCAAGCAGCCCACCGATGGCACGCCCGACGCCATCGATCGACCGCGCCGAGCGCTCCCACCGGCGATCGACGCGATTGAGCCGGTTGATCGTCCCGCGCTCATAGCGATCGAGCCGAGCCTCGACCCGGTTTGTGCCCCGCAGGAAATGGCCGGTATCGGCGCGATATTCCGCGAGGATAGGTTCATTGAAGGGCATTGTTTTGCGCTTTACGCCTTTCGTTCAGTCGATCAACGACCGTCCAGAATTCCCAGGGCTCCGCTTCCCAGAACTGAGCCGGCGACCAGCTCAGATCCACGCAAGCGATCGAGAGGCAGTCTTTCAGGTAAGTGGATCGCTCTCGCCGCCGCCATGGTCTTGGGGGGGAAACATGACGGCCATCAGCTTTTTTGCGTGATCCGGCGCCCAGAGCAGCGCGACCAGGAACTCCATCACCTTGTGCTGGATGTAGGGATGGGTCTTGCGCATCTCGAACACCGCATCGCCGACCGCACCGTAGCTTGCATTCGCAACGCCAGCCGCGCGCATACCTGCGAAGAGGATCCCCGCGACCTCTTCATAGGAGAGCCCGCCGCGTTCCTGTCTGCTCTCGATCGAGCGTTGATGGATCACCACCAGCTCCTCGATCGACAACCCGTTCGGCATCGCCTCGATCTCGCGGGCCGCGCCGAAAGACGGGCGCAGCTTGTAGCTGTGCCCGTTGAACTCGATCTCCATCTCGGGATCAGGCCGGCGTGATCGAGCCGTCGCCGGCGACCGTGCCCTCAACCGGCACACCATCGAAGGCGATCGAAACCGACCATTCCGAAACGCCCTGCTCGGGATCGGTTTCTTCGGCGATCACCACGCGCGCCTGGCCCTCGATCCCCTGGCCGCCGGTGGTGTCCGACTTCTGTTGAACAAGCACCAACTCCTCGGTGCGATGCACCGCCAGGAGCCGCGCCTGAGACGCGTTGAGCGGGGTGTCCGTCGCGACATTGAAGGTGATGCTCACCCCGGCGTCTTCGACAAACGAGACCTGCGTGTTCTTGGTCTTCACCTGGTTGGCGGTCTTGCCCCGGTTCAGGGTGCTGTCCCGCTGCCCGATGATTTCGAGCATCGTGCCGGTCCCGTCATCGATATGGACCTTTTTGTCCTTGCCATCAGCCATCGCTAATTCTCCTCATAGAGCGTGACAGAAAATCGCGAAATGCCCTCCGGCACATCGCCCTCACCAACACCAGCCGTTACAGACTGCTGCCGGATCTCACCGCTACGGCCGAGCGGAACCCAGCCCGCGAGATTGTGCTTGATCTTTGCCTGAAGCACGCGAACTCGCTGTAAGCCTGAGTGCTTGGCGTGCGGGTCTTCGAAGACCCGCACCGAAAAATTATGGATGGCCCACTCACTGTTCTTCGCCTCGGTAGGCAGGATCGTGAAGTTCTCCAGGCGCAGATGAACCCCGGTGCCCGGCGGCGCTGGATGATCGAAGACCGGCACACCCAAATCATCCGGGTGCTCAGCAGCGAGCAGCCATGTCAGCCGCGAATAAACGGCAGATTGGAGAGCCGGCGCACGCTCAACGGTCATCTTGTGCGTATCGCTGAACGAAGCGCGCCGAGCGCATCTGCGGGGAAATCCCCGATATGCTCCTCGACCGCGTTGTCATGGAACGGGCGCGGCATGATCGCGCGCGTCCCGTCATGCAGGAACCGCGCATAAAAGACCGTGCGCCTGGCCCGAGCCGAGAGATAGCCGACACGCCCGACGAGTGTCGCGCGGGATACGCTGCGGCGGTAGAACCGCAGCAGCTGGCCGGTGCGCCGCCGCGTCATGCTTTGGATGTTCTCACGGCCGGAGCGATGCACTTTGGCGGTGTGCTCGACAATCATCTCGGCCGCGCGCTCCTCCAGGAGCCCCGGCAGTTTCTTGAGCCGACGCCGCGCCGATGCAACGCCCTTCACTCTGCGTCTCATGGGGCTTCTCCCTCCAGGATCCGCAGCTCGATCAGATCGCGCCGGCGCGGGATCGGCACGATGGCATCGACGCGGTAGCGCGTGCCGGCGAGCTCGACCGACCAGCCGAGCCCGATCCGCCCGGTTTCCGAATTGCGCGGGATCTCGATATTGAAGGCCCCGGCCTGGCTGTCCGCCCCACCGATCTCAGCCCCGCTGGCGCTTTCGCGCTGGTTGGCCACCCGCCGGGCAAAGGCTCGGAACTTGAGCCGATAGGTGAGCACGGATCCACCGGCGCCATCAGAGGCGCGATCGACAGTCGAGAAGGTGCAGAGAAGGTCGAATTGACCGGCGCGGTAGCCTCCCGTCACGGGCAATAGACCGAATTGTCCTGCGCGATGAACCGCTCTTGAGCGAACTGCATCGCGAGCGCATAGGGCACGGTCGCCGCCACCTCCCCGACCACCACGGGCTCGCGGTTCTGCGCCCAATGGGCGGCGAGCTGGATCACCATCTGACGATACTGCGGGGCGACCTGCTCGGGATCCGCACCCTCACCGGCCGAGACGGTCAACATGATCGGCGCATTGGCAAAGCGATCGGGCCAGGCAAAGCCGTCGCGACGGATCAAGCGTGGCGAGGTGCTGGCAGCGAACAGAACGAACGCGCCCGGATCGATCGAGATCTCCGCGCCATCGGGATCGATGGTGGTGATCTCAAGCACATCGCTGATCGGCGCCACCGGAAACCAGAATTCATGAAAGGGCGCGCGCGCTTCGATCAGCACATTGCGCGTCATGAGGCGCCGCGAGAGGGCTGTCTCAACAGCGCGGGTCGCGGCCGCGATGTATTGCTGCAGGAGTGCGTCCTCCTCCGCTGCGGCGCCGAAGACGCCCGCGCGGGTGTGCAGCAGAAGATCCGCCGGCGTGAGCAACGCCGGCGGAAGCGTGATGTCGCGCATCTCAGCTCGCCGCGCCGCCGGCCTCGGACGCGGCCGGCTTCGGATCTTCGGGCTTCGGATCCGATCCGGTCTTCGCCTTGGCCGGCGCTTTGGAGAGCGGCTTCTCGATCGCCAGCTCATCCTTAAGGCACTTCTTGACGAAAGCGGCGACGTTCTCGTCTTCCAGATCGAAGACGGCGATATCGCCTTTCACGTATTTGCCGGCACTCGCCTTGAATTCCAGCTTGCACTTCTTGGCCTTGGCCATGGGGATCTCCATCGGTTTTGGGAAAAGGAAGCCCGCCCGCGAACGGGCAAGCGATCAGTCGTCAGACAGCCTTGCGGGCAGCCCGGTTAAATCTGCGTCCAGTTGGCGCCCTGGATCATGACGATCGCCTCGCGGTGCATCGGGGCGAAGTCATGGGCCGAGATCGTGCGCATCGCGGATTGGTTCGTCTGGAAGAGCGAGATGACATTGGCCCCGCTATCGATGAACGATGCTTCGCTGGAGCTCTCCAGCGTCAGACGCTGTGCATCGCCGATCAACAGATCGCTGCCCTCTGCCAGAAAGACCTCGGTCTCGGTGCCAGCACCGAGATTGACCGGCATATCGTTCCAGATCTCGATCCGGTAGCCGAGGAGCATATTGTCGTCCAACTCGGGGAAGAGCTTCTGCCCCCCGTTCGGATGGCGCAGCTGCTCCAGGAAGGCTTTGACATCCGAATGCATGACCCAGACCGGATCCACGATCGGCACGTTCGCGCTCCAGAGCCGGGCGCGCGCTTTGCGCAGATCCGCCTCGACATTCGCCCCATTGACCGTCGCATTGGCCGTGATGGTATGGGCTGGCAGCGCCCAGGACCGCAGCCCGATCGGCGTGTCATTCGATCCATCGCCCCGGATGAATGCGAGCGTCTCGCGGAGCGCCATCTCATTGAGCATGTTGTCGCGGGCAATCGCCCCGACCGAGGGCGAGGTCATCTGCAGAACCTCATTCGAGAACACCACGAAGGCGCCCAGCGATTTGAAGTCCATATTGAACTCGCCGAAGGTCGGATCCGAGACAGGGATCACCGCCCCTTCCCCGCGATAGCCGGCCGACGCGCCGCCGGTCAGAACGCCCGAGCGGAGCTTGCCCGCCGGCATGTCGACCACGCGCGCGCCCAGGCGACGCCCGACCGAGCGCGGCTGCAGCAGATCGATCACGGTATTGGTGTAGCCATCGGGCACCAAGAAACCGCCAGCGGTATCGGTGCCGGTTTCGAGGGCAGCGGCGATCTGCGAATGCCCGGCCGCTTCCATGCGCCGCGCCGCCCGCACCGGATCGCATTTTGCAGCCGCGAGCGAGAGGATCATCAAGCCGAGATCCGCACCGAGCATATTGGGATCAGCCGGTGCCGCCGGCGCCGGTCCGCCAGCGCCAGGGGCCGGCTGAGTGGTCGCGGCCGGTGCGGGCTGTTGGTCCGGCCGGGGCGATGTCGCAGCGGTCGGCGCCGGCATCGCAGCAGCGACTTGAGCGGCTTCCGCCACCTCGGCGCGTTTCACCTGGGCATCCAGCTTGGTGAACTCCGCCTGGGCGGCCTCGAAGTCGGTATTGGCCTGGGCGATCGCGTCGTCGTCAGACGTCTCCGCATTTTCCAGGGTGGCAAGGCTGTTGGCAGATGCCTGCATTGCATCTGCAGCCGCCGCGCGCAATTGGCGCAGGTCGTTGAGATCCATCGGTCGTTCTCCTCTGATGGAATTGAAAAAGGCGACGCAAGCGCCGCCAGTCATCGCCCGCAGATGCGAGAGAATTCAGATTGCGGCGCGCGCTGCTGCGGCCGCCGCCAATGCCTGGGCAGATTGCGCGCGCGGGCGCGGCCGCGCGCTGCTATCCGGGTCGGCGCCATATTCCGCCAGGATCCGCGAGAGCACATCGCCGCGCGGCTCGACCAGATCGGCGAGGCCGCGCTCCACCGCCGCTTCGCCGGCGAAGACCGCGCCACCCGTGGTTGGATCCTCGGTCAGCGCCGTGCGCCGCCGGAAATCCTCCACTTCGACGCCGCGCCCTGCCGCCACGCTTGCATGCATCCGCGTTTCAAGCTCTGCCAGCTCCGGCATGATCAGGGCACGGCCCTCGTCGGTCGTCGGATTTGGCCGCTTGGCCTTGGCGAAGGGCGAGGTGATGATCACTTCGCGTTCACCAAAATAGTCTTCGGCCACGGGCCAATGGTTCAATTGCATCACACCAACCGAACCGACCCGCGAAGAGAGATCCACAGTGATCGAGCTCGATTGACTGGCCAACCAATAGGCCGCCGAGGCCGCCATCGCATCCACCCAACCGATGATTGGCACGCTCAGCCCACCCATGGCGCGGGCGACTTCCTCGACACCATAGGCATCGCCGCCTGGCGAGTGGAAATGGCAGACCACGGCGGTCACATCATCGCGCGCCGCCAGGGTGTCGAAGATCCGAATGAGCCCCTGATAGGTTGCCCAACCAAGCCAATCGGAGATGCGACTTTCATTGGCCATCAGAACACCATGAACTGGCACGATCGCGACGCCACGGATCAGGATGAACCCGTCATCGCCGCCATCCTCACCGAGCTCGACCGGGCCGCCAGAAAGCGCAGCCTGGTACGCGGCCGTCCGCGCGGCCTCCGGTGTTTCGAATGGACGTGCGCCGTCAAAGCCCATCATCAGATCGGGATCGATGGCGGCCACATCGCTCCGGCAGATCGGCAGATTGCGGATCGCGATGGGGGTGGATGCATGGGTCACGTCAAGTCTCCTCGGTGCTGTCCTCTGGGGCCACGCCGGCATCTTCGCGGGTCATGTTCGGCGGCGGATACATCGCCTCGCCGCCAGTGATTGGCGGCAGGCCCACGCGGCGCCGTGCTTCATCCGGCGCCATGAACGGGCCACCCACGGCCGTCTGATAGGCGCCGAAACGATCGGCGATCGAAGGCCGGATCAGCGCGTCCAGATCGCAGCGGATAAAGAGCCCCTGGCGGCGCTCGCGCTCGGTCAGAAGCTGCAGCGACATCTGCTGGCACCACATCCCTGCCCAGAACGAAAGGCAATCGGTCACATAGTCGATCGCCGCCTGCTCAACCGTCGATTTCTGCGTGCCCTCGAAGATCCCGACTTTCGACGGCGGCATGCGGTAGATCCCGGCGATCACCGAGCGATCGAGCTGGCGCTGCTCTAGGAGCTGGGCATCGACCGGCGAGATCTGATGCGGCTTGAACTGCATCCCAGGGCGCAGAACCGGCAAGCCCCCATTGTCGAAATCATTGAACGCCTTGCGCAGATCCGCCGCATAGGCTCGACGATCATCTTCATCGTTGTACTTGCGACCCTCGGCCTGCTCGATCACGCCGCGCGTGGCAGCGCGCCCGCTCAGCGCGCGGCCGGCAAACTCCTGACCTGCGAGCGCGATCCCGACACCCTCGGCCGCGACCGAGATTGGTGAGCGCCCCATCCAGCCATCCAGCGGCATGAAGCGCAGATGCAGAACATCTCGCGCCAGAAGGTTGCGCGCGGTCTCGGTTGCATCGGTGAAGTGATAGACCCGCTCCCGGCCGAGGCGCGAGATCGACGCGCCGCCCTCGATCGGGTCGAGATAGAGAACTTCGCCGCGCCCGGAGCGAGAGATATGGGCATAGCCGTTGCCGTGAAGTCCGAAAGCGAACTGCACGGTTTGGCGCAGGGTTGCCGGCGCGACATTCGGCGCCGCTTGGGTCTGCAGAACGTAGTTCACCGGGTGATCGTTGACCCGGATATGCTCCTCATTCGCACCGAGCTCGCAGACCTCGAACACCGCCTTGGCGATGTCCTGGGCGATATTGTTCACGCAGGCAAAGACGGTCGGGTGCTTGAGCGCAGCATTTGGCGTTGCCGGCGGCAGATCCTTGATCCGGCTCCCGGAGCCGATGCGCCAATCGCCATTGAAGAACTCATTGGCCGGCACCCCGGATCCCGGCGTCGGGACTGCAGTCGCTGCCATGCGCGGAACTGTGGGGATCTTCATGTAGCTCATATCGTCCACAGCTCCTCGTCATTCTGCGCCTCACCCATCCCGACAACCGCGCGGCCGAGCGCCATGATCGCCGCGACCGCCGGATCGATCCGGCCTCGGGATTTCAGCTTGTTCGGTTTGATCTGCTCTGCGGGATCGGTGTCCCGATGCGTGTTGCCGATCGCCATCGCCAGGACCGGATTGCCGTCATGCGCGACCGAGAGGTTCTGCACCCGCGCCTCGAAGGATTTCATCGGAGCTGACATGCCGGCGAAGCCTTGCCCGTGCGAGACGATTTCGATCCCCTCGGCTTCCAGCATCCCGATCATTTCAGTCATGCCCCAGCGGTCGAAGGCGAGCTCCTGCAGATCTAGCACCTCGGCAACTTCGAGCACCTTGTCCACGATCCGGCGCTGGTTGATCGCACCCTGGCCGGCGGCGGCGCTGTCACCGCCATGAACCTCAAGCCAACCCTCATCCCGCCAGGCGATATATTCCTTCTTCTCTTCCTTCGCCCTGGCAAGGAAGCCGCTCGGCCCGGCCGGCAGGAAGGGAAAACCGAAGAGCAGGATCTCGCGGCCGCTCTCGATCGCGAACCACAGTGCCGCCATATCGACCGTGTTCGACAGATCGATCGCTGCCCAGGCGCGGTTGCCGGCATAGTTGCGCCAATCGAAATCCTTTCGCAGCGACATCCAATGCACCGGGTCAATCCAGGAATTCGATCCAGACGTCCACTGGTTGAGATGCAGGCGAAAGAAGTTCGGCATCTCGGCCGTGATCACGTTGGCCTTGGCGTAGAGCCGCTCCAGGCGCTCCTGCTGGATCGCAATACCGAGATTGGGATTGGCCATTTTCCAAACCTCGGGATCCCCCGGATCGCACCCCTTCGGCGGCTCCGCCACATAGGCAAAGAATTCGTCATCCATGATCTCGCCTGTGAGCAGGCGTTCCGAGTAGATCCGAAAGTCCCCGCAATATGAGTTGATGTCCGCCCCCGCCGTGGTGATCATCCAGTCAATCGGCTGCGCACGGGCGATCATCGAGTTGGAGATCACCTCGCCGAGCTCGCGATCCGTCCAGCGGTGAACCTCATCCTTGACCACGAAATGCGGGTTGAACCCGTCCGCGCTGTCGCTGTCCCGACTGAGCGTCTTGAACTCCCCGTCATTGTTCGGACAGATCACCTGATGCTGGAAGCTGCGCACCAGCTGGACCGCAATCGGCGATCGCTTGATCATCCGCTTCACTTCCTTGAAAAGCAGCCCGGCCTGATCGCGCGTTGTCGCCGAGGCATAGACCTGCGGCGCGGCTTCACCGTCCAACGTCAACGCATAGAGCGCAGGCGGCGCCGTGTCGGTCGTCTTCCCGTTTTTCTTCGCGACCTGCTGATAGGCTTGGCGGAAGCGCCGCAAGCCGCCTTCCTTCTTCCAGCCGAAGATCGATCCATGACGAAAGATCTGCCAGGGCTCCAGCGCGATCGGATGGCCGGCCGCCGGCCCGGTTGTGTGCCGCAGGAATGATGCAAAATTGATCACTCGGTCGGCCGCGTTGCAGTCGAAGAACAGCCCGCGATCGGCGCCCTCTTCCAGATCATCGAGATGCCGCTGGCAAGCAAGCCTCACCAGATCGCCGGCAACCTCTCTCCCCTCGACAACCGACAACGCATAACGGCTGACCGCGTGATCAATTGGGTTTGTTGAGCTGCTCATTGAGCCAGCCGAAGAGATCTCCCTGACCGCTGTCTTTCAATCGCTGCTCGTCCACGGGCGTCAGACCGAAGACCGCGCCGTAGGATTTCATCAGCCGCAGGATATCGTTCTTCTGTCCGACCTTGGGATTGGCTTTCTGCTGGACGCCGTTTGCCAGATCCTTGGCCTTCCCATCCGGGCGGTCGCCCTCATTCGAGAACGTGTAACCCTCGGCCGCGATGTCTCCGATCAGATCCTGCCACTCGGCATAGCACTCGCAATAGGCCTCAAACTCGAACTGGTAGAGCGGCGACCACCGGCCCTTCTTGCAAAGCTCGGGCACGATCTCCCGCCAGACGGCGGCCGCTTTGTTGTGCAGCCGGGTCGGCGGCTCGGGCGGATCGATCGGTGCCGCATCGATACCGGGCATTGGCACCACATTGGCAGTCGGCAGAGAGGGCTTCGGTCCTTTCATGTCCGGCCTCCTCTATCTGATTGCTTCCCAGGTTTTTCCCTCAAATAGAGCCCCCGCATAAACGGAGGAGAGGGTGGCGGTGTACAGCGTTTACCGGATATTTTCGGACCCACCCCCGGTCAATCTCGGCGGCGCGAACCTGCGAATTCGCTGTCCTCTATCGCGGTTTTCCGCGAGTGGCATGCATCGCAGAGCGATTGCAGATTGCTGACCTCGAACATCAGAGACGGATCCGATCGAACCGAACGCTTGTGATCCACACAGGTCGCTGTTGTGTAGACCGGCGGATCCTGGCGGAGACATTCCTCGCATTGCGGATGATCGGCGCGGTACATCCGCGAGAGCTTCCTCCATCGCCGCGAGTTCATCAGCCTGCGGATCTCATCATCGCGCCGCGTCAGATCGAACGCCGCCTTGCGCCGACGCTCGGCCGAGGCCCGATCTTGGCTATGCCGCGCACAACGCGGGCCGTCGCTGGCCAGGGCTTGGCAACCCGGCGCGGCGCAGATCTTTTTCACGATGTCCCTGAAACGACAAGCGCCCGAGCGTGTCCGCCGGGCGCAACTTCTGAACGTGATGAATTTGGTAGGGCAGTCGCCCCTTAGTCGTCAACCCCCCAAATCTGTCACTGTGACAGGTCGTGACACCAATCGCCTCCGAAGTCAGCATCGCGGCCATTCCATGCGACCGCAATATCAGTAAGACACTCGGCCAGTGACACAAGCAAGCGTTGGCGATTTCGGCCATTGATAAACCAGCAATGCACCCTGAGAACATTTTGAAGCGATGACCCTTCGATGCAGATCATATCGATCAGCCGCCGAGCCATTATCACCTTTCGCTTATCCTGCATGGTTCCCTTGCAGGTCTTCGCAGCATGCGCTTTTCCGAGATCAGCGTCGCCAAAGGCCCTACGCGCTCTTCGCTTCGGTTCGATCGCAACACGCGTTGCCGGCACTACACGCCAGGCCAGGTCGCGAAGCTGCCCCATCTCGATCGGTCGAATGTACGCCCCAAGATCACGCGGCCCAACGCCGCCACCGTTGAGCGCGAAATCATCGGTACGGCTGGTTGCCTGTAGAGCTTCAATGATACCACCGTAGACCTGCCCGGTATGGATCAACGCCGGGCCAAGACTGCTCAGCGCGCGAAGATCATGAGCTTTCACCCCTGCAACAGTCCGGTCAATCCGCTCGCCGCCCTCATAGATCCGGACCTCCTGCTTATCTAGCCGCGCGGTCTCGGCCGCAGTCCGCGAGGCACGGGCGAGCGCCGCCTCCTGCTCCATGAACCTCGCGGCCTCGCCATTCGCCTGAACGCGATGACCAACCTCCCCCGATGCGGAGGCAAACTCCGCACCGAAGATCGCGCGCCCCACCAATCGGTCGTCAGGCTTAGACGGCGCAGGCAGATCGAACAGGCTCACGGGTTTCTTTCGGTCAGCCATCATTCGCCCCCTTGATCAGTCTGGTCGCTCGGTCGATCCCTGCCCGCACCTCTCGCGCGAATGCGATATCTCGCTGCGGCAGGCGCGCATCGTCCTCACGACAGATCCGCTCGGTCTTCTCGACAATCTCGCGAAGCTCTGCCGCGTAGGAGAAGATCACATCCCAGCCACGGTTCTGCTCAGTCGGGACGGTGCCTGTTCGCTTCAAGTGGCGAAGCAATGCGGCGGCTGCGAAGCCGCCATGCTCCAGCGCCCGCGCTCCAATCCGCGACCCCATGATGCGCCGCACGAAATCGCTATCCCTGGCTGGAGGCTGCTCGATGGCCCAGGCCCAATGCAGAATTGAAATCGGATCCGGCCAGACATTGCGCGCCTGCCCTTCCGCCCTCATTTCAACCTGGGACTTGAGCGCCCGAAGCCCCGCCTCGCTCATATAGGCCAACCGGATGGCGAGCTTCTCCAGCGCCTGACGATGCTCTTCAACGGTGCAGCCCTTGCGCTTTCTGAACCCCATCCTCCGTAGTGGATCGATGACCAAGCGAGAGACGATTTCCACCCTCTCTTCTTTCTCAGCACTGCAACGGTTGCCATCTGTCATCTGTCTGGGGCCTTTAAGGGGTATCCGTACCGTTCCGTTCCTGCCGTGACAGATGGACAGATGATCTGTCCCACTTCTGTCCCGCACCTGTCACACACCTGTCCCGCGTCTGTCACAACGTGTCACAATCTGTCACAGTGACAGATGAGCGGAGCTAGGCGCGCTTGGGCATAACCACTCCCAATTCCTGAAAACCATGTGAGCCCGGGCGCAGATCGCCACGCTCCTGACGCAGCAGACCAGCCTCGCTCGCAAGCTGTATGAGCACCTGACGCCTGTGCGGCCCCTTAAGGGCGCCGCCGTCCCCTGCCCTTGCCCTGAGGCCCGCGATCAACACGTCGATATGCTTGGCGAGCTCGGCGTCGCTCACCGACACACCGATATCTCTCAGCTCCGCCACCATCCGCGACCGCGCCTTGCGCGCCGTGCTGGTCATCCGTGTGGTCTTTAGCCGCTCATGCGCAGCTTCGATCGCGTCGCAGGCCGGCTCGAAGTACAGCCGATCATTGTTGCAGAGCTGCCAGAGCGGCAGGATCTCGCTTCGGACCCGGCCCCACAGGGCATGCCCATCATGATCGACACCAGCCAAGTGCGCCAATTCCAGCTCGCCAGCCGGGATCGATCCGGCAGGAAACTCGCGCCAGGCCGCAAGTATCAGAAGTGTCTGAGCCTTGAAGGCATCGCCTGACAGCGCCAGCATCGCATCCGACCGCATCACGGCCGGATCAATCTCCACGGTCGAAAAATAGCGCAGATCGATATCCGCGATTGGTGGTGCGGGAAGGACAGTCATTGAACAACACCATGGAATTCCCGCTCTTGCTTCCAGAGCGTCTGACAATGGCCGACATATCGCCGACCGAGGCCTGACAGCAGCTGCCCAGGGCTGCCTTTGGGCGCATAGCGGCCCAAGCGCTCGGTCAGCAGCGCAGGCGCCATGCGGTGCCCCCAACGGCGCATTTCCGCCTTGACGGTGGCTTCGCACGCCGAGCAGCAGAATATCTGCCAATCGCGTCGCGGATTGAATGGGCGCCCGCAGCTGGCATTGAAGCAGATCCCTGACGCCCAGGGACCAAACTCGACCGAAAGATCCGCGAAAGCGCGAAACGGCTCCGGCTCAAAATGCCGTGCCACTGCATTCTCACTGAGTACGGGTGACTGGCTTCTAGGCATGCAGCCCCCCAAACACCCGCGAGACGAGCCAGTGGCTTCGACATTCGACCATAAAAAAATGCCCCAGATCGCGGCATGAGAGACACCGGATCCAGGGCAGTCTGAGCAGGGAGGTTTCACAACCTAATTTCGGGGCCACCACGCCCCTCCCGCATTGACCAGGCTGCGGTACGCCTGAAACGCGGGTGGAACCAACCTCCCGCGAATTTCGATTAGAAGCCCCCCAGGCGCGCGACAACTTTGAGTTGCCAAGGCCGCGTCTGCGCATGTAGCGTCCGGCGCGATCTATTTGTGAGGGGTAATTTTGATGAAGATCAGTGTCGCAATCACAGTTCTGATGGTTTCTTGCATCCGACCAGCCAGCGAACCCGCGATTGTTACTGACGTCAGCGAGAGCTCCGTCAAAGTTCAGCAAACATGGCGAACGGACCCAACAACGGTGGATACGGTCGCAGAGGAAACCTGCCAACTTTATGGTCGGAGCGCGAAGGGTCTTTCCAAGAAGACCCGAACGGTAGCGGGCAATCCCGTTACAGACTTTCTGTTCGCCTGCATCGACAAGCCCGATAGCTAGCCGGGCTTGGCCCTCGCCGCCGAACGTGTTTTTGCCCGAGCCAGTTTGCATTACGATCGCACCCTACGGATCTTAACCGGCACGCCGGCATGATTGGCTGCGCAATCGGTCATCAAATCAAGAAATGCGGTCGCGTCATCGCCCCCTTCACCATGCGCTGAGACTTGCGTTGGCAAACCGCAAACGAACCCGGACGCCTCGGAAAAGACCGGCTCAGGCCCCTCCCGACCCTGCGCCTTGAACGCCATGGCCCGGTTGTACCTAATTTTCCGGCGCAGACGTGCGCGCTCGCGGCTCATGCACCTCTCGCAAAGGCAATAGCCCTCCGCATGCTGATGAGCTCTACATAGGCCCGATTTACTCAGGCTACTGATTGGCACATTGCAGTCAGGATAAATGCAAGTGTGAAGCCGCTTCATGCCCCGGCCCCGCTAAACCGAGGATGCGGCACGATCGGGTGCCACAAAAATGTGGCGCGGGCTCCCGCCCATGACGCTGGCGCGGTCACAGCACCAGCCTCTCGAAATCGATGCGCATATACTGGCACGAAAACCATTGCCGCCCCTCCAAGGTGATCGGGGGAACCCTCAGCGCCTCAGCCAAACAATCGCGCGAAGGATCATCGACATCGCTCAGATAGGTGTGAACCTTCGGCAACAGGCAATGCTGCTCCAGCTCGTTCCGATCGGCCAGAATGAAAGCGCATGTCACGACGACAAGCTCGATCATGACGCCACCTGGCGCAGGACGGGCGACACCGCTCGATCCGCGTCCGAATTGTCCACCACCAAAACCAGATGCTCGCGCGCCTGATCGGGCTTCATGCCAAAGGCCATGCCGACAACCAGGCCATTGGGCGCGCCACCCTCGCCGTTCCACCAGCGCCTGGCGGTTTCCGGCTCGACATAGAAGGACTGCGCCACGTCGAAATAATCGCGGAAATTCGCCCGCAGGAACGACCCCCAGCACTGCGCGAAGAACTTGCGCTCATCCGCCGTAATGCGGCTGACGGGGCTTCGCCCAGCGGTGCGGCTCGCATCAGTCATGGCAGCCTCGGGCGGGCGCCAAACCCCTCATACTTGCGGCACAAAAATGTGCCACATTTATCTGGCCTTTCCCTTTGATTTCAGCGCGATAGGCTGACGCCATTGATTCCCGAATGAAGGACGCATCAGCCATGGATATCACCGGACTTTTTGACATCATCGCCGACGCCACCGGCTCCATCAGCAGCGCAACAGATCTCGGCTCGAAGGTGCTCGACGCGGTCCGGGGTGATGACCGGATCCCCGATAGTGTTCGCAAAGATCTCCGCCACATGATCGACGCCCTCTCGGCGGCAACCCTCACTCACGCGAAACTTAATCAGGCGATAACCCTCCTCCAGATGGACGCTAGCGACCGACAGGATTTTCAGGCCAAGGCGGCGCGCTATCGCCTCATCAAGAAACGAGGGGGAAGTATCGTGTACGAATTTTACGATCCACATGGCCAGGAAACACCCCCGCACCATGCTTGTCCGGTATGCTATGAGGATCACAAGCTTTCGATCCTGCAACCAATTGGCGACGGGGACGAGAAATGCCCCACCTGCAAAACCGAATTTTATTTTGGTTAAGCGCATGCAGCAATTCCCAGCTCGTTTACTCTGCGGCGATGCCATCAGCACCGAACCAATCGTTCCAACTGACGGCGCCATCGGTAACCTTAGAGATCTTCCTCACGTTGATTGCAGAAGGCAGGGCGCCGCTTTCCAGCTCGCTAATCCGCGCTTGAGAACAACCAACGCGCTTTGCGATCTCCGCCTGCGTCAGGCCATTCTGTTTTCTGTAATCCCTGAGCTTCATATCCGATATATCGGACATACCGATATATCAGTCAAGCCGATTTTATATCACTTGCCGGAATAGTTCGATGCTTTCGATCAAGCTAAGATTTCGCATGCTGAGAATTCGCGAAATCCGAAAAAACCAAAATATGAACCAAGAAACGCTTGCCGCGAAAATTGGCATGTCTCAGTCGAATATTTCTGAGATAGAAAATGGCATTCATAATCCCACACTACAAACGCTCGCCAGAATTGCCCATGCTTTGAATTGTGAACTTTCGGAACTCTTCTCTGAGAGCCCGAGAGAGCAAAACACCCAGCGCATTATTGAAGCACTCAGTGTATTAGACGATGAAGAACGCGAAAAAATTGCCGCGATAGCCGAGATGATCGCTGCAGCGAAGCAATCCTAAAGCCCTGAGAAATCTGGGCGAGAACCGCCACCTCATCATCACTTAAACGCTCTAACGCATTCAAAATGCGCTTACTCGCCACGCAATCCATATCGTGTCGTTCTGATATTATCGGTTGAACCGATTTTTTCTGTTGATGAAAATATCGGATGCGCTTATATATTTGCCTGCTTGGCCGGCTCATGCCGCAAATGTCAAATCGGAATGATGTCTCATTATTCACGACTAGGCACGGTATGTGGTTAAAATGTGTCGGCCTCCCGAATGCACGGAGAGGTTTAATGCCAACCCCAGATTTTTGCATATCGCTGCCCCTGCCGGGCGACGAAGACTACCCCACGATCCCCGCCGCGGCGTCCCTGCCGGACCTCGGCCCCAAGGCGCAAGAGGCTCTGCAATTTGCCGGGCTGCAGGCCAATCCCAATTTGATCTTTCTGGCGATCCGGATGGTCCAGGCGGCCAAAGCGGGGATGCCGGAAGGCTACACCGATGAAGAACTGGTGACCCTGCGCGGCGCTTATCTGCTGCAGCTGCAGAAGGAACTGCATGGCGTCACGGATCATCTGGTGCTGTGCGCCATCCGGTTCGCGATGCAGGGCATCAACCACATCGACGCCACAACAGTGCCGTTTCACGACCGCGCCAAAGTCCCGGGGGCGGTCTGATGACGGATATCCTGCCCCCGCCCGACCGCGCCAACGCCCGCCAATTTCGCCGACACCACTTTCGCCAGCACTATGTGTCTGGCGGCTGGAGCCTGGCGCGTGTCCTCGGCTGGGCCTTGCTATCGATCGCAACCGCTGCCGTCGTCGTCGGCACAGTCCTCATGGCCATCGACGCCATCCTGTTCACCCTGCAAATCGCGGCGAGGTAAAACCCATGTCCACCGACATTCAGCGCGGCATGCCGGGGATCGGCCCCGCCGTGACCCGCGCCTGCCAGGACGCGGGCGCTGCTGCGGCCAGCGAAGTGCCGCGATCTGACCTGCCGATCCACATGGACGCTATGATCGCCGCGATGTGGGAAGGTTTCAACGCCGCCCACCAAGCGATCGAGGCCGAACGCATCGCGGCAGATGCTTGATACAGCCGATGGCCGATCCTGAAAACATGACTGTCGCCATGGTTGCCGCCCGCTGGGGCTGCAGCGGGCGCCATGTCTACAACATGATCCACGCTGGCGAGTTGCCCGCCTTCCGGCTGGGCGGTAAATTGATCCGAATCAAGCGCTGGGCCGTGGAGGAACTGGAATGCAGGAATACCGTCTCGTCTGGTTCCGAAAGAAATGGCACGTCCGCATCGGATCAGGACCGACCAGCCGACGAATTTCCCTTCGTACCACCGACCGACATGAAGCTGATCGGCGTCTAGCCGCGCTCAAGCTGCAGGCCGCACGCCCCAGCGACGCCTCGATCGCTTCGCTATGGAATGCCTATGTCCAGGAAAAGACCGGGCGCACCGTGCTGCGCACCATGGATTACACCTGGAAGGGCCTTGCGCCGCGCTTTGGCCACCTGACACCCGACCTGGTGACCGTCGACACTTGCCGCGACTACATCGCGCACCGGCGCCAGCAGGTCAGCGACGGGACCATCCACACTGAACTCGGCCACCTCAGCACGGTGCTGAACTGGGCCGTGAAGCGCGAGCTGATCGACAGGGCGCCGCATGTCGAACGGCCAGCCAAACCAGCACCACGGGATCGCTGGCTGACGCGCAAGGACGCCATGAAGGTGATCGACGCCGCATCTTTCCCGCACCTGCGCCTGTCGATGATCCTGCTGGTGGGTACTGCGGCGCGTGTGGGCGCGATCCTGGATCTAACCTGGGACCGGGTTGACCTGGAACGCGGCCAGATCAACCTGACCCGCGCCTCGGACGGCGCGAAGCGGAAACAGCGCGCGACAGTCCCGATCAACGGCATGGTGCGCGCGGCACTGGTCGAAGCCCAGCAGGGCGCGGTGACCGACCATGTCATTGAATGGTCCGGCAAGCCCGTGGCCTCGATCAAGAAGGGGATCGCCGCAGCGGCCAAGCGCGCGGGCGTCGAAGGCGTTAGCGCCCACGTCTTCCGGCACACGGCAGCGGTCTGGATGGCCGAGGCCAACGTGCCAATGGCGCGGATCGCGCAGTACCTGGGCCACCGGGACAGCCGGGTGACGGAACGGATTTATGCGCGATTTGCCCCGGATCACCTGCGTGACGAAGCCGAAATTCTCAGCCTGCCAATTCGCGCGGCAAGTTCATTTGATCAATAGAGCAGTTCGCGACTAACCGCTAAGTCATTGATTTGGATGGTGGGCGTGACAAGGATTGAACTTGTGACCCCCTCGATGTCAACGAGGTGCTCTCCCACTGAGCTACACGCCCATCCAGTGGAGAGGCCTCGTATAATCCCACCCCTTTGCCCGCGCAAGACCGAATTCCCGCGCGGGTCAGCCTGCCCGACGCAGCGAATTTGTGGGGTGCGGGCACCGGGAATTGCCGCTAGACTGGATCCATGACAACCGATCATGCCTTTCATCTGGCCGAGCCCGCGCGGCTCAGCACCAATCTGGTCTTTTCATCTCCGCATAGCGGTCGGGAGTATCCGGGCGAGCTGGTCGAACGCTCGCGACTGGGCCTGCTCCAGTTGCGCGCCTCCGAGGATGTTCTGGTCGACGCGTTGTTTGCGGCGGCACCCGACCATGGCGCGCCGCTGATCGCCGCGAAATCGCCGCGCGCCTGGCTGGATGTCAACCGTGCCCCGGACGAGCTGGACCCCGCCCTGATCGAGGGTGTGCGCCCGCGCGGCCTGAACCAGCGGGTGGCGGCCGGCCTGGGCGTCGTTCCGCGCGTCGTATCGGAGGGGGCCGCGATCTATAACGGCAAGATCTCGCTGGTGGATGCGCAGACCCGCATTCATTCGGTTCACACTCCCTATCACGACGCGCTGGAGGGGCTTTTGATGCGCGCGCGAGACCGGTTCGGCGCGGCCCTGCTGTTCGATTGCCACTCCATGCCGACCGAGGCCCTGCGCGCCGCGCCGCGCATCAACGGCAAGACGCCCCAGATCGTGCTGGGCGACCGCTTCGGCGCCGCCGCGGCCAGGAGCTACATCGCCGAAACCAAGGTTGCGTTCGAACGCGCGGGCTTCACGGTGGCGCGCAACGCCCCGTTTGCCGGCGGCTATATCACCCAGCGCTATGGAAAACCGTCTCGCGGATTGCACGCGATCCAGATCGAGATCGATCGCGGGCTCTATCTCGACCAGGCGCGGGTCGAACCGAATGCGGATTTCGAGGAAATCCAGGACCTGATCACCGGAGTGATCGCCGAGTTGATTCTGCTTGGCCGCGAATTGGACGGTCTGGCTGCGGAATAACGGCTTTTCGCGCGGCAATTGCCCCGAAAGTACCCCCATCCAGGCAAAAAAAGGGGCCGGCTCGCGCCGGCCCTAAGTCTAAGGGAGGAAACGCCCAGGAAGGGCGGCGATACGAATATCGCTGACGACAAAGCTATGTGTGCATCGCAGCAAAAACAAGCCAAAAATTGGGTTTTTTCAGGACAGTGGCGATATTGCGCCTGGCTATGTGGTTACAAAAAAGGCGTTTTCTCATTTTTTGCGCAGCAACAACGCATCCGCAGCAATATCACCGCAGGGCGCGTCCACGGATGATTGCATCGCGCCCGAATCTTTCCCGTATAGCGTCAGTCGCCGCCTCCGCGCGGGCCCGGGCGGCCCCGCCGTCGTCGAACAGGCCCGCTTCGGGCGCGGATTGCCCCGCCTCGCCGATCAGATTGCTCAGACCGATGCCGATCAGCCGGAAAGGCCCTTTGTCGAGCACCTGATCGAGCAGGCCCTCGCCTCGCTCGAAAATCAGATCGGCCAGATTCGAGGGCGCCTCGAACCGCGCCTGCCGGGTCACCGTACGAAAATCCGCGGTCTTCAGCTTCAACGTGACCGTCCCACCCGCGAGTTCCTTCGCCTTCGCCCGGTCCGAGGTGCGCACCGCCAGGCGCCAGAGATGGCCGATCAGCCGGTCGCGTTCGCTCAGATCCTCCTCGAAGGTCGTTTCCGACGAAATCGACTTGGCCTCGCCGGTGGGATCCACCCGCCGTTTATCCACTCCACGCGACAGCTCCGACAACCGCTTGCCCATCTTGCCATAGCGCGCCAGCAAAGCGTTCGGATCGGCGGCGGCCAGGTCCGCATTGGTGCGAAACCCATCGCCCTCCAACTTCCTCGCCAGCGCCGCCCCCACGCCCCAGATCGTGCCGACCGGGCGAGGCGCTAGGAACGCCACGGTCTCGGCGGCCCCGATTACGGAAAACCCCCGCGGCTTGTCCAGGTCCGAGGCGATCTTAGCCAGATATTTCGAATGGCTGAGCCCGACCGACACCGTGATCCCGATCTCGCGCTCGATCTCCAGCGCCATCCGCGCCATGGAAAGTGCAGGCTGGGCGCCCAGCAGACGCTCGGTGCCGCTCAGATCCATGAAAGCCTCGTCCAGCGAGAGCGGCTCGACCAGCGGCGTCAGCGCCAGCATCTTCGCCCGGATCTGGCGGCTGACCGCGACATAGGCCTCCATGCGCGGCTTCACCACCACCGCATCGGGGCACAGCTTCAACGCCTTGAACATCGGCATGGCCGAGCGTACCCCGGCAATCCGCGCGATATAGCAGCAGGTGGACACGACACCTCGCCTCCCGCCGCCCACGATCAGCGCCTTGTCGGCCAGCGAGGGGTCGTCGCGCTTCTCGACCGCGGCATAGAACGCATCGCAATCCATATGCGCGATGCTCAGCGCGGCCAGTTCGCCATGGGCGACAAGCCGCCGCTTGCCGCAGCCGGGGCAGCGCCCGGCGGGCGCGGTCTCGAACCAGGACAGACAATCTCGGCACATCGCGGGCATGGTGACGATCCTAGCAGCCCCGGCGCGGGCTTTCACCCCACCGGTTCGGGGGTGGCGCTGCGCGCCAGGGGGGGGGGGTGGGGGCGGGCGGCGGCTCCGCCGAACCGGTGGGATCTCAGGCGATCTCCTCCAGAATGGCCCGTGCCGCGGCTTCCGGGTCCGCCGCGGCCCAGATCGGACGGCCCACCACGATATGGTCTGCGCCATCCGCCAGCGCCCGCGCGGGCGTCGCAATGCGTTTCTGATCGCCCACTGCGGCGCCTTCCGGCCGCACACCAGGCGTGACGATCAGGCGCCCCGCAGCCTCCGGCAATGCACGGATCAGTGCGGCCTCCCGCGGGCTGGCGATCACCCCGTCGGCACCGGCGGCCAGGGCGCGCCGCGCCCGTTCCACGGTCAGGTCCCGCACATCGCCGGGGCGTATCAGCATCTCGTCCAGATCCCCGCGATCCAGCGAGGTCAGAACCGTCACGCCCAGGATCTTCAGGTCCGAGGCACCGCGCCCCTCGACCGCCGCGCGCACCACCTGCGGGTCGCCATGCACGGTCAGGAAATCCAGATCGAACTGCGCCAGCCCCCGCACAGCCTTCTCGATCGTCGCCCCGATATCGAAGAGCTTCATGTCCAGAAAGACCCGCTTGCCCTGCTCCTTCAGCTCCATCGCCAGGGCCATGCCCCCGCCGGTGAGCATCCCCAGCCCGATCTTGTAGAACCCCACCCGGTCGCCCAGCCGTTCGGCCAGCGCCCCACCCTCGATCGCGTTCGGCACGTCCAGTGCCACGATCAACCTGTCATCGCTCATCGCCGCCTCCGTTTTCGCGGGGGTGGCGCAGGATCGTCACCGGGTCAAGGGGATATCGAGCGACAGGAAGGGAAACGCCCCGCGCTCGGCCCGGCCGAGCGGCACGAAAACCTCGACCTCGCCGGGCAGGATCGCGGTCTCTCCCGGCACGCCGCCAAGCGGCGCGAAGGCCCGCGCCAGCACCGCGTCGATCTGATCCTCGCGCGCCGCAATCGCCCCCAGGCGACAGGTCTCCCGCGCCAGGCTGGAGGAGGCCTTTCCGCATTCGCGCGTGATCTCGCGCCGCCACCTTGTCTGGTCGACATAGAGGCCCCGCTCGAACTCCACGATCCCGGCTGCCGTCGCCCCCTGCAGCGCGGCCGTGATGTTCGAGAGCCGGGTCTCCAGCGCCAGCAGACGGTTGTCGGCCAGAAGCCCCAGACAAGCGGCGCGCCCATGTTCGGTCGCCTCGATCGCACAAGCCGTCGCGGCGCGCGACTCGAACGGGCTCGCCACGCCGGGCTCCGGCACCAGACCGAGCAGCGTCATGCAAGTCAGGCTGAAAAGCCAGGGGCGAAAACCGCGTGTCATCCCTCCCTCAATGCCGCGTCAATCTGAGCATTTCGTTAGCGCGGGAACGGTCGGCGCGTGGCTTGCACGGACGTTGCCGAATTCCCACATATCTGTCAGGCGTGCCGAAATCGGGCGCCGATATACCAATGGCGAAGCCGGGACGTGCCAAGCATGGGCGCCGGGCAGTCGTGCAACGAGGAGCAGACCCATGGACTTGTCCAAGTTCACAGACCGCGCACGCGGATTTATTCAGGCAGCGCAAACCATCGCCCTGCGCGAGGACCACCAACGCCTGACCCCAGAACATCTACTCAAGGCCCTGCTGGACGATCCGGAGGGGCTGGCCGCCAATCTGATCGCCGCCGCCGGTGGCGCATCTGCCGCCGCACGCAACGGCGTGGATGCGGCCGTAGCGAAACTGCCCAAGGTCAAGGGGTCGGGCGAGATCTATATGGACCCGTCGCTCGCCAAAGTGCTGGACGAGGCAGGTCAACTCGCCCAAAAGGCAGGCGACAGCTTTGTCAGCGCCGAGAGGATGCTGACCGCCCTGGCGCTGGCCAAGGGAACCGAGGCGTCGAAAGTGCTGGAAAGCGCGGGCGTCCAGCCGCAGCCGCTGAACGCCGCGATCAACGACCTGCGCAAGGGTCGCACGGCGGACAGCGCCAGTGCCGAAGACAGCTATGACAGCCTCAAGAAATACGCCCGCGACCTGACCGAGGACGCGCGTGCAGGCAATATCGACCCGGTGATCGGCCGCGACGAGGAGATCCGCCGCTGCATCCAGGTCCTCAGCCGCCGCACCAAGAACAACCCGGTGGTGATCGGCGAGCCCGGCGTGGGTAAAACCGCGATTGCCGAGGGGCTGGCCATTCGCATCGTCAACGGTGACGTGCCCGAAAGCCTGAAGGACAAGGCGCTGATGGCGCTGGATATGGGCGCACTGATCGCCGGCGCGAAGTACCGCGGCGAGTTCGAGGAACGGCTGAAGGCCGTGCTGGGCGAGGTTCAGGCCGCCGCCGGGGGCATTATCCTCTTCATCGACGAGATGCACACCCTGGTCGGCGCGGGCAAGGGCGAGGGGGCGATGGATGCCTCCAACCTGCTCAAACCCGCACTGGCCCGGGGCGAGCTGCACTGCATCGGCGCGACCACCTTGGATGAATACCGCAAGCATGTAGAGAAAGACGCGGCGCTCGCCCGGCGTTTCCAACCGGTTTTCATCGCCGAGCCGACGGTGGAGGACGCGATCAGCATCCTGCGCGGGATCAAGGAGAAATACGAAGTCCATCACGGCGTCCGCATCACCGACTCGGCCCTGGTGGCCGCGGCCACCCTTTCGAACCGCTACATCACCGACCGGTTCCTGCCGGACAAGGCGATCGATCTGATGGACGAGGCGGCCAGCCGCCTGCGGATGGAGGTGGATTCGAAGCCCGAGGAGCTCGACGCGCTGGATCGGGATATCCTGCAAAAGCAGATCGAGGCCGAGGCGCTGAAGAAGGAGGGCGACGAGGCCTCCAAGGACCGCCTCGCCAAGATCGAAACCGAACTTGCGGATCTGGAGGAGCAATCCGCCAGCCTCACCGCCCGCTGGCAGGCCGAGAAGGACAAGCTGGGTGCTGCTTCGGCCATCAAGGAGCAGTTGGACGAGGCACGCAGCAAGCTGGACGCCGCCAAACGCCAGGGCGACCTGGCAGAGGCCGGTCGCCTGCAATTCGGCCTGATCCCGGAGTTGGAGCAGAACCTCGCCGAGGCCGAGGAAGCCGAAGGCAGCACCGGCGACGTGATGGTCGAGGAAGCCGTTACGCCCGAGCATGTCGCCCAGGTCGTCGGTCGCTGGACCGGTATTCCCGTCGACAAGATGCTGGAGGGGGAGCGCGAGAAACTGCTGAAGATGGAAGACGAGATCGCCAAACGCGTGATCGGCCAGGACGATGCGGTTTCGGCCGTCTCCCGCGCCGTACGCCGGGCGCGCGCGGGGCTCTCCGATCCCAACCGGCCGATGGGCTCGTTCCTGTTCCTCGGCCCCACCGGCGTCGGCAAGACCGAACTGACCAAGGCGCTGGCCGAGTTCCTGTTCGACGACGACCAGGCCATGGCCCGGATCGACATGTCGGAGTTCATGGAGAAGCACTCCGTCGCCCGGCTGATCGGCGCCCCTCCCGGCTATGTCGGCTATGACGAGGGTGGCGTGCTGACCGAGGCTGTGCGCCGCCGCCCCTATCAGGTGGTGCTGTTCGACGAGGTCGAGAAGGCGCATTCCGATGTCTTCAACGTGCTCTTGCAGGTGCTGGACGAAGGCCGGCTGACCGATGGCCAGGGCCGAACGGTCGATTTCCGCAACACGCTGATCATCCTGACCTCGAACCTCGGCGCCGAGTTCCTGACCGCCCTGCCCGATGGCGGCTCGACCAAGGATGCCGAGCCTCAAGTGATGGAGATGGTGCGCGCGCATTTCCGGCCGGAGTTCCTGAATCGGCTGGACGAGATCGTCCTCTTCGACCGCCTCAGCCGCAGCCACATGGGCGGCATCGTCCAGATCCAGCTCGCCCAGTTGATGAAACGGCTGGAGCCGCGCAAGATCAGCCTCGCCCTGGACGACCAGGCCCTGGAATGGCTGGCCGAGCGCGGCTACGACCCGGTCTATGGCGCAAGACCACTCAAGCGGGTGATTCAGAAGGCGCTCCAGGACCCCCTGGCCGAAATGCTGCTGGAGGGCAGCCTGAAAGACGGCGAAACCCTGCCCGTCGGCTCGGATGGCGAAGACCTGGTGCTAGGCCATCAACCCCGCCCCAAGGCGGCAGCGGTACACTGACAGCTTGGAGGGGCCACGGCCCCTCCTTCCTTGACACTACGGGCAAGCCAAGCGACCAAGCATCCAAACGCCTCATTTGATTTGGAGCTTTGGATGCTGCCCCTCACCCACCTCTTCGACAGCTATCGCGCCGGGTTGGCGGTGATCCTCGCCAACCTGAAACCCGTGTTGGTGATCGCAGCGGTGATATTTGCCATATCAATCTACTCGCTGCATCTCTTCGAGTCCGTATCGGGAGGCACCGCGACGGGATTTGCCGTGACCCAGATCATTCTGGCTATGGTATTATAACTCATTCTGATCTGCGCCGCAGTGCTGCTCTTCCATGCCACCTTTCTCGGCCAGGCACTCCGACGAGAAGTCACGACCTACCTCGACTGGCCGCGGTTCTGGCGCGTCACCTTTCGCATGTTGGGCATCACGTTGGTTGCCTCCTTGGCGTCAGTTGCGATGGCCACACCGTTTCTGGCGTTAGATTCCAACACATTAATGCAAGACTCCATAGTTTGGCTAGTCGACATGATTTCAAATCTCGTTCCCTTTCTGGTTGTCGCCTGGATGGGGCTGCGCATTCCACATATGGTGGCGCGACCGACACAACGTGAGCTTCCGCCCCGGCTGCAGGGAAGCCAACCCTTTCGCGTTGCACTGATACAATTGATCTGCGGACCCGGCTTGTTGTTGAGCATCTATGACACGCTTAGATTCAGTCTCACTCCCAGCGATCCTTCGGAGTCACCCGAGGTAGCACTGAACCTGCAATGGGCATTCGACCAGTTCATTGCAACGGGGCTCTATATCGTATCGGCCGCCATGACCGCCGCCATTCTGTCGGACACCTATCTGCGGTTTTCGGGTGACGACGGGGACGCTCAAATCGCGGTAGATCCGAGTTAACGGACAAATCTGTCGATTTTGTCGAGTCGTCTGTCGCGCCGCCTGTCGCGTCATATGTCGCGCCGGATCCTCCGACGCTACGTCACCTGCCAGACAGCCTGGAACGATGCTTGCGCCGCCCCATACCGCCCGGTATTTTCTGGCGCAAACGGGAGGATATCATGGCCGATCTCACCAATGCGCGCACCATCGACCGCCTGCTCGCCGAGTATGGCGAAAGCCATCAGAACGAAACCAACAAGGCGGTTCACTGGGTCTGCGTACCGGTGATCGTCTGGACAGTGATTGCGCTTTTCTGGAGCCTGCCGAGCCCCTTCGGTGTCTGGTGGATCAACTGGGCAACCCTCCTGCTGGCGGCGTCGCTGATCTACTACGTGATCCTCTCGCCCGCGCTGGCCGTGGGGTTTGCGGCCTTTGCGGCGGCCTGCATCTATCTGATCGTGATCTACGAGGCGTCCTGGCCCCTGCCCCTCTGGCAATTCGCCATCGGGATCTTTGTGCTCGCCTGGATCGGGCAGTTCTGGGGGCACAAGGTCGAGGGGAAGAAACCCAGCTTTCTCAAGGACGTGCAGTTCCTGATGATCGGCCCGGCCTGGCTGATGAGCTTTCTCTATCGCAGGCTGGGCATCCCGTACTGATCGAGACGCCTGTTCGGTGCGCCTACTCGGTCGCGCTGGCGATCTGCGTGCTGTCGACCGAAGCGTGAACCCGGTGATCCACCCGCCAGAAGCGATAGACCACGCCGTCCAGCGTAACCTCGTGCGAGGAGCCATCGGCAAGCGTCATGCGCTCGCGCAGGGGCCCACGCGGTCCTGCGAATGTGGCGTAGACATCGAAGGCACTGGTCGGGTCCTCGATCACCGCATCCGTCGGGTCGATGTAATAGACCATGTCCACCCCGTTCTGGTGCAGGCTGCCGGCCATGAAGGGGTAGGATACGCGCGTCTCCTCGGCCTGGACCGCCGAAAAAGCGGCAACGACGAGCATGAGCGCACTGAAGGCAAAAGCGTAGCGATACATTTTTTATCTCCTAGATGCCCTAGATGGGAATTCATGGTGGCATCACCAGACATCTCACATTTAAGTGCGCCCGAATCGGGTCGCGTTTCTGTGACGTCTCTCACATCCCGTGCATTTTCCGTGCAGTCAGCGCATGGTGAGCGCGCCGAAGCTCTGATCCGGAAAGGAGAATAACCCCATGATCTTTATGGATTTTGTCGCAACCAGCCTGCAGTTTCTTGCGGCGCTTTTCGTGACAGCCATCGGGATCGGCGTGCTGGCCCTGCTCGCGATGTTTGTGATCGACCGGATGCAGGTGGCCGATGCGGTGCGGCGCAATTATCCCGTGCTGGGCCGGTTTCGCCACATCTTCACCGAGCTGGGGGAGTTCTTTCGCCAGTATTTTTTCGCCATGGATCGCGAGGAACTGCCCTTCAACCGGGCACAGCGCGACTGGATCGGGCGGGCGGCCTCGGGCAAGGGCAACACCATTGCTTTCGGCTCGACCCGCAACCTGGGACTGCCGGGAACCGCGATCTTTGCCAACACCGCCTTTCCGGTGCTGGACGAGGATGTGGCGGCGACCGAAACGCGGATCATCGGGCCGACCGCGCGCCATCCTTACGCGGCACCCAGCTTCTTCAACATTTCCGGCATGAGCTTCGGCGCCCTGTCCCGCCCTGCGGTGAAGGCGTTGAGCCGGGGCGCATCCGAGGCCGGGATCTGGATGAACACCGGCGAAGGCGGCCTAAGCGACTGGCATCTGGAGGGGAATTGCGACCTGGTCTTTCAGATCGGGACGGCGAAATACGGCGTGCGCGATGCGAATGGCGCCCTCTCCGACGAGCATTTGCGCATCGTCGCCGCCCATCCCCAGATCAAGATGTTCGAACTGAAGATGAGCCAGGGTGCAAAACCCGGCAAGGGCGGCATTCTTCCCGCCCAGAAGGTGACGCCGAAAATCGCCGAAATCCGCGGCATCCCGGTCGGTCATGCCTCGATCAGCCCGAATCGGCATCCGGAGATCGCCAATATCGACGACCTGCTCGACATGACTACGCGCATTCGGGAGGTCACGGGAAAACCCTGCGGTTTCAAATCGGTAATCGGTAGTTTTGACTGGCTGGAGGAGCTTTGCACCCGCATCCACGCGCGTGGGCTGGAGGATGCACCCGACTTCATCGCGGTGGACAGCGGCGATGGCGGCACCGGTGCTGCCCCGATGCCGTTGATGGACAATGTGGGCCTCACGATCCGCGAGGCGCTGCCGCTCGTCTCGGACATCCTGCACCGGCACGGGCTGCGCGAGCGGATCCGTCTGATCGCCTCGGGCAAACTGATCAACCCGACAGATGTGGCCTGGGCGCTGGCGACGGGCGCCGATTTCGTGACCTCCGCCCGGGGCTTTATGTTCTCGCTCGGCTGCATTCAGGCGCTGAAATGCAATCGCAACACCTGCCCGACCGGCATCACCACCCATAATCCGCGCTTTCAGAAAGGACTGGTCCCGCGAGAGAAATACCGGAAAGTGGCGGAATACGCGAAATCGGTGATCCACGAAGTCGAGATGATCGCCCATAGCTGCGGCGCGGCGGAGCCACGCGGTCTGCGCCGCCACCATGTGCGGATCGTGCAGGAAAACGGCCGCTCCATCCCGATGGACAAGCTGTTTCCGCGTCCGGAGGAGACCGGCGAGCCCGCTCTCAGATGATGAACATCCCGAAGGCATCCCGGGGCCCGATCCGTTCGCGGTTCGGCCCCTTCAATGCGATCCCAGTCAACCCCGGCGCCTCGGATACGGGGAACCCGCTGGCCGCCGCAATGGCGTCCGGGGTCAGGGCATAGAGCACCTGATCATTGGCAAGACGCAAGGCAAGGCCACCCTCCACGCGCTCGGCTTCGGCGCCGGTCAATGCCTGTAGATGCGCCCGATGCGGCGCAGGCTCGGCCAGTGCCAGATAGGCTGCGGCAATCCCCGAAGCGCCGTTGGCGTGGCGCTGGAAGCCCGGTTTCCAGAAATTCTCCGGGAATCTGTTGTGGCAGGTGAAGAAGGCCGGCCCCGGCGCGCCGGGCAGCGTGGCGAAGGCCAGGCTGAACGCGACCTCCACCTCTGAGCCGTTGGGCAGAACCGCCTTGCGCCCAAAGTCGAACGGCGCGTAACCGCCCAGACCCGCCGCCGAAAATCCGGCCACATCCGCCGCCTGGTCCTGCCCGGTGAAAACCAGCATCGACATGCCTTCACGGCGCGCCAGAAACTCCTTGTTATGCGCACCGAAGCCAAAGAACGGCGGCACGGCCTCGGCATCGTGCGGCGCCATGCTTTGCGGCCGGTCCACCTCCAGCATCTCGATGAAACTGCGATCCGCGAACTGCGCGAGGCGGTTCGCCGTTCCCATGTGGTCGGGATGCGAGGCCCGCGGCGTCAGCGTAAAACCCAAAGCGGCATAGCGCGCCGCCGCCTGATCCAGCGCGCGAACGGCCAGCACGATATGATCGATTGCTCGAAGCCCTGCCATGATAACCCCTCTCTGACCGCCACTTGCAACTGGAAACGGAAAAATATCCGCTGGTTTCAACATCACTTAACCAAGCATAAGGATACACGCGTCATGGTGATCCCGCTTGCATTGGGGATGGAGAAGACCATGGCGTCGGAACTCGCACTGATCAACGACTATGTCGACAACCACGCCCGTGGCGGCGCAGGCAGGGGTGTTCAGTGCCTGCTGGTCGATGACAACCGGTTCGACCGCTACAATGTGCGCTATGCGGCAGAGCGTGCGGGCCTCACACTGGCGTTCACCGACGCGGCGACGGCGGCAGCAGCGCGAGAGCTTATCCGCAACGAGTCCTTCGGCCTGATCATTCTCGATCAGAACCTGCCCGATGGCGCGGGTCTCGATCTGGCGCTGGAAGCCTCGATCAGTGTGCTGAATGCCAATGCCCCGATGATCATGCTGACCGGGCTGGACGATTCCGCCCTGGCACTCGGCGCGCAGGAGGCAGGTTGCGTCGAATTCCTAACCAAGAACAGCCTCAACGGCACCAGCTTCGCAGCGGCGCTGCGCCGGGCACTGGACAAGTCCATGGGCTCGGTCGATGCCAGCGAATTCCCGGCTGCCAGCGACGCGTTTGAAATGATGCTGGAAGGCTTTGGCGAACTTTATCTGGCACAGACCATCAAACCGGTGCTTGGACGCATGCTCTACCTGACCGCGCAGTTGCACGAGCATGAAGGGCCGATGGGCCGCAGCCAATCCCGCGCCGCATTGGCCGAGCTCGACATGCTGGCCAAGCGCCTCTGGGTCCAGCTCGACAATCAGGAAGATACGCGCATCAATTGACGCGCAACACACTCCCTCTGCTCCACAGCCCTGCACGTCGACCCAGATGATGGGTTGATAACTGTCCCATTTCGGCGCAGCCTTGTTTCGATAGACCCTTGCCCCGCCCCTCCATGGCGGCGGAGGCATTCGCGGTCAGGCCGATCCGGCTGCACAACACGGACAGAGGAGTAAGCTGATGGATATCAAGCGTAGACTGATGGCGTTGGGGCTGGGCGTGACCCTTGCGATGCCGCTGAGCCTTGCGGCACCAGGCGATGTGCAGGCGGAAACGCCCCCCAATATTCTGGTGATCGCCAACCGGATCGACGACATCACCTCTCTGGATCCGCAGGAAAGCTTCGAGTTCGCGGGCTCGGACGTTTTGAACAACCTCTACGGCTCGCTGGTCACGTTCGATCCCAAGGATCTCTCCAGCGGCTATCAGCCTGACATCGCGGAAAGCTGGACGGTCAGCGAGGATGGTCGGGTGTTCACCTTCAAGATCCGCCAGGGGCTGACCTTCACCTCCGGCAACGCAGTAACAGCAAAGGATGTCGAGTTCTCGCTGCGGCGCGCCGTGGCCATGAACAAGACGCCGAGCTTCATTCTGACGCAATTTGGCTTCACCCCGGACAATATCGGCGAGACGCTGGTGGCACTCGATGACAGCACCTTCCAGCTCACCACCGACAAGAAATACGCGACCTCCTTCGTGCTGAACTGCCTGACGGCCACCATCGCATATATCGTAGACGCGGAAACGGTGAAAGCGCAGGAGGTGGATGGCGACTGGGGCAATACGTGGCTGAAAACCAACTCCGCCGGCTCGGGCGCCTACAGCCTGGTGAACTGGAAGCCGAACGAGAGCTATACCCTGAACGCCAACCCCGATTTCTGGCGCGGAGCGCCCGCGATGAGCCGGGTGATCGTGCGCCATATCGATGAGAGCGCGACCCAGCGTTTGCTGCTGGAGAAGGGCGACGTGGATATCGCCCGCAATCTCAGCCCCGAGGATGTCGCGGCGGTCGAAGCCAATCCCGATCTGGCGGTCGACAGCGATCTGCGCGGGCGAATCATGTACTTCTCGATGAATCAGCAGCACCCAATCCTGTCCAAGCCGCAGGTGCGCCAGGCGCTGAAATATCTGGCGGACTATGACGGCATGGCTGGCAGCTTTCTGAACGGGCAATACACCGTGCATCAGGCCTTCCTGCCGCTGACCTATATGGGCGAGTTGAAGGACAAACCCTATGCCCTGAATATCGAGAAGGCCAAAGCGCTGCTGACCGAGGCGGGCCACGCCGACGGCTTCGATCTGGAGATCATCGTGCGCACCGCGCAAGAGCGGATCGAGATCGCGCAGAGCCTGCAGAACAGCTTCAAGCAGGCCGGCATAAATGTCTCGATCACCCAAGGCACCGGCAAGCAGACACTCGCGAAGTATCGCGCGCGCGAGTTCGACATCTATGTCGGCGCCTGGGGACCGGACTATCCCGACCCGCATACCAATGCCGATACCTTCGCCCACAACCCCGATAACCGACAGGAGGCGAACCTGACCGGCAAACTGGCCTGGCGCAACGGCTGGGACATCCCGCAGATGACGGCCGCAACCTCGGCCGCGGTGGAGGAACTGGATGCAGCCAAACGCGCTCAGATGTATGTCGATATCCAGCGCGAACACCAGCAGACCTCGCCCTTCGCGCCGATGTTCCAGAAGATCGAACAGATCGGGCGCCGTGCGAATGTTCAGGGCTTCGTGACAGGCTCGGCTATCACGGCGGCCTATTACTGGACCGTCACGAAGTAAGCCGGGGATGTGCTCCGCTCGCCAAAAGCGCTTTGATGTCCCGGTCTTGTCCCCGGACCTCGGGCGCAGCAGTGAGGCAGAGGTCCCGGGTCAAGACCGGGACAGCTCCGTCTGCCTTGCAAGCGGATGAGCGACGCATCCAGGCAGACCGCCGGTGGATATGGTGCGCCTGGCGCTGGCGGACACAGCTATCTCGCGCGGATGAAACGGCGCGGCCGGGGGCTCTTCGGCGCGCTGACATCGGTGATCGTCACCATGATCGGCCTGCTGTTCGTCACCTTCGTAATTGGCCGCGTGATGCCGATCGATCCGGTGCTTGCGGTGGTGGGGGAACGCGCCAGCCCGGAATACTATCAAGAGGTCTACGAGAGGATGGGCCTCGACCAGCCCATCCTGATCCAGTTCGGCTATTTCCTCGGCGATGTCGTGCAGGGCGATTTTGGCACCTCGACCCTCACCGCGCGTCCGGTGGCCGAGGATATCGCGCGGGTTTTCCCTGCAACGCTAGAGCTTGCCACCCTCGGCGTCCTGATCGGCATCCTGTTCGGCGTTCCGATGGGTGTGATGGCCGCCGTGCATCAGGGCCGCTGGCCGGATCAGGTGGTGCGGGTCTTTGGCCTCTTCGGCTATTCCATGCCAATCTTCTGGATCGCACTGATCGGGCTGATGATCTTCTATGGCAAGCTTGGCTGGGTCGGCGGGCCGGGGCGGCTGGATGTGTTCTATCAGGACATCATCCCGCCCGTGACTGGCATGATCCTGATCGACAGCCTGCTGGCGGGCGACATCACGATCTTCTGGAACGCGGTCAGTCATATCGTGCTGCCAGCCTCGATCCTCGGCTATTTCTCGCTCGCCTATATCAGCCGCATGACGCGGAGCTTCATGATTGAGGAACTGGGTAAGGAATACATCACCACCGCCCGTGTGAAGGGCCTATCCGAGGGAGCGGTCGTCTGGCGCCATGCGCTGGGCAATGTGGCGATCCCGCTGATCACGGTGATCGCGCTCTCCTATGCCAATCTGCTGGAGGGATCGGTGCTGACCGAAACGATCTTCGCCTGGCCAGGTCTCGGCCAATACATCGCCACGGCGCTGCTCAGCGCCGATATGAACGCGGTGCTGGGGGGTACGGTGGTGGTCGGCCTGGTCTTCGTTGGCCTCAATATGCTGTCGGATGTGCTCTACCGCATCGTCGATCCGCGCAGCCGATGAAGGAGGCTGGTAGATGACGACCTGGCGCGAGTGGCTGATGACCGATACGCCCACCTCGCGCGGCCATGCGAGGACGAGCCAGCTTTACCTCGGCTGGCGCACGTTTTCCTCGAACTGGCTGGCGATGACCGGGTTGGGGATCCTGATCGCGCTGGTCCTGATCTCGGCCTTCGCGCCCTGGTTGGCGACCCATGATCCATATGCGCAGGACCTGACGGCGCGGCTGACCCCACCCGGCGAAGGCGGCTATCTGCTGGGGGCGGATGAACTGGGGCGCGATATCTACAGCCGCATTGTCCATGGCGCCTCGATCACCCTGATGATCGTCGCGCTGGTGACGGTGACGGCACCGGTGATCGGCCTGCTGGTCGGCACGGTCGCGGGCTATCTGGGTGGTTGGGTGGATATGGTGCTAATGCGCCTGACGGATATCTTCCTGGCCTTCCCGCGCCTGGTCCTGGCGCTGGCCTTTGTCGCGGCCCTGGGGGCGGGGATCGAGAACGCAGTCCTGGCCATCACACTGACCGCCTGGCCGCCCTATGCGCGGATCGCACGGGCCGAGACGCTGACCATAAGGCAAGCCGATTTCATCGCCGCGATCCGGCTGCAAGGGGCGGGGCCGCTGCGGATCATCACCGGGCATATCTGGCCGCTCTGCATGTCCTCGATCATCATCCGGGTGACGCTGGACATGGCAGGCGTGATCCTGACGGCGGCAGGGCTGGGCTTTCTGGGGCTCGGCGCACAACCGCCTTTGCCGGAATGGGGGGCGATGATCTCGGCCGGGCGCAAGTTCATCCTGGACCATTGGTGGGTCGCGACCATGCCGGGCCTTGCGATCTTCATCGTCTCGCTGGGCTTCAACCTACTGGGCGACGGTCTGCGCGACGTTCTGGACCCGAAGAAGAACGGCTCATGAGCGCGCTGCTGACGGTCGAGGATCTCTGGGTCCGCTTTGCAACCCGAACCGGCGGCACGGTCGAGGCGGTGCGCGGGATCTCGTTCGACGTGGGGCGCGAGCGGCTCGGGATCGTGGGCGAGTCTGGCTCCGGAAAATCCATGACCGGACGCGCCATCCTGCGCCTGGTCCGTCCGCCGGGTGTGGTCTCGGCCAAGGCGATCACCTTCGACGGCACCGATCTCACCAGTCTCGGCGAGCGGCAAATGCGCAGGATCCGGGGGCAGCGGATCTCGATGGTGATGCAGGATCCGAAATTCTCGTTGAATCCGGTCATGACCGTGGGGCGTCAGATCGAGGAGGCCTATCGCCTCCATACCGGCTCAAGCCATCGCGAGGCAGCCGCCAAAACCATGGAGATGCTGGACGCTGTACAGATCCGCGATCCCGAGCGTGTGGCCGGCCTGTTCCCACACGAGGTTTCAGGCGGCATGGGCCAGCGCATCATGATCGCGATGATGCTGGCGCCGGGGCCTGAGCTTCTGATCGCGGACGAGCCGACCTCGGCCCTAGATGTCACAGTCCAGATGAGCGTGCTCAACATCATGGACCGGCTGGTACGCGACCGGGGGATGGGGCTGGTCTTCATAAGCCATGACCTGAACCTGGTGGCGACCTTCTGCGACCGGATCCTGATCATGTATGCGGGCCGGATCGTCGAGACCTGCAGCGCCGACCGCTTGCACGAGGCAGAGCACCCGTATACCCGCGGGCTGTTGAACGCGCTGCCCGATCTCGAAACACCCCGCCTGGCGCTTGAGGCGCTCAATCGCGATCCAAGTTGGAAGGAGGCGCCCAGTGTTGATGGCTTCTCCTGAGGGGATCGGCGTGCGCGGGCTCTCGGTCGCGTTCTCCGGCGAACTGGCCGTGCGCGATGCCAGCTTCGCGGTCGCCGAGGGTGACGCCTTCGGTCTTGTGGGCGAGAGCGGGTCGGGCAAGTCGACCATCCTACGGGCGATCGCGGGCCTGGTTGCCGACTGGTCGGGTGAGATCGCGATCGACGGCAAGAAGCTGGGCCGCAAACGCGAGGCCGGGTTCTTCCGCAATGTGCAGATGGTGTTCCAGGATCCCTATGCCTCGCTGCATCCGCGCCACACCGTGGACCGAACACTGTCCGAGCCACTGATCCTGCACCGCTTCGACCGGGTCGAGGCACGAATCGAGGCAGCGCTCGAGCAAGTAGGCCTCGGCCCCAGTTTCCGCTTTCGATACCCCCACCAGCTCTCCGGCGGGCAGCGCCAGCGTGTCGCCATCGCCCGCGCACTGATGCTGGAGCCGAAGATCCTGCTCTTGGACGAACCGACCTCGGCCCTCGACGTCTCGGTCCAGGCGGAGGTTCTGAACCTGCTGAGCGATCTGCGCCGCGAACGTGGCCTGACCTATCTGCTGGTCAGCCACGATCTGCCGGTGGTCGCCCATATGTGCGAAAGGATCGCGGTGATGCAGGGCGGCGAGATCGTCGAGGAACTGGCCGTCGAGGCCCTGCGGGGCGGGACCGGTAGCACCGGGCTGACCCCTTATACACAAAGCCTGATCACCGCCAGCCGAGGCTATGCCACCCAACTTGAAGAGAGTTGAATGACCGACATCATCGCCTGTTTCGACGGCCACAACGACACGATCATGAAACTGGAGAAGGCCGCCCGGCTGGGGCAGTCCGATGCGTTTGTCGAGGGAAACCCGGCGCTGGATATCGACCTGCCGCGGGCGCGCGAGGCTGGGTTCGCCGGTGGGCTGTTCGCGATGTATACGCCCTCGCGCCTCGCCCATCTGGACGAGCCATACGATCACGGCAATCCCGAGAACTACACCGCCGTCCCGCAGGCGGACGCGCTGGCCTTCACGCTGGCGATGTTCGCGCGGATGCACCGGCTGGCGCGGGCGCATGCAGACGACCTGGCGATCTGTGCGTCGGTGGCAGAGGTCCGCGCGGCCATGGCCTCCGGACGCCTGGCGATGGTGCCGCATATCGAGGGGGCGGAGTGCATCGACCCAGACCTCGCCACGCTGGAGGTCCTGCACGCGGCGGGCCTGCGCTCGCTGGGTCTGGTCTGGTCGCGACCCAATGTGTTCGGCGACGGTGCCCCGATGGATGCCCAACCGGTGTTGCAACCGGGCGAGGGCCTGACCGACGCGGGCCGCGAGTTGGTGCGCGCCTGCAACCGCCTACGCATTCAGATCGATCTGTCGCATCTGACCGAGCGCGGCTTCTGGGACGTGGCCGCATTGACGGATGCACCGCTGGTTGCCAGCCACTCCAATGTCCACGCGATTTCGCCCACCGCGCGGAACCTGACCGACAAGCAATTGGCGGCGGTGGCCGAGAGCGGCGGTCTGGTCGGCCTCAACTTCAACGTCGGCTTCCTGCGCGAAGATTGCGGCGAGGAGGACACGCCGATCACCCAGATGCTGCGCCATCTGGATCACATGCTGGCGCATCTGGGCGAGGATGGCGTCGCCCTCGGCTCGGACTTCGATGGGTGCCAATTGCCCGAGGAAATCGGCGACGTCACTGGCCTGCCCCGCCTGGTCGCTGCGATGCGCCAAGCCGGCTATGGCGAAGACTTGATCGCCAAGATCTGTCGCGAAAACTGGCTGTCGGTGATGGACCGCGCCGGGATCGGCGAGGTCTGAACCCGCCGCCGCGCAGACGTGAGAAAACTCACAGATCGCCGTGCAATTCCCGTGGTTGATTGAAAAACGTTAATTGCCGCTTGAGGAGAATCTTGCCGCAAGGTAAACTTTCCGTGTGCGGGGAAATACTCGTGCGGACAAGTCGAATTCCGTACATGTCGATTTCTGGAGGTCTGATGTCTGAGAGGCCGACTGTAGAGATTCGTGTGTTTGGCGCCTTCTCCCTGCTGCTGGACGGTGCGCCTCAGCATTTGGCGATTGCGGGGGCAACACGCTCGCTTCTTCAATATCTTGTCTGCTTTCCTGAACGTCCGATGCGCCGCGATCTTCTGGTCGAATTGTTCTGGCCGCAGGTAAAAATGGAACGCCGGCGAGCAGCGTTGAATTCGGCGATCTGGAGAATAAAGAAGGCCCTCGCGCCTTTTGCCGGGATCAGGATCAACGCCACGGCGCATGCAGTCAGCCTGTCGATCGAGCCTGATGTGCGCTGCGATATGATTTCACTGGCACGGGCCGTGCATGGCGCGAGCGAGCATACTTCGCCCGAGGCCGTGTCGGCCCTCGCCAAAGCGCTCGACGTCTGCGCGGAGCCATTGCTGGATGGGTTGGACGACAACTGGGCTGTGATCGAACGCGAGCGCCTGTCCGAGGTGCAGCTTCGCGGCCTGACGCTGATGATGCACAGCATGGCCGAACTCAAACGATATGAGGATGCGCTGGATTACGGGCGCCGGATCCTGGCGATTGATCCCTTCCGCGAGTCGACCATACAGGAGGTCATGTGCCTCTGCGCGCTCAGCGGCCAGCGGGTGAAGGCGCTGCGCCTCTATCAACGGTTCGCCGCGTCGCTGGAGGAGGAGTTGGGCATCGCCCCGATGGCCGAAACCATCGCCCTCTATGACCACCTGACCAACGACCGCGCATTCGAAGCAACGCCCCGGCCCCGCGACGGGGCCAAGGAGAAGGCCGATATGCGCCTGCGCCTGGACGACAGGCTGCTGGTGATCGAGCGTGCGCGCCTCGACCTCTACCGATCCCTCCGCGCCATTCCCGCCTGACCGCCCGCCATCCTCGAAACTCGCGCCCTGGCCTGGGGGGGGGGTCGCATTGCGCGACCCGAAACGGCGGTGAGTATGCTGTGAGAATACCGTGACGCGCTAGCCATGCCTTGCCGATGGCAGAGTGAGACTGCCGCGTCCCCCGTGTGATGCCTGCCCAATCCCGCCGAGACTGCCGAAGAAGCCAGGCGAGAGCCCAGCGCAATCGATGCCGGTCAGACTCATGCGCAGCGCAGATTCTGTCTGCGAACCATCTGTCCGGCCCGACCCCCGTGTCGAAGGGCCACGATCTGAGGAGAGACCCGCATGTATAAACACCCGGGCGTCTATATCGAACATGTCCCCTCTGGCGTTCTCGCCATCGAAGCGGCCTCGACCTCGGTCGCAGCCTTTATCGGGCCCGTGCGGCGCGGACCGGTGGGGGAGCCGGTCTTCATCTCCAGCCCCGGCCAGTATGCCGATCAGTTCGGCGAGTTGGGCGGCGCGGCTGGCGGGATCAGAAACGCCGGCCAGGACGCGGATGCCTTCGGCCACGCGATCCAGGCCTTCTTCACCAATGGCGGCGCCAAGGCCTATATCGTCCGGGTCGCCGAGCACAGCGATGCCAACGATCTGGCCCGGGCAGCCGGCGCGATCCCGAACCCGGAAGATACAACGCGCGGTTTTGCGATAACCGCGGCCAACGAAGGCACTTGGGGCGATGCAATCCAGGTTCGCCTGGAACCGACCGACAACGACGATTCGCCCGATTTCGAGCTTGGCTACATCTTTGAGGTGGGCTTCGAGGAGGATGGCGACTTCATCGCGCTGGAGAGTTTCAGCGGCGTTCAGATGGCGACCGACTCGCCGCAATCTCTGGTCTCGATCGTCAATGAGCAGTCCACGCTGATCGATATCGCCGATGCCGCGATCGGCAACGGCGATGGCGAGATCAACGCCGTCCAAGCCGATGCACTGCTGAGTGGGCCGATCACTGTCGGCAATCTGGGCATCGGCGGGCGCGGCATGGATGTGACAGTGGATGGAAACACGGTCCAGGTGGTTTTTCCCGCCGACAGCGCGGATCTGCGCGCGATCGCCGAATTTATCCAGGCGACCGTCCGCGCAGGCAACCCAGCCCTGCCCGATTTCACCGTGCAGCTTGCGGGTACGGTGGACCAGCCGCGCTTGCTTCTGATCTCTGGCATCCTTGGGGCATCGGGAACGGTCAGCGTGACTGCGCCAGCCGGGCCGGGCTCGCCCGACACCGCCATCAATCCGACACGGTTGAACCTGGCGGCGAATGCCGCAGCAAGTGCTTTCCCAACCAACGACCTCAGCGGCGGCGGCACCATTATTGGATGGCTGACTGGCGGCCTGAACGGCGAAGACGAGCCTGCGCTGGCGGAATATCAGGGCGTCTATCGCACGATGCGCGACTACCGCGATATCTCGATCATGTTGCTGCCCGGTCTGAATTGGATCGAGGGCGGCGATAACTCGATCATCCAAGCGGCAATCACTCACGCGGAGTTCATGCAGAACCGCATGGTCATCGTCGACCCGCCGGATACGACCGCAGTGACAGCGCAGTTGAGCACACCCAAGGATGTGAAGGATCTGGGCGTCAGCACTTCGCCCTATGTCGCGCTCTACTATCCGTGGCTGGAGGTCGCGAATGCCTATTACGACCCGGATACGGCGGCGAACCTGCCGAAAACCTTCCCGATTGCTCCTTCCTCGTTTGCGGCTGGGATGTGGTCGCGGATCGACAGCGCGCGCGGGGTCTGGAAGGCGCCCGCCGGGCTGGAGGCGACCGTGCGCGGCACCATCGGGCCGAATGTGCTGATCGGCAACGACCTGCAGGACAACCTGAACGAGTTCGGCGTGAACTGCCTGCGCTCTATCATCGGACCGACCGTGATCTGGGGCGCCAGAACCCGGGCGACCAAGACCAAGCCCGAGTTCCGCTATGTCCCGGTCAGGCGCACGCAGAACATGATTGGCGAGAGCCTTTACAACGCGCTGCAAGCCGTCGTGTTCGAACCCAACGACCATCGCCTCTGGGCCAGTCTGCGGGCGAGCGCCGGAAACTTCATGGACACGCTGCACCGCGCGGGCGCCTTCCAGGGCGAGAAAGCCTCGGATGCCTATTACGTGCAATGCGGCCTGGGGACCACCATGACGCAGGCCGATATCGATGCCGGTGTCGTGCGCCTGGTTGTGGGCTTTGCCCCCCTGAAACCGGCCGAATTCGTCGTCGTCCAGATCAAACAGATCGTCGGTCAGACCGCGTAAGCGGCCGACACGCCCTAGCAGGAGGATAGCCCCATGCCGGCACCCATGTTTCCCGCAAATGCCCACCGGTACGACCCGTACCGCACCTTCAAGTTTCAGGTCGTCATCGCAGGGAGGACGGTTGCCGGCCTCTCGAAAATGGGCGCCCTGAAACGCACGACCGAGGCGGTCAAATGGCGCTCCGCCGGGGGCGCCGATCACCAGCAGATCATGCCCGGCGGTTCAGCCTATGAGGCTGTCGCGTTCGAACAGGGTCTCAGCCACGATCCGGTTTTCGAGGAATGGGCCAATTCCGTGAACAACCTGCGCGACGGTGCGGCAGGGATGAGCCTGGTGAACTATCGCCGCGATGTGGTGATCAATGTGATGAACCTGCAAGGGGTTCCGGCGATCAGCTATCAACTGCGCCGCGCCTGGGTGTCAGAGTTCCAGGCTCTGCCGGAGTTCGATTCGAACAACATGAACACGGTGGGGATCCAGATGATCACCGTGCAGCACGAGGGCTTCTTCCGCGACGACGCGATCGCCGAACCGGCCGAGAGCTGAGCAGGTAGATGACCCGCGCGCGCCAGACCCTGAGGGATGCCTTTCCGGAGGCCCGGTTCCGCCCGCTGGACGGGCTGGTGGAGCTTGGCGTGGCCGAGGCCGCATCGGATGCGCGCTCCCGGCCCGCGCGGGTGACCGAAGTTCTTTCGCTGATCTACGAAGATCTGGCGCCGGACAACGCCCGCAGGGTTGCATCCGCCGGGCGCGAATGGCTGTTGCAAAAGGCCGCCACGCAGTTTCAGGGGGCGCAACGCTGGTTCGAGACGACCTGCACCACATGTGGCACGCCCTTCGATCTGGAAGTGCATCTGGATCAGGTCCCCCGCGCCGAACCGGGGCCAGATTTTCCAGTGGCCGATGTGGTGACCAGCCTGGGACCGCGCCAGTTCGAAGCCCCGAACGGGGGGCATGAGGAGGCTTTCGCCGAGGTCGAAGCCGACGATCCGAGGCGTGTCTTCGCCGCTCTCTGCGGCATTTCGGACGTGGCGGAAGCCGAGGCCATCCGTTTCACCGATGCCGATCTGGCCGGGATCGACGCGGCGCTGGAAGCGACGTCGCCCGAGATCGCGGATGGCGTGGATACGATATGCCCAGCCTGCCATGCCTCGACCCTGACCCGGATCGATCCGCTGGGTTTCGCGTTCCCGAAACCTGCGGCGATCCTGGCGGAGGTGCATCTGCTCGCCCAGACCTATGGCTGGGGCGAGGCGGAGATTCTGGCCCTGCCGATCACGCGGCGACAATCCTATGCCTCGCTGATCCGGCGCGATCGGGGCGTTCGCGCCCCGCGGCCCGGGCGTAGGGTGCTGATGTGAGCTTCCTGACCCGCATCGCCAGACGCGCCACCCCATCGCTCAACCGTTTGCAGCCGAAGGGGCTCGGCGCCCAACCCGCCATCGCGCGGATGGAAGAAGAGGAAGAAGAACTCCAGACCGTTCGTCGGCAGGAAGAGGAAGAGGCCCAGCCCCTGCGCCGTCAGGAAGAGGAGGAAGCTGCCCAGCCCCTTCGGCGCCAAGAGGGGGAAGAAGAACTCCAAACCGTCCGCCGACAGGAGGAAGAGGAAGCCCAACCGCTCCGCCGTCAGGAAGAGGAAGAAGCCGCCCAAGCGCTGCGTCGGCAGGAGGAAGAGGAGAGCGAAGCCCAGCCACTCCGCCGACAGGAGGAGGAAGAGGAAGCGCTCCAGACCGTGCGACGCCAGGAAGAGGAGGAAGAGCTTCAAACCCTGCGCCGACAAGGGGAAGAGGAGGCCGAAGCCCAGCCGCTCCGCCGACAGGAGGAGGAGGAAGCGCTTCAGACCGTGCGACGCAAGGAAGAGGAGGAGGAGCTTCAGACCCTGCGCCGACAAGAGGAAGAGGAGGCCGAAGCCCAGCCGCTCCGCCGCATGGAGGCCGCGCCGGAAACGCTGGATCCCGAAAGCTCTGCCATGCCTGCCGAGATTGCCCAGGATCCCGAGCCACCTATCGCTAATCCGTTGCGGCGCGATGTTGCCCCCTCGACGCCTACGCCCACCACAGCACATCCGATCGAGATGCCGGGGCTGGACGCGGGCCTGATGGGACCGGAGCCGATGCCCATGCCCCAATCCTTTGAACGGCCCAGCGTGCAGATCGACCAGATCGACGTGATGATTCACGAGGCCGACCCCGCCAGTCGGACCGTCCAGCCCGACCGCAGCCGCGCCTTGCGCGCCCGCTATTTGCGGAGGCTCTGAGCGATGCCGGTTGCAGTCTCCAGCCTCTCGGTCGCGGTCCAGGGGATCGCTGAGTTCCTGAATGACCAGTTCGGCGAGGATGTTGTGATCTCGGTCGACACGCCCCAGCGCGCGTCCGAGCGCCAGAAGGGCGGCAATCAGGCGGCGCATTGCCTGAATATCTTCGTCTACCGCGTGGCGCCTTCGGGCTTTCATGCGGGTGCCGGGTCGGACGAGACACAGTTCATCCGGATCAACGCCCTGATTACGCCCTTCCCCGACGATGCAGAAACCGAGGCGGACGATGCGGATTTGCGCATTCTGGGCCATGCGATCCGGGTGCTGCAGGCCAACCCGATCCTGCCGCCCCAGGACGCGCCACCCCTGCCCGGCGCCGATATCACCGAACCGCCCGGGCGCAAGGAATACCGTCTGCAGGCCGTGCTGCAGGCCCCGCCAATGGAGGAACTCAACCATATCTGGACGACGCAGGGTGGAGAGCTCGGCTATCGCCTCTCCGCCGCGTATGAATTCGCGCTGATCCCGATCGAGCCCATCGAGGAGCGGGTGATCGCAGATCCCCCGCGCACCGCCATTCTGGACACCGAACCCACGATGGCCGGGGCGGAGCTGGAATTCGTGCCCATCTCCAACGCCTCGCGCCCGATCCCGCTGCATGGCGCGACGCCCGACCAGCCGCCGCCGACCAATTGGCTGCCGGTACAGATGCTGGTCGATGGGGATGCGCTGACCAACACGCTGACCATTGCAGAGAGCGCGACCGAAGTGGAATTGGCGCTTGGTGGCCCGGCCGACGAGGAAGCTGCAATCGAGATCGTGTGGATTCTGAACGACGAGAGCGAAAATCCTGAAGCAGAGCAGATTTTCCCCATCGTCACGCCGCTGCTGGATGCGCCGGAGGCCCGGATCACTCTGTCGCTCAGCGTCCCTGCCAACGCGGACCGCGCCGTCCTGCGCACCCGCGCGGCCGAAGCTGGCGCCGGTCTGCCCGACAGCCCCTTCGCCAACACCCTAGTCCTGAATGTGAGTTGAGAGCCCATGAACACCCACGCCCCCGCTGCGGATTTCGACCTCACGCTGCTCGATATGGAGTGGGCGCGGGCGGGCCATCTGATCACCTTGGCCGAGGCCCTGCGCACAGGCATTGAGCTGGACGAAAGCTTTGCGAACACTTTTGCGGAAGTTGGCGAGGCCGTGCGCGAAAACCGCAGCCTGGGTGTGTGGTCTAGCCTTCGCGAAACCGTGGCGCCGGACCTGCTGGTTAGCTTCCTGCAACTGGATCTGGACCTGCTCGCCCTGGCTCTGGCGCCGGAAGCGCGCCCGAATTTGGGCCCTCGCATCCAATCGCTGCAGCCGCAGGTCAATCTGCCCAACCCTTCCATCGCGCTGCTGCAAGAGCTGCTGATGCTTGATGAAAGCCCCGAAATCTCGGCGCTTTTCGAGCGGCTTGAGCCAACGGCACCTCTGGTGGCCGCCGGGCTGGTGAGGATCGCAGGCGAAGGCGCCTATCAGGTGTTGCAAGCAACCGCCCTGGCACAGCGCACTGTGCTGCGCCGGGTCAGCGATCTCGCCCCGCCACCCGGCGCGCAGTTGGAGACGCGGCGTGGCGTCTGGGCCGATCTTGTGCTGCCGGAAGCAACCTTGCGCAGCCTGCGGGACTTTACCGCCTGGCTGAAGCGGCGCCAGCAGATCGCGGATTGGGGCGCGCGGGCGATGGGCGGACCCCTCGCGCTCTTCTCCGGCGCATCGGGCACCGGCAAAAGCTATGCCGCAAGTGTGATCGCTGCGGAGTTGTCAGCGGAAACGGGCAGCCTCTGGGCGCTCTACACCCTCGATCTCGGCCGGATCATGTCGAAATATGTGGGCGAGACCGAGCAGAACCTGAACCGGCTGCTCGATGCCTTGGACGGACGCCGGGCGATTCTGCAGATCGACGAAGCGGATGGACTGCTCGGCAAGCGGGGCGAGGTGTCGGATGCCCGCGACCGCTATGCCAATCTGGAAGTCAGCCACATGCTGTCGCGGTTCGAGCGGCATGCGGGCCCGGTGATCCTGACCAGCAACCTGCGCACCAATATCGACGCCGCGTTCCTGCGCCGTTTTCAGTTGGTGGTGGACTTCCCGCCACCGGATGCGGCCTCGCGCGGTCAGCTCTGGCGCCGGCTCCTGCCGCCGGAAGCGCCTTGCGAGAGCGATCTGGACATCGATGCGGTGGCCGCTGCCGCTCGCCTCTCTGGCGGGTCGATCCTGAATGCAGCGCACTACACTGCCGTTCTGGCCGCCGAGGCGGAAGAACCGATTGGCGAGAAGCACCTCGCCCGCGCGATCTGGGCCGAGCTCGGCAAGGAGAACCGCCAGATCCGCAAAAGCGAGATCGGCCATCTGGCCCGCTTCATCGGGGAGGAGGCCTGATGCGCATCCGCCGCCTGAAACTGACCCTGCCGCCCCGGATGAAAGGCACCGCCTCGCAAGACGCGCGAATGATCGCCCAGGCGATTGCCGAGAAACTGGGGCCGGAGGCGGGGCAGCGGATCTCGCTCGACCTGCAGGGCAATGGCGCACCCGGCGCGACCCTGGCCCAGCAGATCGGCGCCCGGATCGCCCCCAAAAGCGGCTCCAAGACGGGGGGGCGAGGCTGATGGCGGTCGTCACCAAAGGGGTGCTGTTCGAATACGGGATCACGATCCCGCCGCTGGCGCTGGTCTTCGATTTCAATCCGCAGACGATCTCGCGTTCGCGCAATGTGACGATCAAAACGGGTGACGCGCCGGGTAACCGCACAGGTTACGACTTTTTCTCGCCGTTGGAGACCAGCCGTGTGGCCCAGGGCGTGGAACTGGCCGCCGAAGGCTTCTCAATCGATATCCTGCTGGATGCGACCGACAAGATGAACGAGGGCGACGCCATCGCCGGGCAGTTCGGGGTGCAGCCGCAGATCGACACCTTACGCTCGATGGCGGAACCCAAGACGCAAGGCCCAGGCGGTGTGAAGACGCTGGCGAGCCTCGGCATAGGAGGCGCACGCGCCTTCGAGCGACAGGAGACGGCATCCGTGCTGATCTTCGCCTGGGGGATGCAATTGCTGCCCGTCTTCCTGACCGGGCTGACGCAGAAAGAGGCGATGCACCTGCCAAACCTGCTGCCCTATCGGGCCGAGATGTCGCTGACCATGCAGGTGATCGAAAGCAACAACCCCTTCTACATGGCCGACAAGGTGCGTCAGACAGCGATGACCGCCCTCAACGCCGTTACCGGGTTCTGAGGGAGGCGCGCGATGGCATTTTTCAAGGGATCGGATTACGAACTCACCCCCCTCTTCGAACCGGCTGAGGACGGAACCGAAATCTTCCGCGGCCTACGCGCCCGGCGCATCCGCAACCCAGAGGCCGTGCTTGAACATACCGTTGCGCTTAAGGAGCGCCTCGACAGCGTCGCGCATGAATATTTCGGCCAGCCCCGTGGCTGGCGCTGGATGGTCGAGGCGAACCCGGATGTTCTGTTCCCGGAAGATCTGCTCTGGGACACGCCCGATGGCTCGCTGGATGACGATGGGCGCGAGCGGCTGGGCCATGTCATCCTGATCCCCCGCCGATCGGAGGTGGGCTGATGGTCTCGCTCGGCTCCGTCGGCGCGCTTCTCGATCCCGGTTTCCGGCAGGCGGCCTCCTGCGTGATCGAGGCGGGCGAGGACGCCAAGAACATCGGCGACATCGCCAATCTGGTTGCGACTGTCGATATCCAGACCGGGCGCGAGGAAGCCTGGACGGGCTCCATCGTGATCGAGGATCGGCGCAAGGAGGACGGAACCTGGACCGCAGCCGACAGCGGCCTTTTCAGCCGCTGGGCGCCGATCCGGGTCAGTGCCGATTTTCAGACCCATCAGGAGGTGATCCTGACCGGCTATATGGTCAATCTGACACCGGAATATCCCGGCAATCCGGCAGAGTCGAAGCTGACCATCGAGATTCAGGACGAAGGATCGGCGCTGTCACGCGAACAGATGCGCCGGGTCTGGGGTGATCAGGCGCCCATGACGGATCTCGCGATCCTGACCGAGCTTGTGAAGGACGCGAATGTCGCGCCCGACCCAGCGTCGGGCATGGGCCAGTCCAGCCGCTCCCTGAGCCAGGAAGGCACGCCGATCCAGTTCCTGCGCGAGCGGGCCAAGGCCAATGGCTACGAGCTGATCTTCTTCGATGGCAGTGTCTATTTCGGCCCGCGACGCCTCGATAACGCGGCGCAATCGCCGATCATGGTCTATGCTGGTCGCTCAACCAACTGCCGGAACTTCAGGCTGGGTGACAGCGCCGACACGCCCGACCAGGTGCGGGTCGATCTGGCGAAACGCGTGGAAGGGTCCGAGCCCGAGACCACTATCGTCAACCCCGACGAAAAACCGCTCGGCACGACGCCCACCGCCAAGGAGGGTTCGGGCCTGGGCACACCATCGATTTGGCGGGTCGGACATGAAGGTGACGAGACGCCGGAGGAGGCGACCGCCCGCGCCCAGGCGCTGGTCAACGAACATGCCTTCAAGCTGCGTGGTTCGGGCGAGTTGGACGGATCGCTCTATGGCCATGTCCTGCGCCCCGGCGCGCCTGTGCAGGTGGATGGGCCGGGCACGCGCTATGGCGGGCTCTATTATGTCGACAAGGTGGCGCACGCCTTCAACACGGATGGATACACCCAGAATTTCGAAGTGATGCGCAACGCGACGGGCGAGAGCGAGGTACCCGGCGGCCCACTCTCGGCGGCGTCCTCGGCCATTGGCGGGCTGTTTGCTGCAACCGGCCTCGCGGCTGGGTTGGGTTAGGAGGGCGCGATGGACGAGTTTCAACTTCTCGAAGATGTCGCCCGGCGCCAGGCCACGAAATACTGGGGCAAGTATCGCGGCTTCGTCGTGGATGTGGAGGATCCGGAGGGGCGCGGACGCGTCCGCCTGACCGTGCCCTCGGTCCTTGGGGACGAGACCTCGATGTGGGCCGAGCCGGCTTTTGCCTATGGCGGCGGTATGGATTTCGGCGTGATCGCGGTGCCTCCCGTGGACAGCGCTGTGCTGGTGGAATTCATCGAAGGCGACCCCTCCGCCCCCCTGTGGACCGGCACGTTCTGGCGCACGCAAGATGAAGTGCCGGAGGAATATGCCGGCCAGGCGACCAAGGTCATGAAGACCGAAACTGGCCACCGCCTGATCTTCGATGACACGGATGGCGAGGAAAAGATCACGCTGCATTCCTCCGCCGATGCGGTGGTCGAGATGAATTCCGAAGGCTCGATCGATCTGACCGGTTCGGACGGCGCCCATGTCACGATAGACGCGGCGGCGGGCGAGATCGTGATCGAAGATGCCAATGGCAACTCGATCACGCTCAGCGCCTCGGGTATCGCCTGCGAGGATGGCTCTGGCAACCAGATCACCACCTCGGCCGGTGGCGTCGAGGTCAAGGGCACCACGATCAATATCGAGGGCCAGTCGGTCACCGTCGGCGGCGCCGGTGGTGAGCCCCTGATCAAGGGCCAGACCTTCATGGCGCTGTTCAATTCGCACACTCATCCCTGTACGGCGCCCGGCTCCCCCTCCGGCCCGCCCGTGCCGCCGCTGACACCCGCGGCACTTACAATCAAAACGGTGGCCTCATGACCAGCGCCTTGGAAACCCGGCTGCCGCGCACGCGGTATATGAAATTTCCCTTCCGGCTGGAGGAGACGGGGCCCGAGACCTCGACCCGGCTGGAGCATATCCGCGAGCAGGTGATGCAGGTGCTGTTCACCAGCGCGGGTGAGCGGGTGTTCCGGCCCGAATTCGGCTTCGGCGCGCGACGTCATGTGTTCGAGCCCAACGCCGCGGCGCTCTGGGAACTGGCGCAAACGCGTCTCTATGGCTCGCTCAGCGAGGCACTGGCAGGCGAGGTCGATCCCAAGACCCTGCGGGTTGAGGTCGGGCCCGGCCCAGGCCAGCCCGAAGTGCTGCTGGTCAAGATCACCTATACCGTTGCCGCCCTGCAAAAAGAGGAGGAGCACAGCTTCGAGGTCTGACCTCGCGGCGTGATGAGCATCATGGCAGAGCTTCCGCCCCCCCTCCTCACCTTCGACCAGGGCTGTCCCGATTGCGGCGAGCGGCGCGCGGTGCTGCCCGTGCCGATCCCGGGCATCACGAATGACTTCGACTGGAAAACAAGGGATTACGACAGTTTCCGCCTGTTCATGATGCAGGAGCTTGCGCATCGTTTCCCCGACCGGCGTCGCTGGACGCCCGCGGATATGGAAGTGGTCATCGTCGAACTGTTGGCGGCGGCCCTCGACCGCGCTTCTCACGCCGTGGATGCGGTGCAGGGCGAGCGGTATCTCGCCACGGCACGCCGTCCGCAGTCGGTGCGGCGCCTTCTGAAACTGATCGGTTACGACGCGACCGAGCGGGTCGATCCGGATCTGTTGGACGGATTGCCCCCTGCCCCCGGTGACGTGACCGAGACGCTGGAAGAGCAGGTAGAGCGTCTCTGGCGCCTCGATCCCGGTCTGATGGAGGCCGCCCGCGCAGAAGGCCCCCGCCTGATCGCCGAACAACGCCGGATGGTCACCCTGGCCGACCACGAGACCGTGCTGAGCACACATCCCCTGGTCAGCCGGGCTCAAGCGCGGCTAATCTGGACCGGCGCCTGGAACACCATCCTGGTGGCGGCCCTGTTGGAGGATGGTCGCAGTTTGGACGACCCGCTGCATGATCCGGATGGCCCGGCGATCGGCGATCTGCCGAATATGCTGCCCGATCTGCTCTGGGCCGAGATTGTCGAGTTCCACAGGAATGAGCGGCTGGCCCTGCCCCCCGTGAACGGCCAACTCACCCCACGCCGCCTGCTGCGGGTGATGATCGAGCGTCACAGGATGCTCGGCTCTGAAGTGTTCCTGGAGGACGCCAAATCCGCGCCGATCACCTTCGCCCTTTCGGTTCGCGCGAAATCCGGCTTCTTCCGGACCGAGCTACGCCAGGCCCTGACGGATGTCTTCTCAGCCGACGAGGGCGGCTTCTTCGAGCCGGGGCGGCTGGATTTCGGTCAGGACCTCTTTGCTTCCGACATCATCGAGGCGGCGATGGCCGTGGACGGCGTCGAAGTCGCCTGCCTCAACCGCTTCAAACGCGTCGGCTCCGGCTGGCCGAACCGGGTGGTTGAGGGGTTCATTCCCATCGCCGATGACGAATTCGCGCTCTGCCTCAATCTGCGCGGCGCGCCGGAGCGCGGGTTCTATCGCCTGACCGTCAACGGGGGAGAGGCCGGATGATCACCAACCCAAACCGCCCCGATCAACGCCATGACCTGACCCGCTGGAACCGCGCGGGCCTCAGCCGCTTCGACTATGTCGATGGCGACGCAGCGGTCTGGCTGGAGGAGTTGCGCATCGCGGTCATGGGTCTGACCGCCCGCGGCGCCGAATTCGACGAACGCCTGCCGGAGACCTGGCGCGACCGCTTCATGCAGAACGCCGACCAGTGGCCCGATGCAGGTGAGCAAGCCACCTTTGTCGATGCCCTGGCGTGGAAGACCCTCTACAAAATCTTCCCCGACCAGCCGGAAAGCGGCGGCAAGCGCAACATCCGGCTCCTGGCCCAATATGCCGAGGCACGCGGCGAATACGGATGGGAGATCATGCGCGCCTTTGCCCGCGCCGCTCATGTGCTGCTGGGCCATCAGAACGCCTATGCCAACGAGGGCTATCTGCGCACCGCAACGCAATGGGACAATATCCGCAAGCTGGCGGCGATGGTGAACCACCAGCCCGCGCCGCCCTCCTCGGCGATCACCACCGTAGGCCTGATTGTTGATCCGGCCGAAGAGCCCGCAGAAATCGCCAAGGGACTGGCGATGAAATACACGCCCCCCGAAGGTGGCGCGCCGGTGATCTTCGAGACGCTGAAGGAACTCAAGACCCATCCCGATTTGAATGCCGCGCGGGCCGAGGACTGGAACGCAGACCCCAATCCGATCAACTTCAATGACGATCTGTGGGCGGCGGGCGAGGATGTTACGCTGGCACCCGGCGGACTGGCCGTGCTGGCACGACAGAACGGTTCGCTGGGAGCGACGCAACTGGTCGATGTCGACCACGATACGGAGGCGGGCGAGGCGCGGCTGCGCCTGAACTCGCCGGGCGGCACATGGATCCGCGGCAATGCGGAGCTTCATCTGACGCCCAAGGACGTGCGCCGCGCCCTGCCCCGCTCGACCGACGGCGTGCTGGTCCTGAAGATCGAGACATCGGCGAATTACTCCATCGGCTCGCTGATCCGGCTGCATTATGGCGAGAACGACCCCCGGCAACTGGCGGTGATCGGCAACGCGGACGGGCATCTGAAGCTCAACGACACGGGCGTCGATGTGGAACCTGGCGAGGAAGTGACCGTCGAGACCCTGGTCCCCGTCTCGGGCGATGGCAACAGCATCCTGGTGGCCGAGGTTTCGGGCGATACGCTCTACTATCTTGACGGCTCCGGCGTGATCCAGACATCCACCGGAACTGCCCTCGCGGCAAAACGGCTAAACGGCGATGACGCGCCTGGCAATCTGGGTATCGAGTTCACCGGCCTGATCGGGATCACAGGTTATGGCTATGTCCCGACCCCCGGGTCCAAGAGCGAGAGCGCAACCGTGGTGGGCGACCCGCCCGAGGTCGTCCCCGGCGCCTACAATGCCCGACGCATTGTCAGCTTCGCGGGCAAGCCACCCAAAGGCCTCGCCATCGGCGATTTTATGGTGATGCGCCCGCTGGGCGTTGGCGCCAATCTAGCGCTGCGGGTCGAGGGCGTGGTCGAAGGCTCGGATGACTACACCCTGCAATTCCAGACCAATCTGACCAACGATTTGACGAGTTTCCGACCCGATGCGCAGGAATTCCATGGCCCGATGACCCAGAGCATCCGGCCCAAACACCACGACCGCAATCCCCGCGCCGCATTCGATGGGGCCGAGGTCTTCGTCACCGGACTCGAAAGCGCCGCGAAGGAACTGATCCGCCCCGGTCGTATCTGCATCGTCGAGGACGAGCGGAACGATACGCCCAAACCGGTGCTGGCCGAGGTGCTGGATGCTTTCCCAGCGCATTCGGGTCTGCTGAAGGTCGTGCTGACCTCCTCCACTGGGCTTGGCACCTTCCGCAAGGGTTGGACCAAGCTCAACTTCAACGCGGTGCAGGCCAGCCATGGCGAGTCCAAGAGCCCCAAGACGCTCGGGTCCGGCGATGGCGAGCGGGCGCGACAACGCTTCGTCTTCAGTGCAAAAGGCGTCAGCTTTGTGCCCTCCAGCCTGGCTGAAACCGGGGTTGCACCGGATATGGATGTGGTGGTCGATGGCGTCATCTGGGCCTATCGCGACCTGATCGACCCTACCGCTGACGGGACCGAGAGCTACTCCACCGCCCTCAACGAAGACGACAGCCTGACAATCCATTTCCGCAGGCGCCTGCCGACCGGCACAAACAATGTGCTGGTGCAGCGCCACCGGATCGGCGTGGGACCAGGCGGGGTCGTGCCAGCGCGGGCCTTCACAAAACCAATGAAGAAGAACCGTTATGTGACTGCGGTGACGCAACCCTTCGCCTCAACAGGCGGGGCGGAGCGTGAGCCGGTCGAGGATATCCGCGTCAACGCCCCAGCCCGCCTCGCCGCCAATGGGCGCGCCGTGTCGATCCAGGATTTCGCGCGGCTCTGCCAGCGCCGTTCGGATGTCTGGCAAGCGCGGGCGCGGGCGGTAGCCGATCCAACCTCGCCCTATGACGTCGCCATAGTGATCGTGCCGGCGAATGGCGGGTTGGTTGGAGAGACCCTCAGCGGCGAACTCATTAAGTTTGTCGAACGCAACGCGCTGCCGGGCATTCGTGTGACCATTGAAGATTTCGGCGATGTCAATCTGCGCCTCGCCACCAAGATCTATGTCGATGCCGAGAAATTCGACAAGACCGAGGTGCAGGAGGCCGCACATGCCACCCTGGTCTCGACCTTCTCGCTACAGGTGCGGGCGCTGGGTCAGCCGGTCTATATCGCCGAGGTGGTCGCGGCGCTCGAAACTGTGACGGGCGTCGAGACCGCCATCGTCCAAGGTTTTGGCCTGAAGCCCGGCTCGCCCCCGATCATGCGGTTCGGCAAGACGGCGGGTGCGGTCTCGGCCCTGTTTCCGAAACCTTCCCAGGTGATCTCGGTCGCGCCAGCAAGTGCCAGCGCTGACTTCACCGTTGCGGTGGAGACAATGCCATGACCCCGGACGATCTGAAAACCCGCGCCGGTCAGCTCCTCTATCGCGAGTTGCCGGAGGAGTATCGTTATCAGGATCCCGCCGAGTCGGGCGAATTGGGCGATCTGGAAGCCTATCTGCACGGCTTCGGTCACCTGCTTGACCTGATCCGGGGCACGACCGAACAGGCCTATGCCGATGCCTTCGCCGAGGAGGCGGACAATGGTCGCGCGATCCAGACCTGGATGATCCCTTATCTGGCAGAACTGGTGGGGGCCGAGTTGCGCGCGCCCGCCCCGGATGCGCGCCGCGAGGAGTTGAACAACGCAGTCAACTGGTTCAAATCCAAGGGCTCGCTGGAAGCGGTGGACGAGATCGCCGATACGATCAGCGACGCTGAAACCGTGGTGGTGGAGGGATGGCGCCACACGCTCACCACGCCCCGCATGACCCTGCCCCCCTTCACGGCGGAAGCCAGCGCCATGGGCTCGGGCGACCCGATGGAGGCGCCGGGCCTTCCGTTCGGCACGCCTGATATTCGCTTCATCAACCGGGCGGTGCGCGATCCGGAGGGATCGAACCCACTGACGGAGCTTCATATTCCGCAGCGAGATGAATTCGGTCGCGAGACGACGCCGGAGGTCGTGTTCTGGCGCCCGCTGAACCGGCGCGGCGCGCCCTGCTTCGCGGGCGCTTACGACGACACCTCCGCCCGCTGCCCGGATCTGCGCGATCCGTCGGGCGCGCATATCGGGCCGCATCCCAAACGCACCATCTTGCATGTCCGCCCGCCGGAGGGGTTCTTCGCAACCGGGATCAACGGCGCGGAGGTCAGCCCCACAACAGCCCATATCGTCATCGACGAGACCGAGGCGGCCCAGCAGGTCTTTCGCCCCGTCGAAATCCTGCGCGAGATGGGTCTGCTGGACGACGATTCCTTGGAGATCGATGGCGAATTGGTCCTGCCCGACCGGATCATCGTGGAGGGCGATCTTGCGATTCCGGCGGGCGTCGATCTGCGCCTCGAGGATCTGATGTTCACCGGCACGGTAACGCTGACCGGCGATGACAGCCGGGTCACGTTCAATCGCTGCGCCATTCGCAACCTGGTCCTGAATTTTCCAACCGAAGAACCGGCGGTCGAGGCCACTGATTGCCTGATCGAGACCATCGGCGGCGGCGTCGGCTTTGCCCAACTGGTCTATTGCACCGTGATGGGCGAGACAGCGCTTGGCCGTCTCTGGGCCTCGGATTGCGTCTTCAACGACACGCTGGTGGATCTGGATTGCGAGGGCGATCTGAGCTGCATTCGGTTCAGCCGCGTGCCGGACCTGGAGGCGCTCGAAGGATGCTCGGCCGAGAAATCCCCATCCAACACCGATAACGATCCGAATTTTATCCGGCTCTGGTTCCAGGATGGCGACGAATGCGTGCTGCGCCCGGCGCTGTTTGGCGAGCCGGGCTCGGGCGTGCTCGACTTAACCTCCAGTCCACGCGTGCTAGAGGGCGCCGAGGACCAGGGCGAGATGGGCGCCTATCACCACCGCTTCCACGCAGCCCAGATCCGGGCGCTGGAGCTGAAACTCACCGACTACCTGCCCTTGGGCCAGGAGATTGCGATCCGCTATGACGCTTATCTCTCGCGCCCGCCGGCCAGTTTGACCTGAAAAGGGGGAACGGACCCATGAAAGGCAATATCTCGCGCCAGAGCCATCGTCCGGAAAACCGCTATTCCGGTGTGTTCCAGGTACAGGGGGGCATGGTCACGGATGCCGATCTGGGCGAACAGGCCGCGATCGCCCGGATGAGGGTGGATGCGTTGGGCCATGATGCCGTCTGCGGTGGCGTGCCCGCTAAGGATGGCGCTGTGAGCATCGGCGAGGGCGACCTGCCGGGCCTGACCGAGGGCACAATCTATGCCGAAGGCGTGCGCGGGGAGACGGTGGCAAGCGACGCGTTCGAAGGCGCCATGGGCTACTATGACGTGCAGGTCGACTTCCCACTGGCCCCCGCGGTCGGCGAGGTCGAACAACAAATCGTCTATGTCGATATCTGGGAGCGGATGGTGTCGCTGCTGGAGGAGCCGGACCTGGCGGATGCGGGACTGCATGGGGTGGAGACCGCCTTCCGCAGCCGAACCATGACGCAAATAAAACTGGCCCCGGCCAGCGAGGCGGAAGCGATTGCCAATGGCGCCGGACGCTTCCCCAGGATCGGCACCGGGCAGCTCTCCGTCACACCGGTGGACCCGGAGACAATTTTCGACGAGTGCGATCCCTGCGCCGATATCGTCAGCGCCGAACAGACTGTGGCCAATGCGCTTTTCCGGATCGAGGTGCTGCAGGTCGCAGGCAACGCCAATGCGCCGACCTCCGTCACCATCGGCTGGTCGGCGGAAAACGCCTCGGCCATCGCGCCATCGGATGTGAACCCGGAGGACTTCGAACGCGCCGGCGCGGTTTATGAGTTTTTCTCGCCAGTGACAGAGAGCCATCTGGGCGTTCATGCCAACAGCGGCGACGTACAGGTCAGTTCCTTCGCCGTGAACCTGGCAGACGGCCCGACCGATCCGACAGCACCCGAAGGCGGCGACTGGCCCTTTGTGCGGCGCTGGGACGGGATCGTGGAAGTCGATACGGCAACCGAGGTCGTGACCCGCGTGGGCGGCGGAACCCTGCCCGTCATGGATACGTCGGTCTTCACGCTCACGGTCGATGCCTTTACCGCCACGCTTGACTTCACGGGTGCCACGGTGGTCGCGGGCGACTACTGGCTGGTGGAGATGCGCCGGTTCAGCGAGGACCCGATCCGCGCGGTGCAGCCCGGACCCATCGGTATCCTGCACAATTACTGCCCACTGTTCCGACTGGAAGATGGCGAGCCACAGCCGCTGACGGATGCAGAGCACCGTAAGCTGTCCTTCCCCTTCCTCGCGGACCTGCCGGCAACCCATATCGGCTTTGACAACAACTGCACCAAGCTCTACGAAGATGCGGAGAACTTGCAAGAAGCCCTTGATAACCTGTGCAATATCGACGCAAGCGACATCGCATTCGATCCCTCGGACTGCCGTCGACTCTATGACAATACCGACAATGTGCAGGACGCGCTGATCAATCTATGCCGGGTGGATTTCGGCAATGAACGGTTGTTGCGCCTGCTGCACGACTGGGGCGTTGTGTGCGGTGTGCTTCTGCGGCGCAGCCCGAACAACACGGGGGCCGTGAATGTCAGTTCCGGCAGCATCCTCGACCGGGCCGGACGGCTTGGCGATCTGGATGCGATGCAGATCGACCTGAACGAGCTGGCCGGATCCGAGTTCTTCCATTTCGACAGCCTCGACAGCTTTGCGAACGAGTTTGCAGAGGGCGGGGTCTGCCTGGCCCTGGCGATCGACGAGGGGGGGGAGATCCGTCCGCATGTTCTGCCCAAGAACCTGGCGTTCGAGCCGCAGGACCCCACCTTCCTGACTGTGTTGCGAGACTGTGTAGAGGAGCGGCCCGTCTTTGTCCCGGCCGACGATTTCACCACGCGTCCGGCGGCCGAGCAGGCCACGCTCAACAAGGTATTCTATGGTGCCGCCAATCAGCAACTCGCCAGCGGCCAACGGCTCAACGGGGCTGAGTTCGCGGTTGCCGAGCGCTACAATGACAACCTGATCGAGGAATACCGCGCGCATATCCAGGACGAGGAGGAGTTTGCGCTGCTCCAGGCGCGGCTGGATGAGGTCGATGAGGAGTTGCAGGTCAACCAGGCCACCGGCGCCGTGCGCGAAACGCGCCGCCTGCAGCGAGAGGCGGCACGCTATCGCCTGGTGCAAGAGAGCAATCAGGAACGATACCAGCGCTGCATCTGCGATGCGCTGTTCCCGCGCTGCCCGGAACTGGGCGAACCGCCCCATTTCGTGCCCATAGGATGCGTGGAAGGCCGGGTCGGCAATGGCCGTATCGTGATCCGCCAGGTCTGTCCCTACGAGTGCCGCAAGCAGGTGATGAGCTGGCGCATGATGCAGTATTTCATCACCGAGATGCGGGCGAACTTCTCGCGCCGTCTGGCCGAGGCCTGCTGCCGTCCGCCACGTCAGCCGGGCGGGCCGCTTACGCATCTGGATCTGCCTCTGGCCCAGGCGATCCCGCCGGAGGCCGCCGCCCAGCCGAATTTCTTCTTTGATCGGGCCGAGCGCAGCTTCGACATTCTCACTGGCAATCAACCGGCCAACGAATATCAGGTGAAGCCGGATGTCGGGAACCTGGCGACCGATCAGGCCGAGCTGGTTCTGAAAGGCAACGGAATCGAGGTGGCCGAGGCGATCGAACTCTCGGACACCGAAGCCGTCGCAAAGCTGCGTGAGAAATCCGTAGGGATCGAGGCGCAGGACCTGCTGTTCGACCAGGGCAAGCTGAAGCCCGGCGATCGGGTCGCCCTGATCACCCAGGACGGTGTCGCCGTCGACTATATCAAGCTCGAGGAAGGGCCCGGCAAGTTCATCTTCGAAGCCAGGGAGATTGCGACACCCGGCACCGGCGGCACCTTCGATCCCGGCGCCACCCGTCCGCGCGATGGGGTGGAGGTGATCTTCGACCAGGAACGTCTGACCGAGGCGGAGAACGCCACCCGTGCTTTGGAGGAACGGATCACCCTGGTTCGCGAGGAGGCACGAACTGCGGAGAACGACCTCCTCGCCGCCACCCGCCAGCGCACCGCCCTTGCCGACGAGATCGCCGCGTCGTCCCGCACCCTCGACGATCTCGAAAGCCGCCGCATCGATCTGGAACGCCAGGTCACCGCAGCCTCGCGCGAGCTGGAAACCGCCCGCACGGAACGCCTGGAACTGGCCCGCGAGGTCGATGTCACCGCGACCCGGTTGGAGGACATGCGCGCCGAGCGTCAGACCCTGGCCACGGATATGGAGGCTGCGCGCGGCGAGCTCCGCACCCTGACCGCCGAGCAGGAACGTGTGCTGGCCAGCAGCAAGACCGAGCGGGACGAACTCGTCCGCTCGATGCGGCGCAACGCACCGGTCAGCGCCGTGGTGAAAAACAACGACGCCCTGACCAAATCGCTGGCCGAGCGCGGCATCACCACCCAAGGGGCCTTCGCCGAGCTCCCAGATGCCGAATTGCGCCGGATTGCCACCGAAAGCCGCACCAATGTGCGCACGGTCACCAGCCTGCGCAACGCCGCCGACAAGCAGATCAAGGCCAAAATCGAATGAGGAGCCTCCGATGGCCCTGAAATCCCGCATCCGCCGCCGGGCCAAACGCCGGTCAGCGCCGAAACTGCGCCGCTCCAGCGGCGGGCGGGCGCAGGCCCAGCGCAGCGATGCCAAAGCGCAGATGCAGGCCGAAAGCCCACTGATGATCGGCGGCGCGCATGACCCCGCCGAAAAGGCGGCCGACCGGATGGCAGCCCAGGTACTTGGCGGTCAGACGGCGACTGGTACAGGCGCGTCGGGTAGCACGGGCAGCACAGTCCAGCGCAAGTGCGCGGCCTGTGCCGCGAACGCGCAAGAGGATCAGAACAAGGTCAGCCGCAAATGCGCGGAATGCGCCAACGATCAGCAGGACCAGAACAAGATCGGGCGCGAGGCTTCACCCGCCAGCACAGTTGCCTCCGGGTCGAAGTCGGCGCCCGCCTCGCCCGCGGCGGCGAAGGCGATCAACACGATGGGGTCTGGTCGGCCGATGGCACGGTCCGAGCGCGCGTTCTTCGAGCCGCGTTTCGAGCGGGATTTTTCCAATGTGCGCGTGCATGACGGCGCCGCCGCCGACAAGGCCGCCCGCAAGATCGGCGCGCGCGCTTTCGCCCATGGCAACGACATCGCCTTTGCCAAGGGCGAGCGCGACCGGGGCGGCAAGGCGCTGATGGCGCACGAGTTGGCGCATGTCGCGACCGAAGGACACGCCGCCCGGCGCGCGGTGCGCCGCCTGGGCGATACCTCGAAGATCCCCAGAGGGATGGCCTGTCCGGTGCCGACCAGTTCCCCCGTACTGCACGATGTCTCGCGCATCCAGTTCGGGCTTGGCGGGGCCACGCTGACCCCGGATGCGCGCGCGGATCTAAGCACGGTTGCCGCAGGGTTCCACGCCATGGCCGGCGCCATCCAACTGCGGGTGGACGGATTTGCAAGCACTGACGGGTCTGACGAGATCAACTGGACACTCTCCTGCCAGCGGGCCGAGGCGGTGCGGGCCGAGTTGCAGACGCCGTCCGACGGATCGCCCGGGGTACCGGCCTCCAGCATCGAGCTTTTCGCCCAGGGCGAGACCAGCGAATTCTCGCGCAGCCGCCCGGCCAATCGGGTCGCCACGGTCCGCTCGGACATCCCGTTCGCACCGGTTTCGTGCCAGCACGGCAATGCCGAGACACGGGCCAGCGCCTGCATCCAGCCAGTGACTGTGGCAGAGGATGACGGTTCCTCGCCCATTCCAGTGCCGAATTTGCAGGAGGTCACCGATATCTGGGCCAGATGCTGCGTCGATGTCGCGATCAACCCTACGGTCACGGTCAGTGGTACGCGCTTCAAGGAGATCGAGGATGCAGGCTCGGGCGCCGCACCGACGCAGGAGCAGCGCGATCTATTCGCCGCGGGCGGCGAGACGGGATGTGTCGAGATCTATTTCGTCGACACGATCCGGCGCGGCACCGATGCGGGCAAGCATGTGGCTGGCGGCGGCACGACCAAGAACTCCGGCACCACGGATGCGAAAATCTTCGTAGTGGGCGGCGTCGTCCCCTCGGTCGTCGCGCACGAGCTGGCACACGCCTTCAACGTCCACCATAATCTGGGCACGCGGGCCGATGGCACCGACACGGTGGCCAAGCCGACGGGCGCACATGACCGTCCCGCCCAGCCAAATGTGTCCGACCCGATCTGCACCACCGCACGGGGCAATGCCAATGTGGTCGCCAGTGGTGGCGCACCGACCTGCTGCAAGGATCTGAGTTGAGGCGGTGGCGGATGGCGGCGGCATAAACGTCAAGACGTCGAAGACCACCGCACGCGCACGCGTCCCAGTGCGCCGCCCGGCAACTCCGGTCCGCACCTATCAACCCAAGTCGCAAGCAGCGATCCTGCAACCGGCGCTGAAGGTCGGCCCCGCCAACGACCCGCTGGAGCGCGAGGCCGAAGCAACCTCGGAACGCATCGTGTCGATGGGCACGCCCAGCATGGAGGCGCCGGGGGCACCAGACACGCCCCCAGCCCCGCCCGCCGCTCAGCGCGCCAGCCAGGAGGATCAGCCAAATACCGATACCTTCGAAACCGCGCCCGATATCCCAGCCGACCACCAGGACCCGGACGTCCCCAAAACAGAAGACGTGGACACTGCCAGCCTCAATCAGGACGAGTTCTCCGAGATCGAGGATGGCCAGCCGGACGACCCAGCGGGCGATATCATCGCACCCGACCGCAACGACAGTCCAGCCGCGGTCGTAGGGCCGGAGGGTGGCACGGCACCCCGCGATGTGACCCGCGCCGTGGCCCAGCCGGGCGCGGGTCGCCCCCTGCCCCAGAGCGTGCGCAGCTTCATGGAGCCCCGTTTCGGCGTGGACTTCTCGGATGTCCGGATCCATGACACCGCCAGCGACCGCAAGACCGCGGCCCGCATCGGCGCGCGCGCTTTTACCCATCGCGGCGACATCTGGATGGGCGAAGGGGAGACAGTCGAAAACCGCCGCCTGATGGCGCACGAGCTGACCCATGTGGTGCAACAGACCGAACGCCAGCCGGTGGGTAAACGGGGTGTCATGCGCGCCGATCTGGAGGAGGAGGCAATCGAACCCGAGGTCCAGCGCGGCTGGGCCGCCAACAAGGCCGAGAAATACGCACGCAACGTTCCCGGCTATACCTTGCTGACGGTTATCCTGGGGCGCAGCCCGATCACCGGCAACAAGGTCAGCCGTAATGCGGAAAACCTGGTCGGCGGTTTCCTGGGCCTGATCCCCGGGGGCGAGCAGATCTTTCAGCGGCTGAAGGAGACCAAGGCGCTGCAAAAAGCGTTCGACTGGGTCTCGACCCGGCTGGCCGAACTCAACATCACCTGGAGCCGGATCAAAGGCCTGGTCAGCGACTTCATAGACGAGATGCCGGACTGGTCACCGATCGAGGAGGCCAAGCGCATCTTCCGTCCGCTGGTCCAGGATATCATCACCTTTGTCGGCGACATCAAGGACAAGATCCTGGAATTCATCGTCAAGGGCGCATTGGCCCTGGCCGGCCCGTATGGCGAACGGGTCTGGGCGGTGATCGAGAAGGCGCGCGACACGATCTCGATGATCCTGGCCGACCCGCTGGGCTTTGCCAAGAACCTGGTCGGTGCCGTGGTCAAGGGTTTCAAGCAGTTCGGCAGCCGGATTTGGGAGCATCTGAAGAAGGGACTGATGGGCTGGCTTTTCGGCGCGATGCAGGGGGCCGGGATCGAGATGCCGGCGAAGCTAGACTTCAAGGGTGTGATCTCGATCGGCTTGCAGATCCTGGGCCTCACCTATGCCAAGTTCCGCGCCATGCTGGTCAAGCGCCTCGGCGCCAACGGCGAGAAGAAAGTCGCCTTCCTGGAAAAGTCGGTCGAGGTGGTGAAGATCCTGCTGAAAGAGGGCTTCCTGGGCGTCTGGCAGCGCTTTCTGCAGATGATCGAGGGCTTCAAGGAAACCGTCATCGGCGGCATCCAGAAATTCGTGGTCGAGACCATCGTGATGGGTGCGATCTCGTGGGTTGCCGGGCTTTCGAACCCGGTCGGCGCCGTGGTGAAGGTGGCGCTGGCGATCTACAACATGATCAAGGCTTTTCTGGAGCGGATCGACCAGATCGTCGAACTGGCGAACTCGATCTTCTCCTCCATCGGCGCCATCGCGAAGGGTCAGGTGAAGCAGGCCGCCGACTTCATCGAGAAAACCATCGCCGCTACAATCCCGGTGGTGTTGGCCTTTGTCGCGGCGCTGATCCCCGTCACCGGCATCACGAGAACGATCAAGACAATCATCAAGAAACTGCAGGCACCGGTCGAGAAAGCGTTGAAAAAGATGATCGGCTTTCTGGTCAAGAAGGCGAAAAAGCTGTTCTCGAAGGTGCTGGGAAAGATCAACAAGAAGCGCAAGCTGCCGGGATACGGCTTCAAGATTGGCAAGGAGGATCACTCGGTCTATGCCCAGAAAAAGGGGGGCAAGTTCCAGGTGATGGTCGCCTCGAAGAACCCGATGCGCTCGAACGAGGTACAGAAGCAACTGGCCGATGAGGCGGAAGTCGCCAAGCAGGCAGGGGACGACTCTAAATGCACGGATCTGTTCGAGGAGGCATTCCAGCGCGAGTTGGACGAGGCGGAGATCGAAACCTCGCGCGTGAAGCCGGACCAGCAGCGGGCCTCGACCGCCAAACCTGCGCAGAAGGCGGGCGATCAGTTAAAGGATGCGGGGCAGAAGCTGGCCAAACTGGGCCCCTGTCTGGAAAACAATATCTTCATCGACACCGCCCCGGATGACGGCAAGATCATCCGCGCGCGAGAGCCGCGCCTGCCGGAGGTCGAAGGGAATACGGGCAAGCATCTCGACCTCGGCAAAGTTACCAAGCTCAAGATCGACGAGGTGGTGACATCCGCAAAGATGGGCCCGCGCGGGGCGCAGCGGATCTCGAGCTTCTACGAGAACGATCATATCCCGGAGAAGAGCCTTGCGGGCCGGGTGAAGGAGTTCGTCGAGGGTGAGTTGAAAGGCAACGCGACCCCCGGAATGCGCGAGGGTGGCGGCGCCGAAGAAGACGGCGGGCCCCTGTTGGGCGAGATCGAGACGACCGCAGTCGGCACGAAAGGCAGCCAACTGCCCGCCATGACGGTGTATCGCCCCTCGCACAGGCAAAAAACCGGTGAGGATGCAGGCAGTCGCGATCACGGAGCGATCATCGAGAGAGCGCGAACCGGCAAGACGAAACGGGAGAAAATCTCGCTCCTGCGTCAGGGCATACAGACGGAGTTGCAGAAAGAAGTGGACCATGTGACCGAGGCCTATGCCGCCGACACCGCGGCCACCAAACACATCCTGGGCAAGGTCAAGCGCGGGCTGAAAACAATGGGGCGCGAGAACCAGCGCCTCTATGGCGTTGGCCTGGGCAAGAAGGTCAAACTGGACACCAAGAAACAAGGCGCTGCTGGCTCGGACCTGCCGCTGGAAGGTGACACCAGCAAGAAGATCCCGAACTTTTCCCAGCTGGAAGGCGGGCATGCGATCCACGGAAAGAAGCCGAAGAATGTCGGGAACTATCTGGAATACGACCATCTGGTCGAAGCAACCCTGGCGGAGAAAGCCCGCGACCTGACGCTGGGCCATCCAAAGCTGCTGGAACTGGCGAGCAGCAAGGTGGTGCCCAAACTTGCGGAGTTCGAGGACAAGGGCCCGGTTGCCCGCAGACGCGAGTCAAAGGCGCGCCGCAAGTTGCGCAAGCTGAAGAAAATCCAGGTGTTCAAGCGCAAGCCGGTCGCCAGCTACTCCCGTGGAAACGCGGGCACGATCGCGCTCTACCGCCCCGTCCACCGCGAGGTCTCGATTGTCCGCAACAAGGCCCTGCCCGACGATCTGATGGCCGGCGTCAATCTGCAAAGCGCGGCGGACGACCTCGCCAGCTATGCCGTCAGGTTCGACAAAGACCCCGCTTTCCGAGATGCGGGAGTCCAGGAGGTTCGCACACAGATCCACGGATTACTCTCTACCGAGTTCGATGATCACGCCAACCTGATCAAGACGCATTACAAAACCGAGATGGCCGATTTCATTGCTGTCAACAAGGGCAACAAGGCGGCAGTCGATCAGATGACCATGATCGTCTCGAAGGTTGGCACGACCCTTCGAAAACTGCGGGGCGACTCGCTCAGTCAGTTGCAGTAGGCATCAGATCTGTCATCGCTTCGCGCAGGGCTGACATCTCCGCCGTCGAACCGACGGTGATGCGGATCGCGTCGGCGAGGCCATAGGACTGCATGGGCCGGATGATAATCCCAGCGCGCTTCAACCCCTCGGTCAGGTCATTGGCACTGATCGGTCCGGTCGCGGGGCAGCGCAACAAGACAAAATTTCCATCGCTTGGCAGGGAGGGCAGGCCCGCAGAGGCTGCGAAGCGGCGAAAGTTCTCTCGCTCTTCAACGACTTGTGTCACTGCATGCGAAAGATATTCTCGGTCGCGCATTGCAGCCTCTGCAGCGGCCAGACCGGGAGCGGTCACGCTGTTGGGAGCCCGCGCACGGCCGATCGCATCGACCACATCGGCAGGTCCATAGAGCCAGCCGACCCGCAGCCCAGCCAGCCCGTAGGCCTTGGAGAAGGTGCGCAGCACCACCACATTCGCGCCCTCATCGACCAGTGCAAATCCGTCATCATAATCGGGATCGCTCACGAATTCGGCATAGGCACCATCGAGCATGATCATCACCCGATCCGGCACCTTCGCGCGCAGATGGCGCAGCGCGCCCGCGGGCAAACGCGCCCCGGTCGGATTGTTCGGATCGACCAGAAAGATCAGCCGCGTGCGGTCGGTCACAGCGGCCGCAATGGCATCGATGTCGATACGCATTTCGGGTTCGGGCACCACATGCAGTTCGGCCCCCGCCAGGCTGCATTGCACTTGGAAGAACTTGTATCCGTACTGGCTGACCACCACCTCGACGCCGGGTTCGCAATAGATCGCGGCAATCAGGCCCAGCAGTTCCATCGAGCCCGCGCCACAAACGATGCGGGCGCACTCCAACCCATGCACTTCCGAGATCGCCTGACGGAGGGCAGTGTGATCCGCATCCGGGTATCGGTTGAGATCACCTATACCCGCGATTGCACTGAGGGCGGCAGGTCCAGGCGTCACCCCAAGCTCATTTTGGCCGAGTTGAATGATCCGGTCGACCCCCGGAAGACCCTGCTCTGCCAGGGCATAGGGTGGCAATTGGGCGAGTGCGGGGCGGGTGGGTGTGGTCATCGTAGCCCTCTCATGCCGCCATCAGATGGCGTGTGAGGCGATGCCGACGCAAGGGGCTATCGCCGAGCAGGAGATCAAGCTGGCGCAGCGCAGCCAGCATCATGGCCTGGTTCGAGGTGATCACCGGCTTGCCTAGATGGGCTTCAATTTCTTCTACCGCCTCAACCGCACGAAAATCGGTGCAGGAAAGCACGATGCACTCCGCATCCGCACAATCCGCGCGCCGGGCCAGCGCCGCCACGGTATCGGGTCTCAGCGCACCCACGGCATCGTTGCCCAACGGTTCCGGCACATCCGCCCGGCCTACGCAACGAAACCCAAAGCCTTCAATATAACCGATTGCGAGGTCGTTGAGAGTGGCGACATAGGGCGAGGACAACGCAAAACGCTGGACGCCGAGGCCGCGCAGCGCCTCAACAAGCGCCGAGGCCGCAGTGATTGCAGGCGCCCCGGTCTGGGCGGAAATTGTCCTGCGAAACTCCGCATCGAAATCCGCCCCCTGCGCCAGCGTGGCCGAAGTGCAGCCATAAAGCACAACGTCTGGGCGGCAATGACGCAGCCGTTCGGTCACATCGTCGATAGGCACATCGGAATACTGGCGCATCTGCGCGCCGTCAGGAATTTCGTCGACGTCATATCCGCCGGCGCGCGCCACGTGAATCGAGACACCGGCAGGTGCCAGTAGTGTCATGTCGGGTTCGAGGTTGGTGTTGCTGACCGGGACAATGACACCGATGCGTGCGAGGCCACGACTTGGCCGGAGAGATACGTTCATGGCTCAAGCCCCTCCCTTGGAAAGTCTGGCGCGTAGTGTCGCTGTTGCCGCCACATCCGGATTTCCCGCCAGATCAAGAACCACACCATAGAGCGTCTCCGCTGTCTCGGTCGAGATCAGGTCCTGCCGCGCATCGCGCGCGACCATATCGGCGTCGCGGGTCAGGGGATCGCCATACCCGCCCCCACCCGGCGTCTCGAAGATCAGCAGATCGCCGGCGGCAATTTCCTGCTCGCCCTTTCCCGCAAGCGCGGGGCCGGAGCGTAGATGGATCCGCCCGGCGCGGCCCGCAGCCCCGCCCGACCGACCACGCGCAGGATTGTCGATGCGATCCACGGCGGCGAAAAGCAGGATGGGCGCGTCCTCGGCACTTTCCAAGTGAATGGCTTGACCCAGCCCACCGCGAAACGCACCCGGACCGCCGCTATCGGTGATCAACTCACGCCGTCGAAACAGCACCGGCGTCGTGCTTTCCGCAATCTCGACCTGAGTGCCCCAAACGCCGCTGGGAAAGGCCGTTGCGGACAGCCCGTCCAGCGCTGGTCGGGCGCCGGTGCCGCCGGAATGAGTGAACTCTGCCGCGAAAGTGGTTGCCCCTGGCCGAAGGCTCGCCATCGGGGCACTGCGGATGGGCAGGTCCCACAGGCAGGACGCTCCCTCGGCCGGCACCTTCCCCGGCAGTGCGCGATGCAGACAGCCCAGCACGAGGTCCGAGGTCATCTGACCCACGACATGGCGCGAGGCGACCGGCGCGGGTGGTTGCGCATTCAAAATGCTGTCTTGCGGCGCCGTGAACAGGAACGGCGCCAGCGAGCCCGCATTGTTCGGCACCTCCGCCCCGATCACGCATCGCATCGCAAAGACGCTGTAGGCCGCCGCATAATTCAGCGGCACATTGATCCCGCGCCTGGAATAGGTGGAGGAGCCCGTAAAGTCCGTCTCGATCCGCCCATCGTGGATGGTCATTCGGGCGCGCAGGATCAACGACTCGTCATATCCATCCAGTGTCACCTCGTTTTCATAGACGCCTGGTGGGATCGCGTTGATCGCGGCTTCGGTTGCGCTCAGAGAGGTGTCCAGCACGTGGCGTCCGAGCGCGCACAGATCACTCAAACCGAACTGCCGCATCATCTCGAGCAACCGCACAGACCCCGCCTCGCAGCAGGCGATCAGGGCATAGACGTCGCCCTCGTTCTCGTCCGGCGACCGGGAATTGGCCTTCAGGATATCGATCAGCATGGTGTTGACCCGGCCAGCCTCGACCAGCCGCAGGGGTGGCAGGAACAGCCCCTCGTCGAACACATCGCTGCCATCGGGGCCCATCCCGGTGCCGCCGAGATCATAGAGGTGCGACGTACAGGCGGTCAGCGCAACCACCCGTTCGCCATCGAAAATTGGCGCGACCAGGAGCAGGTCGTTCAGATGGCCGGACCCGATCCATGGATCATTGGTGGCGAAGATCTCGCCCGGGCGCATATCGGAGACCGGAAATCGCTCGAGCATTAGCGCGACCGAGGCTGCCATCGTGTTAATATGCCCCGGCGTGCCGGTCACCGCCTGCGCCAGCATCTGACCTTGCAGATCGAAGACACCGACCGAGATGTCCCCGCATTCGCGCACGATCGGGCTGAAGGCGGTGCGCATCAGCACCTGCGCCTGCTCCTCGACGATGGCGAGCAGACGGTCCCACATAACCTGCAGCGCGATCTCTGACGGCGCCGTGGTTCGAATGCTTGCCTGGCTGTCGTTGCTTTGCATCACAATGTTGCGGGCTTCATCGATCCGCGCGGTGAAGGCGTCGGAGACATAAGTGGTCGTCTGCGGCTCGACAATCAGCGCCGGCCCCGCAATCTGATCGCCTGGCTGAAGCTCTGCACGTTTGAAGACCCGCGCCGCAACTGGGTCGGCGGATTGGCCGAGCGAGAGCTCACGCGTTTCCTGGGACGTGGCGGTTCTCGCAGGCAGCACGTCGGTGACCGGCTTTCGCTGCGGCGGTGCTGTGCTGGCCAGGACCGACCAGTTGATCACTTCCAACCGCATATCGGGCACGATCCGACCGAAGAGGCGCGCGTATTCCGTTTCGAAGCCGCGCACCAGATCGGCAAGGGTTTCGGTGGTCAGGGCGCCCTGCGGAACAGCCACCTCGATTTCGTGGCCCTGCCCGGCATAGCGCATAAAAGCGGTGCGGCTGACGGCGATCCCTGCCCCTGCCGCACCGGCACGCACAATCCTCTCCGCCGTTTCGACCAGTTCGTCGAGGACCGCGTTCACCTCAACCAATGGGAAGCTGTCGAGCTCCACGCGATAGCTGCGGACAATCTCGTAGGAAACCGGCGCCGAGAGAAACCCAACGGCCGAACCGACGCTGGGATCGGGCGGCACGATAATCTGGCCGATCCCCACCCGTTCCGCGACGCGCGTCGCATGAAGGGGGCCATTGCCACCAAAGGCGATCATGGCACAATCGGCCAGGGTAACCCCTTGTTCTGCCGCGTGCATCCGTGCGGCGTTCGCCATTGCTTCATCGACGATCTGAGAAATGCCGTCGGCGCCTCCGGTCGGTGTGAAGTCGAGAGGATTGGACACCTCGCGCGCGATTGCTTGCCGTGCCTTGTCCGGGTCGAGCGACAGGCGTCCCTCCGCGAACAGTTGCGGGTCGAGATAGCCTGTGACCAGATCCGCATCGGTCACGGTGGGCAGTTGACCGCCCCGGCCATAGCAGGCGGGCCCAGGATCGGAGGACGCGCTTTGGGGTCCGACCCGTAGACGCCCCAACCGGTCGACCGAGGCGATGGAACCCCCGCCGGCCCCGATCTCGATCATCTCGATCACCGGAATCCTGACCGGAAGGCCGCTGCCCTTCATGAACCGCTCGGCCCGGCCAATCTCAAAGGCGCGCGAGCTGCGGGGCTGGCCATCCTCGACCAGGCAAACCTTCGCGGTGGTACCTCCCATGTCGAAGCTCAGCACATTGTCGAGTGCACGGGTCCCGGCAACCTGCGCCGCCAGGATCGCGCCACCGCTGGGGCCGGACTCGACCAAACGGATGGGAAAGGCACGCGCCGTCTCGACCGTGGTCATGCCGCCGCCGGAGGTGACAATGAAAAGCGGACAATCAAACCCGGTCTTGCTTAGGCTCTGCTCGAGATCCGCCAGATAGTCCGCCATCAGCGGCTGGATATAGGCGTTGGCAACAGTGGTGCAGAGCCGGTCGAACTCCCGCATCTCGGGCGAGACCTGGTGCGAAAGCGAAACCGGCAGGACGGGTGCGGTCTTGGCGAGCGCCTCGCGGATCGCGATCTCGTGGGTGGGGGCGGCGTAGCTGTGGAGCAGACAGACTGCGACGCTCTCTACCCCAGCCTCGATCAGCTTGGCGATGGCATGGTCTAGCGATGCAGGATCGATCGGGTCGATCACACTGCCGTCGGCGCCAGTCCGCTCTCGCACGGTGGCGACGCAGTCGCGCGGGACGATTAGGTCCGGCTTTTCAAGGTAGAGATCGTACTGATCGTAGCGCCGCTCGTACCCGATTTCGAGGATATCGCGGAACCCCTCGGTCGCGATGACACCGACCTTTGCGCCCCGGCGCTCGATCAGCGCATTGGTCGCAAGCGTTGTCCCGTGAACGACAGCGCCAAAATCAGTGGGCATAAGATCGGCGCCACCGAGAGCAAGGGCGATACCGTTGAGTACGCCCTCCACCGGTCGCAAGGGCGTGGTGAGAGTCTTGGCCGTAAAGAGCCCGGTCGGGCTCTCCACTGCGATATCCGTGAACGTGCCGCCGATATCGACAGCGAGACGAGGTTTGGCAGTCTGGGCCATGACTAGGCTCCGCAAAGACCCGCGCCGATATGAGGACGTGATAACGCGCCAGGGCGCGGCGATGTGATCGTCGATTTTCTGGAGTTCGCCCGACTATGGCGGCGGGCATCCGCCCGGTCTGTCAGTCTGGCGTAAAAGGCCCAAGACAGATACATCGAACCACGAGGTCCGACTTGTCAGACCTGCGTCCCCGTGATCTGGAAGGTTCGACTTGCATTCCTATGCCTTATGCTTTGGGCGCCAAGTCTTCAGTATCCAACATTGCCTGCGATCATATTGGCGCTCGCCGCAAAGTCGGCATTACTCATCTCCAGGAGCTGCCCCAAATTTAAAAGGCAATCCCAGACGGTGTTCGGCGACCTGCTGATTCACCCATCGCAGATCCGCCCCGTTTATATTGATAATCGGCTCATAGACCACATAAGACTCCACCAGAATTGCTCCGGCCGATTGATTGAACTCGAACAGAGCCGCCTCCAGAACAGAGTCCTTCAGATCGTCGGGCCCGAGGATTTGGTCATCCGCAAAGGGCATCAACTCACCGCCCGTGGTTGCCCGCGACCAAATGACACTAAACTCGCCGGTGTCCGTGCGCTCCAGGCTCGATATCCGCATTTGGTTCGGCTCGCCTTCTGGCGGATTTGGCAAGAGCTGATTGTAGAGTCTGAACAGCGATTCGACATCATTCTCATCAATGGTCGGCATGACTGTAATAAGATCTGCGATCGTATAGGTCGCACGGGTCGCATCCAGCCGACTGTCCCATGCGGCAAACGCGGCAACGGTAAGGACGAACCAAAACAGCAAAAAGGGCAGCCAGATCACGAATTCGACAGTGATCGATCCTTTTTCGTCTGACAAAAACCGTTCCAGATCTGCACGCATGATTACCTCGGTGGCTCGTTCATGAAGGCGGTCTGCGCGAGCAGTGCGTAGCCTCTTTCATCACCGTTTATCAATTTCAGCCGCGCGCCCATAAAGGTCGAGGGAAAGAAAGGATCGATAACCAAGCAGGCTCGGACAAGCATCGGGTCCAGGCGTTGCCCAGGGTCCAACGAAGGTTCGGGGACCGGGTTGATCTCCTCCTCCACACGGTCGCGGCATTGCGGCTCACTTGCCAGGAAGTTATCCGCAATACCGGGTGCGCCTAGGTTGATCGGTACCATTTCCAGGCGCAGTCCCTCCATACAACTCCGCTGAATCAAAAACGCCTCGTCGCAGATACGCGCCTTTATGTTCTCAGGAGTAGGGTTGGGAATCGCGCCAAGCTTAAGATCGCGCATCGCGAAGTTGAGCCCTCGGTCGAACAGAACTGCACGCGCCTCGAACGTACCAACTTCACCCATGGCGAAGAGGATGAGCACAAGGCCCGGAAAGACGATCGCAAACTCCATCGTCGCGCTGCCGCTCTCATCGCGTAGGAACCGTGCAAACGATGGTATGATGCGCCCCATGGGCCGCATCATGGTGTTAGCTGCCGCGGAACGGCGGCACCTGCGATCAGTTCGAAAGCGAACGCCAATTCATCACCGTTCACCGGGAAATAGTTGCTTGGCACCGTTGCGCAGTACGCCATCGCCTGGTCAGCCGTCGAACCTTCGGGTATGTCGAACCCAATCGTGAAAACGGTGATCCCATTGCCACGCGCGACGTCGCAAAGATCTCTGAATTGTTGAACGCGCAGTGCTTCGTCGGCTGTGGTGGACAGCCCGCTAAGGGTCGGCGCGATGCTAGGCCCCTCCTGGTCCGCACGCCGCCTATACGACGCTTTGTTCCTAGCAAAAACCGCGCCGGCAGATGTAAATCCGAACTGCACCGCTTCATCGGTGTCCGCATCGGGTTCTGCCCAGGCATTTATATCTTCCGAGGTCTGATAACTGGCAACGGAGGGGCGGATCTGGAAGCGTGTGTTTCCGTCAGTCATGATAACCAGGACTTTTTGGGTCTCACCATCGATCGCAGCGGGTCGACCGACAAAACTAGTTCGGTAGCCGTTATTGAGGTCCAGATGAGCCTGTTCTATCAGGTCGCGAGTATCTGGGGACAGCAACGCCAAGCCCCATTTCAGACCGTATTGCGCGCCAGTACCATCATGACCGTGGAAGTTCCGAATGACATCTACGATCGCGTCTTTATTCCCCGTAACAGGTACGATCGCCATCTCATCATCCGGGCACCATCCCCACTCCACGTTTCGGCCGCGGTTTGGGTCGATCGGGACGCTTGTTTGGCCGCGCAGCCGCTCATAACTGAAATGTTGAAAATGCGGAACGTGCGCAAGCGAATTTTGTGGCGGCAGGCCAAAGGTCTGTGGCGAAGAACGATCAAACGCGGAATCCGCAAACTCAAGGCACGAATTGGCATATGGATGGATTCTTGGGCCTAGGAGCATGGGGTCGAAGAGTGGACCGGCATTCACTTGACCGGAGTAAGGCACCAGCGACATCGACACCCGACCCAACTCGTCTGCGTCGAATATGTCAGTTACGAAGTCCTCGGCGGCGGTTCTCAGAACATCGAGGCGACGATCCTGTTGCGAAGCACCCGTTAGCTCGCGCGCCATCGAGCCAGAAATGTCGAGCACGAGCGAAATCTCCAGAGGTTTTACATTACCACCGGTTTCACTTTGGATGGCGGTTGATGCAGCGGCAACACCCATTTTCCGCAGACCGATCACCTGCATCACAAGGCTCGGCAATTCGTAACGCCCCGAAACATTCATGAAGCAATCCAGATTGCCATCCGCTCGGATATCGGGATCGAACTGTAATGTGACCTCACGCTTTCTAAATGTTCGCGCGTCAACGAACCGACGAACAATACCCTGCGCTTCTTGTACGTTATTTGCGCTGCAGGATGCCAACGCACCGCGATCCATGGCATTCTGCAAGTCAATCCGCGCTGCTTCATGACGCGCAAGATCTATCGCAACACCCGTTGCGAAAATTATCAGCGTAAACATTGGAAGGATCAGATAGGTCACGCTACCCCGCGTATCGCGGAAGAACCGACCAAAGGCCCCATGAGCCAACTTTGTTTTACAAGCCACGTCTCTACTCTTTCTACTTTGTACCCGCGGTTCACAAACCTCAGGACCAAGTACCACCACACCACTTTCCGCAGGAGAAGTTCGCTCAAACCCCTCGCCCTCGACTAAAATTCTCGGTGTTTTCGTGTCGAAACACAAGGGCGGCCCAAAAAGGGTCAGCGCATGCGGCACGAATGCCACCGCCTGACGCTGCGACAATCAATCGAAATTCAAATAATACTATTTAATTTCCGATACTTAGAATGCATCGACGTCTCACCCGAACATCTTTGCCGATCTGCGCCAGACCACTCAACTTGCTTAAAAGTTAGCTCGAAACGCACACAATTCTGCCTCATTTTGAGACCGGCGTTCGCGAATCGAATTTCCGCAACTGGAAACGTCACCTGCGTGATTGCTCGATCACGCGGTTCAAACGTCAGTTCGGCAGGAAGCGTTAAATCTTCTCAAGAATGATCTGATCTTAGGTCACTCAACCAAAAGGTGCTTCGTGTTGAGAGTACCATGCTTCCTTTACGCAGAACGCCATGGCCGGCAAGTTCCGTCGCGACGGGCACCCTGACCATCGTGCTTAATCGTTTGGCAATCCAGTCGCTGCAATCTGCGGTTCGACAAAACGAACCAGGATGGGTGAGCGATGAGTGCTGCGCAGAATGTGCTGATCAAAAAGGTGCAGAAGGCGCGTGTCAGCCGGTCGCCCATCAACCAACTCGACCTGATCGGCGATGCCTTCGTCAAAGCGCTAGATGATCGCCTGCGAGAGCTTCTCAGTACCATCACATCGACCATGGTGATCGATTGCGAGGTTAGAAAGCTTGCAGCGGTGCTGGAGGAGATCCCAGTGCCCGCAATGCTCGCTCTGATCAATGTCGAGAACACCAAGACCCGCGCCTTGATCAATATAAGCGGCGATCTGCTCTTTCATGTGGTGGACCTGCGCCTGGGCGGCGATCCGTCGGCCGTGCCCATCACCACGGCGCGTTCGATCACCGAGATGGATTGCGCCCTCTGCTCCGACTTTATCGAATGCATGCTGGATTGCTTCGGCGATGCGGTGAGTACGGTGCTGGAGACCCCTCTCGATACAAAGATGTCGCTGGCCACGTTCGAGGAACACGCCACCCTGCTGTCGATTGCGCCGGATAACGCAGATGTCCTGGTTCTGAATGCCAGCCTCGATCTGGGAGAGGCGGCGCGC
>JBCCDU010000006.1:0-83595 GCA_039030715.1 Pseudomonadota bacterium
AGTTGTTCATCATCGCGCGGAAGCCTGCGCCTTCCTTGTGCATGTCGATGAAGATCTCGCCGATGCGGCCATCTTCGAACTCGCCGGTATGGAGATAGACCTTGTGCCCGCCGACGACCGCCTTTTGGGTATAGCCCTTGCGGCGATGGGGCAGACGTTCGCGGTCCTTCTTGGCCTCCTGATAGATGATCTTCTCGACGATCTTTTCGGCAATCAAGGCGGGGGCGGCGGCTGGGGTCTCGGCGATCTCTTCGGCGGCATCCTCATCGATGATGCTGGCCGCCAGTGGTTGGCTGAGCTTCGAGCCATCGCGATAAAGCGCGTTCGCCTTGATGCCGAGGCGCCAGGAGAGCAGATACGCCTCCTTGCAATCCTCGATGGTCGCATCGTTGGGCATGTTGATGGTTTTCGAGATCGCGCCGGAGATGAAGGGCTGTGCGGCGGCCATCATGTTGATGTGGCTGTCCACGCTCAGGAACCGCTTGCCTTTCTTGCCGCAGGGATTGGCGCAGTCGAAGACGTGATAATGCGCGGGGTCGAGGCCCGGCGCTCCCTCCAGCGTCATGGTTCCGCAAACATGGGTGTTGGCGGCCTCGATCTCGGAGGCCGAGAAGCCCAGGAAGCTCAGCAGATCGAAGGAAGGGTTGGCGAGGTCCCCAGCACTGGCACCCAGAACATCCGTGCAGAACTCCGCCCCCAGGGTCCACTGGTTGAAGACGAATTTGATGTCGAAGGCGGCGGCCAGGGCCTCCTCGACCTTCTCGATCTCGTCGGGGCCGAAGCTCAACGCAATCAGGCTCTCGTGATTGATCCCCGGCGCGCCGCTGAGGGTGCCATGGCCCACCGCGTAATCGATGATCGTCTTGATCTGGTCGTCGCCATAACCGAGCGAGGTCAGTGCCGCCGGTACTGCGCGGTTGATGATCTTGAAGTAGCCGCCACCGGCGAGCTTTTTGAATTTCACCAGGGCAAAGTCCGGTTCGATCCCGGTCGTGTCGCAATCCATCACCAGTCCGATCGTCCCGGTGGGTGCGATCACGCTGGCCTGGGCGTTGCGGTATCCGTGCTGCTCTCCCAGCTCCAGCGCGCGGTCCCAAGAGGCCCGGGCACGCGCGATCAGGCGCGCGTCCGGGCAGTTGGCCGCATCCAGGGCGACAGGGAGGGTGGCGAGGGCCTCGTAACCCTCGGTTTCGGAATAGGCGGCACGGCGATGGTTGCGGATCACCCGCAGCATTTCCTCGGCGTTCTTGGCATGGCCTGGGAAGGCACCCAGTTCGCCCGCCATCTCGGCGGAGGTGGCATAGGAGGTGCCGGTCAAGATCGCGGTCAGAGCACCGCAGATCGCGCGGCCCTGATCGCTGTCATACCCCAGACCCAGTGTCATGAGTAGGCCACCGATATTGGCATAGCCGAGGCCCAGCGTGCGGTATTCATAAGAAAGCTGCGCGATCTCCTTCGATGGGAACTGCGCCATCGTGACGGAAACTTCCAGCGTCACGGTCCAGAGGCGGGTCGCGTGTTCGTAGGCCGCCACATCGAACTCGCCATCATGCAGGAAGGTCAGCAGGTTCAGCGAGGCCAGGTTGCAGGCCGTGTCATCCAGGAACATGTATTCCGAACAGGGGTTCGAGCCACGGATCGGACCGCTGTTCGGGCAGGTATGCCAATCATTGACCGTGTCATGATACTGCATGCCCGGGTCGGCGCAGGCCCAGGCCGCGTGGCCGATCTGGTCCCACAACTCGCGCGCCTTCACGGTGCGGGCAACCTCGCCATCCGTGCGGCGGATCAGTTCCCAATCCGCATCTTCCGCCACTGCCTTCAGATAGGCATCCGTCACCCTGACGGAGTTGTTGGAGTTCTGGCCGGAAACGGTCAGATACGCCTCCGAGTCCCAATCGGTGTCAAAAACCGGGAACTCGATCGAGGCATAGCCTTGCCCCGCATACTGCATCACCCGCTGGACATAGTTTTCCGGGATCATCGCCTTGCGGGCGTCCTTGATCGCGGATTTCAGTTGCGGGTTTTTCTTGGGATCGACCGCATCGTTGATGTCGCCATCCCAAGCGTTGATCGCGCCCATCACCGCGTTCAGCTTCTGCTCATGCGCCTTGGAGCCTGCGACCAGGGCAGCCACCTTCTGCTCTTCGCGGACCTTCCAGTTGATGAAGGTTTCGATATCCGGGTGATCCATATCGCAGATCACCATCTTGGCCGCGCGCCGGGTGGTGCCGCCGGACTTGATCGCGCCCGCCGCCCGGTCGCCGATCTTCAGGAAGCTCATCAGGCCGGAGGACTTGCCGCCCCCGCCCAGCGGTTCGTTCTCGCCCCGCAGATGGCTGAAATTGGTGCCCGTGCCGGAACCGTATTTGAACAGCCGTGCCTCGCGGGTCCAGAGATCCATGATCCCGCCTTCGTTCACCAGATCGTCCTTCACCCCCTGGATGAAGCAGGCATGGGGCTGGGGATGCTCGTAGGCACTGTCGGACTTCACCAGTTTGCCGGTTTTGAAATCCACATAATAGTGACCCTGGCTGGGTCCATCGATACCATAGGCCCAGTGCAGACCCGTGTTAAACCACTGGGGGGAGTTTGGCGCCGCCATCTGTTTCGCGAGCATGAACCGCATTTCGTCGAAATAGGCCTGGGCATCGTCCTCGGTGGTGAAGTAGCCGCCCTTCCATCCCCAATAGGTCCAGGCACCTGCCAGCCGGTCGAAGACCTGCGAGGCGGAACCTTCACCGCCATAGCGCTGATCCTCGGGCAGTTTCCTCAGTGCCTTCTCGTCGGGGACCGAGCGCCAAAGGAACTCGGGCACGCCCTTTTCCTTCACCTTTTTCAGGCGTGTCGCGACACCGGCCTTGCGAAAATACTTTTGCGCCAGCACGTCCGAAGCGACCTGGCTCCATGCCTCAGGCACATCGAAGGCATCCAGCTTGAATACCACAGACCCATCGGGGTTGCGGATTTCGGAATTGGCCTTGCGAAAGGCGATCGCCGCATAGGGGGATTTGCCTGCCTCGGTGAATACGCGGTCGATTTGCATCCGTCTGGTCCCTCGTCGTTTCTTGTGGTCCCACGCGGGGACATGGTTTCTGTCCAGCGCTTATGGGGCGCCGTTCCCCCGGATGCTGGCCCCAGGGCAATCTGTCTTTTCGTAGTCAGCGGTCCCCAACACACGACCCCCGATATGCAGGGACGAACACTAAATATTGTGGTCTCGAACGCTGCGGCCACCACTCTATGACAGAGTCACGACAGGTCAACGCATTTTTGTAGCGATTTGGCCAGATTTTGTGGTTGACCTTTGTGGAGTGTCAACAGCTTGAGGAACGAAGCAGGAACTAGCGCTGCATTCCTTGCTCAACGGCTCGACCCATCGCGGTCACGGGCGCGCCGCCCTGCCAGATCGGGTCCACGCAGCCCTGCTCGCCCAGAGCATTCAGGGCCGTTTCGGTCGAGAAAAAGAAGGCCCCACCTTGAACATCGCTGGGATAGTTCGGGTCGATCAGGTCGTTCCGGCGCCCGGACATCCAGGTTTGCCCTCGTTCCAGCAGTTGCGGGCCGGACCAGCCGCCCATCATCGGTCGGCGGTTGTGAAAGAACCCAACGTCGGCACCGCCAAAGACTGGCAGCGCGTCCGAAAGCATGCCGATCGTGTCCGATTCGATCTCGACTTCGACCAGCAACAGGCGCAGACGATCCGAGAGAGCGACCCGGCGATATACCTCCGGGTCGGTCTGGATGCGCTTCAGGCCGCTCTCATCCCCAGCGGCGATGCACCAGCCGGTGACCTGCACCATGCCCCGCATCTCGACCACTTTGGAGGACGTGACCGCCATCGCCACCTCGGGCGGCAGTTCAGCCTCGTAGGTCGCGCCCAGTTTCGGCGGTTCGGCATCGCGCGGATCCTCGAGATACTGAAACAGCAGATTGATTTTGGCAAAACGCGGCGGCAGCCAGGGCAGCGGCTCGACCAGGGGCTTATCGCTGTCGTTCGCCGACTGCCCCAATGCTGCGAGTTGCAACGGCAAGACCAATTCTTCCGTCGTCCCGTCCAATCCCGGCGCAGCCTTGGGTGGCGCGGTTTCGGAAATCGTTGGCTCCCGCATGTCCAGCAGCATCCGTGTTGCGCCATTGGAGAGCGCCGGCGGCGGTACGATATCGATCTGCGGCGCGGCACCCGCCGGCTGATATGACAGCGCCGCGAGCAGTACCGGCGCCTCCTGCGGGCTATCGAAGCGCGAGAGATCCGTGCCGGTCCGCACACCGGACCGGATGATCACGTCGCCATCGGTCAGCGACGGCAGGACCGAGCGGGCGGGCAGAAGCGCATCGCCCAGCAGGGCCTCGTCGATTGCCGAGGGTTGATCGCCACGCGGCGCGGGGATCGGAACGAAGGCCACGGTCTGTTGACCCAAGAACTCCGGCTCGGCGACTGTTACTTCGGACGTCGGAGCGACGGGCCGCAAACTGACCGGAGCTTCCTCCGCCGGGGCGACGCTGGCGATATCGCTGATCTCGCTCTCGGTCGTCGCCTCAGGGTCGATCGAACGCAGGGCGATGGGCAGGTCCACACGATCGGTCAAATCGCTCAACGCAACCACCGACAATGCAGCCCAACAGGCCGCGATCCCCCAGGTCATGCGCCGGGGCCACGAGCCGCTGCGCGTCGCCATGAAACCGAAAAACGCCATCCCCGCGCCAATGGAGGCTGCAAGGACCCAGATCCAGCGCACCGGCGCCTCGGCCCCCAGGAAAATCTGCAATTGCGGAATCAGCAGCCTTGCGGCGAGGGCATAGGCGCCGATCGCCAGTACAAACCAGCTCCAGTGGCCGAAACGCTCCCACCGCGCGCGCCAGACCGCACCGAACGAGCGGCGCGCGGTTTTGGGCGCGCCCTCCCTACTACGCGGCGCCGGTTGGGGTCGCGCACGTAAGGGCTCTCGCCGGAGAACGTAGAGCGGGTCGCCCTGTGCCAACGGATCGCCGGGCGCCACCAACGGCACCACGCGGCCCGTATGGGCCGAGCGCACGGTCTGCTTTCCGTCCTGGGTGACATAGGTCAGCACCGGGTCTTCCGAACGCACCCAGGTTCCCGGGCGCTGATGAACTTCCAGCACCTCCGCACGGACCAACTGCTGGGACCACGGCATCTTGACCGTCAGTTTGCGAACCGACTCCGACATCTTAGGGTACACACTCCCTACCCAAACCCTGCAACAGGCTACGCGACAGTACTTGCGAAAGCCTAACCCGGCCTCGCCCGCACCAGCACCCTGCTCGCCTCCTGGCGATGCTCCGGCGCAAAACCAACTTTCTGATAGAGCGGCAGAGCAGCCGCATGATCAAGTGTACATGTGTTCACAGTAATGCGAGAAACGCCCGGCATATCCCACGCCGTATGGACTGCGGTGGAAAGGAACCAATGCCCCAACCCGCGCCCAACCGCCTGGGGCATCAGACCGAAATAGGCGAGGTCGCAAACCCCATCTTTGGCGGTCGAGCGCGTGTCCAGCACAAAGAAACCGCCGGGCCAGCCATCGACCAGCAGGGTGTAAAGCGCGATCTGCGGGTCATGGACAAAGGCCGCCTGTTCGGCCTCGCTGACATCGAACCAGTCAGTCCATTCATGGGCCTCACCCACCGTGCCGTAGAGATAGAGGAAATAACCGACCGGAGGCTCATGCGCCCGCACCAGAGCCAGGTTGGCATTCAGCGGAGCCGGGGCCGGCGCGGCGGGCCTGCTATCCATCGCCAGATAGGTGATGGTGTATTCGATCCTGTCGCCAGCTTCGGCCATCAGCCAGTCTCGACCGCCAGATCCGGATACGAGCCCCACTCCACCCAGCTGCCATCGTAGAGCGCGTTGCGATTATGCCCGAGCCGCGCCAGCGCCAGGGTCAGAATCGCAGCCGTCACGCCGGAGCCGCAGGAGGTCACGATCGGCCGCGTTAGATCCACCCCGGCATCCGTGAAGATGGCCCGCAACTCATCGACCGGCTTCATCGTCTGATCGTCGTTCAGCAGGCTGCGGTAATGCACGTTGATCGCACCGGGAATGTGGCCAGCACGCAGCCCGGGCCGGGGCTCGTCCTCCTCTCCCCGGAAGCGACCGGGAGAGCGGGCATCGACGATCTGCTCGTCGCGCAGCTTGGCCGAGCCGGCGATCTGCGTCACGTCGCGCACCAGGCCCGTGTTGCGTCGTCCGGTGAAATGACGTTCGCGGGGGTCGACCGTCTCGTCATCGGTCGGGCGCCCCTCGGCCAGCCATTTCGGCAAGCCACCGTCCAGCACGGCGACATCCGTGTGCCCGAAGACCCGGAACATCCACCAGGCACGCGCAGCGGAGAACAGTCCGGTCTGATCATAGACCACCACACGGTGCCCGTCGCCGATGCCCATCTTGCGCACCCGGCTGATGAACTTGTCGGTTGGAGGTAGCATGTGGGGCAGCGGCGACTTGGCATCCGCCACGTCGTCGATATCGAAAAACCGCGCGTTGGGTATATGTCCCGCCGCATACTCGGCGCGGGCGTCGCGTCCGGTATCGGGCATGTGCATGCTCGCATCCAGGATGCGGATATCGGGCGCGTTCAGGCGCTCGGCCAGCCAATCGGTCGAAACCAGAAGCTCGGGGTCGCTTGTCGGCATGGGGCTCCCTCGGATCGATTTGCTGACAGTATCTTCGTTTCATATCCGCCGATCCAGCGAACGGCAACAGCGCGCTCACTCCGGCCGGATCAGCGAGTTGATAGAGGCGAGCAACACCGCCGAGACGACCCAGCCCAGGATCTGGAACACCCAGCTCGCCACCCATCCGACCGTGCCCCAGGGTCCGGTCGTGGCAGGCGCCCAGGCGGCCTCCTGCCCCAGATCCAGGATCGGGATGACCACATCCGCACCATAGGCCAATGCATTGAACGTCTCGTAATGGCGGCCGGGATAGCCATTGGCCCAGGCGATGTTCGGGCGCTCCATCTCCTGCACCGCCTTCCATTCCGGCGAGTTCAGGATCACCGGCGTGTCGGGCGCCATCTGCCCGGCCTCCCAAACTTGCCAAAAGACCAGGGCCGCCAACAGGCTGAGGACCACCAGGGTGCGCAGGACCCTGAACGGGCGCAGGCCGAAGCCTGCCACCAGCTCGAACCCCCAATCCCTGAAGCCGAGCCAGAGCCGCCAGGCCCCGTTGGCGGCGCTGCGCCGGTCGGCGCGCAACAGCTTCTCCTTGACGAACAGCACCTCGCGCGCGTCTTCGCGGTGGCCCATCTCGCGAAACACGATGGCAAGCTGTTCATAGGGTTGCGGGCGGAAATCATCATAGTCCTGCCGTGCCAACCATTGCAGGCGCATGGTCGCCGTACATTGCGCTGCATTGCCGGAGAACGCACCATAGCGGCAGTTGTCCAGCCGCAACTGCTCGGCCTCCGGCCAGCAGGTCGGGTCGTCATTGATCCGGCTGACCGTGGCGCCGGTCAGCCGCAGCATACCGGTCAAGCCCATTTCGCCGCGCATGAAGATCGTCCCTTCGATCCGCGCCTTTTCCAGGTTCAGCGCCACCGCCTCGGGTGCCGCGAAGCGCCCGCCCGTGCAGTTGAGATCGCCCCCGATCCGTGCGCTGAGCAGGCGAACGCTGCCCCGGACCGAGCAGCCATCGTTCAGCAGCACATGCCCGCCGATCCCGATGCGATCGGCGTGGAGGGCAGCCTCCGCCTCCTCCGCCACGAAACGCCCGGCGGTGCAGGAGAGATTGCCGCCGATCTCGGCGCCCAGCAGGCGCACCGGACCCATGGCGTGGAACCCGTTGCGCAGGAAGACGTCGCTGCGGGTTTTCATTCCTTCGGCAAAAAGCCCCCGGTCCAACCGGCTGCCGCTGAGGCTGACCGCACCCAGATTGGCGTTGCGAAGGATCACCCGGTCCGGAAAGCAGCAATGGCCCAGACGCAGGTCGCGGCCCGAGTGATGGCCCTGCAAGTCCAAAGCCCCCTCGATCCAAGCACCGGAGATGCGGATGCCACGTTCATGCAGCGGATATTGCGCATCACCGCCACGCATCGCCCAGGCGATCAGCTCTGCCCGGATGCGGGTATCGTCGTCGGATGCGTCCGGCAACGCTGGCGCATCGGTCGGTTTGGCGCGCAGGTCGACATCGTCGCCTATCGGGAAACCCTCCAGGAGCTTCTTCTCGGCGGCACTGAGCGCCCCGAATGCGTCGAGCCCCGGCATTCGCCTAATCCAAAAGGATCGAGACGCGGCGGTTCTGTTTGCCCTTCTTCTCGATCTTTCCGATTGTCAGCGTGCCAATCTTCGATGTGTCTGCCACATGCGTCCCTCCGCAGGGTTGCAGATCGACCGTGGTGTCGCCGGTGCCGATCCGTACCAGACGCACGCGTCCCTGCCCCATCGGTGGTTTGACCCGCATGGTCTTCACCAGACCCGGATTGGCCGCAAGCTCGTCATCCGTAATCCACTCGGTCGTGACCTTGTGCGCCTCGGATATCAGAGCGTTCAGATGATCCTGCAGCGCCTGCTTGTCCTCTGGCGCCTCCGGCATATCGAAATCCAATCGCCCTTTCTGGGCGGTAATCGCGCCCCCGGTCACCGGCAGCGGCACCACGACCGAGAGGAGATGCAGCCCGGTATGGCAGCGCATATGCCGATAGCGCCGCTCCCAATCGAGGACCGCCATCACCTTGGTACCGACAGGGGGTGGCGAGGCCCCCTCCGCCGGTAAGTGCAGGATCGCATCACCATCAGACTTCACCGTGTCGGCAATTGCGGCTTCGCCACCGTCCCAAGACAGCGCACCCGTATCCCCAGGCTGTCCGCCGCCGGTGGGGTAGAACACAGTCCGGTCAAGGATCACAGCGCCTTCGGCCGTTATGCCGGTCACCCGGGCCCGCGTTTCGCGCAGATATGGGTCATCGCGATAGAGCGTCTCTGTCATTCTGCCCCCTCCCCCGCTGCCGGATCAATCGTCGTGTAGAGCCGGTTGGCCAGGGTGACCCCCTCGACTGATACGTCTTCGAGCCGATCGTAGAAGCGATTGAATGCGTATTCGAGCTCGCCGGTCCACCCGGTTGCAGCGAAGATTTCGTAGAGCGCGGCCTCCTCCTCCAAAAGCCCATGCAGCTTGCGTCGATTGGCGAGGGCCGCGCCGTAAATCTCGATGGCGCTGTCCACGCGCGCGGTCCCCTCGCCCGGATTCTGATCGTCGCGCCAGACATCGGCGAGGCGATCCGCCAGGTCACTACGAAAGTCGGGCAGCGCCGCCTCTGCCGCCGCAAGTGCAGCCTCGCTGCGCAGGACACCGCGGCGCAGATCGCCAGGATAGTCGCGCAACAGATCCTCGTAGTTTCCGCTCTCGCCAACCTGCATCTCATAGGCCGCACGGGTCGCGCCCCAAAGCTCCAGTTCGCTCTGGATCAACAGGTGATCGGGATGGTCCGCCGGAAACGCGTTTTGGAGCGCCTGCATCGCCCTCAAACCACGTTCGAACTGAGCCAGAAGGGCCTCGCGCGATTGCAGGCGGATGACAAAGACTTCCTCGATATCCATCCGGCCCACGGCAAGGATCAGCGCGTCCAGGTCGGCCACCTGGCGTTCAACATCCGCCAGACCGCCGCGCAGATATCCCGTCCAACGCGGTGGATCGGCATAGAGCGGCGGCTGGCTGGCGGCCTGCGGCCGGTGAGAGCGCACGAGCTCGCGCAAAGCCTCTAACCGAGGCTGCAGGTGGGCACGCACCGCCCTGGCATTGCCCGCGATTTCATCTGCCGTCGCCAGTTCTCCGCCTAGATCGTCGAACCAGGCATTGGCGCGGTCAAGTTGCCAGCTCAGCCGCGCGACCTCGACGGATATTTCGGTGCTGGCACGCAACTCGGCGATCAGGGCGCGGGTGCCAGCGGGGTCGGCCCGCGCGGCAGGCACGGCAATCAGCAAGGCCAGGATGCCCCCAGCGATCCAACGGTTCAGCACCTTACGCATGGCTGCCTGGCCCCGCACCGTCACCCTCTCCATTGTCACCCTCGCCCGTTTCAGTGTCGGTGTCTTCAACACCAGCCGCGCTTTGTTTCGAGGCCGGCGCGGTGGCGGCGCCGGCAACGCGCGCAATCCCCTCACCCATGTCCGAGAGGTTCTTGATAGTCACCTCACGCTGAGCGAACGGGATCTCGATCCCTTCCTCTCCGAACCGTCGCGAGATTTCGTAGTTGATGTCGCTTTGGACATTCAGGATCCAGTTCACGTCACGCAAGACGCCGCGGATCTCGAAATCCAGGCTGTCGGAGCCAAAGCCCCGGAACAGCACGTAGGGCGCAGGGCGAGGCAGGAGCATGGTGTGGGAGTCCGCGATCTTTTGCAGGATCCCCTCCACCTTGCGCGGATCCGTGCCATAGGCCACGCCCACCTTCACGATGATCCGCCCATGCATGTCCGTATGGGTCCAGTTGATCACCGGTGAGGAAATCAGCTCGGAATTGGGCACGAACAGGGTAGAGCGGTCGAAGGTCTGCACCTCGGTCGAGCGCACATTGACCTTCTTGACGTATCCCATGCCCGAGGACAGCTCGACCCAGTCTCCCGCCTTGATCGGCCGCTCGATCAGCAGGATCACGCCCGAGACAAAGTTATTGACGATGTTCTGCAGGCCGAAACCGATGCCGACCGACAAGGCACCGGCGACAATGGCAAGGTTGGACAGGTCAAGCGCCGTGGCCGAGATCGCCACCAGCGCCGATACAAACACACCGAAATAGCCAACACCCGCCACCACCGCATCGCGCCCGCCGCTGTCTAGGCTGGTCAGCGGCAGCACGTTGCGGCTGAGTATGCCCTGGATCATCCGGGTCAGCAGATAGCCGATGGCGAAGACCACCAGAAACAGAAGCGCATCGATCGGTGACAGGCTGACATCGCCGACCGAGAAACCGTCCTCGACCAGCTTCCACCAGGCGGAGAGGTCGGTGCCGCTTGCCCCCCATATCAGGGCCAGAACCGGGATCGCGGCGCATATCAGCATGAAGCCAACCAGCACGGGGATCATCCGGAAGCGGCTGGAACCCTCATCCTCCGGCACGAATTGCGCCACGCCATCGCGCACCATGTAGAAGAGCAGGATACCGATCCCCAGGGCGGCGCCCGAGAACACCATCGGATAGAAGACATAGCGCGAGGCAAAGTAGTACCCCAGCAGCGCCAGAAGGGGCGCGGCGATGGCAGCCAGCCGCACCACATCGCGCATCAGGTTCAGGAAATACGGAAGCAAGGGCGGCGAGCGTTGTTCATCTGCCGAGAGATCGGTTTCCGGCTGCTCCGGGCGCAAGGCTGTGGCCGTCAACCACAGGCAGATCCCCCCCACGATCAACAGTGCGGTATTGACCACCACCTGTGCTTCGAACGGCAGATCGATGCTGGTGAAGCCCCCAACGATCAGAGTGTTGTCGAGCCCGACCACAACCGCCAGCGCCACGACCCTACGATGGGCCTTCGCCGCCTCATGATCGTCGAGCTTCGAGACACGTAGGGCAGGTTCGTTCGGCGCGAAGAACGCGCTTCCCAACCCATAGGCGCCGATCACCACCAGAACAGCGCGAGAGAGCCCGGCCACCAGCGGTTCGGCCGAGGGGCCGATCAGGCCGCTATTGGCCAGCCAGACCAGGACAAGGCCCATCGCCGCGGCCGGCAGCAGAAGCCGGGTGAGAGTTAGTGAGACCGCAAGGCTTGCGGGTTGGCGCGGCGGCTCGCCATTACGCATTCGAAAGGTGAGTCTATCCTCGGCCCAGCGCTTCAGCCGGAACAGCAGGATCAGAAGCCCGAAGACCACTATCGCCCCGACGAGCAGACGCGCACCCTCGCTGCTGACCATCGCCATTTCATTGAACTGGCTTGTCGTCTCTTCGATGATCTGGCGCGCTTCGCGCTGCAAACCCTCGACCGCGCGGGGCCAGACACCGGGTTCCGCCACGCCGGGACTTCGGCTCTTGAGCTGCGTGGTGAAGATGTCCCGCCGCCGGTCGACGAATTTCTTGACGGCGGTCGAGATCCGAAACTCCAGATCCTGTGTCAGACCCAGCTCGGCCTGAACCGCGGCCATTTCTGTCGTCAGCCGGTCGCGTTCTTCAGCCAACGCCCCGTTGTCCGGTGGCCCCCCCTCGGCAGCCGGGGCAAGATTGCGCAGGCGTTCCTCGTAGGGGCCGAGTTCGCTGTTCAGTTCATTGACCAGCGCGGTGACGCTGCCGCGCAGATTTTCCAGTTCGGCCCGGCCGCTTTCGATCTGGTCGACCGAAAGCTCGGGATCATCCAGAACCGAGGAAATCTGGCGAAGACTGACATCCCAGCGCTCGACCCGGTCGGAGACCTCCTCCTCGGGTATCGGCTGTCCCAGCGCTACCCCACCCAGGAGCAACGCCATCAGAACCAAAATTGAGAGAGCGCGACCCAGACCGCGCGTGGCCACATCCAGCATCGCACCAGCCTATCCGGTTATTCGGTCAAATCCAGTGCCAAGGACCGCCGGTGTCGGTTCAGGTCTCGACAAAAGCCTTGGGAACCTCGCGCTGCTGATCCAGCCATGGTGGCGCCGGCAGCCCGCGGTCGCGCAAAAAGTCCGGGTTGAACAGCTTGCCCTGATAGCGCGAACCATAATCGCAGAGAATTGTCACGATGGTGTGGCCCGGCCCCAGATCTCTCGCCAGCCGGATCGCGCCCGCAACATTGATGCCGGTCGAGAGCCCCATGCAGAGCCCCTCCTCCTGCAGCAGATCGAAGACGATGGGAACGGCCTCCGCATCCGGAATGTTATAGGGGAAATCCACCTCCAGCCCTTCCAGATTGGCGGTGATACGACCCTGCCCGATCCCTTCGGAGAAGCTGGAGCCGTCCGCCTTCAGCGAACCATGGGCATAGTGGTGATAGAGCGCGGCCCCGTCCGGGTCGGCCAATCCAATCTTCACATTCGGATTCTTCGCGCGCAGCGCGGTCGCTGTGCCAGCCAAAGTGCCGCCCGATCCACAGGCGCAAATAAAGCCATCGACCTCGCCCGCAGTCTGCTCCCAGATCTCGGGCCCGGTCGAGTCGATATGCGCCTGGCGGTTGGCGGTGTTGTCGAACTGCTGAGCCCAGATTGCGCCATTCGGTTCGGTCTTGTTCAACTCTTCGGCCAGGCGACCGGAATAATGCACGTAGTTGTTGGGGTTGCGATAGGGGACCGCAGGCACCTCGACCAGCGTTGCGCCTGCCAGTTTCAGCATCTGCTTTTTCTCGTCCGACTGGGTCTCCGGGATCACGATCACCGACTTGAAGCCCATGGCGGCCCCGACCAGACTGATACCGATGCCGGTATTCCCGGCCGTCCCCTCGACAATCGTGCCGCCTGGTCGCAGACGGCCCTGCGCGACCGCGTCCTTGATGATCCATAGGGCCGCGCGATCCTTAACCGACTGGCCCGGGTTCATGAATTCCGCCTTACCGAGAATTTCACAGCCTGTCAGCTCGGACGCCTTTTTCAACCGGATCAGAGGTGTGTTTCCGACAGCATCCGGCAGATCCTTGTAGATTCTCATGGCGCACATGTCCTTGCTGGAAATCAGGTCCGCAACATTTAAGCCGGGCACGATCCAGGCTCAAGTGCGGATCTGCCCGTGGTTTCAGGCCGGCGGACTTATGCAGTGCCGAGCGCGTTGTCGCTCGCCGCCTGGGCCTCGGCCACGCTCTGGGTCGAGCGGGTGAGCTTTCGTCGCAGATGGTCGCTGAAGCTGTCCTGAAGCGCGAGGCGGATCTCGGCATTCTTCGCGGCCAGGTCTCGCAAAGGCCCTGCTGGAAAGCAGAGGCAGAGCGTCGGCTCGGCGAACCTCGCGCTCGCCGTGGCGGGATCGCCGCTCAGCACCGTGATCTCGCCGATGAAGCTGTCCTCGCCCATGATCGAGACATCGCGCCCGCCGCTCGACACCGCAACCCGGCCAGTCGACACCCAGAAAAGGTGGCTGACCGGTTCACCCTCGCGGATCAGCTCCTCGCCCGGCGTCCCCTCGAACCAGAGCGCCAGATCGAGCAACTTGCGCCCATCGGCGGGCGAGAGCTTGGGCAGACAGGCCGTCAGAAAAGCCCGCTCCTGCTCCGTAAATCGCGCGCTGCTGTTGATCACATAGAACCGTGCCATACCGACAATGGAGATCGTGATCCAAGAGATCTGGATCATGGCCGATGACAGGTTGAACGCCTCGATAAGGCTGATCAGCACGCAGGAGGATGCAGCAAGGTTCAGCAGCGCATAGAGATATCCACGCCCGGCGATCAACCCAAGTTGCAACGCCGTATAGGACCCGAGATAGAGGGCAACTCCGATAATCCCCGCAAGGCCATAGATCGTCATGTGCTACCCCCCGAACGATACTCAAAACACACTTGTAGACTGCATAATTCGGCGGGGGCGGCAAGCGCGCTCAGCCGTGTTCGGTTCCCCAGGCACGCATTGCACGGATGATCGTGCGCATCTTTTGCCCCTTCTCGGTCAGCGCATAGGCCGCCCGTGGAGGATGGTCGGTATAGAACTCGCGACTGACGACGCCGCTGTTCTCCAGCATCTTCAGGCGGTTCGAGAGGGTGTTGGGCGTAATTCCGGCGATTGCCTGTTGCAGGTCCTGAAACCGACGCGGGCCATGGTCAAGCATCTCGCGAATGATCTGCGCGGTCCAACGGGTGCCGAGGATCACGGCGGTCCGGGCAATCGGGCAATCAGGCAGTTTGTCGACCATGAGCGCTCTATATCACGACGGATTGAACAGGGAACACTTCAAATACCGAAGACACTATGCTTTCAGTAGTCACTTCTAAAACAGGAGGATATGATGACAATTGAATTGCAAGCGCTGGTCTGGGCCTGCGTGACCCTGATTGTGCTGCTGGGTGTCCAGGGCGCGCTGGTGCCGATCAACCAAGGTTTCGCCTGGGGTCTCGGCTCGCGGGACGAGCCGCGCGACATGACCGCATTTCAGGGCCGGATGCGCCGGATCGTCGCCAATCACATCGAGGGACTGGTGGTCTTCGCCGGGCTGGTGCTGGCCGCACATCTGGCCGGGATCAGCAGTTCAACCACGCAGATCGGTGCGATCCTGTTCGTACTTGCGCGGGTGCTTTTCGCTGTCACCTATATGGCGGGGGTGCCGGTCGTACGCTCGGTCATCTGGGGCGTGGGAACCTTTGGCATTCTGATGATTGCCGTTGATGTGATCGCCGCGTCCATCTGAGTTTCGCCCCTACTCCGCCGCGGTGAGCGCTTGCTGCTGAAGCTGGCGCTCGAACTCGGTCCGGCCATCGGTACCGGCCTCGTTCTCGATCCGCTCATCGATGGTCTTCAGCACGTGCTGCGAGAACGGTCCCAGATGAGCAAAGATCGCTGCCAGCGAAATCGCCGGGGTCAGCGCACCCGGATTGCGCCGCAGGATATAGAAGATCAGCCCCCAAAGCTCGCCCCGCATATCCGGGCGCTTGAGTGTCACATTCCAGACCAGCCGGATGAATTGCGACGCCTCGGCCCAGAAGCTCGCCAAATGCAGCTTGCCATTGACGCCGGACATATCCAGCAAATCGACCAGTTTGCGGATCCGGCCAAAGAAAGCCCGGGGCGTGTAAATCCGCGCGATGACGTTGCGATAATCGCCCAGCACATCCTCGCGCGGGCGCAGGGTATCGAAATTCAATCCCGCAGTGCATTGATCGCCAGACAGCGCATCTGGGTCGACAACTCCGCCGATGGTGTGCAGGCGACCTTCCGCCTCCAGCCGCCGCTCGAGCTGAGTGGTCGGCAGCGCCACCAGCAGGCCCGCCATGGCAACAGGGATGGCCGCATCCTCGATCAGGTCGACCAGATCGTCGGCGACGCTGACCTTCTCATTATCAAAACCGACGATGAACCCGCCGACAACAGCGATGCCGGCGCCATAGATCGCCTTCACGCTCTCGGCTATGTCGCGCTTGGTATTCTGCTTTTTCTGAGTGGCGATCAGGACATCGGGATCCGGGCTTTCGATGCCGACGAAGATCACGGTGAATTTCGCCGCGCGCATCAGCTCCATGAAGGCGGGGTCATCGGCGAGGTTCAGCGAGGCCTCGGTCGTGAACAGAAACGGATAGCCCCGCGCCTTCTGCCATTCGATGATATGCGGCAGTACCGCTTTCACGGCCTTCTTGTTGCCGATCAGGTTGTCATCGACGAAATCCACCAGACCGCGGTGGCCGGTGGCATAGATCGCATCCAGTTCGCCCAGGATCTGCTCGGTCGTCTTGATCCGGGGTTTGCGACCGAACAGTTCGATGATGTCGCAGAACTCGCAGAGGAACGGGCAGCCGCGCGAGAATTGCAGCGAATACTCGATATAGGCGCCCTTTTTCAGCAGGTCGTACCGGGGGACCGGGGTCTTGGTAATGTCGACCGAGTGTTTCGGAGCCTCGAACGTACCGGCACTTTCGCCGCCTTCCCAAGCGGCCAGAAACGCGTCCATCGCGCCTTCCGCCTCGCCGATCATGCGAAAATCCGCAGCCTCATAGACATGGGGACTGGAGGAGACATCCGGCCCGCCCACTAGGATCGGCTTGCCCGCAGCCTTCGCCTGCTCGATGACCGCCAGCAGGCGATAGCGTTGCGGCAGCATCCCGCCCGCCAGCACCAGATCGGCGCCGTCGAAATCGGCCTGGGTCAGATCCTCCACATTCTCATCGATAATGCGCAGATCCCAGTGCTGTGGCAGCATGGCGGCCACTGTCGCCAAATGCAGCGGCGGCGCGGGATACTTCGCGCCCGCCATCTCGCAGGTCACGCGATAGTTCCAGAAACTATCGCCGCCGAACCAAGGTTGGATTAGGATTACCCGGCAGGGTTCCACGTACGTCCTCCATTTGCTTCAGCGATCAACGCTTATGGCACAGCAGTCCCGTCGCCGCAAAGGTGGCGGTCAAGGATGTGAAGACAAGCGCCCCCCGCGACCTTGCGTTACAATTGACCCAGCCTCATCCCGCACGATATCACCCGGGAAGCGAAAAGAGACCCGCAGCTAGGGAGCGGATGATGAGCGATTTCGACCGGGAGTCGATGGAATACGATGTGGTGATCGTGGGGGCCGGGCCATCTGGCCTGTCCGCCGCCATCCGCCTGAAGCAGTTGGGCGGCGACGACATCAACGTCGTCGTGCTGGAAAAAGGCTCCGAGGTTGGTGCGCATATCCTCTCCGGCGCAGTTCTGGACCCATCGGGTTTGGACGCGCTGATCCCGGACTGGAAGGAGAAAGGCGCACCGCTGAACACGCCCGTCACCTCCGACCGCTTCAAGGTGCTGGGCGAAAATGGCGAGCTCAGCCTACCAGTCTGGGCGATGCCGCCCCTGATGTCGAACCACGGCACATATATCGTCTCCATGGGCAATGTCTGCCGCTGGATGGCCGAACAGGCCGAGGAACTGGGGGTCGAAATCTTCCCCGGAATGGCATGCTCGGACCTCGTCTATGACGAAGGAGGCCGGGTGCGCGGCGTCGTTGCGGGCGAGTTCGGCAAGAACGCCGATGGCACGCCAGGCGACGGGTACGAACCTGGGATGGAGCTCCACGGCAAATATGTGATGCTGGCCGAGGGCGTGCGCGGCTCGCTCTCGAAAGAGGTGATCGAGAAATTCGATCTGACGCGTGGCAAGGAGCCTCAGAAATACGGCATCGGCATGAAGGAGCTTTGGGAGGTCAAGCCCGAGCATCACAAGCCGGGCCAGGTCACCCACACGATGGGCTGGCCGCTGGGCGGCAATGCAGGCGGTGGCAGCTTCATGTACCACCTCGAGAACAATCAGGTGTATGTCGGCTTCGTCGTCCACCTGAACTACGAAAACCCACATCTGTTTCCGTATATGGAATTCCAGCGTTTCAAACATCATCCGCTGATCTCGGAAGTGCTGGAAGGCGGCAAGCGCATCGCCTATGGCGCCCGCGCGATCACTGAGGGTGGCTGGCAGGCGATGCCCAAGCTGACCTTCCCGGGCGGTGTCCTGCTGGGCTGTGCCGCTGGCATGGTCAACGTGCCGCGCATCAAGGGCAATCACAACGCCATGCTCAGCGGCAAGGCAGCGGCGGAGGCGGCCTTTGCGGCCATCCAGGCGGGCCGCGAGTCCGACGAGTTGCTGGAGTACGAGGATGACGTTCGTACAGGCCCCATCGCCAAGGATCTTAAGCCGGTGCGCAATGTCAAACCGCTCTGGTCGAAATACGGAATGCTGGCCTCGCTGGGCCTGGGTGCTGTGGATATGTGGGTCTCGAACCTCATCGGCTGGAACCCGCTGGGCACGCTCGGCCATGACAAATCGGATGCGGAGGCGACCGGCAGGGCCAATGACCACGAGCCGATCGACTATCCCAAACCCGATGGCAAGCTCAGCTTCGACAGGCTGACCAATGTCGCCTTCAGCTTCACCAATCACGAAGAAAGCCAGCCCGCACATCTGACGCTGGCCAACGAAGCGATCCCCATCGATGTGAACCTGCCGAAATTCGCCGAGCCCGCACAACGATACTGCCCGGCAGGTGTTTATGAGGTGGTGCGCGAGGATGACGGCTCGAACCCCCGGTTCCAGATCAACTTCCAGAACTGCGTTCATTGCAAGACCTGCGACATCAAGGATCCCAGCCAGAACATCACCTGGGTGACGCCTCAAGGGGGCGACGGACCTAACTATCCCAATATGTGAGGCGGTCGTGGCAGACTGGCAGCCGGATCTTTACCTTCGCTTTGAGCGGGACAGGACCCGGCCGTCAGAGGATCTGCTTGCGCGTATCCCCGGCGGCGCCGAACGCGTTCTGGACCTCGGCTGCGGCCCCGGCAACTCAACCGCGTTGCTGTCCGAACGGTTTCCGGGCGCGCAGATCACCGGCCTCGACACATCGCCGGCTATGCTGGAACAGGCGACAGCCCGTCTGCCGGATGCGCGTTTCATCCACGCGGATATCGCCGACTTTCAGCCGGATGAACCCCTGGACGTGATCTTCGCCAATGCCGTCCTGCACTGGCTGCCGGACCACCCAACCCTGCTGCCGCGTCTAATGCGGATGCTCAGCCCCGGCGGTCGACTGGCAATCCAGATGCCAATCAATCTGGATGAACCGGCCTGGACAGCGATGGCGGAGGTTGCGACCAGCGGCCCCTGGGCGGCGAAACTCGCCCAATCGGCGGGAGCGCGGACCCGACCTCTCGCGCAGGGCGCCTTGCACGACATCCTTGCGCCCCTCTCCTCGGATCTGGATCAGTGGGACACGACCTATGCCCATGTGATGCCGAACCACGCCGCTATTATGGACTGGCTGCGCGGCGCGGGGCTGAAGCCCTGGCTGGAACCGCTGAATGGGACGGAGGCCGATGCGTTTCTGGCCGCCTATCGCCCCCGGATCGAAGCGGCCTATCCGGTCCGTGCGGATGGGCAGATCCTCTTCCCCTTCCCGCGCCGCTTTTTGGTCGCCTGCAGAGGCAGTTAGAATATTTTATGCTGTGACCCTAGGACGCAAATAAATTCTTCATGCAAAGCCCTATCTATAAAGGCTACTCACGGGGCCAATATGCATCTGCCAAGCGAAACAGACCATCCGCAGCGCTATGCGCTTACCAACGAGCTGCATGCGCGTCCCTTCCAGCCACTGGAAGCGCCGGGCCGGGTGCTGCATCTGGCGTTCAAGAAGGTGAAAAAAGCCGCCGAGCGGGACCCGGCGGGGGATTTTGCGCATCTCCTCGCCTTCATCGATCGCCATGGCGGGCCGCATCCAGCCGATGGTGCCAACCACTACAGCCATGAATTCGGCCGCTTCCGGCTGAAGTGGGAGCGCCACACCGAATTTGTCGCCTATACGATCTACGAGGCTGGTCCGCGCGACGATCTGTTCTCGCGCAGCCTGGGGGAGCTTCTGCCCAAGGACTGGCTGATCAACGCGCCCGGAAAAGCCATCGCGGCAATCGATGTGGAGATCATCGAGACCAAAAATGGCGACGAGATGCTGGAAAACGGCCTGGGCCGCTTCTTCGCGCCCGACAGCCTGGTGGCCAGCCGCGTCCTGGACGGTGCCGGGCTGGCGGTTGGGGATTTCCGGATCCACGAGGGCGGCTTCACCCGGTTCGCCCTGCTGATCGAGCGTGCGACCGCACCGCGCCGGATCGGTCGCGCTGTGCAGCGCCTGACCGAGATTGAAACCTATCGCACCCTCGCGCTTCTGGCGCTTGGCATTGCGCGCAAAACCTCCGCCCGGCTGACACAGATCGAACAGGCGCTGACCAACCTGACCGAGCAGGTTGCGGACGGGACGCGTGAGGATGCGACCCAGGTGGCCGATATTCTGCGCGATCTGAGCCGCTTGTCGGCGGAGCTGGAGGCCCTGTCCGCCGCCAGCGCCTTCCGCTTCGGCGCCGCACGCGCCTACGACCAGATCGTCCACGACCGGATCGACATGCTACGAGAGGTGCGCGCACCCGACCGGCAGATGTTCCGCGAATTCATGCTTCGCAGGTTCGACCCTGCCATGCAGACGGTCACGTCGACAGGGCAGCGGCTGGATGATCTGGCACGTCGCGCCAGCCGCATCGCCCAGCTTCTGCGCACACGCGTGGATGTCGAGATGGAAGCTCAGAACCAGCAATTGCTGCGCTCGATGGATGAACGGTCGGGCCTGCAACTGCGCCTGCAGAAGACGGTGGAGGGGCTCTCCGTGGTCGCGATCAGCTACTACGCGGTCAGCTTAGCCGGATATCTGCTGGCGCCGCTGGGCACCAAGCTGAACGTGGATAAAGGTTTGCTCACCGCGCTCGTTACTCTTCCGGTCATCGCCCTGGTCTGGTGGCTGGCGCGCCGTGTGCGCAGACAGCTTGAAAAAGAGCGCTGAGCCGCGTCAGACGGGTGTGGCAAAACGCGAGATGATCGGGCAGTCGGGCCGGTCGTCGCCCCTGCAGGCGGTGACCAGATGGGCCAGTTCATCGTGCAAGGCCTTCAGTTCCCGCATCTTCTTTTCGATATCCTCCAGGCGATGGGTCGCAATTTCCTTCACGTCGGCGGAGGACCGGTTGCGATCCTCGTAAAGGCTCAGCAACTCGCGAACTTCATCGATGGAAAACCCGAACGCGCGGGCCCGGCGCACGAAAACCAGCTTGCTCAGTTCGGTCTCGTCGTATTGACGGTAGCCCGAGGTTGAGCGAGCAGCCGGTCTCACCAACCCGATATCCGCATAATAACGCACTGTTTTCACGGGAAGATCCACTGCTTTCGCCACTGCACCGATATTCATCACGCCCTCGGTTTGACATTCTAGTTGCTGGAGACCTTATACCTTCACCAAATCGAATCAAAGGTGAACGATATGGCGGATGCTGCACCTATCGCCTCGCTCGACTGGCAGGACAGGGCGACCTGGCGTCAGGCCTCGATCAATACCTTATGGTGTCTGCTGGGCTGCGCGATTGGCGATCTGGGCACGATCCTGTTCTTTCAGGTGACAGGCATTCCTTGGCCCACACTGGCGATCATGGCGCTGGCCATGACCAACGGGATCCTGACATCCATTGCGCTGGAAACCTTCATCCTGTCGCGCCAGATGGAGCTGCGGCTGGCCTTCCGTACGGCCATTGGGATGTCGCTGATCTCGATGATCGCGATGGAGGCGGCGATGAACCTCACCGACTATTTGCTGACTGGCGGCGCAATGCTGACCTGGTGGGTGGTGCCGCTGATGCTGCTGGCGGGCTTCCTTGCGCCGCTGCCCTACAACTACTGGCGATTGAAGGCATTGGGGCGCGGCTGCTGCGGATGAGCTTTGGGGTGTTGCGGATCTGGTCCGGCATGTCTTCGGGTCTTGCACCAGAGGTCCCGGATCAAGTCCGGGACACCTAAGCACCTTGTTCAGTCGTTGGTGAGGACGACCCGCCCGGTCACGCGCCCGGCCTCCAGATCGTCGAGCGCCTGATTGACTTCAGCCAGCGGTCGCTCCTCGGTCGGCAGCGGTTTGACCTTGCCGCCGCGCACCAGATCGATCAACTCGCGCAGATCCTGAGCCGAGCCAACAAAGCTGCCCTGGATGGTCAGCGCCTTCTGCGGCAACCAGGGCAGCGGGATCTTCAAGGTCCCGCCAAACAGCCCGACCACGACATATCGCCCGGTCTTGGCCAGCGCGGTGATAGCCAACCGCGCCGTGTCAGGATGTCCGACCGTATCGACCACTGCCAGCAGACGCCCCTCGGCAAGGGTTTGCAGGTCTTTAAGCGCGTTCTCGGAACTTGCGGAGTTCACGACGCCGTCGGCCCCCATCTGCCGCGCCACCGCCAGCTTTGCATTGTCGATATCGACTGAGACGATGCGGGGCGCGCCCATCGCCTTGGCCAAAGCGACCGCGTTGAGGCCCAACCCGCCGGCGCCCATGATGGCCAGCGTCTCGTCCCCGTGGACCGGCAGCGCCTTTTTCAAGGCGTTGAACACCGTGACGCCAGAGCAGGCATAAGGGGTGACCTCGCTCAGATCCAACCCCTCGACATCCACCAGAAAGCGCGGATGGGGGACAATTACATGGCTGGCATATCCGCCATCGCGCAGGATGCCGATGGGGTTCATCTTGGCGCAGTCGTTCTCGCGATCCGCGCGGCAGGCACGGCAAGTGCCGCAACCGATCCAGGGATTGACCAGCATGGTGCGGCCGATAGGCGCTTCGGGTGCATCCGGTCCGGCCGAGATCACCTCGCCCAACACCTCATGCCCCATGGCCATGGGCAACTCCATTCCACGGTCGGCGACTTTGAACTGTCCATCTTCGCCCAGATCGAAATAGCCCGCACGCAGGTGCAGGTCGGAATGACAAACGCCGCAACGGCGGACACGCAGTAGAACCTCGGTGCCAGCGGGAACGGGATCGGGGCGGTCGCGTACCTCGATCCGCTCACCGAACCGGATCAGATCATAGCTTTTCATCGCATCCCTCCCTTGCGTCCAACTGCCTGCACCATGGTGAAGCTGTGAATGACCGTTCCCGGGTGCTGTGTATGCATCCGGGCGCCCGCGATGGTGCTGGCAAGCTCGTCTTCGCTCATCAGTCCACGGTCCAGAATGGTGGCGCGCATCGCCTCCAGCGTCAGCGCCATGTGATCGGCCATTGGATCGCCAGCGCGGATCAGGTGGCTGACGGGGCGCAGCGCGATCTCCTGCATTCCTGCATCCCGCAGCATGGCCGGCAGGTCGAGCCCCATGCGGAGCGAGGAGCCAATCAGCTCGAAACAACGGGTCATGGCCGCCATGCCGCGATCGAAATCCACGTTGGGCGGATGGCAGGCATAGGTATCGGCATAGCCTTCTTCGAGGAACAGCACACCGCCAGGGCGCAGCAAGCCGACCGCAACATCGAACAGGGCCCGACCACCCGGGATGATCCCCATGGCAAACCGGCTGTGAACCAGGTCGAAACTGGCGGCCTCGAGCGGCGGGGCAAAGGCATCGCCCTCAATCAGCACGAGATTGGGCGCAGGGTTCCAGGCTCTGGCCTCGGCAAGTTTTGCGGAATCCAGGTCGAGCCCAACCACTTCTCCATCCGGGCCCACGGCCTCGCAGAGGAGATCGGTGACCCCACCTACTCCACAACAGAGGTCGAGGACACGGGCGCCCGTCAGCTCGCCGATCTGCGAGAGAATTTCACTGGCATCAAGGCGGAACAGCTCACCCTGGATGCGCAGGCGATGCACCTCGTTCGCCGCCATATCGAGCGGATAGGGCGAACTCATCCGATCCCCCTTGCGGGGCCCACTAACGTACGACCGGTCAAACCGGCGCTTTGCTGTCCCGGGCTTGACCCGGGACCTCTAGTGCAAACCCCGAGGAAGAGGTCCCGGATCAAGTCCGGGACAGCTTTGGTCCTGCGGGACGCTACGTTCCTCACAAGCCCACGGCGCTCTGCGGAAGATGGATCGGGAAAGCCTCGCGCACAGCCCGGTCGATCAGGGGGTCGAGATGGCTGGGGAAATAGCCATCCAGAATCTCGCGCTTGCGGGCGATGGTTTTCTCGATCAGGTCGGGGCGGCCCAGTTCGTTCCACTCCTTAGGGCTCGTCCGGTCACCGAGGGCTGGGTAAATGTACTCCGTCTGCATCAGGCCCAGCGTCTGGTCGTGGCCGAGATAATGGCCCGGCCCCTCGAGGCAGACCGAGCGCATGACCTCCAGGCTCACTGTGTCCTCGGTCACCTCGATCCCGCGTACGCAGCGCTGGCATTGACCCAGCATGTCGTCGCCAAGGATCAGACTCTCGAAGCAAAAGCCCAGCAGCGAGGCATGCATGCCTACGCTTTCGTAGATCATGTTGGCACCGGAGAGGCCGACCATGACGTTGGAAATCGCCTGCTCCCACCCCGCTTGCATGTCCGGCAATTTGGCGTCGGCGATCCCCGACGCCGTACCGCCCGGCAGGCCATAGAACCGATGCATCTGCGCACAGCCAGACGATAGCAGGGCCTGCTCGCCCGAGCCTCCGGACATCGCGCCGGTGCGTAGATCGCTGACGAAAGGCCATGTGCCGAAGATCGCCGGGTGGCCTGGTTTGACGCTGTTTACATAGACTACGCCGGCCAGGCACTCCGCCACTGCCTGCACGATGGCCCCGGCAATAGGTGCGGGCGAGGTCGCCCCCGCCTGTCCAGCGCTGAGGAGCAGGACGGGCATTCCGCCATGGATGCAAGCCTCCATCACCTCGCAGGCTTCAGTCGCGAATTTCATCGGCGGCACGACGAAGCAGTTCGAGTTCGAGATGAAAGGCCGCGCGCGCCAGGTCTCCTCGCCACCTGCCAGCATGTGGATAAGCTCCAGGCAGCCCGGCATGTGCGAGGGTTCGACAAAGCTGGTTCCAATATGTTTGCGCGTGCCCCGGACACAGGCATAGAGCGTGTTCAGATCCAGCTCGTAATTGTCGAGGACGTCGCGACAGACCATCGGGCGTTGCAGGAAATGCACGTTATCGAGGCAATCGACGATGCGTGCCGCGTCGTAGAGGTCCTGCAGGGTCGAGTCGCGGTATTCTCGCTTCTCCACATCCACCATATGCACCGCAGCGCCGGCGGTGCCGTAATGCACCTTGGTGCCAGAGAGGTGGAGGTCATGTTTCGGATCACGCGCGCAGAGCGAGATGTCGCGGGCGGCGACGGCCAGCATGTCCTCGACCAGCGCACGCGGAAAGCGCAGGCGGCCATCGTCGCCCAGAATGGCGCCCGCCGCAGTCATCGCCGCGACGCCGCTTTCGGGCGCAAGGCTGATTCCGATCTGCTCCAGCGCATCCAGTGCTGCCTGGTGGATGCGGCTCACGCCAGCCTCGTCCAGCACATTATAGTTGCCGCCCTTAAGGCCTGCGCGGACAGGGCGCAGGTCATCCGCCAGCGGCGCGGCACGCAGAGCCTGGCGGGCAGAACGCCCCCCGGCACGGCGGCCACGTTTGGTTTCGGCTTCGGTCATACAAGGTCTCCAGTTATCAGGGGTCGGTCCGGTTTCAGACCGCCTGTGGAGACCCCCGCGCCGCCCTGCCCCGGGCAGCGCCTATGGTCAACAGATGACGCCGATACTGCGTGTCAGAGGGCATTGCCGCCCCTCCCGATTGTCTCTCCCAAGACTTTTTTGCCAGCTTGGCCGGGGGCTGCGCGCGCGTCAACGCCAGATCGTGCCGTTTTCAGGCTGTCAGGCGGGACGACCGGCCTTGAGCAACGCTTCGATCTCCGCGAACGGGGCGCCCTGCTCCGCCCCTCTGAAAGTGCCGTCGCGCAAGATTTCGCGCACGGCTTCGATCCCGGCGCCATAGGCCCGGCGGGCCAGTGACGAGCCCAGACTGATGCGGCTGACCCCAGCAGCGGCGAGAGCGGCGACGCCGAGCCCCTTGGGCCGGATCCCGATCACCACATTGAGCGGTTTGGTAACGGCGGAAGCCACCGCGCGGATCGCTTCCATATCGGGCAGACCGGGAGCGTAAAGGCAATCGGCGCCCGCAGCTTCGAAAGCCTGCAACCGGCGGATGGTGTCATCCAAATCCGAGCGGCCATGCAGGAAATTCTCGGCGCGGGCTGTCAGCGTGAAACGGATATCGAGCGCGCGGGCTGCAGAAACCGCGGCCTCGATGCGCGCGACGGCGGCGTCGAACGGGAAGATCGGGGCGTCGCGATCCGCCGTCACGTCCTCGATCGTACAACCGACCAGGCCCACCTCGGCAGCGAGGCGTACGGTCTCGGCCACGGTTGCTGGCGCCGGACCGAAGCCGTCCTCCAAATCCGCACTGACCGGCAGATCCGTCGCGCTGACCAAGTCGGCGGAATGGGCGAGCGCTGCTGCGCGGCCTGTCACACCAACGCGGTCGGCATTGCCCTGGCTGAAAGCAAATCCCGCAGAGGTGGTCGCGAGTGCCTGAAAGCCGAGGCCCGCAAGCATTCGGGCAGATCCCACGTCCCAAGCATTGGGCATCACGAAGGCGCCCGGCTGGTGATGCAGGGCGTGAAAGGCCTCGGCCTTGGCGCGTTGGGTCATCGGTTCCTCTCTTTTGTCGGGCTGGGTGGGTTTGCAGCGTGCACCCCTGCGGGGCACACGACTGCCCACCCGCCCAGCCAAATCTTGTCAGGCGAGGTCACTTGCAATCTCCTGGATCACGGCCCAAGCGAGGGCGACATCCTGCTCGGTCGTATCCCATTGACCGATGGTGAACCGGATCACGAACTGGCCCTCGTGTCGGGTCTGGGTAAGATAAATCCGGCCGTCATCGTTGATCGCCTGGACCAGATGGGCGTTCAGAGCGTCCGTATCGGCACCATCGCGCAGATAGCGGAACGTGAACAGGGCGAACATCGGCGGGGTGGTGACTTCGAAATCCGGGTGGGCGTCGACCTCTTTGGCCAGATCCCGTGTCCAGCGGATGTGACTGCCGATCCGCTCGCGCAGCCCCGACAGGCCATAGGCCCGCAGCACGAACCAGAGCTTCAGCGCCCGAAACCGACGGCCGAGTTGCGGCGTCCATTCGGAGAAATTGACAATCTGCTCGTGCCCAGCCGTATGCAGGTAATCCGGGCGCATCGCCAGAGTGCGGATCTGCTCGGCCGGATCGGCGAGGAACTGGACCGAACAGTCGAATTGCACGCCCAGCCATTTATGCGGGTTGATGACGATTGAGTCCGCTGCATTGATCCCGGCCCAGTGATGGCGCTCCTCTGGACAGATCATCGCAGCGCCCGCCCAGGCGGCGTCCACATGGGCCATCAAGCCATGACGTTTCGCGATCTCGATGACCGGGCCGACGGGATCGGACGCGCCGATGCCAGTGCCGCCGACACAGATAACCACGCCCGCCGGGATGAGGCCCGCAGTCAGATCCGCCTCGATCGCTGTCTCCAAAGCGTCCGGGCGCATCGCCCAAAGGTCATCAACCGGGATCTTCACCAGGTTGTCCTGTCCGATCCCCGCCATGCGCACGGCTTTATCGACCGAGGAATGGGTCTGTGCCGAGGCATAGATCCGCATCTGACCCGTCACGCCGCTGCGGTTGGCCTGCCCGGCGCTGGCGCGCTCTCGCATCGTTAAAATCGCCGAAAATGTCGCCATCGAGGCCGTGTCATGGGTGACCCCACTGAAATGGTCCGCGAGTCCGAAGGCTTGACGCAACCAATCGATCATCCGCGCTTCCATCTCGGTCGCCACCGGCGAGGTCTGCCAGAGAAGCGGATTGACCGCCATCGCTGTCGTCAGATGCTCAGCCACCATGGAAGCCGGGGACGCGTTGGACGGGAAATAGGCGAAGAAACGCGGATGCTGCCAATGCGTGAGACCCGGCGGGACGATCCGTTCGAAGTCGGCCCAGATATCCTCCATCGGCTCGGGCTGTTCCGGCGGCGCATCCGCCAGAAGATCCGCGATCTGTCCCGGAACCACCTGCGCCCGAACCGGTTTATCGCGCAAGCCCGCGAGATAATCCGCACCCCAGCGCATCGCCCGTTCAGCCCAACTCGGATAATCTCTGCGATCCATCGGTCACTCCGCCAATAGCTTCAGACCAAATCCGGCGAAGATCGCACCGGTCACGCGCATCACAACCATACGCATGCGGCGATAGAGGCTGACCAGCGCTTGGGTCGATCCCACCACCGCCACGATCCCGTACCAAAGCGTCGAGATCAAGCAGACCAGCAGGATCGCGGCAAGCGAGGTGAGCACCGGCGCATCGGGCGGCAGGGCCACCGCGAAGATCGACGCCGCAAAAGCGGCGGTTTTGGGATTCGCCAGATTGGTCGCGAGGCCGAATAGAAAGGCCCGGCTGGTTGGCAACTGCTGCACAGCGTCGGTCGCTACCGCCTTCCGCCAAAGCATGATGCCAACCCAGATCAAATAGCACGCACCCACCATGCGAATGACAACCGCAGTAGCAGGAAACGCCGCAAAAAGCGCCTTGAGCCCGAAGAAACCCGCAACAGCCCAGAGCGCGGTTCCGATCACCGTTCCCAGCGCGCAGGCCAACGCGGCGCGGCGCCCCCGCCCGGCGGCGATCTGCATCACCGCGAAGAAGTTCGGTCCGGGCGTCGCCGCTGCCAAAAACCAGAAAATCGCCAGGGTCGCGAAAGCCTCGATCATATGGCCATGCCTAGCGCTCCTTGCCCTGCGGCGCCAGCCACATTGCGCAAATGCCGGTGCGACGCGCCAGCGGTCATGTCCGTGCTTGCACGGGCCGGCGGGCACCCGCCGCTGCGCGCCTTCGCGCAGATGACCGCGACGTTGCCAAATGCGCTACACCTTCACGCGCTCCGATTTCGGATCATACATCGGCTTCAGGCTCGCCTCTGCAGCGACACGCGTCCCCGCGATCTCGATCTCGTAAGTCGAGGCCAGCATCTCCGCCGGCTTCTCCCCCTGCCCGGGCACATAGCCAAGGCCGATCGCAGCCCCCAGATGGTGCCCGTAATTGCCCGAACTCAGATACCCGACCATCTCGCCATCGCGCCAGATCGGCTCGTTGTGATAGAGCATCGGCCCCGCATCGGTCAGCTTGAACTGCATCAGGCGACGCGACAAACCAGCCTCTTTCTTGGCCAGCACGGCCTCGCGGCCGACGAAGTCAGGCTTGTCAGTCTTAACCGCAAAGCCCAGGCCGGCTTCCAGCACATGATCCTCATCGGTGATGTCATGGCCGAAATGACGAAAGCCCTTTTCGATCCGGCAGGTATCCATCATGTGCATGCCGCAAAGCTTCAGCCCGTGATCCTCGCCAGCCTCGGCCAGTGTCTCGAAGACATGCGCCGCCTGATCGGTCGGCATATAGATCTCCCAGCCGAGCTCGCCGACATAGGTGACGCGATGCGCCCTGGCCATTCCCATGCCGATCTCGATCTCATGCGCCCAACCGAAGGGATGGGTGGCGTTGGTCCAGTCATGCGGGCTGACAGCGGCTAGCAGATCGCGGGATTTGGGGCCCATCACGGCAAGGCACCCTTCGGCAGCGGTGACATCGGTGAAGACTACGCGGGCGTCGCCTGCATGACGCTTCAGCCAGCTCAGATCGCGCACGGCCGTAGCGGCGGGGGTCACGATTAGATAAGCATCCTCCGCCAGCCGGGTCACGGTTACATCTGCCTCGATCCCGCCGCGGGCGTTCAGGAACTGGGTGTAGACGATCTTGCCCACCGACACCGACATGTCGCCACCGCAGATGCGGTTGAGCGCCGCCTCGGCCTCCGGCCCCTCGGCCCGGATCTTGCCGAAACTGGTCATGTCATAAATGCCGACGCCGGTGCGGATCGCTTCATGCTCCTCAGCCGCGTTCTCGAACCAGTTCTGGCGGCCCCAGGAATAGTCGTATTCCGGCGTCTGCCCATTGCGGGCGAACCAGTTGGGCCGTTCCCATCCTGCCGTCTCGCCAAAGCATGCGCCCCGTGCCTTCATATGCTCGTGGAACGGGCTGCGACGCACACCGCGAGAGGTGGCATATTGCCGGTAGGGCCAGTGATCGGCATAGAGCAGCCCCAGTGTTTCGCTCACCCGCTCGCGCAGATAGGTTTTGTTGTTCTGAAAGGGTTGCACGCGCCGGATATCCACATCCCAGAGGTCGAATGGCGGCTCACCCCGGTCAATCCACTGGCTAAGCGCATGGCCCGCCCCGCCCGAGGAGACGATCCCGATCGAGTTATACCCGGCGGCCACCCAGAACCCTTCCAGATTTGGCGCCTGACCCAGATAGTAGCGGTCATCCGGGGTGAAACTCTCTGGCCCGTTGAAAAACGTATGGATCCCTGCCTCGGCCAGCATCGGCACCCGGTTGATGGCCTGCTCCAAAATCGGCTCGAAGTGGTCGAAGTCCTCGGGCAACTGGTCGAACTCGAAATTTTCGGGAATGCCATTGGTGGCCCACGGCTTTGCCACCGGTTCGAATGCCCCCAGCAGCATCTTGCCTGCGTCTTCCTTGTAATAGGCGCATTCATCCGGAACGCGCAGCACGGGAAGTTGTTTCAGTCCCTCGACCGCCTCCGTGACGATATAGAAGTGCTCGCAGGCGTGGAGCGGAACCGGGACGCCCGCCATCAGCCCCACATCGCGCGCCCACATGCCCCCGCAATTGATCACCACATCGGCGCTGATCGTGCCGGTGTCGCCGCCCTTTTCCCATGCGACGCCGGTAACCTTGCCCCGGTCCTGATGGATTGCCGTGACCTTCACACCCTCGACGATCTTGGCGCCGTTCTGCCGGGCGCCCTTGGCCAGCGCCAGCGCGATATTGGCCGGATCTGCCTGACCATCGGCGGGCAGATGCACAGCACTCACCACATCCGCAACATTCAGATGCGGGTAGAGGTTTTTGACCTCGCTGGGGGAGACTTCCTCCGCCTCCACCCCGAAGGCCCGGGCGAGCGAGGCCTGGCGCAGGATCTCCTCGCGCCGCGCCTCGGTCAGGGCGACAGTCAGCGAGCCGTTCTGCTTCATGCCCGTGGCCACGCCCGTTTCGGCCTCGAGCTGCACGTAGAGCTCCGCTGAATACTTCGCCAGCCGCGTCATGTTCTGATTGGGCCGCAACTGCCCGATCAGCCCCGCCGCATGCCAGGTGGTGCCGCAGGTGAGCTGCTTGCGCTCCAGCAATACCACCTCGTCCCAACCGAGCTTCGCCAGGTGATAAGCCACCGAACAGCCAGAAACCCCGCCGCCAATAATGATTGCCCGCGCCTTGGTGGGTAACCCTGTCATCTCGCGCTCTCCAACATTTCGATTGATCCCAGTGTTGCGGAGCGGGGGCCGATCCGGCCATCTGCGCGGTCATCCCGCGCAGGCGAGGGGGCTCGCCCCCCCCCGAGCAGTCCCGCAAGGGACATTGCCGGTTTGGCCCCCTCTCTGCGCGCTACATCAACCACCCAGCACCTCTGCCTGCATCGCCGTAAACCGCTCCAAATATGCCCGGCGCAGCTCTGCTTCCTCGGCACCCACATCATATGCTGGGGTCGTCAGCGGCTTTACGCTCGCCAGTTCGATCCTCACAAAGCCCTTGATCAGCTTGGCGAGATCCTCTCCAAACAGTTCCGTCCAGCGGGGTATCAGGTCTGCGAAGGTCTCAGTCTTCGGCCCGTCATAGCGGGCTTCGCCGCGAAACCGCGCCCCCTTGCGGGCGAAGACATCGACCATATTGACCTCGACCCGCGCGTCATAAGCCAGGTTGTGCTTGGTTTGGGGCGAGCGAATCTCGGCAAAGACCAGCGTCGTCGTGTCCAGCGCCTGGAACGTGCCCTTGGGCGAGACATTCGGCCCCTCCGGCCCGATCGTCGCGATATGGCCAAGCCGCCACTCATCGACGAAGCGCATGATCTCCGGCGTCATCATTCGGGCATTCCAACGATCTCGTGGCCCGCAGCCGTCAGCCGCTCGGCAAGCGTTGCGATATGCGCAGGGCCGACCTCGCAGCACCCACCAAGGATCGTGGCACCGCCATCGACCCAGCCAAGCGCGAAGTCCGCGTAAGGATCAGGGCCCAGATCCTCCCGTGCGGTCAGCGCATCGACAGTCCCGCCGGGCTGCAACGGCGCCACGGAAACAAACCCATTGGCATAGGCTCCAACGGGACCATTCAGTGCCGCTAATTCCGGCAGAGCGGCATCCACGCTCTCCGGATGGCAGCAATTTACCAGATGGGCGGCAACCGGCAAATGTGCGATTGCGGCAGCCGCCTCCGCGATGCGTTCACCGGAGCGCAGATGGGCGTCGCCGCCATCCTTCAAGGTCCACGCCACCCAGATCGGTTTGCCACTTTCGGCAGCCGCCGTGACCGCGGCGAATGCTTCGGCCGCATTCGGCATGGTCTCCGCCAGGAAGACATCCACATGCGGTGCCTGAGCCGCGACGATCCGGCGGTACTCGGCCAGGGCAACCTCCGGCTCCGGCGTCATGTCCGGTCGGTAAGAGCCGATCAAAGGTGGCAGGCATCCAGCCAAAGTGACATCGCTACGCGAGCCTCGCGCTTCCGCTGCCAGAGCGCAGGCGGTATTCTGCAGCTCGTCGAATGACTCCGCCTCCCCGTCGCGCGCGAGCCTCGGGCCCGTCATCGCATAGGCATTTACGGTCAGGACGCGGGCACCGGCCTCTAGATAGTCGCGATGGACCTCGCGCACGATCTCGGGTTCGTGCCGCATCACCTGAGTGGACCAGAGCGGATGAACCGGATGTTTCGAACGGGCAATGAGCTCCTGCCCCATCCCGCCATCCATCAAGACGATCTTCATGCGTGGCATTCCCTGCAGCAGGTGCTTAGGGTCGAGCGATGCGCAAAGCGGCCATATGCGGGCAAGCCCGCATCAGCAGGGACCCTGCTGGCCCGTGTTCCACGGGCATGGCCGCGGGTCGCACGCCGCTCCAGGCTTGGGTCTGCGGGTACTTCGATCATGCACGCAGCCTTGCGTTCTCCGGGTCCCACAGCGGCTGATCGGGTTGAACAACCGCCTTCACCCGCTCGCCATAGATCTCCACCTCCAGCTCCGTTCCAGGCTCGGCACAGTCGGTGCGGATCACACCGAGCGCGACGGAGGCATCCACGCGATAACCCCAGGCGCCCGAAGTCGTCTCGCCCACATGCTCCTCGCCTTTCCACACATTCGACATGTAGGGCGCGTCGCAGCCATTAGCCTGGACGATCATGGTCGCGAAGCGTTTGGTCACGCCCTGCTGCTTCTCGCTCATCAGTGCCGCCTTGCCGGGGAAATCCTGCGGTTTGTCGAGCTTCACGAACCGGTCTAGCCCGCCCTGGAACAGCGTGTAGTCGGTCGAGAGATCGCCCTTCCAAGCCCTGTATCCCTTCTCGATCCGCATCGAGTTGAGCGCGAACATGCCGAAGGGCGTCGCCCCCGCAGCGCGCACGGCGTCATAGATCGCCGGCATGTCGGCCATGGTCGCGTGGACCTCCCAGCCCAGTTCACCCGCAAAGCTCACTCGGAACATCCTGCAGGGTTTGCCCGCCACGGTCGCATCCTGGTGGCTGAGCCATGAGAGCGTCAGATCCGCCTCGGCGATGCCCGCGAAAAGATCACGCGATTTCGGGCCGCAGACGATCAGGGTCGAGAACTCCTCGGTCTGGTCGGTCAGGCTCACCCCTTCCGGCAAGGTCCGCATAAGCCAGTCGAAATCATGGCTCTGCGCGGGTGCCGCGGTGATCAGGGTGAAGTGATCCTCGCCATGCCGGATTAAAGACATCTCGGTCATGATCCGCCCGCGGTGGTCAGGGAAATACCCCAGATTCATCCGCCCGGCCTTGGGCAACCCACCCGAGATCTGGCCACGCAGCCATTCCGCGGCGCCTTCTCCTTCTAGATTGAACCGGCTGAAGCCGGGAAGGTCGAGCACACCGACACCGTCGCGCACCGCCTCGACTTCTTCCTTCACCCGCACCGCCCAGGGGCCGTTGCGCTTCCAGGTATGGGTCGCCTCCTCCGAGGTGTCGTCGCCGGGCTTGGCGAACCAATTGGCGCGCTCCCACCCGTTATAGGCGCCCATCTGACCGCCTTGCTCGACGATCTTCTCATGCACCGGGCTGAGGCGGCGGTCGCGCCCCGCGGGCCATTCGTGATGCGGGAAGTGCATCGAATATTCGTGGCCATAGACCTCCATCGCCTTGTCGACGCAATACTGATGGTCGATCCATTTGCCAAAGCGGCGCGGGTCGACCGCCCACATATCCCACTCGGTCCCACCATCCACCATCCATTCGGCGAGCACCTTGCCCGCCCCGCCCGCCTGGGCGATCCCGAAGGTGAAGACGCAAGCCTCGAACGCGTTCGGTATGCCCGGCATTGGCCCGATCAGGGGCAGCCCGTCGGGGGCATAGGGGATCGGCCCGTTGATGACCTTATAGACCCCGCTTTCGCCGATCAGCGGCACGCGGGCGATGGCATCCTCGAGATACCACTCCAACCGGTCGAGATCGTCGGCATAAAGCTGGAAGCTGAAATCCTCCGGCATCGGGTCCTCGGGCGTATGCCAATGCGCGCGGCAGTTGCGCTCGTATGGGCCGAGATTGAAGCCGTGCTTCTCCTGACGCAGGTAATAGCTCGAGTCGACATCGCGCAGCAGCGGCAGCTTGCCGCCGGTCTCCTTGGTGCGGCTCACCAGCTCGTCCATCTCGTCGAACAGGATGTACTGGTGGGACATGGTGGCCATCGGCACCTCGCGCCCGAACCAGCGACCGACCTCCTGCGCGCGATAGCCTGCGGCGTTGACCACGTATTCGCAGCGGATGTCGCCTTTCTCGGTCTGGACCAGCCATTCCTTGCCCTGCCGCTCGACCCCCGTAACCGCGCAGAAGCGGACGATCTGCTGGCCGAGATCGCGCGCGCCCTTGGCGAAAGCCTGCGTGAGCTGTGCCGGGTCCATGTCGCCATCCATGGGATCCCACATTCCGCCTTCGAGGTCATGCGTCTCCATGAACGGATAGCGGTCCTTCAGATCCTGGATCGAGCACATCTCGAGATCCATGCCCTGATAGCGGCCCATGCCGACGGCGCGTTCGAACTCCTGCATCCGCTCCTTGGAATGCGCCAGCCGGATGGAGCCAGTGACGTGATAATTCATCGGGTAGTCCACCCGCTCGGCCAGCTCGCGGTAAAGCTCGGTCGAGTAGCGCTGCATGTTCATGATCGACCAGGAATTCGAGAAAGTCGGGATGTTCCCCGCCGCATGCCAGGTCGAGCCGGAAGTCAATTCGTTCTTCTCGACCAGAACACAATCGGTCCAGCCTTTCAGCGCCAGGTGGTAAAGGACCGAGGCGCCGACGGCCCCGCCTCCGATGATGACGACACGTGCGGTGGTTGGGAGATCAGCCATGATGTCCTTCCGTTAATTGACTACGATACGGGCGGCCAGGCCGCCGAAGACGAGAGCTGCGAGCCGGTTAAGCGTGCGTTGAGACCGTCTGAGCCACGCCGAAAAGACGCCTGCCAGGGCGCCGATCGAACCGTCGGTCACAATCCCGCCGGCGCCCAGGATGACGCCCAGCCACAGGGTCTGCTGCCAGACCGGCCCGATGGCGGGATCAGTGAATTGCGGCAGGAAAGCCAGAACGAACAGCGCAACCTTCGGGTTCAGAATATTGGTGACATAGCCGCGGGTAAAGGCGCGGCGCATCCGGGCCGCGCCCTTGACCTCCGACGCCTCGGGCTCGGCCTTCCACATCTTCCAGGCGAGATAAAGGAGATAGATTGCACCGATGTAACGCACCGCATCATAGGCTGCCGGATAGGCGAGGATCAGGGCGCCGAGCCCCGCCGCGGTCAAAGCCACATGGGTCAAAACGCCCATCGAGATACCCGCCGCCGCCGCAACCCCCGCTCGCGGCCCGCCTGCAGCCCCGCTTGCAATGGTGAACATCATATCGGCGCCCGGTGTGAGATAGAGCACGAAACAGGCGCCCATGAAGGCCACCAGGGTCGTCGTCTCGAAGGCGAACAATGTCTCGATCATGTCAGTACACTGGCGGGGCGATCACCCAGATCGCGACGGCGGGCTCGTCGCCCGGATTGCGCCAGCGGTAGGGTTGGCCGGTGAAGCGGAAGCTGTCGCCCGGGTTCAAGCGGAACATCTGCTCGCCGATCCAGAGGTCGAGTTGGCCAGAGATCAGATATCCCGCTTCCTCGGTCGGACGCTGGTTTGCCTCCGCCAGTTCCGCGCCAGGCTCAAAGACCGAACGGACGATCTCGAACGATCCGGTCAGATCAGGCGAGAGAAGCTGTTCGGTCAGCCCGGCCTCGGCCGTGCCCAGCGCACGGCGGGTATCGGCCCGCACGATGAAACCACGCTCCTCCACCGGGCCTTCGCTGGCCCCGAAGAAAAGCGAAAGCGGTTGGTCCAGCGCGGCGGCCAAGCGGCGCAGATCGGTGATGGTGGGCTCGGTCAGATCACGCTCAACCTCGGACAACCAGCCGACCGAGCGGGCCACATGCCCGGCAAGTTGGGTCAACGTCAGCCCACGCGCCTTGCGCAGAGCGCGCAGATCCCCGCCGATGCCACCCGCTCGCGCGCGCTTCCCGCCGCCCTGTGCCGGGCGGGCGGGCGCCGTCGCCTGATCGAATTTGAGGGCCTGATTCATAGGCTGGAACGGGTCTCCAAGGCTCGCGACAAACATATCTGAAAAAACAGAGCAAATTTTCATTCCCGCGTCCAGCCCGAAAACGTCGCGATTGGTCGCTTTCTGACGCAAGGTCCACTCGACAGGCTTGATCATGGCGGCAGGCACGTTACGAGAGGGAGTATGACACCCACCTGGTTCCGCGCGCTTAGCCTGTTCATCCTCGTCAACCTGATTGCCGTGCCGATTGCCGATCATCTGGCGTGGGACGCGATGCTGCGCCTCAATGCCCGCCATGGACCGCTGATGGCGACCGGGCTTTCGCTGCTGACCGCGGGTGTGATTCTGCTTGTGAACATCCTGCTAATCCGCGCAGCCGTGCAGGCAGGTCTGCCCAAGCTGGGCGAGCTGGCGTTGTGGATCGTCACCGGCCTGACCTTTGCCCTGACGATCGGAACCGGGCGTTTCTCGCCACTGAACTTTCTGGTGACCTTGGCCGGTTAAGCGAAGAGGTCCGCTGACGCCCGCAGATGACCATGAGCGATGCCCCGGCGATTGGTCAGAGGCGTGTCGGCGTAGTTGGCATAGACGGGATGCGCCTTGTCGATGACCCCGTACCGCGCCAAAAGGGCGGCGATTGCAGCCTCCGACCCGCGGCCTGACCCATCGTCGCATTTCAGCGCGATGCCGATGCCCGGATCGGGCAGAATGGCGATGAAGACGCCCTCCGCCCCGGTCTTGACCACGGCCCGGCCTTCACAGGCCCGGATCAGCGCAGTGCAGGCACGCCCCTCCCCCGCCACCAGCACGGGATGAGCCGCCATCGCATCGCGCAACCGGGCAGCAGCCTGCGCCCTGACGCCGCTCAGCACCTGCGGAGCGGCGAACCTTGCAACCGCCGTCGCCAAGCCGCGCACCGTCATCGCAAAGTTCGGGGCGGAGCAGCCATCCACTGCAAAATCGCTTAGGTCTTCGCCCGCGAGTTCCGCGCTGGCCTGCTTGACCGCTTGCTGCACCGGATGATCGGGGTCGATATACTCCGCCCCACCCCGCATGTGCCCGTTCAATGTCAAGAACCCGCAATGCTTGCCCGAGCAGTTGTTGTGGGTCTGGTCCCCCTCACGCACCGCCTGGCGCAGATCGAACCGGGTGTCGTCATCGTAGGGCGTCTGGGGACCGCATCTCAGGTCTGGCTCTCGCAGATCCAACGTCCCGAGCCAATCGCGCACGAGGTCGGTATGCACCGGCGCGCCCTGATGCGAGGCACAGGACAACGCCAGATGCGCATCGGTCAACCCCGCGCGCTCGGCAGCGCCGCTTTCGACCAGTGGCAGAGCTTGCAGCATCTTGCAGGAGGACCGAGGCAGAATCACACGGGCGGGATCGCCCCAGGCCGCAATCACTTCGCCATCCGGGCGGCACACCACGGCAGTGCCCCGATGGACGGATTCCAGCAAAGGACCGCGCCAGATCTCGGCCAGAACGGGATTGGCGGTGTCGGTCATCGGTGCGCCTCGCAACAAGGATCGGATGAGATCTTGTCGCAGCATTCCGCAGGGATGAAAAGATCCGACAAGTCGTCCCGCGGATCAGGTGGCCTGCAATTCCTCGGCAAAATCGCCGCCCAGTTCGCTGCGCAGCCGTCCGAAAGACAGCCTTAGCCGGGACTTCACGGTACCAAGCGGAAGCTCCAACCTGGCGGCGATTTCGGCGTGGCTGCAGCCATGGAAGAACGCCAGCCGGATCACGCTTTTTTGATCCTCCGGCAGGCAGTTCAGGGCCTCGCGGATACGAGAATCGCGGTCCGCGCCGGCCAGGGCCGTCTCGGCACTCTGCGCCGTTTCGGGAACCAGCACTGGATCATCCGCGTCCGGTTCAGGCCGCTTTGCGCGCCGGATCATGTCGATCCGCTTGTTGCGCGCGATGGTGAAAATCCAGGTCGCCGCCCCGGCCTTGGCCGGATCGAAGGTCTCCGCACGACGCCAGAGTGTCACCATAACCTCCTGCGCGGCATCCTCGGCCAGATCGGGCGTAGCACCTGAACGGATCAGCAGCGCCTTGATGCGCCCGGAATAGCGCGCGAAAAGCGTTGCGAAGGCGGCCTTATCCCGATCAGCGGCGATGGCTTGTATCAGGGTTTCGTCATCCGGCTGGTCGGCGGCCGAACCGCCCCCACCCGACTTGGCCCCATCGACATCTAGGCGACCATTCATCAGCACGTTCACCGGCCTACCCGCCCCTTGGCTGAGGCTGCCGTGTCCCTCCGGACCGTGATTTGGCGATGTGCCTTCTTCGTCTGGATCATCGAGCTTTATGGCCATGCTGTCATCTCTGATTGACAGTTCACACTGTATCGCATGTCTGATCAAGATTCGATATGCTCTGCACTGGCAATTGCCCTCGGAGTTGCAGTATGCTCTGATACGCAAATCGGGGTCAGTTCCGATGCAAGACATTTCCCGACGGACATCCAAGATCCGTGGCGAGATCCGAGGCAAGATCCGGTACCGGATATGAGTGAGGCGAGCATGAGAATTTTCGGAAAGATCGGCAGCAGGTTCGGCTGGGCAGTTGCTGCGGCGACCCTGGCCGTCGGCCTGTCGGTGGGGGCGGGCAGCGCACAGACACAGACCCGTGTCGACGTACAAACCGACTGGGCAGTTTTCGAAGCGGGCGAGGGAGCATCGAAAGTATGCTGGATCGTATCGTTGCCGGAATCCAAAACCGCGACACGCGGCGGCAAGACTGTCGAGGTCAATCGCGGCGACATTTTCCTGATGGTTGCCGTGCGCCCTCAGGACGGCGTGAAAAACGAAGTTTCGTTTATCGCGGGCTATCCGTTCAAAAAAGGGTCCGAGGTTGAAGTCTCGGTCGGCTCCTCGACCTTCAAGATGTTCACCGATGGCGAGAATGCATGGCTGCCATCGGCCAGCGAGGACGCGAACGTCGTCTCAAGTTTCCGTCGCGGGGCGAAGGCCAAGGTGAAGGGCGTGTCGACCCGGGGGACAACCACTGTCGATACATTCTCGCTGTCCGGTTTCACGGCGGCGATGAAGTCGGCAAGCAGCCGCTGCGGCTGAGCCAGCCCGGCACTGCGAAAACGCTTTAACCGGGCGCGGCGAACCATCAGCCGCGCCCGTTTTGCGTGAATTGCCGGCGCAGCATACCTATCTATGGAACAGGCGTTCGCAGCTGGAGACCGGATAATGGACCGCAGCCAACTGATCGAAGAGGCCAAGGCCTTGGCCGCGAGACGCGTCACCCCCGCCATGGACATGGATGAGAAAATCGACGTCCTGGAAATGGCGATGATGGAGCTTCTGGACGTCCAGATCATGAAACCGCCCATTGGCCGGGCGGGCGCCACCGCAAGCGGCGAATTCGATGGCCGCCCCCATGGCAAGTGGCTGATGCATGAGGATCCGCGACTGCCGGAGATGCCAGCTCGCCCGACCCTGATCGATTTTTTCAAGCTGCGCTTTGCCTATGACACCGTGGGCTACAACCACCTGTTGCAGAGCGCGAAGCTCGCCAAGGACAAGGGCTTGCCGGACAACACCGTCTTGGCCTGCCTTCTACATGATGTCTCGGTCGTGGGACTGATCCGCACCGATCACGGTCATTGGGCCGCCCAACTGGTCGAACCCTATGTGGACCCCGAGGTGCATTGGGCCATAAAGCACCATCAGGCGCTGCGGTTCCGGCCCGACCCCGAATACGACTATGCCTATCCCAAGACCTATCTGGCTGTCTTCGGCGGGGACTACGACCCGCCGGATTACGTCAAGGCGGAGTGGGAGTACTGCCGCAATCACGAATGGTATCCCCATGCGATGGCGGTAGTGGTCAACGACCTCTACTCGTTCGACCCGAATGCCAGGGTCGAGATCGAGGAATTCGAAGATGTGATCGCGCGCAAGTTCCGAACCCCGCCCGAGGGGTTGGGGTTCGACCGCAGCCCGGTCGCGCATATGTGGCGCACGATCATCTGGCCGAACAATTTCCTCTGAAATCTAGCTGCGCGCGTTCATGGCACGCATCAGGATCGCGCGGTCGATCTCGCCCACCAGTCGGTTTTCGGCGTCGATCACCGGCAGGGGCGTGTCGGTATCGGCAATCCGCTCGATCAGATTGTCCAGCTTGGCGTCGGCCGCCACCGCCTGGCCCTGTGCGTGCAGGGCGCGGGCTTCCTCGCAGCATTCGGCACGCATCACCTTGCCTGCGCTGAGGACCTTGTAGCGCGGCACATCCTCGGTGAACTCGCGGACATAATCGTCGACAGGGTTGGCGACGATTTCCTCCGGCGTACCGATCTGGCTAACGGCACCATCCTTCATGATGGCGATATGATCGCCCATCTTGATCGCCTCCAGAAAGTCATGGGTGATGAACACCATTGTTTTCTTCATTTGCGCTTGCAGGCGCAGCAACTCGTCCTGCATCTCGCGCCGGATCAAGGGGTCGAGGGCCGAGAAGGGCTCGTCGAAAATCAGGATCTCGGGATCCACCGCCATGGCGCGGGCGAGGCCCACCCGCTGCTGCATGCCGCCTGAAAGCTCGCGGGGATAATTCTGGTCCCAACCGGACAGGCCCACAAGCTCCAGCACCTCCATGGCACGCGCCAGACGTTCATCGCGCCCGGCGCCGCGCACTTCCAAGCCGAAGGCAATGTTGTCGATCACCTTGCGGTGCGGCAGCAATCCAAAGTGCTGGAACACCATCGACATCCTGTTGCGGCGCAGATCGGTAAGTTCGGCTACGGACATCTTGGTGACGTCCTGCCCGTCGATCAGCACTTCGCCGCCCGTGGGCTCGATCAGGCGCGAGATGCAACGCACCAGCGTCGACTTGCCGGAGCCCGAAAGACCCATGACAACGAAGGTTTCTCCCTCGGCCACCTCAAAGCTTACATCCTTGACCGCGATCACATGGCCGGTGCGCTCCTGCACCTCGGCCCGGTCAGCACTGGCGTCCAGGGTTTGCAGCACCTTCTCGGGCCGCGCGCCAAAGACTTTCCAGACATGTTTGCAATGGATTTTCGACATGCCGGCGGTTCTCCCCTCGAAGTGCCTGGTCACCATCGGGAACAACAGCCGCCAGGATCAAGGGAAAATTGAGCGATGTCATGGTAACGGATTAGCGAATTTTTCGCTTTTCTGGCCGATCAGAGCCTGATGAAGACGATCCGTGAGATGCTCTCGGCACCGGCCCTCGCGGTTGCCGCCCTGGCGTTGGCGAGCCCGCTGGCGCTGGCGTTTCGCCCGGCGGATGGCGACGGTCTGTCCGCCTCGCAGTCAGAACTGCTGGTGATCGCCGCGCCATGGCAGACCGCCGCGTCGATTGTCGATCAGGCGGGCGGGCTGGTCGTCGCACGCTCGCCACTGCCGTTTCTCGCAGTGTCTTTCCTTCCCAGCCCGGACCATGCCGACAGGCTGCGTCAGGCAGGCGCTTGGCAGGTGCTGAACGGCGATCTGGGAGATTTCCTATGCATCTGAATAAAATCCTCCCACATCGCGGCATTGACGGGCTGCATGGCGCCAGTATCCCGGCCGAACGCATCGTGATCGCCGCGATCTGGATACATGCACCGGTGTTTCTGGTGATTTGCTGGGCGATCGGTCGCGATCTGCTGAGTGTGGGGATGATCGCTGCGGGCCTGTCGGTGTTGACCGGTATCCTCGCCGAAGTCGATTGGCGCCTTTCGCCGAAGCGTGCCCGGATCACAATCGCCCTCGCCGCCATCACACAACCTGCGATCCTCACCGGGCTGTTCAGCGGCCATCCGTGGCAGGTCGAGATGCATATGTACTTCTTCGCGGTGATGGCAGCACTGTCGGTGCTGAACGATATCCGCGCGGTGATGGCTGCGACCGCGTTGGTCGCACTCCATCATCTCAGCCTAAACTACATCATGCCCTCCCTCGTCTATCCCGGTGGAACAGACCTGGGACGCACGCTGGTTCACGCGGTGATCCTGGTTTTCGAAGCCGCAGCGCTTTGTTACATGATAAACGATCGCCAGAGGCAAACGGCCCTCGCGGCAGGGGCAGAGAGCAAGGCGCGCGCCGCCGCCAGCGAGGCGCAAGAAGCCAAAGTTCGCATTCTCCAGGCCGAGGAAGACACCCTGGCGGAGCGCCAGCGAACCATGGCCCTGATGACCGAAGCCTTTGGCGACGTGGTTGAGGGTGCCGTGGCAGGCGACCTGGGCAGACGCATCGATCACGACTTCGAAGACCCAGAGATGGCCGCGCTGGCAGGCGGCGTAAACCGGCTTTTGGACGGTATTTGCGATGCGATTGGCGAAACTCAGCGTGTCTTGAAGGGATTCGCCCAGGGCGACCTCTCGATGCGGGTCGAAGGCGATTTTCAGGGCAGCTTCGCCTCGCTGCAAGCCGACGCAAACGCCATGGGCAAAAAGCTGCAAGATCTGGTGAGCCAGATTGGCGATGCCGCCGAGAGGGTTCGCGCATCCGCAACGACGATCACCGATGGATCTCGCAGTCTGTCGCAACGCACGGATGAGCAAGCCAGCGCGCTGCAGCAGACCTCAGCAACCATGACGCAGATGGCGCGCTCGGTTCACGCCAATGCAGACAACACCCGAAGTGCCGACCGCCTATCGCAGGATGTAGCAGAAAGCGCAAAGAAAGGTGGAGAGGTCGCGGAGCGCGCGATCCAGGCGGTACAGCACGCCGCAGACAGTGCCAGCAAAATCTCGGACGTGACCGCGCTTGTGGATGGGATTGCTTTCCAGACCAATCTCCTGGCCCTCAACGCGGCGGTAGAGGCCGCACGCGCCGGCAGCGCCGGTCAGGGTTTCGCCGTGGTCGCGCAGGAAGTTCGCACGCTGGCCCAACGGGCCGGAAACGCGGCGGGAGAAATCCGCGAGCTGATCGGGCAAAGCACCGCTGAGGTTTCGGAGAGCGTGGATCTGATCACCTCGACCGGCGCCACCCTGTCGGATGTGGACGAGGGGATCCGCCGGATGACCCTGGCGATTGGCGAGATCGCCGCATCGGGCCGCGATCAGGCAGCCGGGGTCGACGAGATCGAGGGTACGCTGAAGGCGCTCGACACGCAGACCCAGCAGAACGCGGCGCTGGCCTCTGACAGCACGACCACCGCAGCAGACCTGATCGAACAGGCCGAAGCGCTGAGTGCCCTGGTGGACTTCTTCCGGACCGGCGATGAAAGCCTGAACGGACAAATTACTGCCGGGCAGACCCGGGCGGCGTAGCTCGACCCACTCAGCCGCTTTCTTTACATCCCTCCGCCGCTGGCCTTAGGTTTCGCAAAACGCCGAATATCGCCGCGGGGGGCGACCGATGACCAGCGAGACCGAGACTTCAGCCGCACCCGCGACAGCATCGGCGACAGGACAAAGCCCCCTTGGCGGGCTTCTGACCATCGCAGGCCGGGATATGACGCTACCCGCCATGATCCTGGCTGGGCTTACCGTCTCGATCCTGCTGGTTCTGGTCGCGGGCGGCACGCAGCCCTTCCCCGAAAGCGTCACCCAGGCTTTTCCGATGGTGGAATGGGTCAACCAGGCCGAGAAATGGCTGCAAGAGCATCTGCGCTGGTTCACCCGAGCCGTCAGCGAGGGGGTCGGTTGGGCTCTCGATGGGTTGGAGGAGACGCTGCTCTCTCTGCCCTGGCCCGTGGTGATGTTGGGCCTGACACTGCCCGCTCTCGCCTATGGCGGATTACGGCTGGGTTTGATCACGGTGTTCGGGGTCTGGTTCTGGGCCGCGGTCGATATGTGGGACGTGGCCATGTCAACGCTGAGCCTGATGAGCGTATCGGTCCTGCTCTGCGTCGCAATCGGGCTCGTCCTGGGCGTGATATGCTCGCAATCCGATCGGTTCGAAGCCGCCTTGCGCCCTGCCCTTGACGCCATGCAGGTGATGCCCGCTTTCGTCTATCTGGTACCGGCGATCTTCTTCTTCGGTATCGGCGGACCTTCGGCCGCGATGGCGATCCTGATCTATGCCCTGCCGCCGATCATCCGGCTCACCAATCTGGGCATCCGCCAAGTGCCACCGGGCATGGTCGAGGCCGCGCGCTCCTTCGGTACGTCGCCGACGCAGATGCTGATCAAGGTGCAGATCCCGCAGGCGATGCCCTCGATCATGCTGGGTGTAAACCAGACCATCATGATGGCACTGGCGCTGGCGGTTCTGGCGACCTTCATCGGGGCCGAGGGCCTGGGCGCCGAGGTCTGGCGCGCAATCAGCCGCCTTCGCGTCGGCCAATCTTTCGAGGGTGGGCTTTGCATCGTCTTCATGGCGATCATCTTTGATCGGCTCAGCTATGCGATGAGCAAGACGCGCAGCCCGTTCCCGCCGGATCAATTGGAGTTTCGCCTACTGCCGCAAAGCTGGGACGAGAACCCGGTCGCCAGGGCAGTCGAGAGCATCGTGGATAAAATATGGCGCGCGGTTGGGCGCGTCGGCATGGCACTGACCCGCGCGATTGCTTCGGTCGCAGGCTCGCCTGGTGGGCGCAGCGCCCCGGCCCACGCCTGGTGCCTGCGCCATCCATTCCTAATCTGCGGGGCGGTCCTGATCGTGGCGACCCTGTTCGTCGATACCGCGATCGTGCCGATCGGGGATTATCCGCGCGATTGGGAAATCTCAATCCGCAAGCCGATCGATCAGGCAATCGATGCGCTCACCGTCTATCCGCCATTCATCGCAATCACACAGGCGATCCGCACCGGTGTCTATCTCTATCTGTTGAACCCGCTCGACAAATTCCTGATCGGTCTGCCCTGGTGGTATGTAATTGGCGTTCTCGCGCTGGTGATCTGGCGCTTGGTCGGGTGGCGCTTTGCCCTGGTGGCGGTGGCCTGCCTGTTCTTCGTCGGCGCGGCGGGCCTGTGGGAGATCACGATGTATACCCTCGCGGGCACCGCTGTGTCGGTGGTGATCTGCATGATCCTGGGTATCCCGCTGGGCGTTTTTGCAGCTTATTCCAAGACCTGGGACGCAATTCAGCGGCCCATCCTGGATACGATGCAGGTGATGCCCGCCTTCGTCTACCTCATCCCCGCGCTCTTCTTCTTTGGCGGCAACCCGACGACCGCGATCATCGCCACCGTGATCTACGCCCTGCCGCCGATGATCCGGATGACGACATTGGGCCTGAGCCAGGTGCCAACCGAGATCGAGGAAGTGTCGCGATCCTTTGGCGCGTCCTCGATACAGACCCTGATCAAGGCCAAACTGCCGTTGGCTACGCCCTCGATCATGCTGGGCGTCAATCAAACCGTCGTGATGGCCCTGGCCATGCAGGCGGTGACCCCCCTGGTCGCCGGTCTGGGCCTGGGCAAGGAAGTCTACGACGCAATGAACACCCTGAACACCGGCCAGGGCCTGATGGCGGGCATCGGCATCGCGATCCTGGCCATCGTACTGGACCAGTTGACCCAGGCCTGGACTAAGACGCAGCGCGCCGCGCTCGGCCTGGCCTGAGGGGTTCGATCTCGACACCTCGCCTGTTGCGCGCTAGCGTTCCCGACAGATGCGCCGAGACGCGCACAGCACCACCGCCCAACGGGCGCAAGCACAGGGAGCTTACTTATGAAACTCACCGCATTTCTGGCTGCGGCCTCAGGTCTGGCCATCGCCGCGCAGGCGCAAGCCGAGACGCTCAAGGTCCCGGTTCCGGACTGGACCGGCGGCGCCGTGACCTGCGAAATGATCCACTACATCCTGGAAAACGAGATGGGGTACAAGGTCAAACGGATCACCATTCCTGCAGGCACCGCGCTGGATGAGGGGATGCGCGCAGGCGACCTGGATTTCGGCTGCGAGCGTTGGCCCTCCTATGACCCGGTCAAGGAAAAGTTCGTCAAGGAATATGGCGGCGACGGTTCGATCGTCTACTATGCCCCAACCGGGGTCGTAGGCGCCTCGGGCTATTATGTGCCGCGCTACCTGGTCGAGGGCGACGGCGCCAAAGCTCCGGATCTGAAGGCGGTCACCGACCTGCCGAAATATGCCGAGATGTTCACAACGCTGGAATCCGATGGCAAGGGCCGCCTGCTGGGCTGCCCGGTGGCCGCCTGGGCCTGCGAGGATGCAGCCCGTTTGGAGGGGCTGAATGTGGACTTTGCCGTGACAGAGCTCGGTTCGGAAACCGCTCATTGGGCAGAAATCGAAGCCGCCTACAAGCGCGGCGAGCCATTCGTCGCCTACGCTTGGGAGCCACACTGGATCCATGCGACCCTCGACTTGGTCGAGCTGGAACTGCCAGCATATTCGGACGAAGCATGGCCGGTCAGCGATTGGGGTGATGATCATACCCAGCATTACGGCCCCAAGGAGCTGGCTGAACGGCACCCCGACATCGTGGAATTGTTCAGCAAGTTTCGCATCTCTAACAGCGAACAGGCCAAGATGATCCTGGCCGTCGACAAGGGCGGCGAGGATGTCGACGATGTAGTCGAGGCCTGGATGGAGGCCAACAAGGACACCTGGAAAGCCTGGGTGCCCCAGACCAATTGATCCCTGACAGATCGTTGAAACAACGCGCCGCCCCGGGATACGCCCCGTGGGCGGCGCTTCTGGTTCAGGCCCCGCACCGCATCGCGCAAGACGGACGGGTGCTGCCAGCGGCCTTGCGGGCTCCCCGAAACTCCGCCACAACTCCGCCATGCCGGATGCACATGAAATTCATCAGTTCCTGCCCATCCAAACCGGCTGGCAGCCAGGCATTGTGGGCTGGTCGATCGCGCACCACGCGCACTACTACGCCCATAACTGGGGGTTTGGCAGCAGCTTCGAGGCGAAACTGGCGCGCGAGATGGGCTCATTCCTGGCTCGGCTGGATCAGCCCGGCAATCACTTGTTCTGGCTTGCCGATGCAGAGGGCCCAATCGGAACCATCGCCATCGATGGGGACGGGATCGAGGACGGCAAGGCGCATCTGCGCTGGTTCATCCTCGACGACAGGGCGCGCGGCCAGGGTCTGGGCCGACGACTGCTGGATGCGGCCGTACGGGCCGCGCATGGCGATGGCGCGACGGGGATCTTCCTCTGGACCTTCGAGGGGCTCGACCCGGCGCGGCGGCTTTACGAAAGCGCAGGCTTCCAGCTGATCGACTCGCGACGCGCCCGGACCTGGGGCCGCGAAATGACCGAACAGCGCTTTGAACTGTCGTTTCGTGAGGGCATTCAGTGACCGATGCCTATTCCGATTTCTCTCTGCGTCCTTGGGACAGCGCCGCCTGGGATCCCTCGCCCGAAGCGGAGGCCGTGCCCACGATGCTCAGCGACGAGGAGGGCCGGCTCCTGACCTGGCTCGGGGGGCACTGGGCGCGGGGCGCGGGCGCGGCCTGCGACCTGGGGTGCTTCGCGGGCGGCTCCACCGCGAGGCTCGCCGATGGGCTGGTGCGCGGCGGGATCGACGCCAGCGTGCACGCGTTCGACTTCTTCACCATCTCGCCGGAGCACAAACAGAAATTTCTCCATGATCGGGGCGTGCGCCGCTTTTGGGGCACCAATCTGCTGCCCTGCGCGAAACGGCTGCTGAAACCCTGGCGCGGTCGCGTCACCCTCCATCGCGAGGATCTGGCGAAAACCCGATGGACGGCTGGCCCCATCGAGATCCTGTTCATCGACGCCATGAAAACGCCCGAGACCGCCGACGCGATCCTGCGCAACTTCGTGCCCGCGCTGGTTCCCGGACGCTCGATCATCGTGCATCAGGACTATCAGCACTGGCGCCAGCCCTGGATCGCAGCCCAGATGGTGTTGCTGCGCCCGCATCTGCGCCCGGTTGCCTGGTGTGCGCAGAATACCACAGTCTTCGCGGTCGACAGCCTGCCCGATGCCGCTGGCCTGGCCGCCGCCGCCACCGATGGAATGACCGACGCGCGGATGACGGAATTGCTGCATCAGGCGCTGTGGGCCGCCCCAGCAGGTCCCCCGCGCCGGATGATCGCCCAATCGATTCTGGGGTTGGAAGATGCCCCTGGCTGCCGCGTCCCCTTTCGTTTCGATCGCAGCGGCTTCACGCCAAAACGGATCCGTCGCCTGTTGGCCACCCTCGACTCTGGAGAAGTTGAATGAGCTACACGATCATGGGCTTCCCGCGCACCCGCGCCATTCGTGTGATGTGGCTGCTGGAGGAGCTTGGCCAAAGCTATGATATCGATCCCGCGATGCCCGCCAGCGACGAGGCCAAGGCGGTGAACCCGACCGGCAAGGTGCCAGCGCTGATCGACAATGGCCATGTCATTCCCGACAGCGTGGCGATATGCACCTATCTGGCCGACAAGCACGGTGGGTGCACCCATCCTGCAGGCACTGTCGAGCGTGCATTGCAGGACAGCTTCACCCAGTTCTGCGTCGACGAAGTGGAAGGCGCGCTCTGGACCCATGCCAAGCACACCTTCGTTTTGCCCGAGGAGTTGCGGGTCGAAGCGCCGAAGCAAACCGCAGCCAAGGAATTCGCCCGGGCAATGGACCGGCTGGAGGCCCGTCTGGGCGACGGACCTTTCGTCACCGGCGAAACGTTCACCGTACCCGATCTGTTGCTGGCACATTGCAGCAGTTGGGCGCGGATGCTGCCGCAATGGCCGATCGAATCGGAACGGCTGAACAGCTATTTCAAGTCGCTGATCAAACGGCCAGCCTATATTCGCACACAGGAGAGGGCTGCGAAATACACCGCCTGAGGCGTCTTAACCCGCCTTGGCCACGAAGCGTTTCAGCGCTGCCAGGGTGGTTTCGCTGATATGGTGCTCGATCCCCTCGGCATCGCTTTCGGCAGTTTCGGAGTCGACGCCCAGGGCCAGCAGGAAGTCTCGCACCACACCGTGGCGGGTGCGGGCCATTTCGGCCATCTCGCGCCCCGCATCGGTCAGAAAGATCGAGCGGTATTTCTCCTTGCGCACCAGCCCCTCGCGAATGAGGCGGTTCAGCGTGGTGTTGACCGTGGCATTGGTGACGCCCATCCGTTCGGCCACGTCGACCGAGCGCGCCTCGCCCGACACATCGATCAGATCGGCGATCAGTTCGACATAATCCTCCGCCACCTCGCGTTGATGCGCCTCGCGCACTGTCTCGAAGCTGCGCGCCTGACGGGTGGCCTCGCGCAAGCTGGTGGGTGTGTCGTTGGGTTTAGGCATAGGACCACCATAAGCGTGTATTTTTTTAGGTCAACCTAAATTTTTTAGATCATTGACAGAGTATAAGTCTCGCCCTAACTGCTGATTTATGAGAACAGTCATTTTTGCCGCTGCGCTAGGAAGTCTAGCCAATCTGTCCGCCCAAGCCGAACCACGGCTGATTGCGACCGTGGGCATGATCGCCGAGCCCGCGAGGGTCATCGCCGGTACCTGCGCCAGTGTAGACACGATGATGGGTCCAGGCATCGACCCTCACCTTTATCAACCGAGCGCCGGCGATGTGCGCAGCCTATTTGACGCCGATGCGATCCTCTACGCCGGACATAATCTGGAGGGCCAACTTGGCGAGGTGCTGGCGCGGCTGGACGGGCGCAAACCGGTTCTCGCAGTTTCGGAGGCCGCGGCCCCGGTGGAAAACCTGATCCTGCCGGAAGGCGCCAGCTATCCGGACCCGCATCTCTGGATGGACGCCGCGCTTTGGTCCCGCATAGCCTCGCCGATTGCCACGCTGATGGCTACACTGGACCCAGACTGCAGCACGGAGGCGAAAAACGCCGCGGAGGATTATGTCACCGAACTGATGGCGTTGGATGCGTGGATCGAAGCGTCGATCGCGACGATACCACAGACCCAGCGCGTGATGGTTACAGCCCATGACGCGTTCGCCTATTACGGTCGCGCTTACGGGATCGAGGTGATCGGCATCCAGGGCGTCTCGACCGAAAGCGAGGCGGGGATCGCCGATATCCGCCAGATGGTCGATCTGGTGGTGGATCGTCAGATCCCTGCCGTCTTTATCGAGAGCACGATCAACCCGCGCACGGTCGAGGCCGTAATCGCCGCAGCGGCGGAGCGTGGCCATCAGGTCACCCTGGGGGGAGAGCTGTTTTCGGACGCTATGGGTGCCGAAGGCACGGTCGAAGGCACCTATATCGGCATGTTGCACGCCAACACCGTCGCAGTCATCATGGCCCTGGGCGGCACCCCCGCACCGTTGCCGGCGGCGCTGCACCCATGGGCCGAACGATGGGGCCTTTCACCCCAATGACCGCCCACCTTCACGAACCGGACCTGGCGCTGCATGTGGAGGATCTAACAGTCAGTTATGCCGGGCAACCCGCGCTCTGGGACATCGATGTGGATGTGCCTCCCGGGGTTATGTGCGCCGTTGTGGGGCCGAACGGGGCGGGAAAGTCCACGCTGCTGAAAGCTGTGCTGGAATTGACGCCCCCGACGGCGGGCCACGTCATGCTTTCGGGTCGCCCCTATCGCCAGATGCGCAAGCGCGTGGCCTACGTCCCCCAGCGCAGCTCGGTCGATTGGGACTTTCCAACCACGGCTTTGGATGTGGTTATGATGGGGCGCTATGGCCATCTTGGCTGGTTCCGCCGCCCGGGCCGTGACGTACGCGACCGCGCCATGGCAGCACTCGCCGAAGTCGGGCTGGAGACGCTCTACAATCGCCAGATCAGCCAGCTTTCCGGCGGCCAGCAGCAGCGCGTGTTTCTAGCGCGGGCGCTTGTGCAGGAGGCCGATACCTATTTCCTCGATGAACCCATGGCGGGTGTGGATGCCACGACCGAGCGCGTCATCATCGCCCTGCTGCAACGCCTGCGCAGTCAGGGCAAAACAGTCATTGTCGTCCATCACGACCTGGCGACGGTGCGGGAGTACTATGACTGGCTGGTTCTGCTGAATGTGCGGGTGATCGCGCAAGGTCCGGTGGGCGAGGTAATGACCCCCGACAATCTGCGCGCCGCCTATGGCGGGCAGATCGCGCTGATCGAGGCGGCAGCACAGCCCGTTACGGCCTGAGATGGGCCTGCTGGCCGACCTTTTGGGCGACTACACCCTGCGCAATGTCGCGATCGGGGCTGCTATCCTGGGCGCTGTCTCAGGCGCGCTCGGTTGTTTTGCCCTGCTGCGGAGGCAGAGTCTTCTGGGCGACACACTCAGCCACGCGGCCTTGCCCGGAATCTGCCTTGGGTTTCTGATTGCGGGCAGTCGCTCGCTGGGACCGATCCTGGTGGGTGCATTGATCTCCGGAGCGCTGGCCGGGCTGGCAGTGATCTTTCTGATCCGCATGACCCGGCTGAAAACCGATGCAGCGCTGGGCATCGCGCTGTCGCTGTTCTTTGCCGGCGGGATCGTTCTGCTGACGCTGATCCAGCGCCAGGCCGGGGCGGCGCAGGCGGGGCTAGAAAGTTTCCTCTTCGGCCAGGCTGCGGCAATCCTGCCTCGCGACCTCTGGGTCATGGGGGCGATCGCCGCCGTGGCCCTGGGGGCCGTCGCGCTCTGTTGGAAGGAATTCAAACTGGCGAGTTTCGATCCGGTCTTTGCCCAGACCCTGGGCCTGCCGGTCGCGGTGCTGGAAGCTGCGTTGACGGTGCTGGTTGCGCTGGCCGTGGTGATCGGCTTGCAGATGGTCGGCGTGGTTCTTATGGCCGCGATGGTGATCGCACCCGCAGCCGCCGCGCGGCAATGGGTGGGGAGATTGGGGCATATGGTGCTGCTCGCGGCCTTGTTCGGTATATTGGCCGGGGTTGGCGGGGCGGGGATCTCCGCCTTGCAACCGGGGCTCGCCACCGGGCCGCTGATCGTGCTGATCGCGGCGGGGCTGGTGGCGGTCTCGATCCTTTTCGCGCCAGGACGCGGCGTGCTTTGGGAGATGGCCGCGCGCGCACGCGAGCGGGCCGATCTGCAGGGCCGGCAGATCCTCGCCACCTTCCGCGATCTGGCGCGCGACCATGGCGACCCCGCCTATCCGGTCGAGCGCGGTATGCTGGACACATATCATGGCGCCAAAACCTCGCGCGAGTTGGACAAGCTGGCGGCGGAGGGTCTGATCGCCCCCGCCTCGCATATGCCGATGGAGGGCGAGCACTGGGTCCTGACCGAAAAGGGTCTGCGCGAGACCGAGGATCTGGCTATGCCCAAAAGTTTTCCGAGCCATGTTTGAAATATTGAGCGCGCCCGATATCGCCATCGTGCTGACCGGAGCGTTGGTTGGCGCAGCGGCAGCACTGCTGGGTCCCTTCCTGATCCTGCGCCAGAACGCCATGCTGGCGGATGCGATAGCCCATGCGATCCTGTTCGGAATCATGGTGGTCTGGCTGTTGACCGGTCTGGTAAGTGGGCCGGTTCAGATCATCGGCGCGGGTTTGGCCGGCGTCCTATGCGTCTGGCTGACCGAGGCGCTGGCACGCACCGGACGGGTCAAGCAGGACGCGGCCATTGGGCTGGTCTTTCCGGTTCTGTTCGCGCTGGGGGTTCTGATGCTGAACCTGTTTGCCAGGGATGTGCATATCGATGCGCATACGGTGCTGTTGGGCGAAATCGGTTTCGTCTGGCTGGACCTCGTCGCGGTTCCCGGAGGCGAGGTCCCAAAGGCATTGCTGTGGATGGGCGTTGTCTTCGCGATCAATCTGGCTTTCGTCGCGATGTTCTGGAAGGAGTTGAAGCTTTCCACATTTGATCCTGTACTGGCCGAGGCCTTCGGATTTCTGCCGCGCGCGCTGTTCTATGCGCTCCTTTTCCTGACCTCGACAACCGCGGTGGCAGCCTTCGATGCCGTGGGGGTTATCCTTTTTATTGCCTTTGTTATCGTGCCGCCCTCTGCCGCCTATCTGCTCACTGATCGGCTGGGCGCGATGGTCGGGATCGGGATGGCGATTGCAGCGGTCTCCTCCGCCGGGGGGTATGGCCTGGCGGTGCTATGGGACGTGTCGATCGGGGGTATGATGGCGCTGGGTACCGGGGTCTGCTTTTTGGCCGCGCTGCTGTTTGGACCGCGATATGGCTTGATGGCGCGATTGCTGCGCAGGCGCGGCGAGACCGTCGGCAACGATCTGCGCGCCCTGATGGTGCATCTGGCCTCGCATGAAGGACAAGCCATGCAGGGAGAGGAAAACCTGGCGGAGGCGTTGCAGACACATCTGGGATGGCCGAAACCGCGCGCTCAGATGGTGTTGGATCGCTCGCTGAGCGGGGGATACATCCTGCGAGATGGCGCGGCGCTTTACCTGACCGACAAGGGCAGGCGATTGGCCGAAGCCCTGCTGGAACCCTGGCGGCGCTGACCCACTAAGCGGAATGCGGCTGACACCGCATACACCTCTGCCCTGCGCCCCCGAGGGGCACAGGCGATGAATGGCACTCTGACGCTTAGCATTTCGTGCTGCGCATTTTGCAGATCAGGCGACCAGCAAGGTGCTCTCGTCGATATCGCCGATATCGGTGCCCGCGACCCGGATGGTGTTGCCCGCGTATTCGATGAGGACATCCTCGCCATCCTGGCGGATCGTCAGATCGGCACGGCTGAGGCCGGTATGCTGGATCTCGATCCGATCCAGTTCGGCTTCGAAATCGGTGATCACGTCGTCCTGACTGGCCAGGTCGAAACGGAAACGATCCGCCCCGGCACCCCCGTGCAACAGGTCGCGGCCATGGCCGCCATGGAGAATATCCTCGCCATGGCCGCCGTAAAGCCGGTCGTCGCCATGGCGACCTTGCAGCAAGTCGTCTCCACCCTTGCCCTTGAAAACCTCGTCCCGCGCCGTGCCCGCGATATGGTTGTCACCCTGGTCGCCATCGGTCACGCGCCTGCCCCAGAGGACGCCGCCGCCGCCGCCAAGCAGGCCGCTTTCGGTCTCCAACGTATCACCACCCGCGGCCCCTAGCGCCCGCGCATCGGGATCGGTGCCACTGATGGCGCCTTCCTGATCGGCAGCGGCATGCTCGCCGGTATCCAGGGCGGCATCGCGCAGAAGCGCCAGACCATCCTCGAGATCGAGCGGATCCACCGCGGCGGTCTCGCGCGTGTCCAGTTCAGGCACCACATATGCCCGGTCTTCGCGCACCACGCCGTTTTCGAAGACCGCGTAGGTCGGTGCGATCACCGAATGGGCATGCGGCTGATAGAGCCCGTTATCCACTGCGCCACCGGGCACCTCCCAGGCGAGATCCAAAGCGACAAGGAACTCCTTGGTGGTGTAATCGCCGGTCAGTCGATCCGTGAAGATCATACGCATGGCGACGAATTTCACGTCAGAACCGGGCGTGGAGTAATATCCCTCACTCGCCAACACCCCATCGATCATTTCTCGCGAGAAAATGATCTTCTCGTTCGTGCTAACGGCGAGACGCGTTTCCTCTGGCACCAGGGGCGAGAAGTCCTCGTAGACGAAGACATGCCGGCCCAGGCTGTCATGTTTGGCGAACTCCAGCGCCGTGCCGGACCAGATATCGGCAGCGATCCCGTCGCCGTCATCCTCGCGATGGCTGCGCTTGAGCTTGGTCCCGTTCGAGAAGTGCACCTGGCTGAGATAGATCGAGTCGTGATAGGCGAGCGGGATATGATCGCGCAGCACCTGGGCGTAATCCGAAGCATTGGCCAGGTCCTCGCGCCAGAGCGCGACCAGACCGCCCTTGGCACTGTCATCCAGCAGTTGGATATCGACGGAGGATTTGGCCTTCGGTTTGTCCACCGCGTCCCAGATCTGACGAGCCTCGTAAGGCACGGGCGTGCCGTCCTCGTCCTCGATCACGATCTTGCGCTGTGCGAACCACGAGCGGGTGTTCATATTGTCCGCCGTCACGTTGACGATGTTGTGGTTCCACAGGTTGTACGCGGGATTGTCGATGCCGAACGAGGTGCCCAGCCCCTCGTGCAGGTCCACGACGTCGCCCGACCAGGGCGATAGCGGGTCCCAGTAGCCGCGGCGGTATTCCTGGCGATTGCCCATCTTGGGCCAGCTCAGTATCGCCTTGTCGAAGGTTTCCACATGGCTGTCGACCACGGTGATATCGGCGACCGAAACCTTGAAGAAGAAGCCGGCATTGGTGCCTTCATAGTGATCTTCCTCGGTGCCCAGCAGCAGGAAGTCCTCGAAGATGTATTTCGAGGAATAGGTGAGCTTCACGCCAGCCTCGGCGATCTCCCAACCGGTGAACTCGGTCAGGTGAGACCAGGCATCGTTGTATTTGCGCACGGAATCCAGCGGATCGGTGATGATCCGGATGCCTTCCAGGGCGCCGATCACCTCGTTGCCGTGGAAGCGTGCGATCGGCACATCCTCGGCACTCACGCTGTCGGCACCGTGGGCGATATCCGTCAGCGCGCCCAGTTCCGACGTGTCCACGTCCTTCAGATCGACACCGTTGTTGCGGTACATGAACCCGGCGCGAGCCGAGGAAATCGCGACATTGTCGACCACATCGATCGCGCGGCTGTGGAGCCAGAAGCCCACGCCCTCATGCCCGAAATTGTCGTTGAAGTCGTCGGAGTCGTCGTTGCCGACATGCGCGCGCGTCCCATAGGTGCCAAAGGTCGCGTTGCCTTGCCAAAGGCCGGTCTCGTTCCCGCTTTCCGACACGATGCCCGTGCCATCTACATCGAAAGTGACATTGCCGATCAGGTCGGCCTTGCTGTCATGTTGCACGATGCCCCAGCCGGGCGAGCCCCAGACGACATTGCCGCGCAGCAGCGCGCCATCATCCTGGGCGCTGTCCTGGGCGGCCATGAAGGCCTGGTGCGTTGCGGCATCATGGCGGATCGAGTCGACCACACCGTCACCGTCGGTATCGACCCGCTCGCCCAGATCGCCCAACATTTCGTGGTCTTCGCCTATTTTGTGGAGGTAGTAGTCGACAACGCCGTCGCCGTCCTCGTCCCTGGCCGTACAGTGGCAGATCGGATCGCCGGACCGCGCACAGGGACCGATCACGCCGCCTTCGTCATCCATATGGTTGTGACCATCGTGACCCACGCCCGCCATGTGGATATGCAGGGCATAGCGCCCGCGCATATTCTGGATCTCCTCCGCGGCAGTCATGATCGCGGTGTCGACACCAGCTTCGAACACACCGATTTCGCCAGCGTCCTCGTAAACGCGGTGGTTATATTCAATCGAGCCGGTGTCCTCGACGGTGACAAAATCGTCCAGTTCCTTGGACTTGTCAGTACGACCCAGGCCGAAGAACGAGCTGTTTTCGACCCGCACATCATCGTTATGCATGAACATAATATGGCCGCGCTCGGTCACATAATGATCCATCGGCCCAGCATCTTCGCCCAGGCTGACTGCACGATCGGCCATACCATCGCCGTCCTTGTCCGCCACTTCCGACGAGAAAGTGACATTGCGCGAGAGGTTTCCGACGCTGGTGGTCAGCTCCTGCCCGGTATTCGGATCGGTGCGGCCCACGTGATCGTAGTGCAATGGCTCGTCCAGATGAACGATCATGGTGTCGCCATTCACCTCGACCGCCGTGATGGTGCGCACTTCGTCTTCCGACTGGAAATCCCCGGCATCATCGCGGCCCAGCCATGAGGTGGCGCCGACCACGATCTGCTGTCCGGGTTTCCAAGACGTCGCACCTTCGTCCCAGGCATTGAACTCCAGGGTGGTGTCGCCGGCTTCCGGGCCGCTTTGCAGTTTCAGATGCGCGGCGGTTTCCTGTCCGCGCACGATCACCTCGCCACTGGCGACCAGCCCCAGCGAGAGCTGCGAAGGATCCCAATCGTAACGTCCGACCACCCCGTTGCCATCCGCATGATCGCTGTAGAAATCGCTATGCACGGCGGGCGCGCCCTCGGCAAAGACGATGTCGACCGTTCCATCATCGAACCGGCCTGCCAAGACGTTGAAAGTGCTGTCTGGCGAAGTGACAATAGTGTCGACGACCATCTTGGTGGCGGGGTTCTGTTCGGCCGTGAAGGTCAGCGTCCCGTCGACACGCACCATGAACAGCGCCGCATCGCTGGCCCCGTCGTAGCCGACCGTGACATCCGCCGGGATATGGACCAGCGCGCCCTCGTCCGGGACTTCGCCATCGGCCCAGGTATCGGGGTCGAACCAGTTTCCGCTATTGATCGCGACATGCGTCGCCATCGGCGCCGTCCCATCGCTCTCAACCAGAAAGAGGTCGAGTTGTGGATCGCCATGCCCGCCCGATTCATTTGTACCCGCCATTCACCCGCTCCCGCGCTCACGTAATTCACTCACCCGGGGCAGAGGATGCGCGCGACACGTTTAGGTCATTTTAAGAATCAGGGTGAACGCGGCATTCACCATATTTCTCACGGTCATGTGTCGACGGTGAGATTCCGCGCTTCCCTCGCCCAAAAACGCTGGCTAGAAAAGGTCAGACAAAAGATCCGGCAGACGGACGCTCGGTGTCGGACGCTCAGGGAGAACGACATGCTCGGCATGATGCAGGACTGGCCGCTCAAGGTCTCGCATATCATCGACCACGCAGCCCGGTTTCATACGAACCGCGAGGTAGTCAGCCGCTCGGTCGAGGGACCGATCACGCGCAGCACGTGGGGCAAGGTGCATACTCGCGCCAAGCGGGTCACCCAGGCGTTGCGCCGTTTGGGCGTGAAACCCGGCCAGGTGATCGGCGGCATGGCGTGGAACACGACGCGACATATGGAAGTCTGGTACGGCGTGCCGGGCGCGGGCGCGGTGCTGCACACGCTGAACCCCCGGCTTTCAGGCGAGCAACTCATCTATATCATCACTCACGCGGAGGATGCGTGGATCTTCGTCGACCACGATCTGGTGGGCGTATTGGAACCCATCGCCGCCGACCTGCCCGGGGTGAAGGGCTATATCGTAATGACCGACCGGGCGCATATGCCCGAAACCTCGCTGCCCAACGCGCTTTGCTATGAAGAACTGCTGGAGGCCGAAGACGGCGAGTGCGCCTGGGAGCCGGTCGAGGAGAACGCCGCCTGCGGGATCTGCTATACCTCCGGCACCACCGGCAACCCCAAAGGCGTGGTCTACTCTCACCGCTCGAACGTGCTGCATGCGATGGCAATGATCCAGCCGGATATGTTAGCGTTGAGTAGCAATGACTGGGTGATGCCGGTGGTGCCGCTCTTCCATGCTAATGGCTGGTCGACGGGATATGCGACACCGATGGCCGGCGCGACCATGGTGCTTCCAGGCCGAATGATGGACCCTGCCAGCCTCTACGAGATGCTGGATCTGGGGGTGACCGTGGCTGCGGCTGTCCCGACCGTCTGGTTGCCGCTGCTGGCGCATCTGCAGGAGACCGGCAAGATGCTGCCCCATCTGGAGCGTGTGGTGATCGGCGGTTCGTCGTGCCCGCGCGCGGTGATCGAGGCATTCCAGAACATCTATGACGTGCGCGTATTGCATGCCTGGGGCATGACAGAAACCTCGCCGCTGGGGTCGTTCTGCACCATGAAACCCGAAGTCGCGAAGCTGCCGCCGGAGGAACAGATCGACATCCAGCTCAAAGTTGGTCACCCGCCCTTCACGGTGGATCTGGAGATCCGCGACGATGATGGCGCGACCCTGCCCTGGGACGACGAGACCCAGGGGCGTTTGATAATACGCGGCCCGGGCGTCGTGGGCCGCTATCTGAAACAGGAACAGGACACGATAGACCGGGACGGCTGGTTCGACACCGGCGATGCCGCGACGATGGACGCCAATGGCTATGTCCGCATCACCGACCGGTTGAAAGATGTGATCAAATCCGGCGGCGAATGGATCAGTTCCATCGAGATGGAGAACGCGGCCGTAAGCCACCCGGAGGTGTTCGAAGCCGCCGCCGTCGCCATGCCCCATCCGAAATGGGACGAACGCCCGGTGTTGATCGTGGTGCCGATGCCAGGCAAATCGCCCTCGGCCGAAAGCATCATCGATCTTATCCGTCCACACTTTGCGAAATGGCAACTGCCGGACGAGGTGCTGTTCCGCGAGGAGATCCCGCACACGGCCACCGGCAAGATCTCGAAACTCAAACTGCGCCAGATCCTCAGCGACGAAGGCTATGCCCTGCCCGATCAGCGCTGAGCCCTTCTTGACTTCCCCCAAGTAAAACGGTGGAGGCCGCCTGGTCGCGTGTTACACTGCCATATCGGCGGTTCGTGAGCGTGCATTATGGCCAACCCAGACGTCACAGTGTTGCTCGGTACCACCAAGGGTGCCTTTCTGGCCCGCGGCGATGCTGATCGGCGGGAATTCGACCTGGCCGGCCCCTTCTGCGACGGATGGCCGATCAATCATGTTGTTTGCGACCCTCAGACCGGCCTGCTCTGGGCCGGGGGTGGCGGCGAGTGGCACGGCGCAGGCGTCTGGCGCTCGACCGATGGAGGAGAGAGCTGGGAGGTCACGCGCCTCACCAAGGGCGTAAGCGACGATTGGGCGGCGAGCGACGCAGACTTTGCCCGTATGATCGGCTGGACGGACACGCCCATGCCCTTTGGTGACAGCTTCGCACAGATCTGGTCGCTGCGTTTTGCGCATGGGGCGCTCTACGCCGGAACAAAACCGGCGAGCCTGCTGGTCAGCGAGGATCAGGGGGAAACCTGGGACAGGGTCGAAGGGTTGAGCAATCACCCCTCCGCCGAAAACTGGAACCCGGGTGCTGCTGGGCTGATCCTGCACACAATCGTTCCCGATCCCGGCAATGCGAAGAAGCTGTGGATCGGCATATCCGCCGCCGGTGTCTTCGCAACCGAGGATGGCGGGCAAAGCTGGGAGCGGCGCAACCGCCTTGCCAATTCCGAGGTCTGCGGCGATCACGCTCACCCGGCTGGCCCGCGCGATGGCGAAACCGGACATTGTGTCCACAATATCGTGCGTGCAACGGGTGGGCTGGATCTGCTCTATCAGCAGAACCACCACGGCGTCTGGCGCTCGACCGATGGCGGGCGCAGCTGGGACGATATCACTGCCGGCCTGCCTTCCGAATTCGGCTTTCCGATTCATGTCCATCCGCGCGATGGCCACACGATCTGGACACTGCCGCTGAACGGCGACAGCGCGGGGCGGTTTCCGCCGGACGCGGCGGCGGCTGTCTGGAAGTCCACCGACAGCGGCGCGACCTGGCAGGCAAAGCGCAGCGGCCTGCCACAAAAGAATTGCTTCTTTACAGTGCTGCGGCAGGCAATGGCCGGAGATACCGGCACGCCAGCCGGGCTCTATTTCGGCACCAATAGCGGCTCGCTTTTCGCCAGCACGGACGAGGGCGAGACATGGTCCGAAATTGCCCGGCACCTGCCCGCGATACTCTCGGTCGAGGTTTTGGAGCGTTAGGGATTTATCTCACGCGGCCAGGATCGGCGCACCGCCCACATCGCTTAAGAAAGATCAGAGGATGAAATCCTGCTCGTCCAGAGTGATCGGACCGGCAAGCTCGATCTGGAAGTCCTGTGCGCCATCTCCGTCCATATCGACTTGCAGGATCGTATAGTCGTCGCCGCGGTCTATGAAGTAGCGGATCTCTGCCCCACTGCCCGAGAATGCCGCGCGCCCGATGAAGGCAAAGGCCTGGTCGCCGGCCTGACCGGCATCCGCATCGATGCGTGACAGGTCGATCACGTCCTGAGCCGCGAAGTCATTGATCACATCGCGCCGGATCGCGCCCAGCCTGGTGTCCGTCGCTGCGAAAAAACTGAAGCGATCCGCGCCACCGCCGCCGAAAAGCTGATCCTGCCCCGCGTTGCCGAAGAGCGTGTCGTCGCCCGCCCCGCCGAACAGGCGGTCATCGCCCTGGCGACCCTGCAACCGGTCTGACCCGCCGAGGCCCCAGAGCATGTTGCCTTCAGCATCACCGAATAGCTGATCGTCCCTGGTGCCCCCGCGCAGGTTTTCGACCGAGAGATAGATATCTCCTTTGGCATGACCTGCCCCGGCAACGGTGCCCGCCAGATCCGCGCGCACAGGTCCAAACGCATCGGTAAATCCGGCCGTATCTGTACCAGCGCCGCCATCGATACGGTCAGCGCCAGCACCGCCGACAAGAGTATCGTTGCCGCCCTGCCCGAACAGTCGGTCACCGCCCTGGTCGCCATAGAGCGTATCGTTGCCCTGGCCACCATAGAGGCTGTCTGCCCCCTCCAGGCCATTCACCTCGTCATTGCCGCCTAGCGCATAAATCTCGTCACGCGAAGCCGTGCCAACAAGCGTATCTGCACCCTCGCTCGCCGCGACCGTGCCGAAATCCCCTTTCACGGCGGCCAGATAGCCGGTGACATAGGTCATGTCCGAGATGCCCTGCTGCACCGTATATTCCGTCGACGGCACAAACACGCTGAAGCCATTGAAGCTCTCGGCCACGGGGATATCGAAGTAATTCGGCCAAACCGCTGGTTCCATGATGTCGTGGAAGAACTGCCGCCCGTAATCGCGGATGTTGTAGTCGCCATAGATCGTGATCCCCGGCGGCGGGCCATAGCCCAGCACATCCGCATCGGTGTTCAAGATCTCCTCGGGTCCGCGCAATCCGTCGAGCCCGGTCATATAGACCATGTTCAATGGGTTGGCGCCCAGGGTGTATTGCAGATCCGCCTCGATCTTGCGCAGCCAGGCGTCGTCGTCGGTCAGGGCATGCATCCGCACATAAAGCTGTGCCGAGAAATTCGGTTGCTGCCCGGTATTGCCCCAGCCATAGGGCGCATAGGGGTTGGAGGCGAAACCAAAGGCACTGCCAGTGCCATTTAGTTCCAGATATGTCGTCTCGCGCTGTATATCGCCTATCCCGTTCTCCACGATCCGCTGATCGACCAGGGGCCGATCGGTTCGGGCATAAAGGAACGCCGCCTCGAACTGATGCTGCCGCCAATCGAGATTGGGCACGTCGGGCGTGTCATAGACTGTGCTGTCGAGGAAGATGTCGTGCCACTTCTTCTGACCCGTGAGGCGATAGAGTTCGGCCGCCGCGATGTTGCGCGCGGTGACCCAGGCCGGCTGATCCGCCAGATCGGCGGGCGTGTTCGCCTCCGCCCATTCCATCGCGCGGACAGCGCTTTCGCGCCAGACCGCAACCTGGCCGGGGTCATAGGTCTGCAGGATATGCGCGGCCTTTGCAGCGCCCGCCGCATATTCCCAACTGGTCCAGGCCTCCGGCGCATAAGCGAAGATCTCCTCGGTCTCGGCCCAAGATCCTTGCCCATAGGCCGGGTAGCTCGCCTGCTCGATCCCGCCAGGCACGCCGCCATCGTCCTTTTGCAGGCGGCGAAACAGATCGAGGTTCCAAAGCGCCTCATCCACCAGATCAGGTATCTCGTCCCCCGCTTCCGGAATACGGCCATCCCGTGCTTCGGCAAATTCGGGGCTCAGCTCCACCAACTCGATCAGGCGGCGCGAGGTTTCGACATGCTGGGTGCGCCGATCGAAATCGCCGGCATCGTGCCAACCGCCCCAGGCATCCGGCAGGATCTCGCCGGTGCCGGACCCTGGCAATAGATCCTGGAAGGAGATATCGCCGCCGCCTTCGGAGGTATCCGACAGTTTCACCGTGGATTGCTGTACAGTGACGCCGTCTTTGGGGTGCAGGGAGCGGGGCCGGACAAAATCCGTGAAGTCTTCCTCCAGCGCGATGCCGCTGCGCTGATGGTAGAATCCGCTGAACGAAACGTCGAAGACCTCGCCCCAATGAGTTTCGGAAATGTCGAAGGACTGGCTACGGCCCACGCCATCGACCAGGATGTGGTAGCTGCCTTCCGCCGTGATGTCCGAGAAATCCATCTTCCAGACATCCGTGCCCTGAAAGTTCAGCGAGAAGTTGGTCGTCTCGTCCAACGCCTTCGACAACTCGATTTGGCCGGTTTTGACCGCCTGGCCCGTCGCTTCATCGATCACGCGAAACCTGGTGCCAGGGGCATAATCCTGGGGCACGCTCGCCTGCGCTTCGATATCCCACCCATTCCAGCTTGACAAATAGGCGACCTTCACGCCGTCGTCGGGATCGAACCCGGTCAGATTGACATGCACGGCCTCCGATATCATCTGCGTGGGCTGGAAACGTGCCGCCAGAGTTTCGAACGCCTGATCGTCAAAGCTGATCGTGACCCGGTCGCCGGGTGCGAGATCGCGGTCCAGATCCAGGAACATATTCTCCGCCGTGCGGAAATCGAACGTGAACCAGCCGGTCTCTGCCGTGTCGAGAATATTGGACTTGCGGGAAACGCCTTCGATCCCGACCACTTGCCCGTTGATGCGAACTGTCCAGTTCGAAAGCAGATCGGCATCGGCACGTAGAACGCCGCCGACATCTTCTCGGGCGAAGATACCGGCCAGTGGCGAAGCCTGAAAATCATCCACCGGCGTCCAGTATTCCTGATCGCGCCCGCCGATACGCCCGGCCCAGCCGCCATCCTGGAAAACCCAACCCTGATCATTGGGCGCGTTCAGATCCTGCGGAATCTCGGTAGTCTGAATCGCATCGATAACAGTGCCGAGTTCGAACCGGATCTGAACGACATCGGAGGCCACGAACGAAACCTCAGCGGCAGTATGATCCATGGCGCGTCCTTCCCCGGGTCTTCGCATACAGCACACAGAATGGTGAGCATCTGCATCAGAAAACGGAACTCAACACCCAGTCCGTCGAAGCTACGTACTGGGTGGCTGGCCACGCGAAGAGGGCAGCGCAAATGTGATCAGTTGCATCCACAGCGCTACCCTGCAAATGTCGGGGATTCATGCGTGTTCCGAAGTCTAGGCAGTGGCATATCTGCCGATCCGGTACCGCTGACCAAGCAACCTCGCACGATCAAGAATAGCGAGCCGCTCGCACCCTTTCGCGCGTAGGAGGAATTTCGAAAGGCGGGATTGTTTGGTGGCGGGGGAGGGACTCGAACCCTCGACCTCAGGATTATGAGTCCTGCGCTCTAACCAGCTGAGCTACCCAGCCGCCGGGGCTGCTTGTAGGCGTGAGGCGCGCTTTTGGTCAAGCCCCTCCAATCGCTGCGGAAGGCGGATTTCACCGTGGATGACTCGACTCTGGTATGGAGGAGACTTAAATAGAACAAAGAATGAACATTAGGGATTTGCATGTTCGATGGGATGCAGCGCCGCGTTGTCTCGATGTGGTTCCCGCGCCTGGCCAGCGACCGGGCCCTGCGCGCGCGTCCGGTGGAGGGGCCGTTCGCACTGACGCTGAAGCAGAACAATGCCAACCGCCTCTATTGTCTGAATGCCAAGGCTGAGCGGCTGAACCTGCATCGCGGCATGTCCTACTCTGACGCGCGCGCCTTTTGCCCGGATTTGCAAAGCCGGATTGCCGACCCGGTCGCCGATCAGCGGTTTCTGCAGGCGCTGTCGCGCTGGGCCTCGCGCTATTGCCCTTGGATCGGGTTTGAGGGAGGGGACGGCTTGGTTCTGGACATCACCGGATCTGCGCATTTGTTCGGGGGAGAGGCCGGGATGCTGGCCGATATCCGTCATCGACTGGAACGGGCGGGCGTCTCGGTCCAGCTTGGCTTGGGCGATACGCGGGGTGCGGCCTGGGCGCTGGCGCATTTCGATGAGGGGACGGCGCCTATGGGCGATATGCTGGGGGCGATAGGCCGCCTGCCCGTGGCGGCGCTGCGGGTGGGGGAGGAGACCAGCACCGCCCTGCAACGCCTTGGGTTGCGCAAGATTTCCGATCTGACCATGACCGCCCGCGCGCCGCTCGCCCGGCGTTTCGGGCCCGCCCTGCTGCGGCGGCTGGATCAGGCCCTGGGGGTCGAGCCGGAGGAGATCACTCCCCTGCCGCTGTCGCCGCATTACGGCGTTCGAATGACATTGCCCGAACCGATTGGTCTGGTGAGCGATGTCATGGCAGGGACGGCACGCCTGCTGGCAAAGCTTTGCGAGAAGCTGAAAGCGCAGGAGGCGGGGGCGCGCGTGCTCTGCCTGACCCTGCGCCGGGTGGATCAGGACCAGCAGCAGGTCGAGCTGCGCCTGGCCAGCGCCCAGCGCGACCCACACCGGATCCTGCCGCTGTTCGAGCGAGGAGTGAACCAGGTTGATGCGGGGTTCGGCATCGACCAATTGCGGCTGGAGGCAGTGGAGGTCGAAGACCTGCCGGTGCGCCAGATCAGTCATGTCTCGACCGGTGCCAAGGATCAGTTGGACGATCTGATCACCCGGATCGGCACGCGGATCGGGTTGGAGCATGTGCTGCGCTATCTGCCCGCAGAGAGTCATATTCCGGAGCGGAGCTTCATCACTGCGCCCGCGGCCTATTCCAAGGCAGAGGGCGTTTGGGCCTGCCCGCGCCCGCGCCCGCTGCGCCTGTTTCCGCCGGAGGCGATTACAGGCAAGGGCCCCCGCCCACCGCAAACCTTCCGCTGGCGGCGGATGGCACTGAGCACGGCGCGCGCCACGGGTCCGGAACGGATCGCGCCCGAATGGTGGCTGGATGACGAAAACTGGCGCTCCGGCGTTCGCGATTACTGGCGGGTCGAGACCCGGCAGGGCCGCCGGTTGTGGCTGTTCTATACCCCGCAAAACCCGGGCTGGTTCGTGCAGGGGGAATTCGCATGATCGAGGTCAATCGCGTCCATCGGCTGGTCGAAGAGCGCCGTCGCAACACTCCGGTGCCCGATGGCCCGGCCTATGCCGAGCTTTGCGTGACCACCAATTTCACCTTCCTGACCGGTGCCTCGCATCCCGAAGAACTGGTGACGCGGGCGGCGGAACTGGGCCTCTCGGCCATTGCGATCACCGACCGCAACTCGCTGGCGGGTGTGGTACGGGCCTGGTCGGCATTGAAGGAATTGAAGCGCGAAGCGGAGGAGACCGTGCCCATCCGCTCGCAACATCGCATCGACTCCAGTTCGCGCCAACAGGTTGGCACGCTCAACCCCATTGCGAAACCTCAGGTCATGCGCCTGCCCCGGCTGATCGTCGGCTGCCGTCTGGTGCTGCGCCAAGGGGGTGTCGACTGGCTGGCGCTGCCGCGCGACCGGATGGCTTATGAGCGCCTGACCCGGCTTCTCACCATCGGCAAACGCCGCGCCGGAAAGGGGGAGTGCCATTTGGACCTGAAGGATCTGCTGGAGCACGGCAAGGGCATGGTTCTGATCGCCCTGCCCCAAAGCCCGTTGCGGGCCGCGATGGGCGAGATCCAGCGAGTCAGGCGACAATTCCCGGGATATGTGTTTCTGGGGGCGGCACCGCGCTATGACGGCAGCGATCAGGCCTATCTCAGGGCCTGTGCCCGGCTGGCGCAGAAAACCTCGGCCCCCATGGTCGCCGTGGGCGATGTGCTGATGCATCATGCCAGGCGCAAGCAACTGGCCGATGTGCTGACTTGCATGCGCGAGCATATCACCATCGACCAGATTGGCCGACGAGCCCTGCCGAATGCAGAGCGTCGGCTGAAAGGCGCCCGGGACATGACCCGGCTCTACCGCGATCATCCGGGCGCGCTGCGCCGCACGCTGGAGATTGCGGATCGATGCAGCTTCGATCTCGGCGAACTTTCCTATGAATATCCCGACGAGATCGCAGAGGGCGTGACCCCGCAGATCCGGCTGGAACGGTTGGCGCGGGAAGGGTTGAAACAACGCTACCCCAAAGGCGCGCCAGACCGGGTGCATGCCCTGATGGAAAAGGAACTCGCACTGGTGCGGGAACTGGGGTTTCCGGCCTATTTCCTGACCGTCCATGACATCGTGCAATATGCCCGCGCGCAGGGCATCCTCTGCCAGGGGCGGGGCTCGGCGGCCAATTCGATCCTCTGTTACCTCTTGGGCATCACCGATGTGGGGCCGGAACAGATCACCATGGTGTTCGAGCGTTTCGTCTCGAAATACCGCGGCGAGCCGCCGGATATCGACGTGGATTTCGAGCATGAGCGGCGCGAGGAGGTGATCCAGTGGATCTATGAGAAATACGGTCGCCACCGCGCGGGCCTCTGCGCCACGGTGATCCATTTCCGCTCGCGCGCCGCGATCCGCGAAGTGGGCAAGGTCATGGGCCTCAGCCAGGACGTGACGACCGGCCTGGCGGGCCAGATCTGGGGCATGTCTGATGGCGGGGCCGCGCCGGAGCAGATCCGTGAACTGGGCCTCGACCCCGATGACCGGCGCTTGGCCCAGACCATCCGTCTGATCGGCGAGATCATCGGCTTTCCCCGCCATCTCAGCCAGCATGTCGGCGGGTTCGTCATCACCAAGGGGAGGCTGGACGCGCTCTGCCCCATCGAGAACGCGGCCATGGAGGACCGTACGACCATCGAATGGGACAAGGACGACATCGATGCACTGGGTATTCTGAAGGTCGATGTGCTGGGGCTGGGCATGCTGAGCTGCCTGCACAAGGCGTTCGATCTGATGCAGCAACACGAGGGACAGACACTGACCCTCGACACCATCCCGCCGGACGACAAGGCAACTTACGACATGCTCTGCCGGGCCGATGCGCTCGGGGTCTTCCAGGTGGAAAGCCGGGCACAGATGAACTTCCTGCCCCGGATGCGACCACGGGTATTTTACGACCTGGTGGTGGAGGTCGCGATCGTACGTCCCGGCCCGATCCAGGGCGGCATGGTACAGCCCTATATCAAACGCCGCCAGGGATTGGAGACGGTCGACTATCCGTCGGAGGAACTGCGCGAGGTGATGCACAAAACGCTGGGCGTGCCGCTCTTCCAGGAACAGGCGATGCAGATCGCCGTGGTCGCGGCGGGCTTCACGCCGGAGGAGGCCGACCGCCTGCGCCGCTCGCTCGCCTCCTTCCGGCGGATGGGCACGATCGGTGTCTTCCGCGACCGTTTCATCGGGGGCATGCTGGAGAAAGGCTATGATCCCGATTTTGCCGAGCGCTGCTTTGCCCAGATCGAAGGCTTTGCCGATTACGGCTTTCCCGAAAGCCATGCGGCGGCCTTCGCGCTGCTGGTTTATGTCTCGGCCTGGCTGAAATGCCATCACCCGGCGATCTTTGCCTGTGCGCTGCTGAACGCGCAGCCGATGGGCTTCTATGCGCCGGCTCAGATCGTGCGCGATGCCCGCGAACATGGGGTAGAGGTGCGGCCAATCTGCGTAAACGCCAGCACCTGGGACAACACGCTGGAGCGCCGAGCCGACGGTGCGCTGGCGCTGCGGCTGGGCTTTCGCCAGATCAAGGGGTTCAAGGAGGAGGATGCGGACTGGCTCGTCTCCGCCCGCGACAATGGGTATCGCGACCCCGAGGCGGTCTGGCTGCGTGCGGGCCTGGCCCCATCCGCACTGGAGCGGCTGGCCGAGGCCGATGCCTTCGCCGATATGGGTCTTAGCCGGCGCGACGCGCTCTGGCGGGTGAAGGCCATCCGCGGGCAGGCGCCGCTGCCGCTCTTCAACGACCCGATCGATGGGGAAGGCATCCACGAGGCCAGCGTCGAACTGCCCGCGATGCATCTGGGCGAGGAGGTGGTTGAGGATTACGTCTCGATGCGCCTGACGCTGAGGGCGCATCCGATGGAGTTGCTGCGACCCTCCTTCCCCGGGCTGACCACCCATGACACCCTCGCCACCGTTCCGCTGGGCCGCCATAAAGTCTGCGGGCTGGTCATCACCCGCCAGCGCCCTGGCACGGCCTCGGGCGTGATCTTCCTGACCCTAGAGGACGAAACCGGCGTCTGCAATGTCGTGGTCTGGCCCAAGGTCTATCAGCGGTTCAGAAGCATCGTCATGGGCGGGCGGCTGATCCGTGTGACGGGATATTTGCAGCGCGAAGGCATCGTCGTGCATCTGATCGCCCAAAAGATCGAGGACATGTCGCACTGCCTGTCCGAACTGGGCCATCCGCTGGGGGAGACAATCGGCGAGACCCAGGCTCAGGCCGACGACGCCCCACGGCCCAAAGCCAATGCTCCTGGGACATTACGCCGAAACCCACCGCGCGCGATGCATCCCCGCGACCAGGCCAAACGCCTGTTCCCCAGCCGGGACTTTCATTGAACCGGCAAGAGACCGGAGCGGCTCAACAATTGAAACAATTCCCGCCTGCGCAAGACAACGGGCTGAAATATCCGCGCCATAGCATCTCCTCAGTTCAAGTAACCGATGGAGGCCGATTATGCAGAACATCGTCACACCGCCCCGGCCCCGCGCTTTGCGTTCGCTGCCCGGTTCGGGCATGGCAATTGTGCTTGCCGTGCATGGGGGCATCATTGGCGCCACCGCAGCGGGCTTCGATCTGGATGCCGCGCCGCTCTGGATGGTGCGGCTCCTGATGGGTGCCCTGGCCGCCGAGCTGGTGCGCCGGATGATCTCGGCGCACAGGGCGAAAACACGCCTTGAGACGTTGCCGCTGGCCTTCTGGGCCCTGTTCCTGGGCGTCTCCGCCTGGATGGTGGAGACCGGCGCAGTCGCCTGGATCCTGTTCGGATTGCAAAGCGCTCTCGTTCTGGGGATCGCCCTCGCTACGATCCGTCGCGACGGCATGGGTCCGCTCGGCCTGGGTTGGGAGACCCCCTCGGCCTGGCGGCCCGGCCTCCATGCGCCCAAACCCCATTTCACCCTGCCGGTTCCGATCCGGCCCCTGCAACCCGCTGTCTGAGAGAGGCCCGGATGACCGATTTTGTCTTGAACACCCGCCCGATAATCAGCTTGACGGATATGCTGGCAACTGTCGAATTGCCCGATCTGCGCAATGCGATGCCCGTCGTCGCCGCCGTCTATGCCATCGCCCTGCCCGTTGCGATCGCACTCGCGTTCTGACGGGCAGGATACGCCGAGGATGCGCGGAAACAATTGAAACACTTCCGCGCGGCCCTGGACATCAAGCCGATACAGATCCGAGGCACATTCGCCCCATCCGATCTACGCCAAACAAGGGAGAGCGCAGATGATCACCGCCACCATGCTTCACATCGCCGCCCGGATGCGCTCCTGGATCCAGCAAGCCAGGATGCACCGGGCCCGTGCCACCCTGTTGCGCGATATCGAGGCGCTCGACCGCGCGACGCTCAACGATATGGGCGTTACCCGCCCCGAACTGATCGCTCGCACATTGCGGACCTGCCATGGGTGAGAGAAAACGCCAAGAGAAACGCGAGCCCAAGGGCGCCGGTCGAAATGCCGGCGCCCCTTTTTTTCCTGCCTCAGCGATCCAGTGATGTGTCGATCTGGCAAAGCCCGGTGGTGCCGAAGCCCGGCAGGTCGACTGCCGGCAGGTCGGCCAGTTTGAACTCCACCTCCAGCGCACCGCGCATCTCGCCTGCACAGACGATTTGCATCGGCTGAGCGCAATCGCGCAGCCGGGCCGAGAGGTTTACCGCCGGGCCGAACACGTCATAGACATACTTCTGTACGCCAACCACCGAGCCGATGACCGAACCCGAAGCAATGCCGATGCGGCCCTGCCAGCGGTTGGGGTGGCTCTCGTTGCGTCGGTTCAGATACCGGATCAGACGCAAGGCAGCCTGCACGACAGCGACACCGTGGTTTTCCACCGGCTCCAGCATTCCGCAGACCGCGACGTAGGAATCGCCCACCGTCTTGATCCGCTCGCAGCCGAACTGTTCGCCGATCCGATCGAAGGCCGCGAAGATATCGTTCATATCGCTGACCATGACCGAGGGGCTGAGCGTGCCCGCCCGATCGTCGAAGTCGGCGAAATCCAGCGTCAGAACGGTAACCGGGTCGTAGCTTTGCGGGGTCACGACACCGAAGGTCTTGTATTCCTCGTAGACGCTGCGCGGCATGATGCTCAGCAGCAGCTTCTCGACCCGCTCCTTCTCGCGCTGCAGGTCGCGGGTGTTGCGCTCGACCATGGCGGAGTAGCTGTCGATCATCGACTCCAGCTCGCGGATGCGGGTGATGTTCTGGCATTCCAGTACGATCATTCCGCCATCGGTGCGGGTGAAGGTCAGCGCCACCACAAGGGTGCGGCGCTTGCGGCGCATACTGGTTTCGGTGCTGAACCGGCCGTCGGCGGTCAACGCCGCGGTGACCGGGGCCAGATCGAAATCCGGCATCACCTCGGACAGGGGAACGCCTGTCGCGGCGGCCTCGAACCACTCGCCAAAGGCCAGGTTCTTGAAGCTGATCGCGAGCGTGTCCGGCTCCAGAATGGCAACGCCCACGCCGATGGCGCGCAGAAGCTGCTCGTTGATCGCTGCGATGCTCATCAGGGCGTGACGATCTGGTCGCGGCGAGCCTCGATTTCGCCGGTCACCTTGGCGCGATCCTCGGGCGTGAAGCCGAACTCGGTCAGGGTTTCATCCAACAGGCGCTTCATCTCATCGAAATGCCCGGACTGAATGTCGAGATGCCCGTGAAGCTGCGCAAGGCGGTCATCTGTGTACTGCGCAGGGCCACCCAGCAGAGACGCGATAAACTTGGTCTGATGGTCGATCAGCCGCTTCATATCGACATCGTCGAAGAACGGGCCAACCTCCTCGGAGTCGAGCAATTTGTCATAGAACGCCATGATGACTCTGCTGATCGCACCAAAGCCACCGTATTTCTCGTACAGATTTTCAGACATAAGCACTCTCCTGGGCGCATTAAGATCGATCACGCGCGGATTGACAAGCGTCAGGCGGCGCGGCGCTGCCCTTCTGCGTCGGCACGCGGTTCCAGCAGGTCCAGCAGAGCCGCATAGCGTGTGCGCGCATCGGTCCAGCGCAGGTAATGGTTGAATACCTCGCGCAGCGGCCCCGCGCCTTCGCGATAGGCCGCAAGGGCTGCGACCAGCGCCCCCAGGCTCAGATCACCTGACAGAACCAGAAAGCCACCGACCGACAGGTAGGAAAGCGGCGTCATATGGCCGATCAGGTTGTAGGCTGCCTTCATCGTGAACTTGCGCCGGTGGATGTCGAACCGCAGATCCTGCGCCAGATGCACATCCGCCAGGATCGAGCCCAAGGGATGCCTCGAGCCAATTTTCTCGCACATGGCGCGGGTCGCGGCGATCCGCGCGCGGCGCAGCTTCGAGATCCGGCGCTGCATCCGGGGCACGACAAAGGCCTGGACCGGCGTCAGCGCCAACGCGGCGATGGCCAGGCGCCAGTCCTGCACGATCAGGAAGGTCATGACGGTCGCCAGCGAAACGGTCTGCGAAACCGGTGTCGCAATGGCGCTTCCCGCAAAGCCCGCGATCGCCTCCAACTCCTGCGTCAGAACGGGGGGCAAAACCCCGCCATCCAGGCTGCCACGGCGCCAGCGGCGTAACAGGCCGTGACGCAGGCTGCGCAGGAACCGCTCGCCCAGATTGGCCGCCGAGATACTGGCGATGCATTTCAGGGTGCTCAGCGCCCCCAGCATCGCAGCCTGCAACAAGCAGAGAAGCAGCAACGCGCCCTCGGCCCCGAAGCCACCGAAAAGCGCGGGCATTGCGCCGAAATCGCGGGCGAGCGCACCGTTGACGATCCACTTGGGGATCTCCAGCGCGATATACAGCAGAGGCGCGGTCAGGAGCGCCATCGCCGCCAGCGTGCCATGGCCCCGCGGCGCAAAGCGCAGCACCAGCCGGTCGAGGGATGCGGGCAGCGCCGCTTCGCGAACGGGCTCGGGCCGGGTGGGGAAAGACAAAACAACGCTGGACATGGCGGCCTCCATACTCTCGCGCCGCCATCGGGCGACATGGGCATGATCGACGCCTGCCGTTTCAGCTAAGTGTCTCGCCAAGCCGCAAGATGTTTCGTTTGTATCGATGCGCGAGATGCGAGCAGGCTCCGCAACACACTGGAAAACCGGCATTTCCCATATTCCGAACCGCCGGAGCCTCGCCGCTACTGAAACAATTGAAACAATTGCCGCGCTGATTGAAAATGAACTGAAACATCGCCGGGCTAGCACAGGAGCCATGCAAGTGGATGGCATCGAGCATCAAAGCGCGACACAGTTTGCCGAGTTTGATCGCGGCGGCGTGCTAATCGCTGCCTCGCCAGGCTTCTGCAGCGATTGGAACGCGGCGGAACGATACTTGGAGCAATTTGTCGATCTGGCAGGTTCAACCGGACCAGGCCGGGCGGGCGAGGCCCTAAGCGCCTGGCGCACACCGGGCGCCGCGATCACCGCCCACCGCGCCGATGGGACCGCGATGCTCCTCACCTCCGCCCCGACGGCTGCGGGTGGTGTCACACTCTCGGCAACCCCGCTGCAAGCACCGGCCATGGCGGAGCACCTACTGCGCCGTCTTGTCGACGATCATCCCCTGCCCGTCTGGGTCAACGAGGTTGACACCGGGCGCATTCTGTTCGGCAACGCCAAGGTTCGCGCACTGTTCGAAGTGGAGGACGAAAACCCAGGCGACAGCACTGTCGCCGAGTTCCTGGTGCATGACAGCGAAAGCCTGCGCATCATGAACGACCTCAACGAAAACGGCGAAGCGGAGCATTTCGTCCTGCGCGCCCGCACCGCAAAGGGCCGCGAGTTCTGGATCAACGGCGCGGTCAAACTGTTCGACCATGACGGGCGCAAGCTGGCGTTCTCGATCATTCAGGACGCGACCGGCCTGAAGGCGCACGAGGGAGAGATTGCCCGCACTCGTCATCTGTTGGCCGACGCGATCAGCTCGCTGTCCGAGGCTTTCGCGCTGTTCGATGAAGACCACCGGCTGGTGATCTGCAACCAGAAGTACCGCGATATGAACGGCCCGGCCGCAGCGCTGATCGAGCCCGGCGTGCATTGGGAGACCCTGTTGCGCCAGCTCGCGCGCAGCGGTCTGGTACGTCGGGCCGTGGGCCGCGAAGCCGCCTGGATCGCCGAAAGCATGGAGCGGGCCGAGAATTTCGAGAGCTTCGAGATCGAACACACCGATGGCCGCGTACGTGTCGGAGCCTTCCACCCTACCACATTGGGTGGGTTCATCATCACACAGACCGACCTCACGGCACGGCGCACGGCCGAGAAGGCAGCGAAAGATTCCGAACAGGTCCTTTCGAAAATCCTCGAGGCCAGCCCCGCCGCGCTTTGCATGTCGCGGATCGGCGATGGCGAGGTGATCTATCGCTCGCCCGCTTGCAGCGATCTGTTCGGCGAGGAAGCGAATGCCCGCGATCAGTTCGCCGATCCGCTGGACCGCGCGGACTTCCTGACCGAGCTTCTGCCCGCTGGCCGGATCGACGAATTCAACGCCCCCGGGCGGCGGCACGATGGCGTGACATTCCCCGCCCTCTTCTCGGCCCGGATCATCGATTACCGGGGCGAGGATGTGATGGTCTCCTCTGTCATTGATCTGACCGACCAACTGCGCGCCCGCGACGAGCTGGCCAATGCCAACCAGCGGATGCGCGACGCGATCGAGGCGCTGGACGAGGGCTTCGCGCTCTATGACGACCAGGACCGGCTGATCATGTGGAACCAGCGCTATGTCGAATTGAATGCCCATATCGCAGGCTCGGTCAGGTCCGGTGTCACCTATGGCGAATTGCTGGACGATGCCATTGCAACCGGCAGGCTTGGCCCGGAAGACGTCGAAAAGACCCGCGAAAGCGGTGAGCGTGACATCGAAAACCGCGTGCGCCGCTATGAATTTCAACATAACGACGGGACGTGGTTTTCGGTCTCGCGCAATCCCACAAGCGATGGCGGCTTCGTCATCACCCGACTGGATATCACCGAGCGCAAGCGGGCGGAGGAAGCCCAGCGCGAGGCTGACGAATTGCTGCGCAGGGTGCTGGATGCCTGCCCGGTCAACCTGCTGATGTGCCGCTATGACACCGGCGAGGTGGTCTATACCAGCAACTACACCGCCGAGACCTTCGGCAAGCGCAAATGGGTTTCGGATTACTGGACCGACCGTCAGGCAGGGCTGCAGATGACCGCCGACATCCAGGCCCATGGCGGCAGCGACTATCGTGCCTTCGCGTTGAAGGATATCGATGACAAGCCGATCCAGGTGGCTCTTTCCAGCCGCAAGATCGAGTTCCGGGGCGAGGATATGATCGTCAGCCACGCCTTCGATCTGACCGAACGCCTGGCGATGGAGGCCGAATTGACCCGCCAGCAGGCGATGCTGCATCAGAGCGAGAAACTCTCGGCCCTGGGCGAGTTGCTGGCGGGCGTGGCGCACGAGTTGAACAACCCGCTCTCTGTCGTTGTCGGCCATGCACTGATGCTGGAGGAGGAGGCCGAAGACCCAGACCAGGTGGCGCGCATACAAAAGATCTCCAGCGCGGCAGAGCGGTGTTCCCGCATTGTGAAGACTTTCCTCGCCATGGCCCGCGAGCGCCCGGCGAAGCTGGAGCGGACGGATGTGAACCAGGTCATCGAGACCGCGATCGACGTAGCCGCCTATGGCCTGCGCAATGCGGGCGCCGAGTTGCGGCTGGACCTGGCGCCGGATCTGCCAGCGGTGATGGCGGATGTGGATCAACTGGCGCAGGTCTTCGCCAATCTGATCGTCAACGCCGAACACGTGCTGACCGAAAAAGGCCGCGATGGCTGGCTGGCGATCCGCACCCAGGCCCAGCCCAGCGGCACCATCCGCATCGTGTTCGAAGACAATGGCCCGGGGATCCCGAAATCGATCCGCAGCCGCATCTTCGAACCCTTCTTCACCACCAAGGCGGTCGATCAAGGCACGGGTATCGGCCTCGCGTTTTGCCACCGGGTGATCACCACCCACGAAGGCACCATCACCGCCGGGGTGGGCAGCTCGGGCGGTGCCGAGTTCGCAATCACCCTGAACACCGCACCTGCGCCCGCCGCCGTCGAGGAACAGCCATCCCCACCCACTGCATCCGCGCGCGGCCGCGTGCTGGTGATCGATGACGAACCGGATGTGCTGGATCTGATTGCCCGCATCCTGCGCAGGGATGGGTATGAGGTCGAGACAGTCTCCTCCGCCGAGGAAGCCTTGTCGCATCTGCCCGGCCCCTTCGATCTGATCTTCAGCGACTTGAACATGCCCGGCATGGGCGGCCGCGCGTTTCTGGACCGACTGCGCCGCGACTGGCCCGAGCTGGCCGGGCGCCTGAGCTTTGTCACTGGCGACACGATGAGCCCAAATGCCGAGGCGTTTCTGCAGGGCGCGGGCCGTCCCTATCTGGAGAAACCCATTCACCCCGCCGATCTGCGTCGCATCGCAGCCGAAGTCATAGGAGCCGAGTGATGTCCCCTGCCCCCGCCGCCGGCAATGCCCATATCCTGGTCTGCGATGATGAGCAGGATGTCCGCGAAATGCTGAGCGAGTATCTGGAGCGGCGCGGCTTCCAGGTTTCTACAGCCGGCGACGGGCAGGAACTGCGCGCGGTTTTGGACACGCGTTCCGTTGATGCCATCGTACTGGATATCAATATGCCCGGCGAAGACGGCCTCAGCGTCCTACGCAACCTGCGCATCGACAATCCGGTACCGGTCATCATGCTGACCGCGACGGCGGAGGTGATCGACCGAATCCTGGGTCTGGAAATGGGCGCGGATGATTATCTGGGCAAGCCAGTCGATCTGCGCGAGCTGGAAGCGCGGCTGAAAACCGTTCTGCGCCGCCAGGCCCCCGTGCCCGCTGCCACCGAAGCTGGTAACGGATCGTCCGAGGCGCGGATCCCCTTCGGCCTTTGCACGTTGGATATGGAAGCCGCGGCCCTTTACGACGGGGACGGGGCGGAAGTTCCGATCACGGCGATGGAGTTCAGTCTGCTGAAGGTCTTTGCCGAGAACAAGGGCCGCGTACTGAACCGCGATCAATTGCTGGATCAGGCCCATGACCGCGATTGGGACCCGTTCGATCGGTCCATCGATATCCGCATCTCGCGCCTGCGCCGCAAGATCGAGCCAAACGCCTCGAAGCCCGAGGTGATCCGCACCGTGCGCGGGCTGGGATATATTTTCGGCGAACGCAAATAGGCGCCGGCGGGGGGGATCGCCGACGCCAGGGATGCAAGCGGCACTCCGGGCAGAGAATAGTCGGAGGCTCAGCCCTTCTTGGTCACCACCACCTCCAGATATTCGCCAGGCAGGATCAGGCGGCCATCCGTTGCGGTATTGCTCTCGTGGGCAACCGCGCTCAGATCGGCGGCCAGGGCGTCCTGCTGCTCCGGCGGAAGCCCCGCGAAAGCCTTGTGGACCGGGCCATAATACGTGCGGAACAAATCCAGCCACTGACCGACGGAGTGATAGCGGAACATGAACTCGCGCCGCGTCACCTGGATATCCGCAGCCCCAGCGCCGAAGAGTGTGTCGAGATGCGTCTCGGTGCCCCACAAGGCCGGTGAGGCGATGCCCGTGGGCGGGGGGAGATGCCAGCCAATTGTCTTGAAGAGCCGCCCGATAAAACCTTCCGGCGTCCAGTTGGCCATGCCGATCCGGCCGCCGGGCCGCGTCACACGCAGCATCTCGGCCGCCGAGCCTGCCTGATTGGGCGTGAACATGACCCCAAAGGTCGAGAGCACCGCATCGAAGCGATCCGCGTCGTAGGGCAGCGCCTCGGCATCCGCCGCGCGGAAGGTGACATTCATGCCCTCGGCCTCGGCGCGAGCCCGGCCCTTGTCGAGCAGCGTGGGCACATAGTCTGTGGAGATCACATCGGCGAAACGGCGTGCGGCTGCGAGTGTGGCATTGCCATTCCCAGCAGCCACGTCGAGCACGCGCTCGCCCGGGCGGACATCGGCAGCCTCGGCCAATTGCTCGCCCACGATCTGCAAGGTGACACCGATCCGAGCATAGTCGCCCGAGCCCCAGGCGCCCTGCTGTTTGGATTTTACCGCCTCCATCATGTCAGGCCCTGCCGAGGGTGCCGCGGCTGCAGGCGATGCGGTTGCTTGCATATTCATCTGATGTCCTTTCGTTGCTTTGCGGGTCCGATCGCCGCCTTTCCGCTTCAGAGCGGAGGGGGAGCAGCGGCTATGAAAGCAAGATGACCCCCGCATGTTTCAGCCGAATGTCGCGTCCCCGCTTGCGGTGTTTCAATTGTTTCGAACAGGCGCGGCACGGCGGACTAAAACGCCCACCCGAACCCCTGCAACTGCTCCCCCAAACACCGAACCCACGCCTCAACCGCAACAACTGAAACGCTTTTCCCGGCTGCCTGACATTGGCCTGAAACGCGGCGTGGCGAGTGTCTGCCCAGCCCGGCGACAGAGCGCGCTGGCACGACATACGGGGCGCCTGAATGCGGTGGAGGCCCGCCCGGCAGATCGGCACCACCGCACGCAAGGAGACGAACAATGGCACTGCTGAACGCACTCGACGCGACCCAGGCCCTGGATATGGGCAACCCGGATCAATGGGCCTTCAAGATGCCCGATCCCGGCGCCGCGCAGAACGAAACGCAGTTTTCCTGGCTGACCGAAGCGGGCACAGACGTGCAGGCCTATGGCCTGGGCTTTGACCTTTTCAACGACAAACCGGCGACCGGCCTGGTCCAGAACCTGGAATTCGATTTTGGAAACGACGACTTCTACATGCCCGATGTAAGCATTTCCGGTGTGTCGTTTGCATTCTCGCGCGTCGTTTCAGACCCCGAAGGAATGCTGGCCCTGGCGCTTGCCGGAAATGACACGATCAACGGCTCGAGCCTGGACGACAGACTCTATGGCTTCGACCGCAACGACCTGATGTTCGGTGCCGGTGGCAACGACACGCTTTATGGCGGCGAGGGCGATGACACCCTCCATGGCAATCAGGGCAAGAACTCCCTGTATGGCGGCGCTGGCGACGACCACCTGCACGAAAGCGGCGACGATAATCTGAGCGGCGGATTCGGCAACGACTGGGCCTATGCCACCGACGACGTGATCGGCGACGACTATTACAACGGTGGCTTGGGCATCGACTGGATCAGCTTCGAGGACAGCAGCGCCGATATCCACACGATTTCGCTACGCGACCGCAAGGTCTATCGCGACGCCGACAAGACCGAGTTCGAAACCATCCTGGGCTTCGAACATGTGATCGGCTCGGATGACGACGAAGTATTCCATGGCACCGAGGACGGTGAATCGATCCTGGGAATGGGCGGGAACGACGTTATCAACGGCCATGGCGGCGACGATGTCATCTTTGGCGGCAAGGGCAACGAACGGGCCTTTGGCGGCGCTGGCGATGACCGGTTCGTGTTTTTCACAAGTGATATCAGCGAGGGAAGCAATCCCTATGAATATGTCAATGGGGGCGAAGGCCATGACCGGATCGAGCTCGTCGCGGATCAGGGCGGCCACGTCTTCAACTGGAGATATGTCAACACCAACATCCGCGATGTGGAGATGCTGGACTTCGCCGATACCCCAGGCAATGTCGATGTCATCCTGCAACTGAACGCCAAGCCCTTCGGCGGCATAGACCCCGAAGCCTGGCTGGTGGACGGGAACGACAACGCGGGCGCGACCGAGATCCTGTCGATCCATGACGCGACCGCATCGAAGATCGATCTCAGCGGGCTGACCTTTGCCAATTGGGGTGAGCAAGACGAGTTGGTTGAGATTATCGGTGGGGATGTCGACCAGACCTTGATTGGCACGTCGGAAGCCGACGAAATCCGCGGCGAAGGCGGCAATGACATCCTGATTGGACGCAAGGGCGCGGATGTTCTCTTCGCGGGCGAAGGCGACGATGTCCTGCAGGGCGGCGAAGGCGCCGACTTCCTGGGCGGTGGTGCCGGGCTGGACATGGCAAGCTACTCCGACGCCACGAAGCGCGTCGTGGCCGATCTGGCGGGCAAAGTCGCTGGCGAGAACGACGCGGCGGGCGATGTCTATCTGGACATCGAATATCTGCATGGCGGCATCAAAAACGACGTGCTGCGCGGCGATGCGGCGGACAACTTGATCTTTGGCTCGCAGGGGGCCGACCGCCTCTATGGCCGGGCGGGAGATGATGGGCTCTCGGGCGGCGAGGGCGGCGATGTCCTCTATGGCAATGGCGGTCAGGACAGGATGACCGGCGGACAGGGCGCGGACCAGTTCGTCTATTTCAACCTGGCCGACAGCAAGATGGGTGTCAGCCGTCGCGACGTGATCACCGATTTCGAAAGCGGCCAGGACCGGATCGAGATCAGCCGCCTAGATGCGGATGCGACCAAGGGTGGCAATCAAGCCTTCGCGTTTATCGGCACCGACCAGTTTTCGGGCACCGCGGGCGAGCTGCGCTATTTCAAATCGGCGGGCATGGATGCGACGATCCTCCAGGCTGACCGGAACGGCGATGGCGTTCAGGATTGGCAGATCGAACTGTCGGGCCGGATCGATCTGGAGGCGACGGATTTCGTCTTGTGAAGCCCGCAATCAAACCGAGACGGCCAGCGGGCGACCGCTGGCCGTTTGCCGGGCCGGATCAGACCGCTTTACCCTGCCTAACGGCTTCGGCAACAGCTTCAATATCCGCTTGGCTGAGGCCATAGTCGCGCTTGGCGGCCTCTGCCGAGATATATCCGCCCGCGAGGTCCCGCCTCACCGCCGCTGGGTCGCGATCAGATGGCGTGCCATAGCCTGCTCCACCGGGGAAGGCCATCATCACCTTGCGGCCATGGGGCACGAACTGTTTGCCCTTTCCTTTCATCTTGGTGCCGTCATCCTGGCCGATTGTCGTCGGCGCACCATCCTGGCCGCCCTGGCGGCCGCGCGCGGGATGGTCCACACGGTCGAACATCGCCTGAATGTCGAATTCGTGACCCTCGCGGGCGCCAACCTCCATGTACTGGCCGAGCCCACCGCGATGCGTGCCCGCCCCGCCGCTGTCGGCGCGCAGTTCCTTGCGCCAGATGATGACTGGACCCACCTGTTCCGTCGCCTCCACCGGCATGGTCATGACGCCGGAGGGGAAGGCGGTGGCATTCATCCCGTCTAGGGTCGGGCGCGCTCCCGAGCCGCCGGAATTGAAGGTCAGAACCTCTGAGCGGACAGTGCCCTCGGGCGCGGGCGCATCGGTACGCGGACGCAATGACACCTGAAAATTGCAGAGACAGCCCGCCCCTTCCGCCGGGACCGTCCGGGGCAAGATCTGATCCAGCGCGCCATAAACCGTGTCGGGGATCATATGGCCGATGACGTGGCGCAGCGCCACGGGGGCCGGATGGGGCGCGTTGACGATGGTGCCCTCCGGTGCCGAAATCTCGAAGGGCGCCAAACTGGCCGCGTTGTTCGGGATCCCCGGCGCAATCGCACATTTGAGCGCATAGCAGGCATAGGCCTTGGTATAGACCAGCGGCACGTTGATGCCCTTCTTGTCGACGCCGGAGGTGCCGTCGAAATCGCAGAGAATACGCTCGCCCTCCACCGTCAGCTTCACCTTCAGGTCGATGGGGCGGTCATAGCCGTCAATGCGCAGCGCGCCGCTTGCCGTCGCTCGCGGCAGGGCTGCAATCCGTTCGATGGTCGCACGACGCGAGTTTTCCATGATGAATTCGGCGATGTCCTTCAGATCGCTCAGCCCAAATTCCTGCATCATGTCAATCAGCCGCCGGTGACCCACCTCGTTGCAGGTCGCCAGCGCGTAAATGTCGCCGATCAACTGATCGGGCTCGCGCACGTTGCCCCGGATGATCTGGACCAGGGTCTTGTCGACCTCGCCCTGGTCGGCGAATTTCAGGATGGGAATGTAAAGCCCCTCCTCGTAAACCGAGTTCGCATCGGCCCCAAAGCCGCGCCCGCCGATATCGACGATATGCGCGGTGCAGGCGAAGAAGCCGACCAAATAGCCGTCGAGAAACGAGGGGGTCACCACGGTAATGTCGTGCAGGTGACCGGTCCCCTCCCACGGGTCATTGGTGATGTAGACATCGCCCTCCATCATGTTCTGACGACCGATGCGGCGGATAAAATGGGCAACCGCCTCGGCCATCGCATTGACATGGCCGGGCGTGCCGGTGACGGCCTGAGCCAGCATCCGGCCATCGGTGTCGTAGACCCCGGCCGAGAGGTCCCCGGCCTCGCGCACCGAGGTCGAGAACGCAGTACGCACCAGCGCCTGGGCCTGCTCCTCCACCACCGAGATTAGGCGATTCCACATCACCTGATGCGAGACGGTCGAACTGGATTGGGTCATCTGGGTATCCTCAGGCTTTGATCAGCACATCGATGCAGCCATCGGGCTGGCGGATCGCGCGGCGGCTGGCGGGCAGGATGACCGTCGTCTCGTCCTCGGTGATGGCTGCGGGGCCCGCGACGGTCTGGCCCGTCTTCATCTGATCGCGGAGGACGACCGCGGCGTCCATCGCCTCGCCCCTGGCGGGGTCGAACAGGCTGCGAGCACCTGCGGTCTGCGCAGCATTGCCGCCGCCCTGCTCCTGGATCGGGGCAACAGCCTCCTGCGGGGTGGTCGCGTTGACCGCCCAGACGGTGATTTCGATATCCATCCCTTCGACCGCACGACCGAAGAGCTTGGTGTAATCCTCCTCGAAGCGTCGCTGGAAGGTGGCGCGGTCGGGGTTCATCGCCTGCTCAGCCGTTAGGGGCACAGGGATCTCCCACCCCTGCCCGGTATAGCGCATATAGACTTTGAACTCGGACAGGATCTCGGCGTCGGCATCGCAGGACCGGACGAACCGCGTCGCCTCCGCCTGCAGCTCTGACAGCAGGTCGCGGATGGTTTCGGGCGCAAAATCCGACAGACGCATATAGAGGCTGCGGGTCGCCTCGAAGCTGAAAGGCGCACGCAGAAAACCGATGGCCGACCCGACACCAGCGCCAGGAGGCACGAGCAGTCGTTCGACCCCAAGCTTTTCGCAGAGGCGTCCGGCATGAAGCGGCGCCGCCCCACCGAAAGCGATCATCGTGTATTCCGCCAAATCCTCTCCGTTTTCCACCGCGTGGACCCGGGCGGCGTTGGCCATGTTCTCGTCAACCACTTCAGCCACGCCAAAAGCCGCCGTTTGGGCATCCATCTGTAGCGTATCGCCAACCTCGGCAGTGAGGGCGGTGGCGGAGGCATCGGGATGCAGGGCGATCGATCCGCCCGCGAAATTTTCCGGATCCAGCCTGCCCAGCACCAGATCGGCATCGGTCACGGCAGGCCGCGCCCCGCCACGCCCATAGCAGGCCGGGCCAGGCTCGGACCCCGCGCTTTCGGGACCCACCCGGATCTGGCGCATCGCGTCGACATGGGCGAGGGAGCCGCCCCCGGCCCCGATCTCCACCATATCGATCACCGGGATCGAGATCGGCATGCCCGAGCCTTTCTTGAACCGATAAGTGCGCGCCACCTCGAACACGCGGGAGGTCTTGGGCGTCTGATCCTTGATCAGGCAGATCTTGGCCGTG